>JBBSFD010000155.1:0-1603 GCA_038239115.1 Candidatus Limnocylindrales bacterium | reverse complement strand
TGGACCCGCGCGGGCACCGCGCGAAGTCGTCGCCGTGCAGGAAGGCTCCGTGAACGAGACCGGCGACCGGCTGGCCCCGTCCGCGATCGGGCCCGTCATGGACGAGATCGCCCGACTCCGTTCCGATCGGGCGGCGCGGATCGAACTCGCGACCCGCGCTCTGACCGGATCGCTGGCCGGGCTGGGTGAGAGCCTTGACCGGATCGCCGACGACACGGATCACGAGACCATCGATGTCGAGGCGCTCCGGCGGCTCGCCGATCGGACCTACGAAGCGGCCCTCGTCGCGCTGCACCAGCAGATCCGTCAGGGCACGTTCCTGCGCGAGGAAGCGCTTCGGCACTGGCAGTCCTTCGTCGGGGCCGACCAGATGACCAGGTTCTTCTCCGAGGGTATCGGCCGGATCCGGGGCGCCATCGGGGCCGTCTTCCGGCCGGCCACTGCCCCGGTCGCTGAGCTGCGGACGGCCACCACGGATGACCTGGTCGCCGTCGCCCGGTTGGAGGCGGCCGAAGCCGCTCGACGCACTGCCACAGCCTGGTCCGACGAACCGGGGATGGCCTCGGTCGTGGCCGAGGACGCCGACCTGTGGCTCCCCTCTCCCGACTTCGATGCGCGATTGCGGACCCGCCTCGAAGGCTGGATCGAGAGCATCGTCACCGACATCCAGCTCCACGGCCGGTCCAAGCGGCTCTTCGCCCGCAGCGCCTCCGTGGGCGTCAATGTCCTTGGCACGGGTGTCATGCTCGGCACCTTCCTGCATACGGGCGGCCTTACCGGGGCCGAAGTGGGTGTCGCCGCGGCCACGGCATTCCTTAATCAGAAGCTCCTTTCCGCGCTCTTCGGTGAGGCCGCAATGGTCGAGCTCATAAGCAACGCCCGGCGCCGGCTGCAGGACGCCCTGACGGCGACGTTCGATGAGGAGCGGGCGCGCTACGATCGATTGCTGCCCGCGACCGGGGTCCTTCCCGAGTTGGCTGTGGATCTCCGCGAGGCCGCCGCGGCGGTCCGCACCCTGCCATCAGCCGACGGATGACGGACCTGGGTGGGGCGGCCGCCCGCCAGACCTTCTCCGACCCCCGAGATCCGCTCGATGGGTGCCTCAGCCTGCTGCTCGATGGGGCTGATGCCGCGGACAGACTCGGCCTGCCCACGGAAGCCGCTCGCGAGGCGCGAGAGGAAGCCGCTCGCCGGATCGGCTTTCCGGGCTACGTCTACGTGCTCGCCCTCGTGGGCGGGACCGGCGTCGGCAAGTCCAGCCTGCTCAATGCCCTCGCCGGCGAGCGCGTGAGCGCGGCGTCCGTCCTGAGGCCCACGACCAGCCAGCCCATCGCCTGGGTCCCCGCGGACCAGCTCGTCGCGCTGGGTCCGTTGCTCGAGTGGCTTGGCGTCCAGGACGTCCGCGAGCACCGGGCCCGGGATCTCGGTGCGGTTGCGATCCTCGACCTGCCCGACATGGACTCGATCGCTGCGGATCATCGGGCGCGCGTGGAGGCGATCCTGCCGCGGGTCGATGCCGTCGCCTGGGTGACCGACCCCGAGAAGTACCACGACGCGGCGCTGCACGACGATCTCCTCCGGCGATGGCTTCCCCGGCTCGCTC
>JBBSFD010000154.1:0-1734 GCA_038239115.1 Candidatus Limnocylindrales bacterium | reverse complement strand
GGCGCGTCGGCTCGTCCGCTCCGAGCCGCCGAAGCCGAGGGCACGCAGCTTGTCGTGGACGACGTCCGCTCGGACCCTGCCATGCGAGCGCTCGACCCATTCCTCGACCTTGGCCAGATACGGATCGATGAGCTGATCACGCCTGGTCGGCTCGCTCAGCGCCCGACCTCTCGCCCGAAGTCGTACGTACCGGGCGACGGTGTTCGGTGAGCAGCCGGCCAGCTCCGCCGCGCCGCGCAGGCTGCCCGTCAGGTCGAACGCCTCCAGGATCTCCATGGCCTCTCCGGCAGACTTCACGGTGTCCCTCCTCGGTTCCTGGGATCTCAGCAACCCCAGTGAACCGGGAGGGACGCGTCTTCATCTCGAGGGCGCGCAGATCTGGTGGCCGCCTGCGGGCAGTTTTCGTGGCCGCGAGCGTTCAGGCAGATGGCCGCCCGCGTTCAGGATTCCATGGCCGCTGTCACCGGCTCCGCGGGGCCCTCGGCCACGGCCTTGTCGCACGTAGAAGTGCGTTCAGTCGTACACAATCTCGTACACATCTGGC
Organism: Candidatus Limnocylindrales bacterium; assembly: GCA_038239115.1. Classification (GTDB taxonomy): domain Bacteria; phylum Chloroflexota; class Limnocylindria; order Limnocylindrales; family CSP1-4; genus Palsa-1033. The sequence continues at coordinate 1,190 of JBBSFD010000154.1, read as the reverse complement.
ATTGACCCGTAGGCGAGCCCGGCCCACGCTCACGGTGGGTGGCTGAGGCCAGTGGTTGCGTACCTGAGCGCTTCAGCCGCCCGTCACGTTCGATCATCGAACGGGTAGCGAGCTCCCCGGCACGAGCTCCCGCGGCTGATGTCGTGATCGGTCCAGCGCCGGCGTCGGGACGCTTTCGCGTCAGCGACGACTGAAGCACCTTACCAACCACATAGTGCTGCCAATCGCGTGCACTTCGATGCGTGCGATCGCGCGAGGCGTGCCGCCACCCATACGTGGACGGAGTCCGACCGGGAATCGGTCGTTGCGAGGAATGCTCCTCGACGATCCGCAACTCAGGTCGTGTTCCGCCCTCGCTGGGCGTGGCGCGACCGGTTTCGGTTCGTTCGGGCGTTGCTCGTCGACGGCTCGTCGTTCCTGGTCGGGACTCTCTCTCACGTTCGGGTGGCGGATGCACATCCGCGCCGGAAAGGAGGTGATGCCCCGAAGGGGTTCGATGACACCGGCGGCCTGCGCGCCCGCCGGCGTTCGCAATTGTTGCGCACTCTGGGTCTGGGGCCGATCCTCGCCGATCGCATCAAGAGGGCAGGACGCCGCGCCTGCCTTCGTCTGCCTCAGGTCTTTCCTTGTCATGCGGCGTTCGTTCCACATGGAGGTTTCTTCAGATGCAGACGATGCAGGCGCCCGAGACGACCAAGGTCATCTACGGCGTCAACGAGCTCGAACTCGATCTGGCCGGCAAGACGGTCCGCGGGATCTGGAAGGCCCTTGAACAGGTCTTCAACATCCCCCGCGATGCGCTCGTGACGGTCAACGGCACCCGGGCCGACGACGACTTCGTCGTTCACCCGGGCGACGAGATTGAGTTCCAAAAGGCAGCCGGCGTGAAGGGTCGCTCGATCTAGACACGTTGGCCTCGGTCATCCCCCGTGGGAACCCCTGGGTTCCGGCGATGCCATCCGGCGTGCCGGACTCAGGGCCCTTCGGGGCGACCGAACCGCTGAACGAAAGGAGCTCCAATGCAATCGCGCACGTACCTGCGCATCGAAGGCGATCTAGTAGAGCGTTCCGTTCGGATGCTTACACATCAGACCAGTCCCAGGTCGAACTTGTTCCAGCGGAACACGACGGGCGCCTCGTTGAACTCGTCGATGCCCTTCAGGATCCGGACCTTGAGCTCGTCGATGGAG
>JBBSFD010000153.1:0-1796 GCA_038239115.1 Candidatus Limnocylindrales bacterium | reverse complement strand
TCGCGGCCGAACGGCCCCAGCTCGTCGTGACCAACCTGATGGTCGCAAGCGCGATGCTCAACTGCCTCTGGGCAGTCATCGAGCAAGGCAGCGTCCCCTACAGCGAGGTCTACCTCGACGTGGTCCACAACGCGGCCCGCAGCCGCTCGTGGTTCCGCGTCCCGGTCAGCACGCCGTAAGGGAGTGTGGATACCAGGTGCACAACCTGGCCGGGGAATGCCCAGGCGGCGTTCCCCGGTCTACCTACCTCGGAGCTTTGTTACAGGATTTGAAACAATTGTCACAAACTCGATCGACGAACCCATTCAGACCAGGTAGCGGCATCCTCCCGCCGCTGCTGGCTGGGCGCGAGCGCGAGACGGCCATTTTCGAGGCGCGGGTCGCCCGAACGCTCGAAGGTCAGCCCCAGCACTCCGCGCTTGTCGGCGAATGGGCGATCGGCAAGACCACGCTGCTGATGCATTGGCGCCGACTGCGCCAACAAGCCGGCGATGCTGTTGTCCTCTCCATGGCCTACCCCCAGTCGGCGGATGAATTCTTCGCTGGGCTCGTCACGGCGATCGATGCCGAGCTCGCGACCGACTGGCCGCAGCACTTGGACCTCGAGGTGGGTCTCGATGTAGGCGTCGCGCGGGCCAACATCCGTCGCCCAGCACGTGATCCCGAGCTGGAGTTGCGTAGGGCGCTCCGACGGTTGGTCGAGCACCAAGCTCATCGGCAGCGGGCTGCACTGGTACTGATCGACGACGTTGACCTGCTCCCGCTAACCGGTGACGTGCTCCTGCGACTGCGCGCTTGCGCCCTCGAGCTATATGCGGCCGACCTGCCGTTTGCGCTTCTGGTTGCCGCGTCGTCGGGCCTCTTCGATGCCGTGCGCTCAGCCCATGAGCCCTTGGTTCGGTTCTTTGAGCCCCTCTCGCTCGGACCGCTCGATGTCGGAGATGCCACACGGGCGATTGTCGAACCCGCGGAGGAAACAGCGGTCCGGTTCGACCCCGACGTCGTCACGGAGATCGTCAACCTCGCCAGCGGACGGCCCTACTACCTCCAGAAACTTGGCTATTTCGCGTTCGACGCGGCAGTCGCCGGGCGGGTCACCCGGGCGGAGTTTGCGGTCGCCTTCGAGCGGGCATTCGCCTCCGTCAGTCAGGAGATCTTCGCCGCTCGTTGGACGCGAATGTCGCCGACCGACCGGAAGGTTGTGACCATGGTTGGTCGAAGTGCAGAACCGCGTCCGTCGGGCGACCTCGAGGCCGAGGCAATGCGGTTTGGCGTGCTGCCGGGGGCCACGCGCCAGTCCCTGCATCGCCTGGCCGTGGCGGGTGAAATCAACCGTTTCGCCGACGGCCGCCGAGGACGCTACGCCGTCCACGACAGGCTCTTTCAACGCTACCTGGAGTTGCAGACGTGCGAGCCGTAGCCCGGGCTTTGGCACCGGGGGTCCATGAGCTGTCGCTGCGCGACCTGATCGACGAGTATCTGGTCGCGCTCGAGGTTGGTGGTCGGAGTCGACGCACCATCGACTGGTATCGATCATTCCTGCGCGAGTATTTGGACTTCGCGGCGCGCCACACCGGTCGCGCCCCCGTGCTGGCCGATCTTTCGACGGTCGTCGCCCGCCGCTGGCTGCTCGCAGCACAATCCGGTCGGACTCGACCGCTGTCGCCGAACTCCCTGGCGGGGCGGGTGCGCACGCTCCGGGCATTCGGCGGCTGGGTGATGCGCGAGGTCGGGTTGCCAATCCATCCGTTGATTGGGCTCCTCACCCCGAGGGTGCCGGACGTTCTCGTTCCGTC
>JBBSFD010000152.1:0-1883 GCA_038239115.1 Candidatus Limnocylindrales bacterium | reverse complement strand
GTGCCCGGCATCTGGAACCCGCTGCCCGGCTTCGACGACGTCCACGCTGACGGGCAGCTCGCCAACATCCAGGACATCTCGAGCTTCACCTCGGCTGCTGCGACGGGCAGCCTGCCGGCCGTCAGCTGGGTGGTCCCCAACGCCAGGGACAGCGAGCACCCGCCGGCCCTCATCTCGACCGGCCAGAGCTATGTCACCAACCTGGTCAACACGGTCATGACCGGGCCGGACTGGGCGAGCACGGCGATCTTCCTGACCTGGGACGACTGGGGTGGCTTCTACGACCACGTGGTGCCGCCGACGGTCGACGCCAACGGCTACGGCCTGCGCGTGCCCGGCCTGCTGATCAGCCCGTTCGCCCGGACCGGCTATATCGACCACCAGACCCTGTCCTTCGACGCCTACCTCAAGTTCATCGAGGACGACTTCCTGGGCGGGGCCAGGCTCGATCCGCTGACCGATGGCCGGCCGGATTCGCGGCCCGATGTCCGCGAGAATGCGCCGGGCCTGGGCAACCTGGCGGCCGAGTTCGATTTCAGCCAGGCGCCCCGGCCGCCGCTTGTGCTGCCGCTCGAGCCGGTCACCGACCTGCGCTGATCCGAACGTGCGACCTGGGGCCCGGGTTGCTGGCGGCCGTGGACGGTCCTACGTCATACTCCCCGGCACTGACCATTTGAATCCTGGAGCTTGCCCAATGGCTCGTGAAGATGAGCGACTCGCGCGCTCGAATGAAGACATCCTGGTCGGCAGCCTGCCCGACGCCCCCGGCATCCTCGCGGCCATCCGGCTGACGCCTGGCCTGGGCGTCCACCTGCGCGGCCTGGCCGACGAGCTGCTGGTCAACGACTTCCCCGGCGCGACGATCAGCCGACCCCAGCGGGAGATGCTGGCGACGGCGGTCTCGGCCGCCAACGACTGCTTCTATTGCATGGATTCCCACGGCGCATTCGCCAGTGCCCTGCTTGAGCACACCGGGGCGAGCGACCTCCTGCCCCTGGTCGACGTCCTGAAGCAAGGCTCGTCGGATGGCTTCGACGCCAAGATGAGCGCACTCCTCCATATCGCCCGGACGGTCCGGGCCAACCCGCGCGAGCTGAGCGCGGCCGATGTGGACGCCGCCCAGGAGGCCGGTGCGTCCGACGCCGACGTCCAGCTGGCGGTCCTGATCGCGGCTGCCTTCTCGATGTACAACCGGATGGTCGATGGCTTCCGGGCCAAGACCCCGCCGACGGCCGAGGCCTACCGGTCCCGGGCGTCGGAGATCGCCGCGCACGGCTACAGCGACCAGCGCGTCACCTCCGTGCCGAGCTAAGCCCGCGACCTTGGGCTCTCAGGCGGCCGGGCAGCCGGCGCAATCGGTGACCGGCCGGACCATATCGTTCGGCAGCCAGACCTACCCCCTGGTCCTGCCCAACCGGCGCGACCCGCGCCTGCACGTGGCCGCCGTGGTCATCACGATCCACGTGCTGGGCCAGGTCGCCCTGCATTTCCAGGTGAGCGTGCCCCAGATCCTGGCCGCGATCCTGACCTGTGCCGTGCTCGAGGTGGCGATCACCTTCCGGCAGGCGCGGGCCTTCGTCTGGCCGGCCAGCGCGATGCTGACCGGCAGCGGCGTGGCCCTGATCCTGCGGGTGGTCGGGACGCCTCTCGACGACCACTGGACGTTCTACGGCTGGTACATCTTCGCGATCGTGGCCGGCCTGTCGCTGCTGACCAAGTACGTCATCCGCTACCGCGGCTCGCACGTCTTCAACCCGTCCAACATCGGGCTGGTCGTGGCTTTCGTGGTGCTGGGCACGAGCCGGGTGGAGCCGCTCGACTTCTGGTGGGCCCCGCTCGATGCATGGATGCTGCTGGCCTACGCGGTGATCATCATCGGCGGC
>JBBSFD010000151.1:0-1982 GCA_038239115.1 Candidatus Limnocylindrales bacterium | reverse complement strand
TAGCGATTGGCGCCGACCACCCAGACTTCCTTGCAACGCAGCTTGTCGCGGAGCGCCTCCAGGGCACAAATCTCATAGGTGATCCGGTTGACGCGCGACCGCCCCTCGGCATCCTCCTCGATGATCGCTTCCCGCCAGAGTCCGCGTGCCACGTCGTCGATCGGCACGTCTTCCTCGACGGGGAAGGTGTGCAGCTTGGTGTCGGCGTACCGCTTCAGGAGATCGAGGGCCTGGATGACCGGGCGATGGCGGCGGTTGTTCGAGCGGAAGTCCAGGGCCTGGAGGATTTGCGGCACCATCCGCCGGTAAGGCGGCTCGCCAAAATAGATTGCCCGTTTCGACCTGTCTGCCGTTACACTCCAATGCATGCCGAACCCCCTCACTCAGATCGTCCAGGCGAAGTACATCACCCTCAGACCTCTCCTTGATGAGCGGGCTCGCCGGCTCTGGGCCGCCGTCGAGGCCCGATCGCTTGGTCGAGGCGGGATCATCCGGGTCGCCGAGGCCACCGGGCTCGCACGGGCTACTATCCGTGCGGGATTGAAGGAGTTGGATCTCCCGACGCCCGACGATGAAGGGTCACTCCCAGGAGGGCGGCTGCGTCCCCCGGGTGCCGGACGCAAACCGCTGATCGATCATGACCCGGATCTCTTACGTGAATTGGAAAAGCTGGTCGACCCTGTGACCCGTGGCGACCCGATGTCGCCCCTGCGGTGGACCTGCAAGAGTGCCGAGAAATTGGCCGAGGGGCTCCGGGCCCTAGGGCACGTCGTCAGCGAGCGGACTGTCAATCGGCTCCTCCATGACCTGGGCTACAGTCTCCAGTCCAATCGCAAGACGATCGAGGGCAAGGGTCACCCGGATCGGGATGCCCAATTCCGGCACATCAACCGGAGGGTCAAGGCGTTCCAGCGGCAGGGCCAGCCCGTGGTCTCGGTCGATACCAAGAAGAAGGAGCTTGTGGGGCCGTATCGCAACGGGGGACGGGAGTGGCGGCCCAAGGGGAAGCCGGAGAAGGTGAGGGTCCATGATTTCCCCGACAAGGACCTGGGCAAGGCCATCCCCTATGGGGTCTATGACATGGCGGCCAACATCGGCTGGGTCAGCGTCGGCGTCGATCACGACACCGCCGAATTCGCCGTCGAGACGATCCGTCGGTGGTGGGATCGGATGGGCAGCCGGGCCTACCCGCAGGCGAAGAAGTTGCTGATCACGGCCGACGGCGGGGGCTCCAATGGGAGCCGCTGCCGACTGTGGAAGGTGGAGTTGCAGCGACTGGCCGACGAGATCGGGGTGAGTATCTCGGTGTGCCACTTCCCGCCGGGTACCAGCAAGTGGAACAAGATCGAGCACCGGATGTTCTGCCACGTCACGGAGAACTGGAGGGGTCGCCCGCTGGTGAGCCGTGAAGTGGTCGTCAACCTGATCAGGGGCACGAAGACGAAGGCCGGGCTTGAGATCCGATCAGAGTTGGATGGGGGCAGTTACCCGCTAGCCCGAGAGGTCACGGATCAGCAGATGGATGGCCTCTCGATCAAGCGAGAGAAGTTTCACGGCGAGTGGAACTACGCCATCCGCCCGAAATAGCAAACGGGCAATCTATTTTGGCGAGCCGCCTAAGGACTTTCAGCAGGAAGTTGTCGCTCCAACCGCAACTGCGTCGTTTCATGGCCAAGCTCGCGCGACCGGGATGCTGCTTCAGGAGCGATAAGGTGAGGCGATTCAGCCACGCAAAATTCTCGCGCAGGTGCTTGTCCCGGATGCGAGATTCATCCTCGCGATAAGTCACGTCGAGACTCCAGTGGCAGCTATTCTCGATGCTCCAATGGCTCCGAACGGCGTGCGCGAAACGCTTCACACCCAACCCGAGGCTGCTGATGTAGTAACGGACCTCGGCCGTCTCCTTCCCGTCGCGGATGCACTCCGACACCACCACGCCGATCGACTTCAGGCCCGCCCAAAGATCCCGCCCCGGCAGGCCC
>JBBSFD010000150.1:0-2227 GCA_038239115.1 Candidatus Limnocylindrales bacterium | reverse complement strand
TTGACCTGACAGCTGCTGCCAACGATCTGTCCCAGGCGGCTGTCGGGCGACACCGAGACGGGGTGGGTCGGCACGTGCCCGGGCAGGCGCTGGCGGTGACCGATCGCCTCGCCGACGACCTCGGGGAGATGCTGGTGAAGCGTCCCCCCGCGGGCGACGTTGAGCACCTGCATTCCCCGGCAGATGGCGAGAATGGGCAGCTGCCGCGCGTCGGCGGCCCGAACGAGCGCGATTTCGAAGACGTCCAGCTGGGGCTCGGTCGGCCCGACCCGGCAGCTGCGCTGGGCGCCGTATCCGGCCGGGTCCAGGTCCGGACCGCCCGACAGGCAGACCGCGTCGGCTCGGTCCAGCAGTGCCTCCAGACCCCCTGAGGGCATCGGCGCGGCAACCACCGGGATGCCGCCGGCGGCCTCGATCGCCTGCAGGTAGCGCAGCCCGAGAACCATCTCGTGGCGCGCGGGCTCACTCTCGGCGACCTGGACCACACCTCCGCGCCGAAGTTCGGAGGTGCTGACGACGATCAGGGGACGAGGTTGCGGTGTCTCAGGTCCAGAGGATGGGAAAACGGGGTCCATGGGCGGATTCAACCGCGTCGGGCGGCGGAAGGGTGGGGCCATATGGACAAGGTTGCCCGACGACGGTGGGCCGGTGGGCCATCCGGATGGCCCACCGGTGCAAAGAGCGTCCCGCGCGGGTAAACATTGTCCATGTCTTCGAACAATCCCACATATGAAGAGTCCAAGCAGGTCGCCGAGGCGAGCCGCGAGAGCGAATGGCAGCAGCCCTCCTTCGGCCGCGAGATGTATCTCGGCAACTTCCAGCTCGACCTCATCCATCCGCAGCCCAAAGCCGACCCCGAGCGTGCCCGCGATGGGCAGGAGTTCCTGGGCCGGTTGCGCGCCTTCTTGACCGAGCGGGTCGACCCGCTGGAAATCGAGGCGACCGGCAGGCTCGGTGATGACCTGATCCAGGGCCTGAAGGATCTCGGCGCGCTCGGAATGAAGATTCCCAAGGCGTACGGAGGCCTCGGCCTGACCCAGGTCGACTACAACCGGGCGCTGTCGCTGGCCGGAACCTGGCACGCTGCGATCTCGACGCTGCTGTCCGCCCACCAGTCGATCGGTCTCCCCGAGCCGCTGAAGACCTACGGATCTGAGGCCCAGAAGCGCGAATGGCTGCCCAAGGTGGCCAAGGACCACATCTCCGCCTTCCTGCTCACCGAGCCTGACGTCGGATCGGACCCCGCGCGCATGTCGGCCTCCGCCGTGCCGACCGAGGACGGCAGTGGCTACCTGATCAACGGCACCAAGCTGTGGGCGACCAACGGCGTGATCGCCGACGTGGTCGTGGTGATGGCCGTCGTCCCCAAGCGCGAAGGCGCCAAGGGCGGAATCACCGCCTTCATCTGCCCGATGGACGCCGATGGCATCACCGTCCGGCACCGCAACGAGTTCATGGGGCTGAGGGGGATCGAGAACTCGGTGACCGAGTTCAAGGACGTGTTCGTGCCCACCGGGAACGTGATCCAGGGTGAGGGCAAGGGGCTGAGGATCGCGCTGGGCACGCTGAACACTGGACGCCTGTCGCTGCCCGCCATCTGCGTGGGGGCCAGTAAGTACTCGCTGAAGATCGTTCGCGAGTGGGCCAACGAGCGCAAGCAGTGGGGTCAGCCGCTGGGCAAGCACGATCCCGTCGCCCAGAAGATCGCGTTCATCGCCGGGACGGCGTTCGGTCTCGAGGCGGTCGTCGACGTCTCCTCGCGGCTGGCCGACGAGAAGCGCCGCGACTTCCGGATCGAGGCGGCGATCGCCAAGCTCTACGGTTCCGAGCGGGGCTGGGAGGCCGTCGACACGATGGTCCAGGTCCGCGGTGGCCGTGGCTACGAGACGGCCGCGTCGCTGGCGGCGCGAGGCGAGAAGCCGGTGCCGGCCGAGCAGATGCTGCGCGATATGCGGATCAACCGCATCTTCGAGGGCTCGACCGAGATCATGCACCTGATGATCGCCCGCGAGGCGGTCGACCAGCACCTACAGATCGCCGGCGACATCCTGCTCGGAGACGGTGGCGTGGGCGAGAAGGTCAAGCTCGGCGCCAAGGCGGGGGCGTTCTACGCTAAGTGGTTTCCGTCGCTGACCGTCGGCGCCGGCCAGGATCCGCGGTCATTCGACGAATTCGGGTCGCTGGCGCGGCACCTGCGGTACGCCGAGCGCTCCTCGCGCAAGCTGGC
>JBBSFD010000149.1:0-2292 GCA_038239115.1 Candidatus Limnocylindrales bacterium | reverse complement strand
GGCGGCGCCGACCGCCGTCCAGATGAACGCCCGGCCGAGCCCGAACCTCCGGATGACCCGCGACGCGACGAACGACCCGGTGAGCGCACCCACACCACCGGCCGAGATCACGATCCCGAGCACGAGGGGATCGAGGTGCAGGTCGTCTATGAGGAACAGCGTGTAGAGGACGCCGTAGAACGAGCCCGCGACGTGGGCGATGACCGAGCGCAGGGCGATCGGAAACAGGATCCGGTGACGGCGGACCAGCCGGAGGCCCTCGAGGACCTCCGTGCGCAGCGGCGTCGCGGTGACGCGCGGTGGTCGCACCGGCTCCGGCGCCCGGATCAGCAGGAGCGAGATCGCGGAGACGACGAACGACAGGGCGTCCACGAGGATCGCGAATGGCGCGGACACGACCTGTACCAGGGCACCGGCCAGACCCGGCCCGCCGATCTCGGCGATCGAGGAGCTCGTGGCGAGCTTGCTGTTGGCCTCCACGACGCGCTCGGTGCCGATGAGCGACGGCACGTAGGCGGGGTACGCCGCATCGAAGACGGATGCGAAGCATGCCTCGGCGAACATCACGACGTACAGGTTGGCCATCGTCAGGACCCCGGCAACGTACGCGACCGGGATCGAGAACAGGACGACGGCCCGGACCGCGTCCGCCGCCACCAGCAGCGGTCGGCGCCGGAGCCGGTCGACCCATGCCCCCGCCACGAACCCGACGAGCAGCACCGCCAGGCTCGCCGACACGACGAGCAGCGCCATCTCCGTCGGCCCGGCGCCGAGCACGAGGACGGCGACGAGGGGCACCGCCGTCCGTGTCACGACCGAGCCGAGACGGGACACGGTCTGGCCGGTCCAGAGCTTCATGAAGTCGGCGTGCTGCCACAATGTCGGGGTCGTCACGGTCGTGGGAGCGTAGCCGCACTGCAGCGGGCCGTTTCGGCCGGTCTCGTGACTCACTTAGCTCGCCCGGGAACGCCACACCATGTTGAGATCGTGCGCGGAGGCTGGCGCCGAGTCGGGTCCCGTATGAAGCCCGTCTATCCGGGCCTCCCGCCGGGTGTCCGTGGCGACGGCCCAGATCACCTCGACATGTGACGGGCGTAGTGGAGGTCTCCCCAATGGCCGATCATCCCAACGCCCCGCGCTTCAGCGAGGGGTACACGGCTTTGGCACGGGCGACATGGCCACGGTCGGGGCGCTCCTAAGCCCGGATCCACCGATGAGCCGCGGCTGACGGCTCGCTGACGATCGCGGCCGGGCGAATGACGCAGATCTTGGTCATGACCGGGCCTGACCAGGGCGAATGCGGGCGGACGGCGGCCGATCCGGCCCGCCGAGACGCGTTGGACACCCGGCGTCCGATCGCTTCGCAGGCTCCCGCCAGCCCCAAGCGGCGAGTGGAACCGTCAGAGAGCAGTCAGGCGAGGCGCGGGATCGCCCGGAGCCTCGTGAGGGCGGTCGTCCAGCCGATCGCCCACGGCCAGCGGGCCGTCAGGTGCAGGGTCAGCCGCCGAGCCGAGCGGGTCAGCCGTCCGACGAGGTCGAACAGCCGCCGACGCAGGGTCTTCGTGGTCACGATCCCTTCGCCCAACCCGAGCCGGGCCGTCCAGCGGGCGAGGTTGTGGGCCATCACCTGGACCGCCAGCCAGGCCCCGTTGGCGGCGAACTTCCCGGACGGCAGGTGGTTCAAGCGCCACGCCGTACTTGAGATCGCGGATCGCGTTCTCGATCTCGGCGTGCCGCCGGTGGTCGGCCTCGAGCGCGAGGGTCTCGCCGTCGCGGTCGGTGATGAAGGCATGGAAGTCGTACAGCGTCAGGAGCGCGAGCTGGCTGCCCGGCGTCGGCTTGACCCGGCGGACGATGAGCCGGACCGGGACGGCACCCTTCTGATCAGCGAATGGGGTGTACGTCGTCTCGGCCACGTCGGCGCCACCCTCGATCCAGTACGGGATCGGCGTCCAGGCGTCCTCGGGGATCGCCTCGATCAGGCGCCGGATCGAAGCATGCTGGCGGACCGTGATGCTGAAGCGGACCGTGCGCTTGCGGGCGGCCGCGACGACGGCGTGAGCATAGAAGCCGCTGTCGGCCCGGACGGTCAGCTGACCGGTCGCCCCGGCATCGCGCACCCGACCGATCGTCTCGGTCAGGAAGTGGGCCGCGCCGCGGGCGGTGTTGGCCCGGCCCTCGCGCAGACGGGCCATCAGGACGTCGCCGGTTCCCGCGGCGATCGCGAGGAGCGGGTGATAGCCGCGAACCTTGGTGTACCCGTGGTGGAGCGCACCCTGCTTCTTGAGCCCG
>JBBSFD010000148.1:0-2333 GCA_038239115.1 Candidatus Limnocylindrales bacterium | reverse complement strand
TCGGGGCTGTGATTGCGCCGGCGTCGACGGCCGTCGACAACTTCGTCTGAGAGAGTGTTCACGTGTCCACGAAGAATCTTGGTGGACACGAGACTCCTATGTCAGCCGTCTGGAATCAAGACGCCACGCCCAGACGCTTACCCTGGAAGCGCTGTGCGCTGAAATCGAGCTCCTGAGCTTTGCGATGCCGCCGCCAGCAGGGCCAGAGAGTGCATGGCGATCATCCAGAGCGAGCGATCCAGTGTCGGTCAGTTATGGCCACGGGCCTCGGGGTCTGGGCGGCAGAGCACAACAATGGGACTACTCGTCGGCTTAAGACGAAGTCGCGTCCCGAACTATCTTGCGTACATCGAGACGAGGCGCTAGAGTGACGTGACAGCTCCTACGCGGCATAGGAACGATGCGAGTGTTTCTCCGTCCGAGTGCCTGCATATCGCGGGGAACCGGACCTAGCGGGCCGAGTTTTCGCGTCAGCAAACTTTCCAGTGAGGCATATATGACCACCGGATTCGCGCAAATTCAATATGGATCGCTCAGGGTTGCGACCTTTTTGATCGCGTTGCTAGGTGCCTCGATCGCTCATGGTCAAGTGCCAGATGCGATTTACCACGTTGTCGCTAACGGGGCAAGTGGCGATCTTTTCAGCCCAGGTACGCTCACCGGTACTTACTGCAATACCTTTGGGTGCCAAACGAGCACAGCATCGGCTTTAGCTAATCTAAGCACGTCTGCAAGTGGGACCAGTAGTTCCCACGGCGCCCCAGCCGCCATCGCCGCCGGCACGATTGAATATAATTTCGAAGTTATCGGTCCTATAGGTGAAGTGATACCGCTGCACATCACCGGGAACGTGTCTACGTTCGCCGCAGGTGAGGCGTCGACCGCGATAGCGCAAATCCTTTATGCGGGGGTTCCGTTTACGGCATGCTCGTCCACGGTGTCGGGCGGGTGCAACGCGTCGGACCCAAGTGCGGCCGCATTGAGCGCCGGGTTTTCGCTGCCTACCGATGTCATTAATAGTGTTTTCGTGTCGGCGCAGGGCAATGCCGTCGGTGGCTCGTTCAATGCCTTCGCCGATCCCGTTATTACTATCGATTCCGGTTTCTTGGCGCTACACCCAGGACTCAGCCTGGTGTTTAGTTCCAACGTGGTGTCCGCCGTGCCAGAACCGACTGATTGGCTATTGCTGTCTGCTGGGTTGGGAGTGATGCTCGGCTGGCGCAAAACGCATCGACGCCCGCCGGGCGGAATCCCTGCAACATGAGCTAGAGGCAGTCCGGGCAGAGCGAAAACGTCGACGAGTGCGGAAGGGCGAGATCCTCGAGGCCCCACCCCCCAGGGGCGCAATGCGCGCGGCGTGATCGTGTTCGGTTGACGGCTGACGCTCGTCGGTGGCCGTGCCCTGGCGTCCCGTGCATGATCCGGGAACGACACCACGGGAGAGACCATTGAAACCCGTCTGGGCCGACCCCACCACGACATCGGCTGGACGGCTCGTGGCGATACTGTTCGCTGTGACGTGCTGAATGAGCGCCGGCGCGGCCGGGCGGGCCGCGCTAACCACGGGGACACCTTCGGGGGGCCCTGGTGCATATGTGACCGGCCGCTTCGGGGCGACGAGTTCACAGCGGCCTATGTCGCTGATGGGTCGACTGGAGAAGTTCGTGGCGATTGGAAGCGGTCGCTGGACTCAGGCCGATCTCGAACGTCAGCAATGCGCCGCAGACGTCACCGACTCTTCGCGCCAAAAGCAGACGCGGATGGACGGCGACTGTCGGGCGCTGATGGCGCGTTCACGTCCACTCCGCTTGAAGCCAGTCGCACACGCTGGTCATGCTAGAGGCAACACGTTTCGAGCCACGTTACCCTGACTACCGACCGGCGACCTCGCGTCCAAAGGTCAAGCGCCATCTCGGCGCGAGCCTCGACCGGAAGCATGTTCGAGCCTGCCGAGTCTTGCGCACCCGTGGCGGCACACCCCGCAACGCACAATGAGATGGTTGCCAGAACCAGTGCGGAAGCCCCGCTGAAATGGCGGAAGAGCTAAACCGCTCATGCGCCCAAACACCAAGCTTCGACGGCATCCTCATGGGTGTTCGTCAAAATTCTCTCCGGTTGATGTCGGGGTGCATCCCACCGGCGGTACGCAGGCTACCTGGGCCAATTGGCGGGGACGTGCGGGGAGTTGGCATGTACCAGCCGCTACATGGCGGCTACATGACCGACTAGAGTGCAGGGGAAAAATGAATGACCTAGGCGCAGAAGCACCTAAGTCATTGATTGGGCTACTATTCTTGGCTCCCCGACCTGGGCTCGAACCAGGGACCTACGGA
>JBBSFD010000147.1:0-2358 GCA_038239115.1 Candidatus Limnocylindrales bacterium | reverse complement strand
GAATGGCCGACGGTGAAGATCGTGCGACTCAGTCCGGCAGCCTTGTCAGCGCCGAACCCTTGTGCATCGCCAGATGGTCGGTCGTGTCGCTCCTGATCTCGTACTGAGGCTCCTCCTTGCTTGCATGAACCGTGTACCCCTTGAACTCGATCTCGGACGTCACGACCCTGGTGATCCGACCGGAGACATGCCCGGCCTCCGAATTCCAGCTGACGTGATCGCCGCGCCTGAAGCGCCGTGGCGCGATGATGATGCCCTCCTCACGTAGCCGGGTCCATCCGATGCCGAAGCCGCGGGCCGCTCCCCCATCGCCGCCAGACTCCCGGCCGATCCGTTCCCGATCGCGGCACGAGCTCACCGTCATGGGGCCGTACCGGCTCGATCTGACCGTGAGCGTACTGCGGCGCCTGTCGACGAACGTCGTTGATGTGTTCACGGCCGAAGGGCACTATCTCCGCGCGCTCGACGGAACGTCCGGTCCCGCAGTCGTGTGTGTCGAGCAGACAGATCCCCGAACGCTGACCGTGTCGATCGAGGGCGACGCGGATGACCAGGGAGGGACGCTCGCGCTCGTGAGGCGGATGCTCGGGGCGGATCGCGACGTGACCCATTTCGAGCGGGCGGCCGCCACGGTGCCCTGGTTGAGCCCCTTGGCCCTCGGAATGCATGGCGTGAAGCCACCGCGCTACTCCACCCTGTGGGAAGCGTTCGTCAATGTGGTGGCCTTCCAGCAGTTGAGTCTGCAGGCGGCGATTGCGATCGTCCGCCGCCTGATCGTGGCCTTCGGACGACCGCTCGAGAGCGACGGGGTGCAGCTGTATGCGTTCCCGAGCGCCGAGCAGGTTCTGGCTGCTGATGACACGGTTCTGCGCGCGACCGGCCTCAGCGCCGGCAAGGTCGCGACCCTGCGCCACGCCGGCGAGGCACTCATATCCGGCACGCTGAGTGAAGTGATGCTGGAGGAGCTCTCGAGCGCCGAGGCCGCAGCGCTGCTCCAGCAGATCAAGGGCATTGGCCCGTGGACGGCGACGGTCATCCTGCTGCGCGGGCTCGGACGGCTCGATGTCTTTCCGATGAACGACACGAGTGTCGCGCGCAACCTCGGGCTCGTCGCGGGCCCAGGGCCGCTCGACGTCGCGAGCGTGCTCGACGCACTTCAGCCCCAACAGGGCATGCTGTATTACCACCTGTTGCTCGCGCGACTTGAAGCGCGTGGCGAGGTGGGACGGGCGTCGGTCTCCGGGGTGATCCCCACGATTATCGGGAACGAGCGGCGAGGTTCGAAACGATCGAGAGACACCACGCTCCGGGAACGCCAACCTGGTAAGTCTGGTGCTCGTCGAGTGCCACAGCTCGATGGAGGAGTGAACATGGACCCCGCGGATAGACAGCGTGTCCGGCCTTCGGAGCGCTTGGCCGGCAGCGAACACCTCTTCGACCTCGTCGCCGCGGCCGAGGCTCTCAGACGGGCGGCGGCTCCCGCGCGGGCTGGTCACCGCCAGGTCACGCTGGTCCACGAAGGTGGGATGAGTGCCGTGCTCTTCGACTTCGAGGCAGGGGGCCGACTCTCCGATCACGAGGCCGATGGCCTGGTGACGATCCAGACGATCGCCGGAATGGTCGACGTGGCGACACCGCAGACGACCCACGAGTTGCCGGCCGGTTCACTGCTCGTCCTGGAGGCGGGCATCGTCCACGACGTCGTGGCCCACGTTCCCAGTCAGGTGCTGCTCATCGTCCATCTCCGCCACGACTAGCTCGATGACTCCATCTCGTCACCCGGTCCGTGCGCCGGCGCCTCGGATACGCGCCGTCGGTCCAGTGAGGATCACCGGCCATGGCGGTCGAACCGGGAGCGCAGGAACCGGTGGTCATCGCCACCACGCTCGTGCGAGACCGGCTCGACGAGCTGATGAGCAGCGGTATATGAGAATTGCGAGGTCGCGCATAGTTGGGCGGACGTGACGCTGGGCTTTCCCCTGTGGATCATCGCGGCGCACTGGATCAACGTGCTGTTCATCGGATTCCTGATCCCGGGCCGGCATCCAGATCTTCGGTGCCTATCCGCGGCTCTACTGGAACGAGGATTCTGCACCGGGCACCGAGTGGCTCAAGTTCGCGAAGAAGCCCATTCCGACCAACCGGCCGTGGACGGCGCTCGAGCAGGAGCGTGACGTGTCCCCCTGGCTGGGACAGCCCGGCGGCAACAACCTTGGCCTCGGGCGCCACTGGCATTTCTTCGCGGCGATCTTCTGGATCTCCAACGGTCTGGTGTACGTGGTCCTGTTGTTCGTCACGGGCGAGTGGCGGCGCTTGATCCCAACTTCCTGGTCGGTCTTCCCAGATGCTTGGCAGACG
>JBBSFD010000146.1:0-2481 GCA_038239115.1 Candidatus Limnocylindrales bacterium | reverse complement strand
GCCGTCGCGCAGCCGCTCGAGCTGCCGGCGCGCGGCGCTGATCGACTCGGCGTCGGCCGACACTGTCGCGAGCTCTGCCTCAAGGGCGGCCCGCCGGGTGCCTGCGGTCCGGAAGATCTCCGGTGGGTTGATCGCGTCGATCCGGGCTTCGAGGTCCTCGATCTCAACCAGAAGCGTGTTGATCCGCGGAACCCGGCCGCCCTTCACGAAGATGCCCGAGCGCACCTTCTCGAGGGCGTTCTCGACCTCGACGACCGAGGTGCTCCCGGTGCCCATCCCGGCGCCGTAGATGCGGTCGGCAATCGCCGGGCCGGTGAGCGTCTCGAACTCGGTCAGCTCGGCCAGCCCGAAGGCGAAGATGTTCCGGTAGACGGACTTCTCGACACCCTGGAGGATCCGGGTCAGCGTCTCCGGGCCAAGGTCGTCGCCATCGTTGTCCAGGACGCGCAGCTGGCCCGTGCCGCCGGTGTTGCCGTGGCGCTCGATTCGCACCTCGCGCTCATCACCGGTCGTCACGGCCAGCCAGCCGCCCCGTAGCCCGCCCGCCAGGGCGCCGGGGCTCTTCGTCTCGAAGCCGAACAGGATCGCCCGAATGAAGGCGAGCAACGTGGTTTTTCCAGCTTCGTTCTCGCCTCGGATCAGGGTCAAGCCTGGGGCCGGCACGAGCCGGCGCTCACGCAGCAGTCCGAATCCGTCGACAGCGATCACATCGATTCGCATCGCGCCCTAGCCAGCTTCGTCGAGCTGGTCGACGACCTGAGCCTCGGCCGAGTCGAGCAGTGCCAGCAGGTCCGACGTGCCGGGCTGGCTGCCCGCCAGCACGCGCCGGACCCGTGGGTGGTCGTAGAGATCGACGAGGAGGTCGTGCAGGTCCGCCTGCTGCCCCTCGCGCAACGCGCTCCGGCTGCGCTCGAACTCCCGCAACGTCTCGCCCAGCAGATCACCGGCTTCACGCCGTTCGGCAAGGTCGATCGAAGGCCGCGTTGCGTCCCGGATCGTCTCCAGCCAGGCGAACGGATCACCGATCCCGAAACGTTCCCGAACCACGTCGTGGACATCGCGCAGCACGGCCGTCCGGCGGAGCGAGGCGTGCATCGGACCCCGGCCGGTGAGGGTGACCAGGGCGACGATCGATAGGTCGGCCGCCGTCGCAGCCGTCTCGATCGCATCGCCCACCGCCTGTACGAGCGCCTCCTCCGTCGCGATGTCGTCGATGGGCACGGTCAGCCGCTGCCAGCGGACTACGTCCATCGGCCGGAACTCCGGCGTGACCGAGCCCCCCGTGCTGACGCTGACCAGATAGCAGCCGCGGGGGTCGGCCTCCCCCGGATCGCGGCCCTGGGGATTGCCGCAGTAGACGATGGTCGGAGCTGCCGCGCGCAGGACCCCATGGCGATGGATGTGGCCGAGGGCCCAGTAGTCCATGCCGCTGGCGACGAGATCGCCGATCGAGCACGGGGCATAGTTGGCGTAGCCTTCGATCCCGCCGACGTTGGCGTGGAGCAGGCCGATTGCGAATGGCTCGTCCGGGTCCCGCCTGAAGGTGGTCGCCAGGTTGCGCGTCACGTCGCGAACGCCGTAGCTGATCCCGTGCACCCGGGCCACCTCGGTCCCGTCGCGGATGATGGGCCGGCTGGTGGTCTCGCCCGCGCCGAAGCGCCAGGCCAGCTCGGGCCAGGTCACGCTCGGCTCCCAGCCCGACAGGGGATCGTGGTTGCCGGTCACGACATAGGACGGAATGCCCACGTCGGCCAGGCGGGCCAGGCCGTCCCGGAAGGCGACCTGGGCGCGCAAGGTCCGGTTGGCGCCCTCGAAGACATCGCCGGCCACGAGCACGGCGTCGACCCGCTCCTCGATCGCCAGGCCCACGATCCGTTCCCAGCTGCGCAGGGTCGCGTCGCGCAGGGCGGTCACGATCCGCTCCGGCGCGGCCTGGGCGATTCCCTGGAACGGGCTGTCGAGGTGCAGGTCGCCGGTGTGGACGAACCTCAGCCCCGCCCCCATGCCGTCAGCTGACCTCGACCACCCGGAAGCCGATCCGCCCCGACGGAATGATCACCTCGATCGCGTCGCCGGGACTTCGTCCGATCAGCGCGGCGCCGATGGGCGATACGTTCGAGATGCGATCGGTGCGCGGGTTGGCCTCGGCGGCGCTGACGATCCGGAAGGTGGTCGTCTCGAGGGCGCCGGCGGCATCCGTGCGCTCGACCAGGACCGTCGAACCGATGCCCACGACGCTGCTGCCGCCGCCTTCGACCACGACCGCATTGCGCAGCTGGTCCTCCAGCTGCAGGATCCGACCCTCGGCAAAGGACTGCTCACGGCGGGCTTCGTGGTAGTCCGAGTTCTCCTTGAGGTCACCCAGCTCCCGGGCGGCCGCGATCCGGGCAACGATCGCCGGTCGCTGGACGTTGGTCAGGTTCTCCAGCTCGGCCTGGATCCCGGCCAGCCCCTCGGCCGACAGCTGGACGGCCGGGCCGG
>JBBSFD010000145.1:0-2548 GCA_038239115.1 Candidatus Limnocylindrales bacterium | reverse complement strand
TGTACTTGCCCGTGAATGCCGGCTCCGTTCCCTTGCCGAGGATCACCCGCGCCTCCTCAGCCGTGAGGGGGTTGAACCTGGAACCCGACGCAGCCTTATCGTCATTCCCGGTCGACGGCATGGCGGTTCCTCCGGTGGAGCGATGTGTGTGCGACTCGTCGGCCGTCGGCCCGTTGGCAGAGCTGGCGCCACATCCGGCAAGGGTGAGGCAGATCATCGCAGACGCCCGTCGCCATCGACGCGTTCGGGACATGAAAACGACTCCTGCTGAGCGGACAGGACGGTTTTCAGCATCTTACCCGGTCGGCCACCGGAGCGGGATGCAAGTAGCGATGATGGCCGGACCCTCGCGAGCCGAACCACCTAGCGCGAGTCGGTCCGGGATGCCGACGCATCCTTGAGGCCTTCGCCGCGACGGCGATTCCCTCCATCCGACCGGCCCGCCTCTCGATGACCGACGGATGGTCGTCCTCCTCACGGCGATCGCCCGACCCCGCAGGATTGCCCCCCAATGAAGCGACGGCCGGGGACCACCTCCCGGCGGATCAATGCGGCGGGGTCGCACCCGCGACGAGCCGGGGTCGTCCGGGAGGTGGGAAGATGATCGCCGTCCCACCTCGCCCTCGAGGACCGCGTCCACGGCCGCGCTCCGCACCTCGACTAGGTGCCGAGATCACAGCCAGGCATACCGGGAGCCGAGCCCGACCGGACCGCCGCCATGCCCCCTGCGAGGCAGGCGTCCGGAGCGGTTAGGCGACGCCTAACCACAGGATCACTCCCGCGGGGTCGGGGACGACATGCGCCCGGTCGCTGGATCCCTCCTCCGCCGCGAGGGGCATCACCCCACCGTACCTGCCCCGGAGGCCAGGGGAGAAGGTAGTCCCGTAGACCGGCTCTTCATGGGCTCCGGTGTCAGCGGGCCATCGTCTCACGCGTCCGTGGCGGGCCGATCGTCTCCGCTTAACGCCGATTTCCGCGGCCGGGAAAATAATCAAGATTCTTGGGGTCGGAAGCCTGGATTCCTCGGGGAATCTGCGATTTCGGACCTGGAATCATTGATCGTTTATTCGGCCCGAAACGACTCGGCTGGGATAAAATCTACACTCGCAGTTTCATGCATACAGCGATTAATTCAAGGCGTTTGACCTGCTTTTCAAGGCCCTCACCCGAGGAGAAGGCCCGCTTGCCCCTGTCTCGACCCGAATTTTAGCTTTACGATCTGCGCTGGTTTCTGGCCAAAAAATAATCAACATCCGCGAGCCCTCGTCATGGACGGGAGTCACACCAGCCGGTTCTTCCTTGAGCCCAAACAGACCTTCCAACGTCGATACGAGGCCCTCCGCGCGATCTTCCTCGAAGGCGAACCGCTCGACCAAGTCGCCGAGCGATTCGGCTACAAATCCTCGGCCCTGAGATCGATGGCCAGCCGTTTTCGAGCCGATTGTCGCCGCGGCGTCACAACCCCCCTTTTCTCCCCGACGGACGCGGACGTCCCCTCGGGCCAGCCTGCCAAGACCGACCACGCCCCGAACTGCCCGAAGCCTCCGACTGCCGGCAGCTGAACCTCACACCAGGCCGCACGCTCCACTCGCGTGTCGCGGGCCTCTTCCTCTTCGCGCCGTTGCTGGCCAGGCTCGGCTTCGACCGCCTCATCGCCGACGCCGGGTATCCCGGCTCGGAGATGGTCCCCGCCCTCAGTGCCATGCTGTCGCTTCTGGCGTTGAAGCTGCTCGACAAGGAGCGGAGGAGCCATATCGACGACTTCAACTGCGACCAGGCCGTCGGCTTGTTCGCCGGTCTCAACGTCCCCCCCAAGAAAACCTTCGCGACCGACGACTCCTACCGAACCGAACGTGCCCAGCAACTGGGCCTCTTGCAGGGATGGGTCAAGGCCCTGGCCCCGGTGATGTTCCCCGCAACCGAAGGGTTCTCGCTCGACTTCCACCCGATCCCCTACCGGGGCGATCCCGCAGCACTCGACCGCCACTATCTGCCGTTGCGAGGCAAGGCGGGCACGAGCGTGCTCACCTTCTTCGCGCTGGAGCAATCGAGCCGCTGCCTGTGCTACGCCAACGCCAATCTGACCCGCAGCGATCAACACGGCGAATTGATGCGGTTCGTCGAGTTCTGGCATGAGGTCGCCGGCTCCGACCCCAAGTGGCTCTACTTCGATAGCAAGGTCGTCGACTACCCCGAACTCTCGCGTCTCAACCAACGGAAGATCCACTTCGTCACCATCCGCCGACGTGGGACGGCCATCCTGCGGGGGCTGAACCTGCAACCCGCTTCCGCCTGGAAGGGGGCCGTGATTGATATCCCAAAACGATGTCACACGCACATCCGTTACATCGAGGAAGCCGTGCGATTGCGTGGCTACGAGGGCTTGATTCGCCAGATCGCCGTGACCGGCCTGGGTCGCGATCGCCCCACCCTGTTCCTCTCCAACCACATCGAGGAGACCCCACGCGAGTTGATCATCCGCTATGCCGGCCGCAACCGGATCGAGGACGGTCTGGGCATCAGTGTGAACTTCTTCCATCTCGATTGC
>JBBSFD010000144.1:0-2707 GCA_038239115.1 Candidatus Limnocylindrales bacterium | reverse complement strand
GACGACGCCTGTGCCAGGAAGGCGGTCGCCGAGCTCACCCGCGAGTGATCAGCACGTGACGGCCGCGTCTCCACCGAGCGCTGCCGTCACGTCCCCACGCAATCCTGCCGGATCATCACCAAACAGCGCGGCCGGCAACACCACTCCCTCGTTGTTCAGCAACGGTCACCTGATGGACATCTGCGCTCGATCGCTCATATGGGTCAGGTGGCAGTCGCGGTCACGGCTGGAGCCAACATCGACGAGGGTCGGGTCGATGAGGCCCCGACGAGGCTACGCATCAGCCATGAGTACATGGTGTGTGAGGCCAATCCGCCTCGCGAGGGCCAGGCCCTTGACCTTGCGCATTCGAACGGTCGGACCGCCTAGTCCGGTTCCGCAACGCCGTGCTGGCCAAGTACCCGCCCCTCGAGGATTTGGCGGACGACGACGTTGGTTCATCGCCTTGGGCTATGACTCCCGCCGAATCGGATCGCTTCATCGAGGTGAA
The DNA here is from genome assembly GCA_038239115.1 of Candidatus Limnocylindrales bacterium. Taxonomy (GTDB): domain Bacteria; phylum Chloroflexota; class Limnocylindria; order Limnocylindrales; family CSP1-4; genus Palsa-1033. The sequence continues at coordinate 2,217 of JBBSFD010000144.1, read as the reverse complement.
CTTCAGATCTTCGGCTCCGGACGAACAGTTCCAGGCCGTTCTCCTACCCGCTCTGCGGATGGGGTTGTCTATCTATGCGGCCCCACGTCATGAGGTCTTCGCGCCCGGCTTAGCTCGCTGGCAGAGGGGGCTTCGCGCCATCGGGCTCGAGCGCTTGGCGAGGCGATAGCTGAGCGAGAAGAAGCCTGGCGGAGCCGGCCACGAAACGGGGCGCGATTTCGCATCGTGTTGCATTCGTGCTCGATCCGATCGATGGATGTGGGCGTCAACTCCCGATTCGGAGATCCGTCGATGCCGACTCCCCTGCTGCCTGCCCTCGCTCCCGAAGACACCCCGGCCTGGCAGTCCTCGGTCATGGCGTTCCTGGCCGAAAAGGAGCCTCGCTCCGGCTCGCGACGGACGGTCGAGGGCTACGCCCGGATGCTCTGGCCGTTCCTCAACCGGATCGGCTCACCGACGCTGGTGACCCCGGCTCACGTCCTGGCCTGGGCTCACGGCATCGGGTTGTCGGGCCGGGAGCCATCGTCGGCGACGGTCGGTGCCCGGATCGCCTGCCTGTCGAGCTACTACCGGTTCCTCATCCGCATGGAGCTTGCCCGCTCAAACCCCTGTGATGCTCTGGAACGGCCGAGGACCGTCCAGGCGCAGGCTCGCGGGCTCTCGGCCGATGAGGTTCGTCGGCTCCTGGCGGTCGTGCTTGATACGGTTGCCGGCCGGCGGGATCGGGCGATCCTTCTCACCTTGATCCTGACCGGTCGCCGACGCGCGGAGGTGCTCGAGCTGACCGCCCGCGATCTCAGTCTCGACGACGGCGTGCCGTTCTACTCCTACCGGGGCAAGGGCGGAAAGCGGGGACGACGAGAGCTACCCCGACCGGCCTACGAGACGCTGTGTGCCACCCTCACCGATGCGGGGCTCGAGCTCCAATCAATGGAGCCAACTGCGTCGCTCTGGCAGGCCGGAGCAGGATCGCGCGGCGTGACGAGCTCGACGTTCTACTCGCGCTTCCGAACGTACCTCCGGCTGGCTGGACTGCCGCCGTCGGGGGTTCACCTGCTGCGGCACTCTGCCGCGAAGCTCCGGCGCGATGCCGGAGCCTCGATCGAGGAGATCAGCTCGTTCCTCGACCACTCCAGCCTCGCGGTGACCAGCGTCTACCTACGCCGGCTCGAGGGCGAGACCGACCGAACATGGGCCGATGTGGCGGCGGCCATCGGGGTCTAGTTCAGAGCCTTGGAGGGCCGGGTCAGTCCGCACGATTGTTGCGTTCGATGAGGCGAAAGGCAGCGTTCAGGGCCGCCAGGTACATATAGAAGACCCATGGCAGGAATATGGACTCGTCGTAGTCCGAACGCTGCTGTGCGCCGGCGTGGCGCAAGTTGAACCGATTGGCGATCTCGAAAAGGTCCGCCTCGTCCTGGCGATCAAAGGCGGTCTTGAGCGTCGGACGAATCGCCTCGAGGAGTCCCACAAGGGTCCGGATCGCGTCCAACTGATCTAAGCGCGAGGATCCACGCGCCCTGAACTTTGCGATCGCGTGCTGGATCGCTTCAACGTCAGTCGCCGGCATGGCAGCAGATGGAGCTTCAGCGACCAAATCGCCCAGCCCATCAGGGACCGTACGAACGACCAGTCCGGCGCGGTCGAGCTCGAAGCCATCGCCAAGGTCGCCGAGAAAGGCATTGACTTCGCTCCGATATTGGTCACGCCCAGGTTCTCGACTGAACTTGGACGCGTGGTAGCCGCAGTTGTTGTATGCGTGGTGGGATCCGTCGATGGGTTTCGAAACGACATCAAACAGGAACTCGATCGCCGTCATCAGGTGAAGCTCATCCCATTGCTCCCAAGCCGGGCCGGGCGGCCATAGGCCGGTCAATCTCGTCTTCCGGTAGGCCGCCATCGCAGGGTCCGCCCCCCCGGTTCCTGTCCAACCACCATCAACACACGTGACCCCCGCCCATTCCTGGAAATAGGCCTCGGCCACGAGCCCTTCGATCATCGAGCGAAAGAGCGAGCAGGCGGTCCCCAGTTCGATCCGGCCGCTCTCGGCTCCGTACCGCTGCGCCCAATACCTGCGTGTCAATGGCCATGTGAAAGTATCCACTGGTGGCCATGAAAAGTACCCACCCCAAGGCACGTCTCAGGCCCTCGGCGATGGCCCACCCGCTCTCGTTCTGGCCTCCTTCATCCGGTAGGAGTCGCCCGACGTCACGACAG
>JBBSFD010000143.1:0-2719 GCA_038239115.1 Candidatus Limnocylindrales bacterium | reverse complement strand
GGGCTGTTGGCCGCAAAAGCCGGCGTCTCGCTTCTTTCGCTGTTCGTCGGTCGCCTCGACGACATCAACCAGGACGGCATGGAAGTCGTTCGCGAACTCGTGCGCATCGTGGAGATCCACGGACTCGAGACAGAGGTTCTGGCCGCCTCCATCCGGAATCCCCTGCATATGACGCAGGCGGCGTTGGCGGGCTGCCATATCGCGACCGTGCCGCTGAAGGTCCTTCGTCAGATGGTTCACCACCCGCTGCCCGACAGCGGCATCGTCCAGTTCCGAAGCGACTGGCACAAGTCTCAGGAGACCAATGCCTCCAAGCCGTCTTCGGCGGTCGCGGGACGAGATCGGTAGGTCTGGATATGGGCGACGTGACCCTCCTGTTCCATGTCTTCGTCATCGAGACCGAAGGGCGCGGAGACCCGTGAACCGGAATGCTCAGTTCGTCGAGCAGACCGAAGGCGAGGCTCCCCCGCCTTGGCGGACCGCCGCCCGCAAGGCTGGGCCCGACAGCGCAGGCGGCATGCTTGTGGAACCCGCACTCGACTTAGGCGCCGACGCCTACGAGTGGCGACGACTGTTCGCCGAAGTCCTGGGTACGTTCTTCCTCGTGCTAGTGGCCGTGGGCGGCGGTATGGTGAACGCGAGGTTCGGGGGCAACGTGATCCCCTTGACTGCCCAGGTCACTGCGCCGGGGCTGATGGTCGGGGTGATCATCCTGTTCATGGGAGCGGTATCGGGGGCACACCTCAACCCCGGTGTCAGTATCGCCTTTGCAATGCGCGGCGACTTCCCGTGGCGCCGGGTGCCTGGCTATATCGTCGCCCAGTTCGTCGGCGCCATCCTCGCCACCCTGGTGCTGGTCGTCCTGCTCGGCTCGCAGGGCACCGCGGGGCTGACACGGCCGGGTCACGGGGTCGGCGATCTGACGGCCATGACGTGGGAGATCGTGCTCACAGTCGGGCTCGTCAGCACGGTGCTGGGCACCTCGTCGGGGGCGCAGAACATCGGGCCGCTGAACGCCATCGGCGTGGCCAGCTACATCGCCTTGGCCGGCTTGTTCGGGGCCCCTGTCAGCGGCGCCTCGATGAACTCGGCGCGGTCGCTCGGCCCCGCTCTCGTGCTCGGCGACTTCCGCTCGTGGTGGGTGTATGTGGTCGGGCCGCTCGTTGGCGCGCTGATTGCGGTGGGCATCGCCTGGATCCTGCGCGGGCCAGGGGGTGGAACCCACGGGAGGGCGGCTGGACAGGGGACACTCGGATGGCGCTGGCGGCCTGGACCGATCGAGACTCGGGAGCGCACGACTCCACAGGACGGGGACAGTTCGCCCGTGCCCATGCGGCGAGACTGAGGCTACGCTCCAAGCGCTGCTCGGCGCACACCCACGGCCGGAACGTGTGAGTGAGCACCAAAGGTGCACAGAGATCGCCACGAAAAGTGCAGAGGCGATCGAGGTCAGCCGAGCATAGCAGCGCCCTCCCGAGCTGAGCCCGCTGACGGGACATGGGCGCGCATCCGGTACGACTGGCCCTTGATGTTGACGACCGTGGCGTGATGCAGGAGGCGGTCGAGGATGGCGCTCGCGACGACCTGGTCGGCAAACACCTGACCCCCGTCGCCGAAGCCGCGATTGCTGGTCAGCACGATCGAGCCGTGTTCGTATCGCCGACTGACCACCTGGAAGATCCAGTGGGCGCTGGTGGCATCCATGGGCAGGTAACCGAGCTCGTCGATGACCAGGACCGACGGCCCGGTATAGGTCCGCATCTTGCTGGTCCAGCTGCCCTCGAGGTGAGCCGCCTGGAGATGGGCCACGAGATCGACCGCGGTCGTGAAGTAGGTTCGGAAGCCGGCCTCGGTGGCGGCGATCCCCAAGGCGATCGCCAGATGACTCTTGCCGACTCCCGGTGGTCCGAGGAACAGCGCATTGCGGCGCTCCTCGACGAAGCGCAGGGTCGACAGCTCGGCGATGACCGCCCGGTCGATCGACGGCTGGAAGTCGAACTCGAACTGGCCCAGGCGCTTGTCGAGCGGGTAATGGGCGAAGCGCAGGCGGCCCGATAGCCGGCGTGCCGCGGTGGCCTCGACCTCCGCCGCCAGGAGTCGCTCGAGGACCTCGACCGGGGCGGCCGTCTCGGTGCTCGCCCGCTCGAGCTCGGCGGCCAGGTGCTCGGACGCGGTGGCCAGGCCGAGATAGGCCAGATGTTCGCGCAGGCGGGCATAGGCGGTCGACACCCGTGACTCGGTCACCCGGCTCATCGGACGAGCTCGGCATAGGCCGTCAGGGGTCGGACCTCGACGGCCTCTCCGACGCCGGCGGGCATCTGACGGGTGCTGACCAGGCCCGGCAGGGGGACGAGCGTCTCGTGCCCCTCGACCCGGGCCAGGAGCCGGCGGCTGACCGGCGTCAGGAGCGGCCGCTCGGCGGTCCACGCCTCGCCGACGATCCGGCCGGTGGTCCGGTGGCGGCGGGCTGCGACAACCTCGGTCGTCCAGCGCCGGGCGATGGCGTCGTACCAGGCGAGGGTCGGGCGCTCGGGGAAGACGTGTCCGGTCAGCCAGGCCAGGAAGTCCTCCTTGAGCTCGCGGTTCATCCGCTCGACCCGGCCCTTGGCGAACGCCTTCAACTGCTGCCGGTGGGCGCGATCCGCAGCGATTCCATGTGACCCACCCGTTCCATCCGCTACTCGGCCAGGAGTTCGACCTCGTCGGATACGCCCATACG
>JBBSFD010000142.1:0-2783 GCA_038239115.1 Candidatus Limnocylindrales bacterium | reverse complement strand
TGGCTCGGCCTTCAGATTCAAGCTTCGTCGGCCGATCCGCTGTTACACCAACTCTAGGGACACCAACGTTCAGTTTGAGCGGGTGAGGGCATCCGTCGCCAAAGGAGACCACCGGCGGTCAAGTCCCAGGACGTGGTGTAACAGGGCGTCATCCGCGCGCCTGATCGGTCAGCTTGCCATGAGCAGCGCCGGGCCCACCTCCTCGGCTGCGGTGATGGCGTCGATTCGGGCCATCGACTCGGGCAGGAAGTAGCGCCGCCCGTCCTGCCACTCGTCGTCCTGTTCGAAGAGGACCATCCCGACGAGGCGGATGCAGCTCGCCCGGGTCGGGAAGATGCCGACCACCGCCGTCCGGCGCTTGATCTCCTTGTTCAGCCGCTCCTGGGGGTTCGTGCTCCGGATCCGCGGCCGGTGGGCGTCGGGGAAGGTGAAGTGGACGAGGAGGTCGGGCTCGGCCTCGATGAGCAGGCTGGCGACCGCCGGGTAGCGGGCCGTCAGGCCGTCGGCGACCCGGCGCAGCTGTTCGGACGCGGCGTGCTCGTCGGGCTGCTCGAAGATGCTCCGGATGGCCGACGCGACCATGCCCGCGGCAGTGCGTGGCACGAGCGCCTGGGCATTGCGCGTGAAGTGCACCCGACAGCGCTGCCAGGCGGCGCCCAGGAGCGTCTCGCGGACGGCCGCGACGAGGCCCCGGTGGGCATCGCTGATGACCAGCCGGACACCGGCCAGGCCGCGCTCGACGAGCCCACGCAGGAAGGGCGCCCAGGCGTTGCCCTCGTCATTGCCGGCGGCCAGCTCGAGACCCAGGATGCGGCGCTCGCCGGTGCTCGCCACGCCAACCGCGACGAGGGCGGCCATCGATACGACCCGGCCGCCGTCGCGGACCTTGACGTAGGTCGCATCGAGGAACAGATACGGATAGCGCTCGTCGGCCAGCGAGCGGCTCCGGAAGGCGGCGACCTCGGCATCGAGCGCCGTGCAGATCCGGCTGACCTCGCTGCGGCTCATCGAGGCGATGCCCAGGGCCTCCACGAGATCCTCCACCCGGCGGGTGCTGACCCCCGCGACGTAGGCCTCCTGGACGACCGACAGGAGGGCCCGCTCGGCCCGCCGCCGAGGCTCGAGCAGGCTCGGGAAGTACGAGCCGTCGCGGACCTTTGGGATCGACAGGCCGATCGTGCCCACCCGGGTGTCCCAGCGCCGCTCGCGATAGCCGTTGCGGTTGGTCAGCCGGCGGTCCGGAGCACGTTCACCCCTGGCGGCGCCGGTGAGCTCGGAGACCTCGACCTCCATGATCGCCTCGGCCAGCACCCGGACCCCTTCGCGCAGGACGTCGACGTTGCCGTCGGCGGTCGCCTTGCGGAGCATGTCGAGCACGGCCATCCTGTCCTCGGCCATCGTTGTTCTCCTTGTCGTCGTCGGTTCTTCAGTCCAACGACGCGAGGATGACGCGGTGGCCGACTCCTTGGTCAGCCGGTTCGGCTGTTACACCATCATCTGGGACACGACCGTGTTCTCGAAGGACGTGTCCAAGCTCTCCTGCTGCGCGGAATGACGGCCTCGGGCCTTGTCGGGCGGTCGGTCTCATCAGGCTTCTCGGATTGCGCCTGAATCACCCGGAAATGGCGAGGGGACGGGCAGCCGATCGGTCCCGTGCGAGCACGAATCCATGGCGCGTGGCCAGGCGGTAAAGGCGCCTGACAAGCTCCTATGGTTGTCAAGCGGCCATGGCCCACTCCGCCTGATCATCCTGGAGCAGTCGGAAGACGGGTCGGGACACGCGGTGCTTGAGGCAGCGCAGCGCCTCGGCCCAGGTCTTGCCGGCAGCCCGCTTGCGGCTGATGTACGCCTTGGCCGGTTCGTGATGCCAGGCCTGGCTGAGAGCGATCGTGTACAGCGCCCGGTTGAGCCGCGGGTTGCCACCCCGGTTGAGGCGCATCCGCTGGATTTCGCCCGACGAGGCCGGGATGGGCGCCACCCCGGCGAGCATGGCGAACGCGCCCGGTCGCAGTCGAAGGTCCGCTCGTCGATGACCGCGCCGACGTCGTCGACGGCACACGCCGCCAGGGTCCGCTTATGGGTGTCGATCCCGATGGCCGCCATGGCTGACTTCCTGCGCTCCGCGTACGATGGCCGCGGGCCGGCCGGGCAGCAGTGCGTTGAGTCAAAGCCACGCTCCTGACTTGTTTAGATGCCCCCAGCATCCGTGGCCTCGCGGGCCTAGGGTGCGAGGTCGGTGACCGGCTGGCTCCCACGCTCCTTGCCCAACCCTTCGGGGATGTGGCTCGCTCATAGCGTGCCCGCCGGCCCCGACCGCCGCCGGCGTGGCTCGATAGAGGCGTGAGACGCTCCCCGGAACTCAGGTTGCCCGCCGCGGTGCCCAGCCAGCGAGTGCAAGGAGGCAGCGCGTGATCACGATCGGCATCGATCCCCACAAGGCGTCGCACACCGCCGTCGCGCTCGATGCGACGGGACGCGTCGTTGGCAAGCTGCGAGTGGCAGCGACCAAGACCACCCTCGAGCGGCTCGTTCGCTGGGCGGAGCGCTGGCCCGACCGGATCTGGGCCGTCGAGGGTGCTGCGGGTCTCGGGCACCTCCTGGCCCAGCGACTCGTCGCGAGCGAGGAGACGGTACTCGACGTGCCGGCGACGCTCGCCGCTCGGGCTCGCCTGCTGGGCCGCGGTCACGGCCGCAAGACCGACGGCATCGATGCCGCCAGCGTCGCCCGGGTGGCCCAGAGCCAGCCCGACCTGCGCCGCGTCGGCCCCGAGGACCACAGCATG
>JBBSFD010000141.1:0-2803 GCA_038239115.1 Candidatus Limnocylindrales bacterium | reverse complement strand
TCTTCCCAGTTCAGATGGGCACCTGATTCGTCGTTTCAGCGGGTCGTCAGCCGCGGCTCATCGGTGGATCCGGGCTTAGGGAACTTCTGGGAAAAGATTGGGGGCTCGTTCGGGCCGGACACATCCACGAACAGCTTGTCTTCGACTATTTCAGCAACTCGATCGGGACGTGGTGGGCGTGGCTCGCTGAATCGGGTAAAGCTGCGCACGAGCAATTCAACGTGCCGGAAATCTACGAGCACTTTGAATGGCTTGCCGGGCGCATGGCCAAACTCGATCGAGAGGCAGGCGCCCAGCTCAGCTTCGACACCGATTATCTTGCCCGTCAGCTTCACACATTCATCGACAACAACCGGGACGCCATTCACTTGGCCCAGGAGCTGCGAGCCGTCATCGTCCGGCCAATGTCAACGGCGAGCGTCACACCCCACCTGAGCGCGGAGTAGTCCGAGGCAGCGATCCGGCCGCAGTGCGGCCAGCGGAACTCGGAGGACGGTGTGGACGTTGTGCGGATCGGCCCAGTCGAAGCGAACCTGATCGCCAGAGGCCCGTGAACCGCACTGGGTTTCGTGGAGACTCAGGTGATTGGATTTCAAGCGGCCTCTTGGGCTGCTCGGCGCGAATGGTAGGCGGCCTCGAACTCAGCCGGCGGGACGTCGCCGCAGGCCCCGTGGAGGCGCTCGGTGTTCCACCAGCTGACCCAGCCCGCGGTGGCGAGCTCGACCTGATCAGCTGTCCGCCAGGGACCCCGGGCCCGGATGAGCTCGGTCTTGTACAGGCCGTTGACGCTCTCGGCGAGGGCGTTGTCATAGCTGTCGCCCTTCGAGCCCACCGAGGTCACGGCACCCTCGTCGGCGAGCCGCTCGGTGTACCGGATGGCGAGGTACTGGACACCGCGGTCCGAATGGTGGACGAGGCCCCCGAGATCGGCCGAGCGCCGACTCCAGATGGCCATCTCGAGGGCATCGAGGGCGAGCTCGGCGCGGAGCGAGCTCGACACGCGCCAGCCCACGATCGCGCGGGAAAAGGCGTCGATGACGAAGGCCGTGTAGACGAAGCCCGACCACGTCGAGACGTACGTGATGTCGGCCAGCCACAGGCGGTTCGGGACGGCTGCGGCAAAGACCCGCTCGACGAGATCGGCTGGACGCGGCGAGAGCTCGGACGGGACGGTCGTCCGCACGCGTTTGCCGCGAACCGCGCCGGCCAGGCCGAGGCCGCGCATCAGCCGGCCGACCTGATCGCGGCCGACCGTGGTGCCCTCACGGCGGAGCGCGTGCCACAGCTTGCGGGCGCCGTACACGGCGTAGTTGGCACGGTGGATCCGGCCGATGTCGGCCGCCAGCGCGGCGTCCCGGACGGCTCGGGCCGACGGTGGCCGGACCTTCGCCGCGTAGTACGACGACGGGGCGATCGCCAGCGTCCGGCAGATCGGCTCGACCCCGTGGGTGACGCGCTGCTCGTCGATGAAGCGGGTCATCGCGAGGACCGGCGGTCGAGCTCCGCCCCGAAGAAAACCGCGGCGCTCTTGAGGATCTCGTTGGCTCGGCGGAGCTCGCGGACCTCCCGCTCGAGTGCCTTCATGCGCTCGCGCTCCTCGCTCGTCAGGCCGACCCGGTTGCCGGCGTCGACCTCGGCCTGGTGGACCCACAGCCGCAGTGATTCGGGGCCGATGCCCAGCTGGCGAGCGACGTGGGTCACCGCGCCGTGGCGATCGCCACGCTCGGCGGCCGTCTCGGCGACCAGACGGACGGCTCGCTCTCTGAGCTCGGATGGATACCGCCGCTGGACCCGGCGGGAGGTGTGCTGTTCTGCCATGACTCCATGATCCTCCAAGGAATGGAGCCTCCACCAAAGTCAGTACGGTTCAAACCGCGACGGGTGGGCCGTTAGCCTGTCGAATTGTCACGCTTCTGCAAGTCTCCACGCCGGAGCCGGTTAGCCCACATGGCAATGGTCGGGTCGCGCCTCGAGCGAGGCTGGGGTCGTTATCGCGGGTCGCGATGCTCGATCTGCGACGCTCCGTGGGAAGCCTGGTAGGCCGCCCCAGGTCGACGGCGTTTCGTAAGCCGGTCTTGCAGGAAGCGCAGGACTGTGAGGATCACGAGCAGGCGGCTCCCGAATACCCGATAGACAATGAAGCGCCCGAGCCAGCGAAACATGGCTCGAGCCTGCGCGTTGGGGCATTGCCCGCGGCCGTCATGATCGGCCCACCACCTCTCACCCGTCCGTCAACGCTCGGGTCCGACGCGGCGCAGCGCCGCTAGTACTGGTACGACCGGTCCCTTCGACGCGGTGCCCCTTCGCCCCACACTTCCGCGCATAGGACCTTTGCCTCCTGCTGTGCAAGGGCATTGCAAGGGCGCGCTCGCCGACCATTTGCGAGCTCGCGGCGGATCGAATCGAACTGCCGTCGAACGCGACCGGTCAACAGGGGATCGACGACAAGATGCACTTCGTGCGCCGGCCCAAGACGCCTCGGACCAATGGGTCGCGGCGCGGCCAGAGCCTCACCGAGTTTGCGCTCACGATCCCGTTTGTCCTGCTCCTGGTCCTCTTCGGCGTCGACTTCGGCCGCGTATTCCTCGGCTGGCTGACCCTGACCAACGCGACCCGCGAGGCGGCCAACTTCGCGGCGATGAATCCCGACGCCTGGACCACGCCGGCCAACCTGAGCGTGCAGGCGGCCTATGCCAACCTCGTCCAGAACGAAGCTGCGGGCGTCAACTGCATCCTCCAGTCGCCGGTGCCCGCCCCGAGCTTCCCCAGTGGCACGGGGATCGGTTCGCCCGTCGTCGTGCGG
>JBBSFD010000140.1:0-2809 GCA_038239115.1 Candidatus Limnocylindrales bacterium | reverse complement strand
GGCCAGCACGCTCAAGCCGTCGGCCGTGGCTGGCTGGATCCCGTCCAGCGCCGGGATGATCAGGCCGGCCCGGAGGACCTTCGTGTCGGTCTCGATCGCGCTCATCTGGGCGAAGGTGACCCGACCCGTGGCCGTCGCCGTGGTGAGCAGCTGCAGGATCCGGCTGGCCCGATAGCCCGGGTCCCAGTCACTGGCCACGAAGTACGGGTAGTCGCCGTCCACGAGCTCGTTGTTGGCCGTCACGATCATCCCCGATGGCGGGTTGTAGAGATGGGGCAGGGCGTCGTAGGGGATCGAGCCGGTCCATTCGTGCAGGCCGTCGTAGCCGGGCACGGGCCGATCGCCGTGGTCGCTCGCCTCGGCCCGGACCGGGATGATCCCCGGCGCCTGGTAGCCGATGTTGCCGTTGACGTCGGCATACACGAAGTTCTGGGACGGCGCGCCATAGATCTTGAGGGCGGCGCGGAAGTCATCGAAGTTGGCGGCCTTGTCCAGGCCCAGGAAAGCGTCGAGGTCGCCGTTGGGCTGGGCGGTCGCCGTCCAGCGCAGGGCATAGAGCGTGGGCAGGGACTTCAGCCGATCGTCCACGTCGGTCAAGATCGGGCCGTGGCCGGTCGAGCGGACCTTGATCGTGACCGGGTCCTCGCCGGCAACCTTGATCGTCTCGGTCCGGACAGCGAACGGCACTGAGGTGCCCTTGAACAGGTAGTCCGCCGGGTTGGTTGGGTCGGCCTTCTCGATGAACAGGTCCTCGACATCCGGACCGAGGTTGGTCGCACCCCACGCGATCCGCTCGTTATGGCCGAGGATCACCAGCGGGTCACCGGGAAAGCTGACCCCGGTCACGTCGAACGGGCAGGCCGCGTTGATCGTCTGGCAATGTAGGCCGTTCATGATCCAGACCGAGGGCATGCTGATCCCGAGGTGAGGATCGTTGGCCAGCATGGCGTGGCCGGTGGCGGTCTTCGAGCCGCTGACCACCCAGTTGTTCGAGCCGACACCGTGGTCGCCTTCGAGGCCCTGCGCCGGATCGATCCCGGCCGATGCGGCGATCGACTGGCCGATCGCCGCCAGCGCCTGGAGGCCGCTGGCCTGGTCCGCGGTCAAGACGACCGGGGTGCCGGTCGGGTCGGAGTCCAGGGCCGAAGCGGCCGCCCCAGCGGTGGCCGCGCTGGCAGGCGGCGGCTGGAACAGGTTGCTCGGGGCGATGATCGGAGCGCTCGCTGGATAGGGCGGCGTGAGCTCGTTCGTCCGGGCCTCGTCGCCCAGCTTGGCATCGGCCAGGACGCGGAAGATCTCCGAATCGAAGTTGTCGCCCAGCGACCAGGCCTGGACGAGGGCCCAGGTTGCCGAATCGAGCGGGGTCCACGGTTCCGGGGTGTAGCCGCCCAGACCGCCGCCGAGGCCGGCCTTGAACCCTTCCACCACGAAGGCCAGGCCAAGCTGGCCGTTGTTGGCGTCGATCCAGTCATTCACCCCGTCGGCATAGGCCTGGAGGTCGGCCTTGAGCTCGGGCGAGGCGGCGTCCAGGTCGCGCTGGGCGGCCTGTCGCCAGCCCATCGTCCGAATGAACTCGTCCTCCTTGAGCGTGCTCGAGCCGAACAGCTCGGACAACCGGCCGGCGCCAATGTGGCGCCAGACCTCCATCTGCCAGAAGCGCTCCTGGGCGTGGCTGTAGCCCTGGGCCAGGAACAGGTCGTGCGGGGTGGAGGCGGTGATGTTGATGATCCCCGAGGCGTCCCGGGTCACGCTCACCGGCGCGTTCAGGCCTGGGGCCTTCAGCGAGCCAGTAGTGGTCGGCAGCGAGCGATGGCTGACCCAGACGAGGAGGCCGCCGGTGGCCAGGATCAGCACGATCACGAGCACGAGCAGGATGCTCAGCAAGCGCCCGATGATGCGCACGGATCCTCCTGGCTAGTCGAGATCGATCGCCGATCGCTCGCCAGTGTGCGACCCCGGGACCCGGCTTGTCGCGCGATCGGCGCGCGCGCCAGCGACCCAGTCAGCGACCGAGCCAGCGACCTTCGCCCGCGCCGATCGCCCGGCGCACGATCGCGTCGGCGAAGAGGAGATCGGCCAGTCCCACCCCAAGGTGGCTTACCAGAACCCGGCCCGACGCCGGCCGGCTGACTCCGTCGCGGATCGCCCGGCCGATCGTGGACGTCGGATCGGGGTAGTCGTCGAACTGGCCGGCCAGCCGGTTGGCCTCGAACTGGCCGAGCTCATCGACCAGGAACAGACCGGCGTCGCGGGCCACGGCGGAATGGACGCTCGTCGCGTAATCGATCGCCACGACCAGCCCGTCGGCGGCCAGATCTCGTCCGCCGAGGGTCTGGCGGACCGGACCGAAGGAGACCGCCGTGACGACCAGGTCGGCACCCCGGGTCGCCTCGGCCGCACTCCCGGCAACGCCGGCCGCGGTGATCCCGGCGACGGCGCGAGCCTCTGCGGCAACGGCTTCGGCCCGACCCGGATGCCGGTCATAGACGGCCAGCTCCGCCCCCGGCAGGAGCGAGCCGATGACCGGCAGGTGGCTGCGGGCCTGGATGCCGGCTCCCAGGATGGCGACCCGGCTCGGTCCACTCTTGGGCCGGCGGGCCCAGTGGCGGATGGCCACGCCGCTCACGGCGGCGGTCCGGTCGGCGGTGATCGGACCGCCGTCGAGGATCGCGGCGGGCTGGCCGCTGAGCGGATCGGTCAGGATGACCGTGGCATGGATCGCGGGCAGGCCGGTGGCGGCGTGGGCCGGGGACCCCGCCCCCCCCCTGGTCCCCCCCCGGTGGGGCGCGCCAAACGCGGGCGGCGGGGG
>JBBSFD010000139.1:0-2880 GCA_038239115.1 Candidatus Limnocylindrales bacterium | reverse complement strand
GGTAGTGGTTCCGTCGCGGCAGCCGCCGCGGATTCCCATACGACCGAGACTGGAACTCCGGCATCCGTGCCCTCCTCAGCGAGCACGGTATCGAGTCTCATCTTCACCGGGGAACTTCACTAAGGCGCGGGCGGAGCGGCCGGGGCGGGCGGAACGTCGACCGCCGTCTCGAGCTCTGCGGCCTGCATGGCTGGGCCGGCCAGCCACTCCCGGTTGAGCCGCAGGACGTCCTCGACGAGAGCCGGATCGAGCGGGCCCTCGGCCGATCCCAGCTGGGCGGCGATCCAGTCGGCCTCGTGGGCCAGCTCGGCGTCCGCCTGCTCATCGGCCGCGCGGCTGAAATCGGCCATGACCAGGAAGACCAGGATGGCCCCGATCGCCAGGCCGACCAACAGCAGCCACCATTGAAACTCGGCGTTCATCGACGCCAAGTATAGGAGCCCGGCTACACTCGTCCGCGATGCTCGACTTCACGCCGCCGTCGGTCGCCATCCAGATCGGCCCGGTCCCGATCTACTTCTATGGGATCTGCTACGCCCTCGGGCTGATCCTGGCCTACCTCGTGATCCGGCGCGGCGTCCGGGCCCGTGGCCTCGACGAGAACCTGTTTGCCAACGGCATGATCATCGTCGCGATCGCGGCCCTGATCGGCGGCCGGGCCTACCACGTGATCGACCAGTGGGCCCTGTACAAGGACGACCTGACCAAGATTGTCCTGCCGCCCTACGCGGGCCTGGGCGTGTACGGCGGAATCTTCGCCGGCCTGATCGCCGTGATCGTCTACGTCCGGATCAAGCGCCAGTCGTTCTGGTCGTGGGCCGACGTGATCGTGCCCGGCCTGTTCGCGATGGAGTTCGTGGCGCGCTGGGGCAACTTCTTCAACCAGGAGCTGTACGGCCCGCCGACCACGGCGCCCTGGGGAATCCCGATCGACTGCGCCCATCGGGTGGCCGCCTACCTCTGCCCACCCGATGGCAGCACCGCCGCTGGCACGTTCTTCCAGCCCATGTTCCTGTACGAATCGATCTCGGGCCTGATCGGCATGCTCACCCTGCTCTTTCTGTCGCGGCGCTACGCCAGCCGGCTGCGGACCGGTGAGATCGCCCTGATTTTCTTCATCTGGTACGCCGCGGTGCGCTTCGTGCTGGAGTTCCTGCGGGCCGACAACTGGACGTTCTTCGGGATCCCGACGGCCCAGCTGATCTCGGTCGTCGTCATCGTCGTGTCGCTGGTCCTGCTCGTGATCCGCCATCGGACGTTGCCACCGGGGCTGTCGGTGCCGGCCGAGCCCGTCCCGACCGACGAGGATGAGGGCGCCGAGCTGGCCCCGGCCGAAGCCGGCGCCTCGGGCAGCTGACCAGCCGTCGTCCCCGGGCGCGCGTCTCGCCTGAGGCCCTGGCCCGGGACCGGGGCGGCGTCCAGGAAGGCCTGGCCTGGCTGGGCCGGCAGCCTGAGGCCGGCGCCGGGCTGCTGGTCCAGGTCCTTGCGCTGGCCTTCCGCGTGATCGCCTTCGGCCTCCTCCGGCTTCACCATGAGCGGCAGGGCAGCGAGCACATCCCGGCCAGTGGCGGCTACGTCGTCGTGGCGGCCGTCCATCGCGGCTGGATGGATCCGTTCCTGATCATGCATGCCCTGCCGCTCGCGCCCCGGGTCTGGTTCCTGGGCAGCGGTCCGTCGGCGTTCAGCTCGCGCTGGCGGGAGCGTCTCCTCCATCGGGTCGGCGGGATGCTGCCGGTCTGGCGGGGGGGCATCGGCATCGAGCAGCACGTGGCCTCCGCCTGGGCGGTCGTCGAGGCAGGCGGCGTGTTCGTGCTCATCCCGGAAGGCGGAGTCGCCGGTCCGCCCGACCGGCTCGCCCCGTTTCGGTTCGGTTCGGCCCTGATCGCCCTGCGCGTGGGCGTCCCAATCCTGCCCATCGCCATGGCCGGCAGTGCCGAGCTGTATGTCGGGCGCCGGATGGCCACCCGGCTGCTGCCGGTCACCAGCGCCGCCGAGCTGCTCGGGCCGGACTGGCCGGCCGACGGGATCCTGCCCGCCCCGGGCAGCCGGGCCGAGCTCGACCTCGCCCATCGCCTGACCGAGCGCCTCGCCGAGCTCCTCGGGCCGGTCGTCGCGGAGATCTACCCGGGCACGGTCGACCCACCCGGTCGGCCCAGGCGGCTACGCGGCCTGACCTGGCTGTTCCTGGCCCGGCCCCGGCAGCGAGGCTGAGTCGCGAGCGGCTATCCTCGCCCTGATGGAGTACGCCCAGTCGATCCTCGATCTCGTCGGCAACACGCCCCTGGTCCGGCTCAGCCGGGTCACCCGGGAGCTCGGACCACTGGACCGGCAGCCGCTCATCCTGGCAAAGCTCGAGGCGATGAACCCGGGCGGCTCGGTCAAGGACCGGATCGGGCTGCCGATGATCGAGGCCGCCGAGCGGGACGGCCTGCTCCGGCCGGGCGGCACGATCATCGAGCCAACCAGCGGCAACACCGGCCATGGCCTGGCGATCGCCGCCGCCCTCAAGGGCTATCGCTGCATCTTCGTCATGGCCGACAAGCAGTCGACCGAGAAGCAGGCCCTCCTGCGGGCCTACGGGGCAGAAGTCGTGCTGTGCCCGACCAACGTCGACCCGGGCTCGCCTGAGAGCTACTACTCGGTCGCCGCCCGCCTGGCCCGGGACATCCCCGGCGCGTTCAAGCCCGATCAGTACTGGAATCAGGAGAACCCGCGGGCGCACGAGCAGACGACCGGGCCCGAGCTGTGGCGCCAGACCGACGGCCGGCTGACCCACTTCGTGGCCAGCGTGGGCACCGGCGGGACGATCAGCGGAGTGGCCCACTACCCCAAGGCCCAGGATCCGGCGATCCAGATCGTGGGCGCCGACCCCGAGGGCAG
>JBBSFD010000138.1:0-3012 GCA_038239115.1 Candidatus Limnocylindrales bacterium | reverse complement strand
GCCCAGCGCATCCCCGGCATCCTCCCGCCCCTCTCCCGCGCCGAATCCCTCGAAACCACCCGCATCTATTCCGCCATGGGACTCCTCCCCGAAGGCGTCGCCCTGATGGACGAGCGCACGGAGATGCGGGTCCACGTCGGCGACAGCGTCCAGACCCTGCGCGGCGTGGAGCGGGTCGGGGGCTGGTTCCTGCGCAGCGACCGGGGGCTGAAGATGATCCCCGGCGAGGTGCGCGACACGGGCAACACCTATGAGGCGGACCTGCTCGTCGTGCGGCCCGGGGCTACCTCCCAGCACCTCGACGCCACGTTCCGGGTCGAGGCCGGCAAGATCACCTCGATCAACCTGGCTCCGCGCTAGCTGGGCCTTGCGCTGACCCAGCTGGGCTGCGCTGAGTAGCCCCGCGCCAGTGTTCAGGACGGTGAGGGCGACGCCCCGCTGATCACGTCGCTCGGGGCCGCGCTTGGGATGTTGATCTTGTCCCCGATCTTGATGTTGTTGGGGTTCTTGATCTGGGGGTTGGCCGCCTCCAGCGCGGCCACGGTCAGGCCGAACTTCTTGGCGATCTTCGACATCGTGTCGCCGGCCGCCACGGTGTAGGTCTGGGGCGTGGCCACGACCGGTCCCGCGGAGACCGACGGTCCGGCCGACTGGAGGCCACTATCGGACGGCCCGGCCGAGGTCGGCGGCGTTGTTGGTCCGGGTGCGCCACCCAGGTTGAACAGGAACGGCAGCGAGAAGATGACGACCGCGGCGATCACCAGGGCGCCCAGGGCCAGGACGACCCTGGGAATGGCCGGCATGCCCATCCTCGTCTTCAGGGTCGGGTAGGCCTCGTTGCGACGCGATCGCTCCCACGCCGGCCGGCCCGGTTCGGCGCTACTCGGCGGCCGTCGGGAGACCTGGCTGGCCCGGCGACCGGTCGACGCGGTGGCCACGGCCACGGGCAGGACCGAATCGTCCAGGCCGTCGACGTCGTCGGCCGGCGGGCCGGGCCGGGCGGCCGGCTCGCGGGCCTTGCGGGCGGCCTGGCCGGCCTCGATCGAGCGATCCAGGTCGGCCAGCCCGGGATCATCGCCCGGCGCGGCATCGACCTCGTTCAGCCAGCGCGAGCCGGCCAGCCCGGCGGCTGCCCCGGCCGCGGCTGCCCCGCCGGTCGAGCGGCCGGGTGGATCGGTCAGGAACGCCGGAGCCTCGACATCAGGGGGCTCGGAGGAGCCGGCCACCCAGGCCGGCGGCGCGGCCCAGTCCCGGCGCGGAGGGCGGGCAGCGGGGTCGCCGGCGGCACTCCCGGCGGCCGCAGCTCCGGCGGCCGCAGCCGCATCAGCCGGGGCGACCCGGCCCGGTCGCGCCAGTCCGGCCAGCTCGTTCGAGTCGGCGCCGGTGCCGGGCTTGGGACGGGCCGCCTCGCGTCGGGCCCAATCCTGGAACGTCGGGCAAGCAGCGACACCCGGGGACAGGCAGAATGCTTCCTGATGAGCCAGCGCCCGGGGCGCCGGCCGGATTTCCGCATAGCAGCGGTGGCGGTGATCCGGAACGTCGGCGCGAGCGTCGCGGTCGGCCTCGAACGCCACGAATGGACAGGCGAGCGCACCGGCAGGAGTTGGCTCCGTCATCCCCGCGATGATACCGCCCGGATCCACCAAGCGAGTGGCGACTGGTCTGTTTGACAGGCTCCCCTGCCACTCTGAGACTGCACGTGAGTGCACTGCACCGAATCAGCACCGAAGGAGACCCTGATGGCCCGATTTGCCAGCCGGATTGCAACGGTTCTCCGCCCGTCGACGGTCGCCCACGCGCACTGCGACATCCCGTGCGGGATCTATGACCCGCATGCGGCCGAGCTGGCCGCCCAGACGGTGGCCAAGATGGTCGAGCTGCTGGGTGGCCTGGACGGCACCAGCGCCGCAGATCGCAACAAGTTCGCGCGCTGCGTCACGGTCAAGGAGCAGCACGCCGAGATCGTCAAGCACGAAGTCCAGGTCATCTGGTCCGACTACTTCAAGCCCGAGCACCTGACGGCTAACCCCGACCTCCATACCAAGGTCTGGAACCTGCTCAAGCTGGCCGGCAAGAACAAGCAGAACATCGACGCCGAGGCGGCCGCCCAGCTGCAGGCATCGGTCAAGGAATTCGCCGAGATCTTCTGGTCCACCAAGAAGTAGCCGGCCGCCCCAGCGGCTCCGGCCCAGGAGTCCAACCACGCTGACCATCGAGCGACCGCCGGTTGAGCCGGTGGTCGACCCGGCTCCGGCAGAGCTTCCAGCTGTACGCCCGGTCGAGCGGGTCGCCCGGGCTCGCTCAGGTCGCCCCTGGCGGGTCCTCGTGGTCGAGGGATCGATGCGCCCGGCCCTTGAGCCCGGCGACTGGCTGCTGGTCGATCCCA
Organism: Candidatus Limnocylindrales bacterium; assembly: GCA_038239115.1. Classification (GTDB taxonomy): domain Bacteria; phylum Chloroflexota; class Limnocylindria; order Limnocylindrales; family CSP1-4; genus Palsa-1033. Next base: position 626 of record JBBSFD010000138.1, on the reverse strand, counting down.
CCACCCAGCACTGGCCCCGGCGCGGTGCGATCGTGGTGGTCCAGCAGCCGGCCAGCGGTCTGCTCGTGGTCAAGCGGGTAGCTGCCCGTCCGGGCGACACGGTTTGCGTCGGGGGGCACTGGCACCAGCTCGGACCGACCGAGGCGTGGTTGCTGGGTGACGCCTCAGCGGTCTCGGTTGACTCGCGGATCTACGGCCCGGTCACGGTCGATCACCTCGTCGGCCGAGCCTGGCTGCGCTACGGCCCGTTCGGACGCCCAGTCGGCCTGATCGAGCGGCCGCAAACCACGGCTCGCGGCCCGCGCTAGACCTGACCGGGTCCGGCTCGCGGCCTCCCCAGGGCCGTTGTTGCCAAATCGCTCTGTGAACGCAACGTGGCCGCGGCCGCCGGGAAGCTAAGGCCAGGCGCGGCCTCGCCCTGACAAATTCGGCCTGTAGCGACTCGTGTAGGCGGTCAGGGCCGCCGAACTGCCGCGCCCCCCTCGGGGCCCTAGCTCTTGGCGATGACCTCGCGGCCGATCAGGTCGATCATGGCCAGGTCGCGCGGCACGAAGTCCTGGAGCATGAGCCGCTCGACGCCGAGGGCGGCCAGCTCGGCCACCCGGGCCCGGGCGCGTTCGGGGGTG
>JBBSFD010000137.1:0-3050 GCA_038239115.1 Candidatus Limnocylindrales bacterium | reverse complement strand
GTCACCGGGTCGGGCAACACGACCGTCGCTGGGGTGGTCGGCCTGACGACGGGCAGCCTGACCAAGGCGGGGACCGGCACCCTGACCCTGTCGGCGGTCAACACGTACAGCGGCACCACCACGGTCAGTGCGGGGACGCTCCAGGTTGACGGCAGTACCGCCGCCGGAGCGGTCAGTGTTGCTCCGGGTGCCACTCTGCGCGGATCCGGGATGGTTGGCGGGCCTGTCAGCGTTTCGGGAACGCTGATCCCCGGCGGGTCGCCCGGTCTGCTCGTCACCGGCGCCGTCACATTCGTGTCCGGTTCAACCTTCGCGATCGAGATTGGTGGCACCATGGTCGGCACCGGCTACGACCAGGACCAGGTTTCCAGTGGTGGCGTGACGATCAACACCACTGTCACCTTGTCGCTCATGGACTTGGCTGGATTCACGCCGACCGTTGGTCAGACCTACATCATCGTGAACAAGACGGCAGCTGGAGCGATCACCGGCACGCTCAACGGCCTCGCGCAGGGGGCGAGCATCTCGAACTTCCTGGGAAGCTCCCTGCATGCCCAGATCAGCTACACCGGCGGCGACGGCAACGACATCGTGCTGACCGTCACGCCATAGGGCCGGGTCCATGGAATCTCATTCCGATCAGGGTGGGTCACGAGACCGAAAGCGACCGGCAAGGCGACGACATCCGAGTACGCGTAGCCCTGTCCGACCTGCGGTTCCGCCGTGAGCGCGACGACCGGGATCGTAAGGGCCGCGAGCCAGCCTGCGACGCGTGGCAGTTGGGCGCGCGGGTCGGCCGCCGCAAGTAGGTCCGCCTCGAAACCGCTATCGGGCACCGCCGTCTCCAGCCAGCGCGCGGGCTGTCCGAAGAGAAGCGGCCGGAGGCGTTCATTTTCCAGCCTCGACGGAATCGGGTTCGCTGGTCGTGCCTGGGAGGGTTCTTTCTTGGCCGCAATCAAGTCAGGAATCCGTACAGCCCGAGGAAGACGCCGTAGCCGACGAGACCGAGCGCTACCCACGGGATCTCAGCCACGAGGCCCCACCGGCGGTCCGCGTTTGACCTGCCCAGCGCGAGTGGGATCAACAAGCCCAGGACGACTGCGGCAATCCCGACTCCCGGGTTGCCGAGGACGACGATGAAATAGATTCCCTCGGCGACCGTGGCTGCGCCAAGAAGGCCCAGCGCCGTGGCTCGCCGCCCAGCGACGTCTCCGCGCCACCATCGGCCGGCCACAGCGAAGACGGGCCCTCCCACGACCGCCCCGATCGCCCAGAAGACGAGTGCTCCGCTCAGGCTCGGATAGGAGTCGTAGCGGATGGCGATCGTCGCGTAATAGCCGGCGAGCGCCAGGAGCAGTGTCGTCGGCCCAGCCGCTAGCGCCCACTTATCGCTGGGCATGAGCGAGCCGACGATAAAGGCGATGAGGAGCCACGGCGAGATCGCGTTGGCAAGCCTATTCCAGCCGTCGGGCAGGACACTTTGACCGAACTGGGTCAGGATGCCCGTCGCCAGGCCGGCCATCACGATCAGGGCCAAGCAGCCCAGCGTACGGATTGGCGCCGGCATCGCTCAAGTCTAGTGGGGCGTTCTAGACGGGGGATGCAGCACACCGGTCGCTCGCAGCTCGGCTGGCCTCTGACCGGTGGATGGACGGCTGCGACGCCGAGGCGACTAGGCCTAGGCGCCAACCTCCGGGTTCGGAACTGGCGATGGAGTGCTCTGTCCGGGAGGAGGTCCTGGCATGTCCGCCGCCTCGCGTGCCAGTTTCGACCTGAAGATCTCGATTCGATCGGCGATCGCCGAAGCCCGTGTGGCGGGATCGAACACGACGGCCTTCCCGGTCCGGCGCACATCGATCCGGCGCATCTCCATCTCGACCCACTCGAACCAGCGATAGATCGTGGGGTCGCCGCTCGCTGCCCGATCGTGTTCGATGTAGGGTGACAGGACGCCCCAATAGAATGAGACGACGGGACGTGCGTCGTTCCAGAAATCGTCCGGGTCGACATGCCCCCGTGCCACGAGGTAGCCGAGACGCTCGAAGAAGTCGGGCACTTCGTCGTTGGCCGCCGGAAAACCCAAAGACGGGTCGCGATGCTCGATCTCGAGAAGCAAGGCGAGCTTATTACGGACCATCCTTGGTTCCAGGAATTCCTGATTCCATGCGGTCAGGTGCTCGTAGAGGCTGGCCGACCTCTGCGATCGCAACTGGCGATAGATCGCGATGAACGTGATCGCGAGCGCCGTGAACTGGAGGGCGGTCCAGAACCACTCCGAGCCTGGTCCGATGAAGGCCATCCCGTCGGTGTTGATCAGCTTCACATCTGGCTCCCATAGCTGCCAATCACGTAAATCGACATGCCCGGTTCGGCGTCGATGCCGGTCGCGGGTGACGAATGGAACGGGCGACGCTCAGGGGGTCGAACCACCCCTCCCGGATGGTGGATATAGGCAGCTACGCGGGGGCCGGCGCTGGATCCGCCGCTCGCTCCATGAACGTGATCGGAGGACATGCGCCGATCTTGGCCCCACCTGCGACCACGAACCCGTGACGCTCGTAAAACGGAACGGTCCCCGGGTTCGGCGTCTCCAGGTACGCGCCCAGATGCGTCTCATCGACCAGGCCGAGGCCGTGACGCAGGAGCCTGCCGCCTAGGCCCTGGCCCCGTCGCTCGCGCTTCACTCCGAGCCAGGGGAGGTACCAGTGTGGGTCTCGGGGGTGGTTGGCGTCCATCTGCTCAAGGGCGGCGAGCGCGTCCGCGAGGACCGGAGCCAAGACGGTCGCGGACAGAAGCGCGACGATCGCCTCGGCGTCCGGCTGTGCGCCGGGCGGCAACCAAAGGGCGATCGCGTCGAAGTCGCCGAGCCGCCACACCGTGCCCACATCGAACGCCGGACCGCCGAACGCCTCGAGGAATTCAGGAAAGTTGCGTTTGTATGCGTCGTCTTCCGGATACAGCCAGCGTTCGACGGGGTCGTCCTTGAACGCGGACATGAGGGTCGCGAAGGCTTGCGAGCGTTCCTCGATCGAGACTTGGAGGATCGGGTC
>JBBSFD010000136.1:0-3130 GCA_038239115.1 Candidatus Limnocylindrales bacterium | reverse complement strand
CCGAGCTCGAGGAAGCCAAGGCGAGCCTCGATCCAGACGATCCGGCCGTTGAGCGGATCTCCGAGCAGGTCCAGCACGTGGCCCATTCCCTGAGCGACAAGACCGCGGCCGAGCAAGAGCTCGTCGACGAGATCCAAGGCGCCGCAGAAGCGGCGCAAGCGCAACTAGGGCGCAGCGCGAGTGTCGGGCGGCGGGGGAGTCCCCTCGGAGAGCGCGGCCGGTGCGCGTGCTTCACGGTTGAGCTCGCCGATTGCACGGCTAGATATCATGTTTCTCTAAGCAGTTGTCCCGTGACGCCGAGTTGGAGCCGATGCAGCCAGACGCCCGGGTCCTCGTCGCGCCTGATCTCTCCATCGTGGAAGCGACTCCGGCGGCCCTTGACCTCCTCCAGATGAGCCTGGAGCAACTGCGCGCCCTGCCGCCGGGTGGGCTCTCTGTCGAGAACGATTCCGAGGCGTCCCGGGCCCTCGAGACGGCCTGGACCGAGGCCGGCCGCAGCCCAATGTTTGGATCGGGCACGATCCGTCTGCTTGATGGCCGCCTCATTCGGGTCCAGTACTTCGTCGTGGCGCAGCCCGACGGTGGCCTCGAGATCGTGTTCGATCGGGCCAACGATCGGCTCGACGCACCGCCCCGGATCTACGCCGTTGGCGAAGTCCTCGCCGCCTGGCGGGCGGCCGAACGGACCCTGGATCAGCTCGAGCCGGGTTCCGAGGACTGGGAAGAAGCTCAGGCGACGATCACCAGGTTCCGCGACGACTATCGACGCCTGGTGACCGAACGGGGCGGCCCCAAGCTCGTCCTCTAGGCCGCCCACCGCTATGCAGCCGGGCCCGAAGCTCAAGTCGCGGTCCCTTCGAAGCTCGCGCTCAGTCCTTTGGCCCGCGGCTTGGCGATCGACGGGTGGCGGCCTGGTGGGGATTCGTCCATCGCAACTTCAGTAGGACCCACAGGACGCACAAAGCCACGGTGATGACAATGGACGGATCCGGGCTTGGCTTGGACGTTTGGCGGGGTTGCCATTTCCCTGCATGGCGCACGGCCGTGCCATCCTGCGGAGTAGCGCGGTCGCCTACTCTCGGGCCCTCCTTCACGATTGACCTCCTCGCGCTAGACCAGCCACTTCGCGACGGACCGAGACATGGCCACGAGCGGATCAGCCTAGGGGCTAGAAGCGAACGACTGCTCGGGCATTCCACGACGCCGTCGGAGTCGAGGACTGGCGAGTCATTCGTCGACGTCATGGACGCCGTCGGCAAGGTGGCGAACGAGCGATCCCGACCGCCGGCTGGGAAGTGCTGCAGTCATCGAGCTCTTAGGTCCTCCGACGTCGCTTACCGAATCCGCAGAAACGTCTGCCATCCCTCATGTGAATAGAGCGCCCTTCTTCTTCGATGAAGGTGTTGGATCGCTCGTGCGCTGGTTGCCGGGCGCTCCCTTCCGGGAGCAGTCCGAAGACATCCAAGGCCATGGCGCAATGGATAGCTGGTACCTCTACCACTCGCAGTTCAAGCTTGCCCGTGCCGCGAAGCTCGGTGACCGGCCGGCCGCGCGACTGTTCAAGCGATCGTTGCCATACGCCATGAAAGTGGCCCGCCGGTTCAACTACCGCTGGCCCGTCTTTTTCGACCTCGAGTCCCTGGACGTCGTGCGAGCCGAGGCCAGCCCGGGCCGCGGCGGCGAGAACGATGTGGCGGGGGCCTGTACGCCCTGGTCATGATCGAGGCCTACGAGGCGACGCAGGACGACGAGTATTTGCGCGAGGCGCGAACCGCGGCGGACTCGCTCATCGGCCTTGGCTTCAGAATGGGCTACCAGACCAACACGACAGGCTTCGGCGCCGAGGCGATGCTCCGCCTCGCCCACATCACCAGTGACGATACCTACTTGGGCATTGCCGATGTCTGCGTTGCCAACCTCATCGACAACGTCTGGCTCTGGCAGCCCAACTACGGTCACGGGACAGAGCGCCGGATGTTCTTCGGCATGTTTCCTCTCCATGACGCGCCCTACCTGGCCGCCTACGAGGAGGCGGAAATGGTGGCCAAGGTCCACGATTACCTCAACATCGGGCGAGATGAGCTGCGGCCCGCCGTTCGACTCCTGCTCAGCGAGTGGGTCAAGTTCGCGGGCGATCGCTTGTGGGCCTACCTACCGGCCAACCAACCGGCGAAAGCTGTCGCCTCAAAAGCGCGGGTTGGCCGCGTCACCCGCGAAATCGCGGTCCCGGTAGAGGACCTGCCGGACGGCTGGGAGGAAGCGGGCCATGTCGGTCAGGAGGTATACGGCGCGGGCATGGCCTTTGTCGCCACGACCCGCCATTTCCGGCCGCTACCGGGGACGGGTGCCTTGCTCTACTGCGACTACCCAGTCTTCGATCTTCACACGCAGAAGCGCGGCGCCTCGGGCAGCGTCCGTTTTACCGTGGCGGGAGACCGGCGCACGGTGGCGGCCTTGCGAATCATTCCCCGCGACCCGGCGCAGTCGATGCCAGAGGTCCGCCTTGAGGGCGGCGGGTCCCGCCGCGGGATCCGACCCGAGATCACGGCCCAGGGTCACCAGCGGTTTGAGGTCCCCGGCGGCCAATCTGTGCGCCTTGCGTGGAGCGCCAAGGTCGGGCCACCCAAAGCTAGTCAACGACGGGACATTCGGTAGAACCGATCATCCCGTCGTCGACCCGTTACCTGAGGGCTACCTACTTCGGCCTCCGATCGCCCCGGTCGCCCTGCCCGGGCTTCGCTACCGTCTTGGCCTTCTGCTTTCGATCCGTTGACAGGGATCGGCCGACGTCCACCTGGTCCTTGGTGAACTGGCCGGCGTCATCCCGGCGGACGAAGCGTTTGTCGGTGCTCGTATCGACGAGCTCGCGTTTCCTGGTTGCCATCGGGTTTCTCCTTGCTACGGGTTGCTGCAGGCCTACTGGGCCGGCCGAGGCGGCGGCGCGTCCGATCGCTTGGCGGGCGTGGGCTGGGAGTCGGCGGCCTGCTGCGTCTGGACCCGCGCTGCCGTCGACTGGCTCTGCTCGTACAGGTCCTGGGTAATCCGGGCCGCCACGTCGCGGCCGCCGAGGCCAAAGGCCAGTCCGAAGGCGAGAGCCAGGGCCCCCACCAGCCCGATGAACAGGATATTG
>JBBSFD010000135.1:0-3194 GCA_038239115.1 Candidatus Limnocylindrales bacterium | reverse complement strand
CGTCAATCGGCCGCAGCAGGACTTCGAGCTGCTCCAAGCCGTCGGTGACGGTGCCCGGTGCCAAGTCCAAACCGAACAGCCGCAACGAGGCCAGCCAGCGCTCGGTGGGCCGATAGCTGAAATACTTGTCCAGGAGGATCTCGACCCACACCGAGATGCCATAGCGTCCTTTGGGAATCAGCTTGGGAGAGGGCGGGGCGACGAGGGTGATCGGGCCGGCGCAGGTGCAGGCCCGCCGGTACCGCCGCCGATGAATCACCCGGCGGTAGGCAGACACCTCGATTTCGATTTGCTCCGAATCTTCCGTGTCGCTGAGGCGCAGCAAGGGCAGGCCACAGCAAGGGCAGACACATGGCTCGGGAGGCAGTTCGACGAACTCCTCACGGACAGGCAAATGGGAGTAATCCCGTCGCTTGGGACCAGGATTCCCCGGTTGCTGGCCACGGTTCCGCTTGGGTTTCTGGGAGTCGTCCTGGGGATCATCCAGATCATTGGAGCGATCGTTCCCCGGTTGGGCTTCGGAGCGTCGTCCGAAAAGATCGGCTTGGAGTTGGCGTTTCTCGCCTTCAAGTTGTTCGACCTTCTGCTCCAACGTGGAGACGCGGTCGAGGGCATCGCGATGACGAGACTTCCAATATCCGACCTGCTGACGGAATTCGAGGTTCTCACGCTCCAAGCGATCGACTTTGGCGTGTAACTCGCTCACATGTCGGCGCAAGTCCTCCACCAGAGCGATCAGCGTCGTGGGGGAGTCGCTCGGGCGACAGGGTTGAACCAGTTGGCCATCCATAGCCAACTGGACTTACCCAAAACGACTCGAATTGGAAAGAGGTGGCCTTACTTTCACCACGAGAGAGAACGATGGGTGACGGGTTCGGCGAAGCTTTACGGCGAGAGGAACGGGTCGCATTGTAACCGTCGGGGCTCCGCACGGCCATACTCTTCGCCAGAATTTCGCCAACTCGTCTAGCCTGGGGTGAGCTTCTAGATTGTAGGTGGAAAATTTGCGGTCCTGAACAGCCCTCAGCCGTCAAGGGGCAAATCCAACCGGTTCCTCAGGTTTCTCCCGTGACATTGGGATCTATGGCGAATTTGGAGCGAATGGGACTGATCGGCGATCTTGCATATTGCTCGCGAGGACGTCCAGACGCGACGACGAATCCGGGCGGCTCAACATCGCTTATCTCGAAGTCAATAAGGCAGTTGTATCGATTTCCTGGAATTTTATACTGCACAAACGCTACACCTACAAAGAAGACGCTCACCCTCTAGCCTGAATTATTCATACCCTCGCCGGTTGGGGCAACGCCAGGAACTTTCACAACCATCGTCCTCCTGAGCGGGTATGCCGCTCCAGTTTTCCTCTTCCCCGGGCGCACCTCCCCCCTCCCCGTGTTGTCATGCCAGCGTTGTTTGTGTCAATGCGTCCCGGAACTCGGTGCGGGTCTATGGCGACGAGGGAGGGACGGGCGGCCGGCTCACGGCCCGGCTGACTTGCAGGAAATGCTCCAGGTGCGGCCAGCTCCCTGACAGACGCACGATCACCCGCCGCGAGCGGGTGATCACTTCCGCTGCGACTTTGATCAGTCGCGTCCGCCAGGTGCAGGCGAAACCTTCACCCAGGGGATCACGTTCACGCCGCCGGTTGAAGAACTTCTTGCGTGCCCCCCCGTCGAGGGCTTCGGCCGGCAACCCCGTTGGCGACCCCGCCGGCAGGTTCAGTTCGGCGGACGTGGGCGCGGTCTTGACGACCGTGTGGCGCAACCGCACCAGCAGGTTCAAGGTGGCCGCGTGCAGGTAGAGCCGGAAGAAGTTCGCCAGGAACCGGTGGTCGCTGAGCCGGCCGGCGTGCAGCTCAACCTTGAGTTCCTTGTTCCGGTTCTCGCTCTCGCCGCGCATCGCGTACTCGTCGTAGATCGCCGACGGAAGGACCTGGCAGCCGGGCCGATTCGTGACCACGGCCCGTCGGTTAAGGCCTTGAGCATTCGCTTCGACCTTGATCACAACCGGCCGCGACTGCGCCCAGCTCCTCGCCTGGTAATCGACCAGCATGAACAACCGCTGAGGCTGGCCCTCCTTCTTGTAAGCATCGAGGGCCTGTTTCTCAAGGTCGTCGCTCATCGCGCGGAGTCGGGAATTCACGCCGATCCCGAAGGTGTAAGAGAGCCTCAGCTCCCGGCAGACGTCGTACATCAGGGGCACGCCCAGGCCGCTGTCCCCCCGGACATGGACCGGCACGTCGGGCCAGACGGCCCGGAGCCTTCCCATCAGGTAGCGGAGGTCGTTGTCGACGCCCAGCGAGGCCTCGGCGGTCCCGTGGCGGAGCCCAACGAGCAGGGTCATGTCATTCTCGGCGCAGGTGACGGCAATCGGCAGGTATTGATATTGCTCGTAGTGACCGTGGAACATGATTGACCGCTGCTCGCCGTGCGCGGGGTCGTCGAAGGGGTCGATGTCCAGGGTGAGATGCCCCGGCGATTTCTCGAAGGACTGGATGAACAGGTCGACGAAGACGTCGCGCAACCGCCACAGGTCGGGGATCGACACGGCGTTCTCGAAGCGCGAGAGTGTCGGCTGGCTGGCGAGGTCAGGGCCGTCGGGAAGTCGGTCGGCGACGAGTTTGAAGACGGGGTCGGATCGGAGGGTGTCGTGATCGTTCTGGTCCTCGTAATCGGCGAGGATGCCATAGATGCGTTGCCGGACCATACTCGGCAGTGACTGCCGGGTGAGAGTCGGGTCGCGGCGATCCTCGAGGGCGGCCGCGAACTGCTCGGTGAGTCGGATGATCTGGTCGAGTTGCCGGACGGGCAAGAGCCCGGCATCGCTGGTCAGGGGCTGAGAAGCAACTTCGATCTCGACCGGCCGTGACGGCAAGAAATCGAAGGAAAAGAGCGGGACAGCGTGTAAACTCATCGAGGGCCTCCGAGTGGGCGAGTAACGTGGCGTGAATCAACACGTTAGACGCTACCGGAGGCCTCCTTGTTGGCGAAGGTCTGAATAATTCAGGCTAGCGCTCGCCAGTTGGTGCGCGGACCTAGGTAGATTGCGCAAGGCAGTAAAGGACTGCCCCAGGACGACTCGAATCTGAGTGAGTGACTTGGACTGACAAATCGGTGAAAACACACACGATGAACCCCCATAGTCGCAGTATGGAGATTCACCGTGTGTGAGACCAACAGCCTCCAGACTACCCT
>JBBSFD010000134.1:0-3227 GCA_038239115.1 Candidatus Limnocylindrales bacterium | reverse complement strand
GTCGCCTTGTGGGTGTCGATGCCGATCGCGGTCATGGTCGCGCCTCCGTTCGGTGAGTACGATGGGCGCGGGCCGGGCGGGCAGCAGTGCGTTGAGTCAAGGCCACGCTCCTGACTTGTTTAGATGACTCCAGCACCTGGGCCGCGCGGGCCGTTAGGGTGCGAGGTCGGTGACCGGCTGGCTCCCACGCTCCTTGCCCGCTATCACGGTGTGGCTCGCTCATAGCGTGCCCGCCGGCCACCGACCGCCGCCGGCGTGGCTCGATAGAGGCGTGAGACGCTCCCTCGAACTCAGGTTGCCCGCCGCGGTGCTCCATCGTCCGGGCAACTTGAGGAGGCATCAGGTGATCACCATCGGCATCGATCCCCACAAGTCGTCGCACACCGCGGTCGCGCTCGATCCGCAGGACGCGTCCTTGGCGAGCTGCGATTGGCCGCGACCAAGACCACCCTCGAGCGGCTCCTGCGCTGGGCGGAGCGCTGGCCCGAGCGGATCTGGGCCGTCGAGGGTGCCACGGGTCTGGGGCACCTCCTGGCACAGCGACTCGTCGCGAGCGAAGAGACGGTGCTCGACGTGCCGGCGACGCTCGCCGCCCGCGCTCGCCTGCTGGCCCGTGGCCACGGACGCAAGACCGACGGCATCGATGCCGCCAGCGTCGCCCGGGTGGCCCAGAGCCAGCCCGACCTGCGCCGCGTCGGCCCCGAGGACCACAGCATGGTGCTGCGGCTCCTGGCCGACCGCCGCGACGAGCTGACCCAGGAGCGCCGCCGGGTGGTCAACCGGCTCCACCGCCTGCTGCGTGACCTGCTGCCAGGTGGCGCCCCGACTGAGCTCTCGACCGAGGCGGCCGCGAGGCTGCTCAACCGGATCCGCCCCAAGACCACCGTCGACCTCGAGCGCAAGGTGATGGCTCGAGCGCTGATCGCCGACTTGCGCAGGACCGACCGGGCTCTCGTCGAGAACCGGGCTCGCTGCGCGGCGGCCGTCGCCGCCAGCGGCACCACGCTCACGACCGTCTTCGGTATCAGCGACGTCCTGGCAGCCAAGATCGTCGGCCATGTCGGCGATGTCAGCCGCTTCGCCTCCGGCGATTGCTTCGCGAGCTACTCCGGCACTGCGCCGATCGAGGTCTCGAGCGGCGAGGTGACGCGCCACCGCCTCTCGCGCAGCGGCAACCGCGCGCTCAACAGCGCGCTCCACCTCGCGGCCCGCGTCCAGACGATGCACCCTGGCCCGGGCCGCGACCACTACGAGCGCAAGCTCGGCGAGCACAAGTCGTCCCGTGAGGCGCTGCGCAGCCTCAAGCGCCAGCTCGCGAAGGTCGTCTACCGCCATCTGGTTGCCGATCAGGCCCATCGTCGCGTCCTCGCCTCTTGACATAGAGGCGCTATGAGGCCACGGCCGGTCCGCTCGCTCCGGGGACGAGGGCACTTGTCAAAGAGGCCATCGCCGTGCGGGCGAGGCGACTGTCAGCGGGAGCCACCCGTCTCCGGACCGAACCTTCGCAGTTCCGCGGAGGCGGGGTCGAGCCTACGCACTGTCATCGGCGGCGGCCCCGATAATGACGCCATGGATGGTCCGGGCGTGGCCGCTGGACCACGTCTCGGGTGGGCTCCTGCGCCGGAGACTTCTCGGCGTCGCGCAGCTCCGTCAGTTCGGCCGGCAGGTCACGAGCGGAGGGCGTCCGGAGGTCGCGGGCGCGCAGTTGGCCAGGATCCGCCGGAGCGGATCGGACCGGGTAGCACACACCTTCGTGCTCGACCCACAGGCTGCCGTCGAGGCGCTCCTGGAGGACGACCGACCGTCTGGACCAGCTGCGACCATCGGGTCGCCGCGGTAGGGCGAGATCGCCGCCCGGCCAGCTGATCGTCGCGTCGTTCGCCACCAGGCGCCGATAATGGAAGCAGAAGACGGCCTCGGCCGAGAGGCCGTCGGGCAGCGGCCGCCAGGCTGCCTCAGGATCGGCGGCGGGCACGGCGAACCGCGCGTTGTGCCGGTCGAGGAAGCCCGGCAGGAAGGCATTGGCGTTCTCGATCGTGGTGATCCCGGCCAGGTGCAGCTCGCTGACGAGCCGGTCCTGGAACGTCCCCCACATGCGTTCGACCCGGCCCTTGGCCTGGGCCGAGTGCGCCCCGATCCAGCCGATGGCCGCCTCGTCGAGGGCGCGCCCGACCTGGGTCAGGCTGCGCTTGCCGATGAGCTGCTCGGCGAGCGTCGGGGCGCGGTTCTTCTCGACGATGAAGATCCCGTGGCGGTCGGAGTAGACGGCGCCCGGGAGACCGTGGCGGTCGGCCGTCTGGGCGAACGTCAGAAAGTAGCCGACCGCGTCTTCCTGGGCGCGGAACGTGCCGCCGGGCACCCGCCCGGTCGCGTCGTCGATGCCGGCCACCAGCGTCGCGAACGGGAGCTCGGGTCCGAACCAGCGATGCCGGCTGCCATCGACCTGCAGGAGCTGGCCCTCGCGCGCCATCCGCTCGCGCCGGCTCCGGTGGCGCGGCGGACGGCGGGTGCGGACCGGCCGGACGTTCGCCTCGGCGAGGATCCGGCGGAGAGTCCGCTCGGCGACCTCGAGGCCCTCGCGCTCGGCGAGCAGCTCGGCCAGGTGGGTGTGGTTCACCCCGGCATACGTCGTCGTGGCGAGCTCCACCACGCGAGCCCGGAGCTGGTCGTCGATCCGATGGGCCGGGCGCCGGCCGTGGTTGCCGTGGACCAGGCCCGCGGCATCGTGGACCCGATAGCGGGCGAGCAGGCGACGGACCTGGCGGACCGACAGGTGCAGGACACGTGCCGCCTCGTCGGCCGTGAGCCCTCCCGTCAGGACATGGTTGAGGATGAACAGGCGGTGCTGGGCTCGGGCGTCCAAAGTGATGATCTCCCTCGTCTCCATGCGATCGAGGGTGACAAAATCACTGGCCGCTTAGCGGGTGACACTTTTACTGGCCGTCCACAATGCCGCCGATGACTGATTGACACCGGCTCGGACAAGCGTTACATCCGGCGAGACGATCAAGGACGATTCACCGACGACCAGGTCGACGTCGGCCGATCGCTTGCGGCGGACCAACGGCACAATGCGAAGAGCGACGCCAAGCCTGGTCAGGGCGAGAAGGGTGATCGCAAGAAATAGCGGTTCCGTCGGCAATCGTGGGCCAAGCCCACTTCAGCGTGCGGGCGAGTCGCCGAGGTTCGGCGCTCGATGCGGTCCAACTGCGTAGTTGGAGACGATG
>JBBSFD010000133.1:0-3234 GCA_038239115.1 Candidatus Limnocylindrales bacterium | reverse complement strand
GCTCGCGACTCCGATCGCCGCAGCCCGAGAGCCGGTGCCGATCCATCCCGGGAACGTTCGCCGGCGGGACCTCCTCGGCGGGCTGATCCACGAGTACCACGGACTCGCCGCGTGATCAGATCTGGGTTTTCGAGCCCCACGAGCTTGAATCCTGAAGGAGCCCCACAAAGCCGTTGGTCGACACGGGCCCGGTAGTCGTACTCGCCGGCGTGGCACCAAGATCTTGTTGCGCCGGGGACCGGTGACTTCCTAGCTTCGGTCCTGAGATCGTGGTACCCGTCACACCGAAGGCAACGGTGCCGGCTACCTACGGCGCAGCCAACGCATGACGGTGGACGGCAGCGTCGAGCTGGTCGAGGAACGGCCGTGCCCTCAGGCGAGTCAGCAGTTCGCGGGCCGCATCTACTGCGTCGCCTACTTCGGGCATCGCTGGGTCGAGCACCGAGGCCATCTCGATCGCGGTCTGCGCGCCGACGAAGCCGACGCCTAGATCGTTGAAAGCTCGGATCGCCTCGACATACAGGCGGGTTGCCAGCGCCGTCTGTCCGTCGAGCGCAGCCACGCCCGCGCGTCCCCCGAGCCGCTCAGCCTCGGCCCAAGGCGTGTGCTCGCCATGCTCGTCTTGCGCGGTGAGATCGGCCTTGGCCGCAACCACATCGCCGAGGCGGATCGAAAGCCGTGCGGTATTCCACTTCCATCGGGACACCTTAAGCGGGAAGCCAGGCATTCCAGAGCGCCAGATGGCGATCGCCTCGGCCAGTCGTCCGTCGGCCGACGCCAGCAGTGCCGGTCCGTCGATCGAGGCCCAGGTGACCTGCGGATCCGAAACCTGGCTTGCCAGCTCGGCAATTTCCAAGGCTGCCGTGGCGACCGATTCGCCTCGCCCAGCCGCGATCTTGGCGAGCTCGAATACCGGGAGGAGCCGGTCGGCAGGTTCGGGATCTTCGGCCAACGTCTCATGCCAGGCCGCGCTGGCATCATCCCATTCACCAAAGTAGTAGGCGAGATGGGCGGACATCCCACGGAATTGGAACATCCACTGCCGGTGGCCGACCCGGCGGGCCAATGCGAGCCCATCGAGAGCGGCAGCATGGCTAGCCCGCGGGTCGAACTCGATGAGCGAGATGAGCCGGTTGTTCAGGCCACGGAGGATCGTGATCAGCCCGTTCTCGAAGCCGAGCTTCACCTCATCCGTCGCCCATGACCACTAGTCGCTCCTGCGGACCATCCAGGGCGCGTGGGGGCTGCCCTGCCTGGCCCATACCTGCGGCGCGAACGACCTGCGCGAATTCTTCCGCTGACCGACAGACCGGCAGCCCGTGCGCCGATGGTCAATGGCAACGGGTGAAGGGACGCGAGGCGTATGCTCCCGATCAGGCCGCCTGGCCCATCTGATCCAGTCGAGTTGGGGACGGATGAAGCGTCTTGCGCTGGCCCTGGTCGGCTTGTTGGTGGTGACTCAAGCGTGCGGCGCTGCGCCGTCCGCCAATCCGCCCGGGACGAGCCCGGCCGACCAGTCGGAAGCCCCGAGTCCAGCGCCGAGCGCTGGTCCCGTCGACTCTGCCGGACCAACTCCTCCGATCGACTTCGTGGCCGCGCCGAAGGTGTCATTCGTGGGCAAGACAAGCAAGAAGACGACCGCCTTCGTCATCGGAGCACCGCCTCCGGGTCGACTACACCTACGGCGGAACGGGAAACTTCATCGTTGGACTCAACGGAGCTGACGGTTCCTCGATGGGCTCGATCGCCAACCGGATCGGGAAGGGCAGCTCGACGACCTGGGTCTATGGCGGCTCCGGAAACGGCTACTTCGACGTGACCGCCGACGCCGCTTGGACGCTCAAGGCGACCGCGGAACTGCCGCCGGTCGGCGATCCGCCGATCACCTACAAGGGCACGACCGACCAGGTCACGTCGGCCTTCAACTCCGCGGGCAACTTGACCGTCAGCTGGGTCTATACAGGTCCTGGCAACTTCATCGTCAACCTCGATGACACGCTCGACGGCAGCCAGGCGGACACGATCGCCAACGTCATCGGTCGATCGAGCGACTCAACCCAACTCTTCAATGACATTGGCGTGTTCGCGCTGGACGTCACCGCCGACGGTCCGTGGGCGATCTCGGTGACCGTGAGCCAGTAGTAGGGCGAGGCTCTTGTGGAGCAATACAGAACCTACCTGCGAGCCGAGCTTGGCAAGCTCCGCGACGTCGGCGATTGTCGGGACTTTGGCCGCAAAGCAGGCCCATGGGTGGCTGACCTGGGCCTACCGGCCGATGCGGTCGCACTGTCCCATCGATTCGCGAACCAGGGGTTCGTCGACCAGTTCGTGGGCGACCTCGAGGACGAGGCGCTGATCGACCTGACCTCGTGCTGCAGCCGGTGGCGCGACAACGGCATTGCGAACAAGCTCTCGCGGCACCAGCACCCGCAGCTCCGCCTGGCCGCGACAGACCGAGTCCGACTCAACGACGCCGAGGATTACCTCGCGGGCGACTTTGAACGCCTCGATTGGAGCTCCTCGCCATCGCCAAGGACGTGACGATTCTAAGCGCCGATCCCTATCGCACCAGGCAGCCCGATGCGGTGATCGCCTTTGGGATCTGCCTGGCCAATCGGGATCCCGACCGAGTCGACGGCTATCGGATCTTTGACGGCATGCACCGCGCGATCCAAATGGTCCGGAACAGTGTCGGGTCGGTCCTACTGTGTGTAGTCGAGCCGCCAGGCATCCCGGAGGCTGGTCCGGGGACGCACTTCGGAGCCCGATAGCCAGACCTTGAGCGTTGCTCGGTTACTCGGCCGAGGTCGCGGGCGTTGCCGTAGCGGCGACTCCCGGTTCGACCGCGGGAACCGGGGCGCTGTTGGTCGAGCGGAGCGGAATCTCCTTGATCGCCAGGGCCGCGACGGCTGCGACGATCGCGCCAGCGACCCCCAGCCAGAACGTCTGGGCAGTCGCGAGGCTGAATGCCCCGTGGATGCCTTCGATGATGTTCGGGATGAACGATTGGAACTGGGCCGGGATGACCTTGGCGAGGTTCGACGCGAGGTCCCCGACACCCGTCAACTGGCCGATGTCGAAGCCGCCGCCCGCCTGCTCCAGACCAGCGATCAGCGGCTGCGGGACCCCGTTCGCCGACAGTTGCGGAATCAGGTGGTCCGCGAACGACTGGCCGAAGATCGTCCCGACGAAGGCGAGCGCAATCGTCCCACCGATCTGGCGGAAGAAGGTCAG
>JBBSFD010000132.1:0-3236 GCA_038239115.1 Candidatus Limnocylindrales bacterium | reverse complement strand
GTGATATCACGATTGAACACGCCAGCTTATCCCGGAGGCATTGCATCCTGGTGCGAACCGACGGCCTGTTGATGGTCCGCGATCTGGCGAGCACGAACGGGACCAAGGTCAACGGCCAGCGGGTCATGTGGGCGGCGCTCCTGCCGAACGATCGAGTCACGATCGGCCGATGCAAGTTCAAGATCTACCTCGGCCCGGACAACGCACCCAGTCCGTCGGAGGAGGCGAAGTGGTCGCGCCGGCCCGTGCCGTCGATCGCGCCTCCGGCCGCCCCGGCCCCGCCGCTCCAGGCCATGGAGTTTCCGCCCCCGAGCCTCGATTCGGCGGACCTCACCGACCGCCCGATGCCCGGCTCGACCGACCCGGATAGCGACGTCGAGAGCCTCGACCAGTTCGCCCTCGACGACGACTCGGACCCGCCGTTCGTGATCGACCTGGATTAGAGCCAATACCGTTCAATCGTCTTGTGGAAAAAGAAGCCTCCCGCCAGGATGGATTTGCTACAACCCCATTCTGGTCAGGAGGCTACGACCATCGACATCAGCAAGGAGGCCGCCGCTTGCGCGAACTGGCCCACTCGTGAGCGACTGCGCGCCCTGAAACGTATCATCCCTCGGGCCGACATTGAAGGGGTCCTCCAGCGGACCGGTAAGGACCGACCCCGCTGCCCTCGCCTGCCCGCCTGGTTCCTGGTCTGGTTCGTCATCGCCCTGGGCCTGTTCTGTCGCGACTGCTATCGTCAGGTCTTCCGCTGGCTCCAGCCCTACCGCGAGGGCGGCACGCCGGGTCGGACGACCCTGTGCGAGGCCCGCAAACGGCTGGGCGTCGCCCCCATGCGACTCCTGGCCGAGCAGGCGATCCGCTTGCAAGGCAAGCCCACCACCCCGGGCGCGTTCTACCGGGGGATGCGGACGATGGCCCTCGACGGGTTCGTCGTCGACGTCCCCGATACCCCGGCCAACGACCGGGCGTTCGGTCGCCCCGGCAGCAGCCGTGCCCCCGCCGCGTTCCCGCAGGCCCGGGTCCTGGCCTTGTGCGAGACCGGCAGCCATGTCCTGTGGCGCTCCCTGATCAAGCCGCAGTCCTGCGGCGAGGTCACCATGGCCCACTACCTGTTGCGGTCCTTGCAGCAGGACATGTTGCTGCTCTGGGACCGGGGCTTCTTGAGCTATCAGACCGTCTCCGAAGTCCGCCGGCGCGGTGCGCACCTGCTGGCCCGGATCAAGTCGAACCTGATCTTCGAGCCGATCCGGGTCCTGAACGACGGCTCGTACCTGGCCAAGCTGTACCGCAGTGCCTCGGACCGGCGGAAGGACCATGACGGCATCCTGGTACGGATCATCGAATACACGTTCGATGATCCAGGACGACCCGGCTCGGGAGAACCCCATCGGCTGTTGACGACGCTCCTGGATGATGCGCTCGACCCGGCCGAGACCTTGATCGTGCTCTACCACGAGCGGTGGGAGGAAGAACTTGCGATCGATGAATTGAAGACGCACCAACGGGAGCGTCCGGTGCTGCGGAGCCAGACGCCCGGTGGTGTGGTGCAGGAACTCTACGGCTTGTTGCTGGGTCACTACGTCATCAGGGTGCTGATGCAGGAGGCTGCGGCGGGGCAAGGGGTTGACCCGCAACGGCTCTCGTTCACCGGGGCGTTGAAGATCGTGCGGTGCCGCTTGCCCGAGTGTCCGGCGAGCCGCCGGGGCCTGCGGCAGTGGTATCGCAACTTGGTGGCGGAGGTGTCGGAGGAGGGGTTGGAGGAGCGTCGGAACCGGATCAATCCCCGCGTCATCAAACGGAAGATGAGCAACTGGGGGAAGAAGAGGCCCGAGCATCGCAATTATCCTCAGCCTCACAAGGGATTTCGGGACGCGATCGTGATGCGCCGTTGAACGGTATTGTCTCTAGACGACCACTTTCTGCCCCAACAACACCTGTTGGGCCGCCGTGACGGCCCGGCCCGGCTCGACGTCGTGGCCCAGGTCGTTCAGGACCATTTCGAGTGCGGCCAACCCCGAGACCACGTCCAACTCGTCCATGTAGCCCATGTGGCCGATCCGGATGATCTTTCCCTTGAGCTTGTCCTGGCCGCCCACCGTGGTGATCCCGAATCGGTCGAAAAGCCCGTTGCGGACGTCGGAATCCTTCAGGCCCTCGGGCACTCGAAAGGCCGTCAGACCCTCGGCGGGGCTTGCGCTGAAGAGTTCCAGGCCAAGGGCCACGATCCCCGCCTGGCACGCCTCGCTCATGACCCGGTGCCGATTCCACACATTCTCGATCCCCTCCTCGTTGATCCGCTTCAACGACGCGCGGAGGGCGAGAATCAGGGTGTGGGCCGGGGTGTACGGCGTGTCGAACTCGGCCATCTTCTTCCGCGCGGCCTTCAGGTTGAAATAAAACGCCGGGGCGTCGAAGCTGTCGATCTTTTTCCACGCCTTCGGGCTGACTGAGAGAAACGCCAGGCCGGGCGGGAGCATCAACGCCTTTTGCGAGCCAACGCAAAGGAGGTCGATTCCCCACGCATCGGCCCGGCACTCCATCGCCCCCACGCCCGAAATCCCGTCGACGGCCAACACGGCGTCGGTCTTCGCCACCACTCGTCCAATCGCCTCGATCGGGTGGCCCGTGCCGGTGGAGGTCTCCGACAGCGTGGCCATCACGCAGACCGTGTCCGGGTGCTCTTTCAAGGCGTTGGCCAGCCGATCCGGGTCCGCCGGTTGGCCCCATTCGGTGTCGATCGTCACGGCGTTGACGCCAAAGGCGGCGCAGATCTTGGCCCATCGCAGGGCGAACCATCCGGCGTTCAGGACGAGGGCCTTACCACCCTTGGGGACGGTATTCACGGCTGCGGCCTCCATTGCGCCGGTGCCGGAGGCGGTCAGGATCATCACGTCGTTCTTCGTCTGAAAAACCTGCTTCAGCCCGGCCTCGACGTCAACGATGACCTGCTTGGCCTCGGCCGACCGGTGATGGATGACCGGCCGAGCCAGCTCCAACAGGACGTCCTCGGGGACCGGGGCTGGCCCGGGCGTCATCAAGCGCGGCTTCCTCATCGCGATCATCCTTTGTCGAGGGCCTCAATCGGCCCGAGAGTGGCTCGATCGAATGAATCGGTCGTGGTTCCGTGGACACCCAAAGGACTCGCGCCCGTTCGGGCGTCGCCTGGCCCAGGAGTGTAGCGTTTTCCGGGCAAGCCGGGGAGGGGGAAGACCTTGCCACTTGAGCGGCTGAGC
>JBBSFD010000131.1:0-3254 GCA_038239115.1 Candidatus Limnocylindrales bacterium | reverse complement strand
TGACCCGCCGTGCTGGCCAGTGGGATTCACCCAACGCCCGTGGCGGTAGACGTACCAGATCAGGACAGGCTCGGCCGTGAGCTCCCGGGGGTGGACGGCGGCCTCCGGGTACGACTCGCGCAAGCGCGCCCGAAACTCCTCCAGGGCCAGGACATCATCGTCGAGCAGGCGCTCGGCCGCCGCCACAAACGGTCCGTCATCGACGGGGTTGATAACGAGCACGGGCCGGGGCGAACGATTCATCACGTCCAGCATGCCCTCGCGCGGGCGCACCGGCCGAATCCGGCGGCGGCCAGGCGGTTGCATTCTCGTGGCAGGTGGGCCGTGCTGCCTGTTTTTGTGTTTGTTCCGCGCCGATCAGAGTTGACCGGCGGCGAGGGACCACCGACGTGCGGGCTTCCACATCGGCCACGACCCGGCTAGACGTCCCCGATTGAGCATCGCCACGAAGCACGCCCAGCGTTGCTACCGGAGCGTAGGACCTGGAACAAGCGCTACAGCCGATAGTCCCAGACCACTGGCCGCTCTTGGTAGCCCGATCGTTGTCTGGTTTCGCGACGGTGCAGGCACCAACATTCTAGGGATACGGAAAACGTCAGACAGCACAACTCGGGTCGCGCCCGCTTCATCGCGGCGGGCTCATGGAGGTATTCATTCGTGGCTGATCTCGCCGAGTCATTGGACGACCGCCCGCGCCGCCGCCTGCCCCTGCTGATCGGACTCACCTTGAGTCTGCTCGCGGCATCGAGCATTGCAATTGGTGGCTCGCTGGCCATCTTCACCAGTGCCCCCACCCTGGGCGGCAACGCGTTCACGACCGGGACGGTGATCCTGGGCCTTAGCCCGACCACGGCGCTATTGACGTCGGCGAACATGATGCCCGGCGACACGATTGCCGGCGCCCTCGTGGTCAGCAACAGCGGCACCGGTCAGCTGCGCTACGCGGTCACCAGCGCTAGCACCAACGCCGATGCCAAGAACCTGATGAACCAGATCACCCTGACGATCAAGACCCTCGGTACGAGCTGCGCCGTGTTCGATGGCACCAGTCTGTACACCGGTGCCCTGAGCGCCGCCGCGTTCGGCAACCCCGCCCAGGGTGCTCAGGCGGGCGACCGCGTCCTCAATGGCGCGGCCAACGAGACCCTGTGCTTCTCGGCCAACCTGCCGGCTGCCACCGGCAATGCCTTCCAGGGCGCCACCACGACCACGACGTTCACGTTCAGCGCCGAGCAGACCGCCAACAACCCGTAAGCCCCGGCACGAAGCCCCGGCGGACGTGGGCGACTCGACACCCAGCGAGCCGCGCCACGCGGCACATAAACGATGAACCTTGAACGCAGCCTGACCTTCGCCTCGCGGCTTGTCGATGGTCTGGTCGTGACGCTGGTCACGATGGTCCTCGCATGTGTCGCGCTGACGGCCCTAGGACCAAGAGTCGCTCACCCGAGCCTAGTCATCCGGGGCGGCTCGATGGAACCTGCAGTCCCGCTCGGATCGTTGGTGATCCTCGAACCTGTGGGTCCGGGCGACCTGCACGTGGGCGATGTGGTGTCCTTTCAGGCGACCAATGGGACGACGGTCACCCATCGCGTGACCCGCCTGGCAACCTTGGCTCAGACGCCCTATTTCGGAACGAAGGGCGACGCCAACGCTGATCCAGACCCGGCGATCACTCCGGTCGGCGCAATCATCGGCCGGGTCACCCTCACGCTGCCCGGTGCTGGCTACCTGATGACCTTCGTGCACGCGCCGGTCGGATTTCTCGCCGCCCTGCTGAGCGTCATCACGCTCCTCGTCATCGCAGTCCTCCTCGACGAGCTGGCCCGCGATCGCCGGCGCATTCGGCGCAGGGACGGACAAGTCGCCCAAATGATGCGTTCGGCCAATTGGACCGGCGGCGATCCGTGAGCCATCGCCGTGGCGGGCTCGTGGGTTCACTCCGGCTTCTCCTGGCCGGGCTGGGCCTGGCGGGCCTCGTCGTCGTTGGAGCCGCGTCGCTGGCCTCCGTGACCGGACATCGATTGGTCGTCATCAGCTCGGGCTCGATGGGCGAATCGATGGCCGTCGGGTCGCTGGACGTGATCGAGACCGTGGCGCCTGACCAGGTGCGGTCGGGCGACGTCGTCACCGTCGCGCTCGATTCGGGCGCCCTGATCACCCATCGCGTCGTCGGCCAGACCAGCGCTGGAGGCGTCGATTCGTGGGTCCTCCACGGGGATGCCAACCCCGGCGGAGCGACCGAAGTGGTCAGCGCCAATCAGCTGGTGGGCCGGGTCGTCGCGACCGTCCCGGCGGCCGGCTACGTCCTTTGGTGGTTCAGCCTAGCGGCCGGCGTCGCCAGCTACGTCATCCTCATGTTGCTCGTGGCATTGGTCATCGGACTGCTCAAGCGCGACAACGGCCGCCCGGGAACGCATCGGCCCGGCGGGCGCGTGCTCTTCCCCAAACGCCTGGGACCGTCGGATGCGAGCCCCGGGCGACACTGGCCGCTGGCCGCTGGCAAGCTCGCCGTGGCGGTCCTGTTGAGCGGGCTGGTGATCGCCGCCGGTCGCGGAACTCTGCAATCGGCTGCCGTCTTTGCCAGCTCGGTCGACCTGGCTGGCAACACCCTGACGGTTGGGCCGTGGCCGGCCAGCGACTACCGGAGCGCGGCGACGGGTCCGTGGAGCGCCGCCGCCACGTGGCAACGCTTCAACGGAACGTCTTGGGTTGCAGCGGCCCGAGGGCCCGAAAGCGCTGATGGGATCGTGACGATCAGCAGCGGCAACGTAGTCACGACCGATGTCGACACCGACGTGGCCCATGTCGTCGTGGCGGCCGGCGGTCAGCTCTCGGTTCCGAGCGGGGTCACCCTGACAGTTGATAGTGAGGGCTGGACGACCATCGACATCTTCGGAACGATGGACGTTGCTGGAACGCTGGTCGTGAGCCCTGGCGCGACGGCGTCCATCGAATCGGGCGGGCTCCTTCAGGACTCGGCCATGATCGCCGGCACTGGGTCGCTCATCTCGACAGGCGGATCGATCCAGGCCAATGGCGGTGCGCGCACCGTTAACCTCCCGATCGCTCTCAGCGCCAGCCTGACGGCTGCGGGGGCAAACAATCTCACCCTCGCCGGCACATTGAGCGGCCCGGGCAGCCTGACCAAGGCGGGGACCGGCACCCTGACCCTGTCGGCGGTCAACACGTACAGCGGCACCACCACGGTCAGTGCGGGGACGCTCGCGCTGGGCATCAACAACGCGCTCGCG
>JBBSFD010000130.1:0-3333 GCA_038239115.1 Candidatus Limnocylindrales bacterium | reverse complement strand
GACCGCATGCTCGGCGCCGCCGGTGTACTGGTCGACGGGAGTCCAGGCGTCGACCATCGCCCGGTCGATTGGTCCGTCCTCCTTGTCGTGCGACAGGTACCGGAACCAATACCACGACGAATCCATGAACGTGTCCATGGTGTCGGTCTCGCGGCGGGCCGGGCGCCCGCACACCGGGCAATCCACGCGCAGGAAGGCCTCGTCGCGGTTGAGCGGATTCTCGCCGCTGCCGCGATAGTCGACCTGGTCGGGCAGGAGCACCGGCAGCTGGTCATCGGGCACCGGAACGATGCCGTCTACCTCGCAGTAGATGATCGGGAAAGGCGTGCCCCAATATCGCTGTCGGCTGAAGAGCCAATCGCGGAGGCGGTACGTGACCGCGGGGCGGCCCGCACCGCGAGCCGCCAGGTCCGCGAGGATGCGCCGCCCACCCTCGTCGGCCGATAGGCCGCCATACGTGCCGCTGTTGACGAGGACCTCCCCTGCGGCGTGGGCGACGTACGCCGAATCGAGCTCGGCCGCCTCGTCGCCGGGCGCCACCACGACGCGCCGTATCGGCAAGTTGAACTTGGCCGCGAACGCGAAGTCGCGCTCGTCGTGGGCTGGAACCGCCATGATCGCGCCGGTGCCGTAGCCGGCCAGGACGTAGTCGGCGATGAAGATTGGGATCCGCTCCGCGTTGACCGGGTTGATCGCTTCGGCACCGATCGCGATGCCGGTCTTCTCGCGATCGGTGGACAGCCGGTCGATCTCGGTCCGGTTCGCCGCCTGGGCGACGTACGCGTCGACCTCGACGCGCCGATCCGGAGCGGTCAGCGTGCCGACCAGCGGGTGTTCGGGGGCGAGGACCATGAACGTCGCGCCGAACAGCGTGTCGGGCCGCGTGGTGAACACGCGCAGCTCCTCCGCCCCGGCATGGTGCTCGCTCGGCGCGGTCATAAAAACGATCTCACCGCCTTCGGAGCGGCCGATCCAGTTCGTCTGCATGAGCCGGATCGGCTCGGGCCAGTCGATTCCCGAGAAGTCCAGAAGTTCGTCCGCGTACGTCGTGGTCTTGAGATACCACTGGTCCAGCTCGCGCTTCTCGACCTTCGCGCCGCACCGCCAGCAGTGCCGGTCCGCACCCTCGACCTGCTCGCGAGCGAGCGTCCCGTCGTTCGGGCACCAGTCCACCGAGGATCTCCGGCGGTAGGCAAGGCCAGCCTCGAGCAGCCGCAGGAACAGCCACTGGTTCCAGCGGTAGTAGGACGGATCGGACGTCACGACCTCGTGGCTCCAGTCGAACATGGCGCCCATGGACCGCAACTGGCGGCGCATGGTCTCGATGTTCCGCATCGTCCAGTCGCGGGGGTTGATGTTGTTCTTGATCGCGGCGTTCTCGGCCGGCAGGCCGTAGGCGTCGAACCCGATCGGCATGAAGACGTTCTCGCCGTGCATGCGATGGAAACGACCGATCGCATCCGTCGGGGTCTTCACGTACCAGTGGCCGATGTGGAGATCGCCCGACGGGTAGTCATACATGGTCAGGAGGTAGAACTTCGGCCGCGACGTGTCGTGGAGGTCGGCGAGGTACAGGCCCGTGTCGGTCCAGCGCTGCTGCCAGCGGGGCTCAATTGAGGTCGGGTCGTAGCGCTCGATCCTGGTCCGTGTGCCTGGTTCGTGGGTCTGGGTCACGTCATCGGCTCCAATGCAACGTCGAGGAGAACGAAAGACCCCTCGCCGCACGGCGAAGGGTCCCGGAGAAGCCAGCCGGTCCTCGGCTGGCTACGGAAGGAGGAGCTCCCCGCCGTCATACACGCTGGGCAATGGTGGAGCTAGGGGGGTTCGAACCCCCGACCTTCTGAATGCCATTCAGACGCTCTCCCAGCTGAGCTATAGCCCCACGGTCCGGGCATTCTACCTTGCCCGATCGGTGGCACGATCTCAAGGTCTCGATGCTCCGTGATTCTGTCAGTGCCAACTGCTCAGTGAATTTGTCAGTCTCCGGGAATGGAGACGACGATCACGATGACCTCGAAGGAGCAGCGACGGGCCTGGCTATTGACCCGGGTCCTGAAGCACGAACTGACGATGACCGAGGCGGCCGGCCTGGTCGGGCTGTCGGAGCGCCAGCTGTGGCGCCTCCGGGTCGCCTTCGCGCGCGATGGTCCAGCCGGGCTCGTTCACGGCAACCGTGGCCGGCCGTCCGGGCGTCGGCTTGATGGATTGCTCCGGGCCCGGGTCATCGATCTCCGGCGGACGACGTATGTCGACGTCAACGACACGCACCTGGCCGAGTTGCTCGCCGAACGGGAGGGCATCGAGATCAGCCGGCCGAGCCTCCAGCGCATCCTGCGGGCGGCTGGCCTGGCCAGCCCCCGCCGGCGTCGAGCGCCGCGGCACCGCAGCCGGCGCGAACGGATGCCGGCCGAAGGCCTCCTCCTTCAGCTCGACGGCAGCCGTCACGACTGGCTCGAGGACCGGGGCCCGAGGCTGACGCTCGTCGGCGCGATCGACGATGCCACTGGGCGGGTGCCGGCGGCGACCTTTCGGGACCAGGAGGATGCCGCCGCCTATCTCGAGATCCTCGCGACGACGGTGGCCGGGCACGGCCTTCCCGGGGCCGTCTATCGCGACCGTCACAGCGCCTTCGCTCCGACCTCGCCGGGACCGACCGTGCCCGGGGCGCCGGAGGAGCTCAGCCAGATCGGACGAGCCCTGGTCGAACTCGGGATCGGTTCGATCGTCGCCCGCTCGCCGCAGGCCAAGGGCCGGATCGAGCGGCTGTGGGGGACCTTCCAGGATCGGCTCGTCGTCGAGCTCCGGCTGGCCGGTGTGAGCGATCGGGCCGGAGCGAACGCGTTCCTCGCAGCGTTCCTGCCGCGCTTCAACGCCCGCTTCGCCGTCCCACCCGCAGACCCAGTGGCGGCCTGGCGGCCGGTGCCGGCCGACATCCGGCTCGACCGGGTCCTCGTCTTCAAGTACCGCTGCAAGGTCGCCCGCGACCACACGATCCGGCTCGACGGACGGATCCTCCAGTTGCCACCCGGCCGCGGCGGCCGGGGCTACGCTGGGCGCCTGGTCGAGGTCCACGTCCGGCTCGACGGCTCGATCGTTGCCTTCGACGGTCCGCGCGAGCTCGCCGTCAGCGCCGCGCCGGCCGAGCCCGTTCAGCTCCGCGCCCAAGATCGCCGCCGAGCCGAGCCCGGACTCGTCCCAGCTGCCGCTACAGTGCCCTGGGCGCCGGGGGCCGATCATCCATGGCGACGAGTCAGGAAGGGCACCAAGCTCGATCAGCAGCGACTGACAGAATCACTGAACAGTTGAGCTGACAGATTCATTGAGCTTCGACAT
>JBBSFD010000129.1:0-3340 GCA_038239115.1 Candidatus Limnocylindrales bacterium | reverse complement strand
GGCCTGGTCGAGAACGTGCAGGGTGAGTGGCCGGAGCAGGCTAGTGTGCTCGGCGATCGAGACGAACTGGTCGGGTGACACCTCGCCCCGAGTGGGATGGTGCCAGCGGACGAGCGCCTCGGCACCCAGGATCCGGCCGTCGCGCAGGTCCACCTTGGGTTGGAAAAGGACGCCGAGCTCACCCTCGGCGAGCGCCCGGCGGAGATCGCCGAGGAGGGTCAGGCGCGCCGGGCTATATGGGTCGTGCGCCGCGGCGTACACGGCACAGCCCCGCAGCGAGCCTTTCGCGTCGTACATGGCGACATCGGCGCGCTGCAGCAACGCATCCGGGTCAGTGCCCTGGGATGGCGCGAGGGCAATGCCGAGGCTGGCCCCGACCTCGAGCTCCAGGCCCTGGACCGTGAACGGCGCCGTGAACGCGGCGAGGAGGTCCCGGCCCCGGGCGAGCGCTGCGTCGGGGCTCGCGACGTTGGCGAGGAGGATGCCGAACTCATCCCCACCGAGCCGTGCAACGATGTCGTCGGGCTCCAGGCAGTCGCGCAGTCGATCCGCGGCGGCGATCAGGATTCGATCCCCGTTGGGGTGCCCCAGGGTGTCGTTGATCTCCTTGAACTTATTGAGGTCCATGAGCAACACGGCAAAGCCATGGGCCGACGCGCGGTCCAATGCTGCGCTGATCTCGTCGCGGAAGAGGGTGCGGTTGGGCAGGCCGGTCAGCCGGTCGTGCAGCGCCTGATGGCGGCTGTCCTCGGCCTGGCGCCGAAAGCGCTCGACGAGCCGGGCGTTTTCGAGCGCAGCGCTGGCATGGTTGGCAAACGTCTCCAGGAGCTGGACGTCGTCCGGGCCGAAGGTCGTCACGTCGCTGCGCCGATTGGCGACGATTAGCAGGCCGACGACCGCACCCTGGCTGAACAGTGGTGCGGCCGCCAGGTCCCGGATGCCGTCCTGGCCGAAGTGCTCGCGAAGTCGGTCGTTGGGGATCGGCCGGGGCAGCTGCAGCCCGCGCCGCTCGGCCGCCACGCGCGCCCAGACGCCTTCGCGCGGGTCAAGGTCGAGGCTGCCGGTCAGGCGCGGTTCGTCGTCGCCGTTCAGGACCACCCGGTAGGCCGGGCCAGCGCCGGCCGCGAACACCACGATCTCGGCCCGGTCCGCCCGGAACATGGCCCGAGCCTGGGCGAGAAGGGTCGTGGTCAGCGCCTCGAGGTCCTGGGTGTCCTGAAGGTCGCGGGTCGAGCCGTACAGGACCTCCAGGCTTTCGTGTTTCTGACGAACGCTGCCATAGATGCGGTAGCCAGCGACCATCATCCCGGCCAGCACCAGGGGTAGCCAGCTTGCAGCGGGTCGGACCCACAGGACCGTGACCGTGACCAGTGCGAGGCAGGTATTGAAGAACGACGCAACCGTCCCTGACCCGATCAACTTGACGACGTCCGGAGGTCGGCCCACGGCCAGCCAGACGACCAGGGTGATCAAGAGCAGGCTGACGACGTCGGCTGCGATCGCGGCGCTCATCGCCCCGAGCCAACCGGCCGGGCCGATGGGGTCGCCCAGCCCGACGATCAATCGGAACAGGATCACCGCCAGGGACGTCACGACGGCGAGCGTGGCGAGATTGAACACGAGCTTGACCAGGCTCTGCCGGCGGTGGAGGACGAGGGCGACGGCGCTGCCCGCCAGGAGGGCCAGCAGGAGCTCGTCGGGACGCAGGAAGAAGAGACCCACGACGAGGGGGATCTCGCTCAGCGAGAACGAGTGGGTATCGCGGCGGAACTGGAGGTGGACAACGAGCACTTCGGCCAGCGCATAGCCGATGGCGACGGTCCACCAGGGCAGTTGGAAGGGCGCCGCGATGGCTTCGAGCGAGCGGAGCGGGCCCGCGTACAAGGCGACGGCGCTCATGGCGAGGACGGCGCTGAGCAGCCATACCCTGGCTGGGCCGATCGTGGCGCGGATTCCCATGTCTGGACGATACGGTCTGGAGCGGCGGCCGCGACTGCTCGAAAGTACCGTGTTTGCGCGCAGCCCTCAGCGTGCTGAGCTCAGTCCCTCGACACGGCTTCGAGGGCGCCGAGCCAGCGCGCGATGGCCGCGTCAAGGTCCTGGCGCCAGCCCGGCTTGGGCATCCAGCCGTCGCCCATGAGCCGCTGCAATGGTCCCGCCTCTTGCCGGAAAGAGTCCAGGATGCGCGGATTGCGAACGGCAACGGCCCGATCGCAGCTGGCCTGCCAGCGCCGAATGGCGTCGACCAGGTTCGCGGTAGAGATCGGGTTCGGGCTCAGATCCCGGACCCGACTGCGCAGCCGCTCCCCCTCCGCGCCAAGCTCAAGGTAGGTCGGCATTGCCGCACTATGGCCGTGGCTAGCCGGACCGGGCCTTGCGGCCGCCGGTTTGGCCGTTGCAGGGTCGTAGCACGATCAATGATCGTCGGCCGCGCACGTAGAACCCGACTTGCGATGGATTCGTTACCAGGCCGGGTGCCTCTGGCACGGCGCACACGCCACCTCGGGCTCACCGTAGGCTCGCTGGGCTCGAGATGCGGCCCGTCGGACGCAAGACACGGAGCGTGATATGGCCCGAGTTGAGAAGACGATCGAGGTGGATGTCCCGGTCGGGGTTGCCTACGATCAATGGACCCAGTTCGAGGACTTCCCCGAGTTCATGGACGGCGTGAAGCGGGTGGTCCAGCGAGGCGACAAGTTCCTCGACTGGACGGCCAGCGTCGGCGGCCAGACCCGCCAGTGGACCGCGGAGATCGTCGACCAGACGCCGAACACCCGGATCGCCTGGAAGGCGACGGAGGGCACGAGCAATGCCGGGGCCGTCCTGTTCGAGGCGCTCGGCTCGCAGCGCACAAGGGTGGAGCTGACCATCGATGCGGAGCCCGAGGGCCCGATCGAGAGCGCCGGCGTGGGGCTGGGCTTCCTCGACCGCAGAGTCGAGGGCGACCTCGAACGGTTCAAGACGTTCATCGAGGGCGTGCGCGAGCCGACGGGCGCCTGGACCGGAGAAATCCATGGGACGAGCGTCGATCCCCACTGACCCCTGGCAGCTGTCAAAGGAGAATTTCTAATGGCCCTCCCGACGATCGTCGTCATCGTTGTGATCGTTGTCATCGTCTTGCTGGTCCTCGGGCGCGGCAGGCTCTAGCCCACCGGAGCAGCTAATAGCCGACGACCCGGCCGAGGCGCTAGACCGGCCTGAGGACCTCGTTCGTGAAGTCCTTGGTCAGCGGACCGGTTGCCCCGACGGGCAGTTCGGGCGGCTCCACCTCTTCCTCAACCGCGAGCTCGAACCAATCGGCCAGCTCGCGGTTGACCACGATCGTGCCCAGGGACCTGTG
>JBBSFD010000128.1:0-3533 GCA_038239115.1 Candidatus Limnocylindrales bacterium | reverse complement strand
TCCGTGGTGGCCGTCCGCAGCTCAGCGACCGGGGCAGTGGCCGGCCGGAAGACGGCCCCGATGGCGCCCCGGATCCGGCCGATACCCTCGGAGAAGAACCGGGTCATCTGGTCGGCCCCGACGAAGGACTGCCAGTGCCGAAGCGCTTCCTCGCGCAGGAACGTACCCTGACCGATCTCCTGGCGCAGCGCGACGAGGGCAGCTTCGTAGTTCCGATCGGCGAGCCTTCGGAGGGCCTCGACATCGATGGTCTCGTGATCCGTGTCGTCGGCGATCCGATCCAGGCTCTCGCCCAGCCCGGCCAGCGATCCGGTCAGAGCGCGGGTGGCGAGCTCGATCCGCGCCGCCCGATCGGATCGGAGTCGGGCGATTTCGTCCATGACCGGCCCGATCGTGGACGGGGCCAGCCGGTCGCCCGCCTCGTTTACCTGGCCTTCCTGCACGGCGACGAGTTCCCGTGGCGCCAGGCCCGGTCCACTCGCGAGCAATCCGTCGAGCCCAGCGTCCGCGAGCAGCCGACGGACGTCGGCCAGGATCTCGGCGCGATCTCCGGGATCGGGAGGCATTCGATTGACGACGACCAACAACGGCAGCCCGCGTTCCTCGACGCGAGCGAGGACCGACCACGGGGCCTGGTCCGCGTAGCGCGTCGCCGTGGTCACGAAACAACACAGATCGGCCGCTTCGACGAGTCGGTCGGTGAGCTCCCGGTTGGCGTGCTCGAGCGAATCGATGTCCGGCGCGTCCACGAGGACCAATCCGGGCTCGATGGCAGCGTCCTCGATGAAGCGCAGATGCTCCGGCGGCACTCCAGCCAGGGCGCCGTCGAGGAGCGCAGCGCGATCGTCGGGATGGACGAGGATGACGGCGACTCGCGTGGTCGGGCGCAGCACACCCGTCAGGCTCACGGCGCGGCCCACGACAGTGTTGAAGATCGTGCTCTTTCCGGCGCCTGTGGGACCGACGAGGAGCACGACGAGCGGCGCGTCAAGCGACGCGGCACGCACCCGGACATGACCACGGAGATGATCGGCCAGCCGCCGGGCGCGAGCTTGGCCCGCGTCGCTCCTGGGATGCGCGGCGAGACGACGCTCGGCAAGGGCCTCGAGACGCGCGATGAGGGCGCGCAGATCCGCAGGAGCCGTGCCGGTCATTGGTCCAATGCTACGTCGTCCGGCGGCGGCAAAGGTTCACCCGGGGCGACGGTCGGAGATCCGTGCTGCGACAAGGTTCGCGCCTTCCCACCATAGCCGAGCACAAGCTGAGCAGGTGGGCGTGGGGCCGATTGGGGACCCGAGTCGCTGAGGCCAGCGCACGTGTCGTCCGGCTTTCAGATGGCAGCCATCCGGAAGGGCGCGAGAAGCATCAACGGCGCGATAGCGGGTGCGAGCTCGCCCGACCGTGATGGCTGTGCGCATCCTTGCGCTTCGAAGCATCCCCGCGCACGGACGTAGGGGTTCGATGCGGGCCACTGCCGAAGCGATGACATGGACGGCGATCGATGCCGGAGCAGTTCCTGCGTCAGGCACGCCTCTTCGAATCGCGGCTCCGACTCCTCGGCGTAGAAGATCGTGTGAGATCAGTGACTGTCGGCACCGTGCGACCCGCCGAGTACCTCGGCCTTCTCAGACCGGTCACTCGTCATCGAGAGCGGCGAAGGCGGCCGGATACAAGATCACACCCGGCGAGCGGCCACGACTACCTCCACGTCGCGATCGACGATGCCAGCCGGGTGGCGTATGTCGCGGTTCGACCGGACGAGCTCGCGGAGAGCACCATCACCTTCGTCCAGGAGGCCGTTCGATTCTTTGCCGATCAGGGCGTCCAGGTCGAACGGGTGATGACCGACAACGCCTGGACCTACGTCCGCTCGATCCGTCCCGCCACCTTGTTCGCCGGGCTCGGCATCCGCCACATCCGGACCCGGCCCCGGCGACCCCAGACCAATGGCAAGGATGTCCATCTTTGTCAAGCGGCCTCCAGTGCCCGCTCGGCGCTAAACAGGGTCCCGGCCTTGAGCATCGCCCAGAGGACCCGGAGCTTCGTCCGGGCGAGGGCGATGATCGCCTGGTGGTGGGACTTGCCCTCGGCACGTTTGCGGTCATAGAAGCGCCGGGAGGCCGGCGTCTTGAGACTGCCCAGGGCCGCCGACCAGAGCGCCTGGCGGAGGTGGAGATTGCAGCGCCGGCTGAGGAAGTGGGTGCCCGAGGACCGACCGGATTGCCAGAGCGTCGGGGTGAGCCCGGCGTACGCGGCGAGCGCGTCAGGTGAGTCGAACCGCTCGAGTGTGCCGACCTCAGCGAGGAAGCGCGGCCCGGTCCGGTGGCTCATCCCCGGCAGGCTCAGGACGATCGGCGCCTCGGGCCGGGACAAGAAACGGTCGCGGATCTCCGCATCCAGGGCGCCGATCCGCTGCTTGAGCGCGGCGAGTTCGCCGGCGACCTCGGCCACGAGCCGGCCGTACACGGCCTCCTGGGGCCGCGACCCGACCTGTGCTGCAGCGAGGATCTGCTCCGCACGCTCGAGCGGGCGGCGTCGATACCGCTGGCCGGCCAGGAAGCCCGCCAGCTCGAGGGGACTCTGGGTGCGCAGGGCGCTCGGGGTCGGGAACGCGACCAGGAGCGCCGTCACCGCGTCGCCGTCGAGGGCGGCGAACGCCCGGGCCGCGAGGAACTCGGGCCAGTACTGGCTGAGCAGGAAGCGCAGCCGGTTGATGAGCCGGGTCCGATCGCGGATCAGGCCGTCCTGGTACCGGGCCAGGACCCGCATCTCGGCGACCGTCTCGGGAATCACCACGAGTCGGCGCCGCGAAGCCTGTTCTTCCCGTCCGATGCGGGCGCACACCTCGGCGTCGATGAGGTCGCTCTTGTGGGCCTGGCGGCGACCCTTGCGACGGACGGCGACCTCGGTCGGCGTGAGCGTCGCCACAAGCTCGCCGCGAGCCAGCAACTCGCCGATGAGGACAGCGCCGTCGCCGCCATCGGCCTCGATCACCCAGAGGGCCTGGCCGCCCCCGCCGGCGAGCCGCACGACCCGCGTGACGAGCTCGTCGATCGCGGCAGCATCGTTGTCCACCCGCTCCCGCAGAACCTCCTCGTCCTCGGCCGTGCGTGCGACGACGCCGTGGCCGTATCGGCCTGGGTCGACGCCGACGATCAGTCTCGCGCTCATCCGACCACCTCCGTGCGCGGGCGCAGGACACCCGGCTCCAGCCGTGACCGCGACTGCCACCTGACCCATATGAGCGATCGAGCGCAGATGTCCATCAGGTGACCGTTGCTGAACAACGAGGGAGTGGCACTCATTGCCTACAGCGCACTCGCAGATCGAGCGATCGAGCCATCGCCCCTCGTTCGGCCGAGCCTGGGCCCAACCCGCTCCGGGTGAGACGGGCCGCCCCGTGGCCGGCGATCGCTGGCACTCCTTGCCCAGACCATCCGACCTGTCCGTCGGCGGCACATCGAAGCGCAGCCATCGCGTTCGGTTCGCCGGCCACGGCGCCGTCCGTCTCGCTGATCCTAATCAGAACGATA
>JBBSFD010000127.1:0-3552 GCA_038239115.1 Candidatus Limnocylindrales bacterium | reverse complement strand
CGGCCGCCGCCAGTGCGGCGCCGGTGGCAGGACAAACGCCGATGGCGACGCTCGCCCCTCCGCCAGCGACCCAAGCGCCAGCGTCGAACGAGGCCGGCATCGTGAAGGGCCATGTCACGGCCGGACCAACCTGTCCTATCGAGGCCGTGTCGCCCGATCCTGGCTGTGCTCCCAAACCACTCGGGGGTGCCATCGTCATCGCCACCGACGCAAGGGGAGCGGAGGTCGCTCGGGCAGTCTCGAGCGCGAATGGCTCGTTCGAGCTCCTGCTGGCGCCGGGGACATATGAGCTCACCCCGCAGGCGCTGGGCGACAAGATGATGCGGGCGCCGCACGCCAAGGCGGTGACCGTCACGAGCTCCGGCCCGATTGCGCTCGTCGACTTCACGTACGACACGGGGATTCGCTGACCGCGCCCCCGCGCCGGTAGCGAAAGCTCGCGCCGATTGTCGGATGTTGTGGATAACCCGCTTGACGAAGTCCGCCGAATCGCCGATACCGGAACCTGAGCCGCAGGCCCATCGCGTGATCGTCTGCCGAAATGCCGGATGGCACGCCCGAGCCGCCGAGAACTGTTTGCGTCTGTCACGGATTCCGCCGGAAAGGGACAAGACGGTGTCGCATCGCGAACTTCGGACGATTACCTGGTTGAGACTCCCGGGTCGACTGGCTGCTGCAGGTGCCGCGGCCAGCCTCCTGTTCCTGGGCATGGCGCCTGGCGTCGCGGCCAGCGGGCCCGCGGTGACGTTTTCCTCGCAATCCGGCGTCGCCACCCTGGTCAGCTCCTACGCCGTTTCGCCAGGTGGCCGGGCCAGCAGCGCAGGACGGCCCTCAGCGGCGGCGGCCGACCTGAACGATCGGCTGCCCGACCTCGCCCCGAAGGCGTTCGGCGAGAGTGCGGCGGCCAGTCGGGCCGCGGCGGCGGTGGCGGCGAAGCCCGCCGTCGGCTCAGCCCGCGGCGATGAAGGTTCGCACCTGGCGGCCAGCTTCATCGGCCAGCAGGCCTCGAACGTCACCTGCTCCTATTTCGCCCACGGCTGCAACCCGCCCGACATGGCCATCGCCGCCTCGCCACGGTGGGTGCTCCAGGGGGTCAACACCCAGTGGGAGGTCCTCGACACCAAGGGCCAGGTCCAAGCCGGTTGGCCGACCAGCGCCCAGGCGTTCTTCCACGTGCCATCAAACACGTGCGACCCGGCAAGCGGTGGGCAGCCCTTCCTGAGTGACCCGCGGGCGCTCTACGATCCCTCGACCGGACGGTTCTGGGCGGCGATGCTCCAGGTTGAGGGTGGCATCGGGATCGCCACGGCCTGCCCGGCCCAGACGATCTACTACATCGCGGTCAGCCAGACCCGCGATCCCTCCGGAAGCTGGAACGTGTACGCCTTCGATATGTCGATGGGCACGACGAACTTCGCCGACTTCACCCAGATCGGCCTGGATGGCAGCGCCGTCTATTTCTCGGCCAACATGTTCAACCAGGCTGGCACGGCCTACGAGTACGCCGAGATCTTCGAAGCCAACAAGCATCAGATGGAAACCGGCGGGACCGCCTTCCGCGCCGATGGGTTCTTCAACCTGCAGGCCCACGGACCCGGCGGTGACTTCCTCGCCGACACCGTCCAGCCCGCCCTCAATCTTGATGGCGGTGGGACCGGCGTGTTCGTGGACACGTTCGACGGTCCCGACCCGATCTCGGGCAACCTGTGCAGCTCGCCCTCCGACGCCTGCCGTGGCCTCGCGGTCTGGCGACTCCACAATCCAACCGGCCATGACCATGGCGGCGCGGCCCCGACCCTCACGGGAGCCCGGGTTGATACCCAGCCTTTCGTGTTCCCGCCGCCCGCCGACGAACCCGGCTGCCGCCAGTGTGTCGACGCTTCGGACCTCCGGATCGGCGCCACCCCGGTCGAGCGTGACGGTGTCCTTTCAGCGGCCTGGGAGACAGGCACGGGCTCGAGTGGGCTCGTGCCCGGCATCGAGTGGGCCCAGATTTCCGTGGGCGACGGCCGTCACAGCGACGGCGCCTCATCCGGCTACTACGCGTCCCCGCGCGGCGCCGCGGTCACCTATCCGGCGGTCATGCCCGCCAGGGATGGCGAACTGGTGATGGTGTTCGATCGGATGAGTGCCAAGATCAACCCGGAGACGAGGTTCATCGTGAGGAACCAACACTCTGGCAAGTTCTCGGGGAACGGCCGCCTGCTCAAGGCGGGCGAGGCTCCCTATCGGCCCGGCCTGTGCGGTTCGGCCAGCTTGCCCGTCTGCCGCTGGGGGGACTACTCGGCGGCGTCGTGGAACGGGCGGGACGCGATCTGGATCGCGGGCCAGTATGCCAACTCGTTCACGGATCCGACGGCGCCACCCGTCTTCGGGCGGAACTGGGGCACTTGGATTGGCGAGCTCGGAGGCGACCGCTAGGAGTCCTCTCCTCGACGATTGAGAAACGAGAGGGTCGGTTCTGAAGGAGCCGGCCCTCCGCAATCCCGAGACTGCGCACTATCCGATTGCGGGCTTGTGAGCCCTTATCCGACCCGGACGACGTCTCCGGTCGGCCTTGGGGACCTCGCCGCCCGCCTCACCCCGTTCGGCCATGAGTTCCGGTTGCTCAGGCTCGAGGGCTCAGCCAAGGATCTCGTAGCAATGGCAGCTGCCGCGGGGACCGTCGGGGACGATCCACTGCCCCCGGCAGGAAGCGTCGGGGTCGCACGGAGGTCGATAGGATGGAGCCTTCCTGCCGCAGTACGAATGGCGTCTTCCGCCGGCCGACCCGGCGTTCATGCTTCGGGAGATGAAAGGCTTAATCGTCCGTCCGGTGGCCACGTTCCTCTGGATCTGGGCTGGATGGGCGCTCGGCAATGCCGTCTTGTGGTTTCTGGGCTTCGATCAGACGCTCGAGATCTGAGAGCGGTAGGCATCGCCCAAAACACCTAACGCTGGGCTCACTTGGCAAAGCGGCTGTACGGCCCGATATGCAACGATCCGCCGATGTGGCAGCTGGGCACCCCGCCGCTCGAGCTCGTCGTCCGGTCGATCCTCATCTACCTGCTCTTT
This sequence comes from Candidatus Limnocylindrales bacterium, assembly GCA_038239115.1. GTDB lineage: Bacteria > Chloroflexota > Limnocylindria > Limnocylindrales > CSP1-4 > Palsa-1033. The sequence continues at coordinate 498 of JBBSFD010000127.1, read as the reverse complement.
CTCAGTGCCCTGCGGTTGTTCGGCAAGCGCGAAGTGGGCCAGTTCACCCTTTTTGACCTGGCCCTCGTCCTGCTCGCCGCGAATGCGCTCCAGCCGGCGCTCACTGGACCAGACCAGTCGATCCCGGGTGCGGCGATCATCCTTGCCACCCTGTTCATCCTCAACCGGCTGGTTGCCGAGCTTCGTTCGCGGGTTCCGCTGGTCCGCCGTCTGCTTGAGTACGAACCCACCGTGGTGGGGCGGGACGGTGCCTGGCTGCCCAGAGTCCTCGGTAGGGAGGGCCTCGACGAGGACGACCTCAACGCGGCCCTGCGTGAGCACGGCCTCAACTCGATCAAGGAGATGAAGCGCGCCGTGCTCGAGTCGGACGGATCGCTAAGCATCGTGCCGGTCGACAGCGGCTCCGCCCAGGTCCGAGCGCGCCGTCGCCGCTACCGACAACGTCGGTGAATACGGAGTTGGACAGGAAGTTGTCTGTCGGCGTGTCGGCGATCTAGT
>JBBSFD010000126.1:0-3660 GCA_038239115.1 Candidatus Limnocylindrales bacterium | reverse complement strand
CCGGATCAGGCTCCGGATGGTCGTCGCTCCGACGCGGATCCCGAGCTTGCGCAGCTCGCCTCGGATCCTGACGCAGCCCCAGCGTGGGTTCTCCCGGGCGAGCCGGAGGACGAGCTCCCGGACCTCGCGATCGATCGCCGGCCGGCCCGGACGACCGGTCCTGCGGTACGTCCACTTGCGCCGCACGAGCTCGCGATGCCAATGGAGCAGGGTCGCCGGGGTGACGAGGAAGGCGACCCACCGGTCCCTCGGGATCACCCGGCTCGCCGCCGCGAGGAGGACTCGGTCAATGAGCCGGAGCTTCGGCTGGCCGCTGGTCCGCTGGAGCACCCGGAGTTGATGGCGCAGGACGAGGATCTCGAGGTCCTTGGCTCCGTCAGCTCGGCAGCCTGGGCCACCGCTGGCAACGAGACGGGCGAGTGCTCGGACGGCGAGGTAGAGGAGGGACAGCATCGGCGCATCATATTGGGGCGCTGAGCGTGAATCGGGGTTTTCGACCCCCACGGGTTCAGGATGGAGAACAACTCGCCCGCCTTGTCGCCGTCGCCCAGCGCCGCGAAGGCAAGGACCGACCAGATGGCTCCGTGGGTGTACTGGCCGCTGTTCTCCCGGAGATCCAGACCGCCCTCAAGCTCGGTACCCGCCACGTCGTAATCCACGGGATCTCGCCCGACGCGAGCGCCATGCCGCTCCCGAGCACGGTCGCCTCACTGCCCGGCCTGCCGGCTTCGGCCACCCTTCCTGTCGCTTGCGGCGAGCTTGACCTCAGCTCGAAGTAAGCGCCACCATTCCTCCGACGAAGCGGCGTCCCCAAGGGGGCGCCGCTTCGTTTTCGTGAGCTCGGCTGCAACGGTCCCAGCCACCGGTTGACAATGCCGCGTTGTGCCACGCGGTTGCTGCGTGGTTGATCACCGACGACGGTGGGAACGATTGGTCCAGATCGCCGCTACGAGTCCCAAGGCGACTGCGGCCCCGCGGTCCAGGAAGCGATGCTTGGCGAGCCACAGGTACGGGCTCCGAGCGCGCGCTCGGCTGTCGAATGCGCCGTGCGAACCATGGTCGCCGGCAACCGGCTGATACAGGTTGTCCGGACGATCGGGCTCCTCGGGCTCGTCGAGCATCTGACCGTCCCACGCGGCCTCGGCCAGGTAGCGATCCATGAGTCCCGGAGCAATCTTTTCGGCGAGGATCGCGAGCGCGGTCGACGCGCCGACGTGGAGGTCGCGAGGGACGTGTTCGGCCGCCCAAAGTATGGCTTCGGCGGCGACCTCCGGCTGGAAGATCGGCGGGACCGGCTGGGCCTTGCGCGGCAGCCGGCTTCGGACCCAGCCGAACTGCGGGGTGTTGATCGCCGGGAGCTGGACCATTGTCACGGCGACGCCGCTCTTCTCGTGGATGAGCTCGCTCCGGAATGACTCGGTGAAGCCGTGCATCGCGGCTTTCGCGCCGCAATAGGCCGATTGCAACGGGATGCTCCGGTAGGCCAGGGCGGAGCCGACCTGGACGATCACGCCCCGATCGCGCTCGCGCATCCGGCGGAACGCGCTGAGGGTGCCGTGGACCGTCCCGAGATACGTCACTTCGGTCACCCGGCGGTACTCGTCCGCGGTCATCTCATGCACCGGCGAGAAGACCGACGTCATCGCGTTGTTGATCCAGATGTCGATGGGCCCGAGCTCGGCCTCGATCCGTTCGGCGGCCGCCTCGACGTCCGCGGCGTCGGCAACGTCGACCTGGATGGCGAGGGCCCGGCCGCCGGCCGCCTCGACGTCGCATCGAGCTCCCTCGAGTCCATCTGCGCCGCGCGCCAACAGGCCGACCGACGCGCCACGCCGTCCGAGTGCCCGAATGACCGCTCGTCCGACACCGGCTGACGCGCCGGTGACGACGACGACCGTGCCCGCTCCGATGGGTCCGATCCCGCCGTCTCCCATCCGTATCACTCCTCTCGCTCGAGCCCGAGCGCGATCCGGAGCGCTCGCGCGTGCCGGCCCGGCGCGTGATCGATGGCCCACGACTTCAGGGTATCTGTCGGGCTCGCTACCTGGACGTCCTGCGGCGGCGGCGCCTCGATCACGAGGAGGTGCCCTTCCTGGTCGAGCACCTTGTGGCTCGCGCTGCCGTCGTCGCGCCGCTCGAACCGGAGCGAGATGACCGCGTCTCCGATCCGCATTCGTCGGACCGTGACGGAGTTGACCCATGGCGGAAGTCGCGGCCGGACCAAGGCGAGGAGGTTTAGCGGCGCGAAGGGGTAGATCCCGAGCAGGATCTGGACGAGCTGGATCGTCGCGGACGCGGACCACGCCTGCGGGCTGTTCGAGTCGGGGTAGGGGACAGGCACCGGGCTCTCATCGCGAGACAGGCCGCTCAACGCCTCCGGCAGCCGGTCGTCGCGGAACGCGAGCGCCGCGTCGATCATCCCGCAGGCCAGTCGCTCGAGCTGCTCATCGAGCCCGTATCGACGGAAGCCCAGCGCGAACGTCGCCTGCTCGACCGGCCAGACTGTTCCGAGGTGGTAGGCGAAGGGGTTGTAGGACGGGTGCTCCGCCGACAGGGTCCGGACACCCCAGCCGGAGAACAGATCCGGCGCGAGGAGTCGGTCGGCGACCTGGGCGGCGAGGTTCCGCGGCACGATCCCGGCGGCGAGAGCATGGCCGGCATTCGACCCGATCGAGGCGACCGGCCGTTTGCCAGGATCGAGGGCCATCGCGTAGAAGCCCTCGTCCGGCAGCCAGAACGCCTCGTGCCAGCGACGGCGCAGGTCGGCAGCTCGCTGGAGGAACCGGTCCGCCTCATCGTCCTCTTCCAGCGCGACGAGGATCTCCGCCATCCGCTCGATCGCGAGGATGTGGAACGCCTGCTCCTCGACGGTCGCGAGGGGCGCCTCGACGTTCCGGCCGTCGGGATAGCGGATCGCCTCGTTCGAGTCCTTCCAGCCCTGGTTCCGCAGGCCGTTGGGAGAGCGGGTCACGGATTCGAGAAAGCCATCGCCGTCGCGGTCGCCGAGCTCTGCCGCCCATGTGAGTGCGCGCATCGCGGTGTCCCGATGCCTTCGAAGTGCCTCGGTGTCGCCGGTCCAATGCCAGAGCTCCGAGAGGGCCAGAACGTACATTGCCGGCGTCGTCTGTGAGCCGTAGTAGGCACGATGAGGCCGGATGTCGAGCTCTGACAGCGGCCCGCGGCGCATCTCGTGGAGGAGCTTGCCGGGCTGAGCGTCGCGAAATGGGTCGTCTTTGGTCGCCTGAGTCGCCGCGAGCAGGGACAGGGCACCGTGGCTGATCTCCGGGCCGAGCAACGCCGACTGCCAGCCCGCTGTCAGGGTGTCGCGACCGAACACTCCCGTGTACATGGGCACGCCGGCATTCGGTACCCAGGAGGTCGCGCTGTCGTCGTCGAGCTGGCGGTTTCGCAGGGCGAACAGGTCCTCCATGGCCCGATCGGCGATGTCGCCGAGGGTGGCGTCCCGAGACCGCTGTAAAAGTAAGGACGGCGTAGGCTCCGAAGCGGACCTAGGAAGTTCGCAGAAGGAGACCACGCCGTGGAACGAAGGATAGCCCCAAGTCTGCACATCGAAGCCGCCATCGAGGCGATTCTCCTCGATGGGCTCGACGACCCAGACCGACTGGGCGAGCTGGGTCGGCTGGGGGCGAGGCTCGTCAT
>JBBSFD010000125.1:0-3690 GCA_038239115.1 Candidatus Limnocylindrales bacterium | reverse complement strand
TCCGGGGCGCCTCATGCCGGCGCTGTCGACGACCTCTCCGAGGGGGTGGCCATTACCCGTGAAACAGGGTGGCCATTTCCGGCGAAACTGGGTGTCCATTTCGCGTGAAGCCGGGTGGCCAGAACCCGTGAAATCCGCACTCGGGAGATTCTTGGTGAGTCGGCTGACGCCGACGCATCGCTCGCGACTGTGGAGGGATGGGCGGCGGCGTTCAGGCCCGAGAGCTACAACGCGAAGCCAACCGATGAGGGGCATCTTCTCATCGAGTTCGCCCCTCCAGAGTCGATCACATCGCGGCTGCAGCCGGGCCAGGTCGAGATCGAGCGTAGTGGCGAAGCCATCCGGCTACTCAATACGTACGCTCGAGACGAGGCTCGGGTGGCCGCGATGGAGCGGATCCACGATGACCTCTCAGCGGGCAAGAGGTTGGCCGCGTCGGCTGATCCGAGGGGCACGTTCCTCGAAGGACCCGACCCGGTGGCAGCCGTCTCCGCAGCAGCCATCGTTGCCTCGGTTCGCGGATCAGTCGAGATCTCCACGCCCGACCTCCGATGGGCGACGCGGGCACTCGTCGAGGCCGCCCTAGCGCCTCGCGTCGATCAATTCAGCATTCCCGAGAGCTTCTTCGGGCAGGGTGCCGATCGCTCGGCGGCGGCAGCTCTCCCTGCAGCCGGCCTCACAGAAGCTGTCACTGCAGTAGGGGTTGAGCGATACAGAGCCGCGTTGGAGGCATGCGGCCGGAGTCTGTTCGATGAGGTTCGCGCCGCGCTGGTCGTCGGCGCTCGTTCTGTCTGGGAAGCACCCTGCCGAGTTCTGGGCGGGGCGTGCTTGCACGAGATCGTCTGGCAGGCGATCGGGGCCGGCCTTGCTGATTCACGCCTTGGTGACTGGAACGAAGAGGGGCGTCGCGAGCCGGAACTGCTCGCGGCGCCATACGATGAGACGCTGCCGACCGTTGGCGCTGATCGCCTCTATCTGAACCGCCTGACGCACCCGCTTGTCGCGGCGTGGGACGCCTCGCGAAGCGGCTCGTGCGTTGCGGCAGAAGCGGGTCGGCTCTTCCCGGTACTCGTTGAGACGCACCGTCGTGTGGCCGATCTGTGGGCGATTAAGGGATACGGCCACTTCGGCGATCGAGATCGGCGGCGAGTTGCCGCGGTGCTTGTCAGTGCTGCGGCCGCGGGAGATCCAAGTCATCTCAGGGCGCACCTCAGCGCCTTCGCTGCCAACGGGGCTGCCCTCCAGGAGTTGCTCGCAGACTTGTCGTGGGTCTTCACCTATGACGCGGAGCTGCGGAAAACGCTGCCGGCCGTTTGGCCAGGGGTCATGGACGAGGTGCTAAGTGCCTGGGAGTCGGGCCGAGCGCCTGCAGGCAGAGACCACTGGCGCGACTACTCGATTCGCCATCTTCTGCCCACGCCTACGATCGAGACCGGGGACACGAACATCGATGCAACGCTTGAAGCCGCCCGAGCGGCTTGGATCGCGCCGGACGAGCTTGAGGGCTCCATCGAGCGGTGGCTCCCATTCGCCGAGCGGGAGCCCATGGCCATCGATGCCGTCGTCGAACTCGCGAAGTGCGGCACCGTCGCCTGGCAAGCGTCCCGGGGGCTTGAGTTGGTCGAGCGCACGATTGCCGGCGGTTACGGCGAGATAGCCTCGCGGACCTGGCACCTGATGGACTGGCTCAAGGAGGTGCGGCCCCTAGGTCTGGAGGCAACGGCCATGGCTCGGTGGCGTCGAGTCGTCGATGGTCTGGCCGGCGCCGGTGACTCGAAAGCTGGGCGGCTTCAAGCTGCCGAGGAGTGAGCGACGATCGCATGGTGGGCTGGCCAGCTCGGACCTGATGAGGCCGGCACAGGTCACTTCTTGTCGGGTTAGCGTTCTCCAATGCCGGGCAGCGCGACACCTTCAGCGGAGACTTGAACCGCCCTCTGGTCAGCGGACCCCTCCGGCAACACGCTTGCCAAATGATCGCCGCCCTTGACAGGTCATCCTCTAGCCTCTAACGTTAGCTTGCGTAGCAAGGATAAGTAAGATGACGAGTCAAGCGGCACGTCGGAGAGGACTGGTTGACGAGCCCACTCGGATGGAGCGGCTCAAGGTTGCTCTGCAGGCAGCTGGTATCAACGAAGATCGGTTCGTTGAGGTCGCGGTGACGGCCATTTCGGATCTTCGATCCGGGCGAGTCACCGATCCCGCCAGCCAGTTCAGCGACGATGAGCGGAACACCCTCCTCGCGGGTGGGCTCGACCTGTCGCCTCGCCGTCCGAGCGAGCTCGATCCGATCGCTGACACGGCGGCGCGCTTCTCGACGCTCCTGGCTGATTCTGCTGACGTGGCGGAGGTGGCCAGCAGCCTCCAGGTCACTCGTGCTCGGGTGCGCCAACGCGCTATTGAGCGGACGCTCTTCGCCATTCGCGAGAACGACGAATGGCGGTTCCCCCGCGCGCAGTTCGTCGACGGGACGCCGATTCGTGGTCTTTCGGCGGTGATCGCCGCCCTGGCGGCAGACCTTCACCCGGTCGCGGCTTGGCGCTTCTTAGCTGAGCCCAGCCCCGACCTCGAGCTCGGCGATCAGCCCGTGGCGCCTCTGAGCTGGCTGCGCTCCGGTGGATCGCCCGAGCCCGTTGTGGCGATTGCCCGCGGACTCTAGCCGGCTCGTGTCGAAGTTCCCGCGACCGCCGGTCGCATTGCCGCTCCTCGGCGCATCCGACAGGCGCACGCTCGAGGAAGGACGCGTCGTCTGGCGCGTTTACAAGACTTCGGGCAGCCACCCAAGCGCCTGGAACGCGTTTCGCTATTACGGACCCGTGGCCATCGGGCGCTTCGATCATCAGGTGCCTCCGGCTCACGACGATCCTGAGCGCGGAATCCTCTACGGCGCGCTTGACGTGATCGGCGCACTGGCAGAGGCGTTCCAGGACACGCGCACGATCGATCGCTCCCGTCGCGAGCCCTGGCTCGTTGGGTTCGAGCTGGAGCTGGACCTTGTCACCCTCGACCTGGCTGGCCTCTGGCCAACTCGGGCGGGTGGCAGCATGGCGATCGCGACCGGTCGGCGGGATACCGCCCAGGCCTGGAGCCGGGGCATCTACGACGCGTACCCCGACATCCAGGCGCTCCTGTACCCATCCTCGATGGCGGGCGGGTCTGTGAACCTTGCCCTGTACGAACGGGCGAGTGACCACCTGCCCTTCCATCCGCGATTGCACGCGCCCCTGACTCACCCGGGGCTGGTCCTCCCGCTCCAGCGCATCGCGGCGCAACTCGGGTACGGCCTTGTCTAGCACGTGGGCGGGCTGATCCGCGACCTGGACAGCGGTCAGTGGTAAGCGCACCGGGACATTCCGATCGGTGGTTCAAGATCCGGCCAGATCGAGCCAACTGCTGTTCGCGACGAGCCTTCCCAGCGGTTCATCTGAGCGTGCGATCAACTGCCGCGCGCGACGAAAAGAACGGATGTTCTGGTCGGGGCGAGAGGAGACAAGCCACCCTTAGGCACCTGAATGTCCCGGCCTCGTTGCCGCTCGAGATCGAGGTTACGGGCTGCGAATGTCAAGCGAAAATAGGACCACCGTGATGGCGTAAAGCAGGACCACCTGGACATGGCGTGGACCTGGGTCAGTCGAGCGGTGGCGACTCCTTTGGTCGGTCGGGGTCTGGCGTGACGGGGGCCTCTGGCCGGCT
>JBBSFD010000124.1:0-3730 GCA_038239115.1 Candidatus Limnocylindrales bacterium | reverse complement strand
CTTGCGATTGACCTCGAGGATCTTCAGCCGAAGCTTGCGGCCGACGAACGGCTGGAGCTTCTCGGCGATCTCCTGGGCGGCGTCGCGGGGCTGGTCGTTCTGGGGCCGGCGCGGGAAGTCCACGATCTGGCTGATCGGCACGAAGCCGCGAATGCCGCAGTCGACGATCAGGCCACCCTTGTTGTGGTCGATGACCGGCGCCTCGATGATCACGCCCGATTCGAACTGCTCCTGCATCGAGCGCCACTTGCGCTCGAGGCCGGCCCGGCGCAGGGACAGGACCACATGGCCTTCCTGCGATTCGGGTTGGAGGACGTAGACCAGGACGGTGTCGCCGATGGCCAGCTGGGGAGAGCTCTCGGCATTCCGGCCGTAGAGCTCGCGGTTCGAGACGACCCCTTCGCTCTTGGCCCCGATATCGACCAGGATCTCGTCCTTGTCGATCCGGACGACCGTGCCCTCGACGACATCGCCGTGCTTGAAGCTCTTGATGTCGGAGTCCTGCTCGGCGAGCAGCTCCTCCATCGTGGTCGGCTCCGGGCCAAGGTCGCGGACCGGCTCGGGCTCCTCCTCGTCGGCGGCGGCCGGCGCATCGGCCAGCTCGGCCGCCAGCTCGGCAGCGTCAACGCTGGAGCCGATCCCGTTCGATCCGGACGCCTCGGGGCTGGCCTCGGCGACGGTCTCGGCTGCCCCATCGGTCGCGCCGCCGCTAGTGCCGTCGGTCTTGGCTTCGGCCGCGCTTTCGGCTGCGCCATCGGCCGCGCCGTCGCCCTTGGGAGCCGATTCAGGCTCAGCCTCGGCGCTGGCTTCGACGGTCGCCGCAGGCTCGGCTTCGACGCTTGTCTCGGCGCCGGCTTCGACGCTTGCCTCAGGCTCGGCTGCCGGCTCGACGTCGGCCGGTGCGGCGGCGGCTGCTGGGGCAGCCTCCTCGGGTGCCTGGGCGGTGGGGGTCTCGGTCTCGATGGCGGGCTCGTCGGCGACGGCAACCGTCGCCGCGCTGTCTTCGGCGGCCTGCTGCGTCGCGGCGGTTGCCTCGACGTCGGGCGCCGGCCCGTCCTGCTGCTGTTCAGTCAATTTGGTGGTCTCTCCTTGTCGGGGATTACCCGGGAAACAGGAACGGCCCGAGCGCCGCTCGAGCCGTTGACGAACGATTTGGCGAGTCAGGTCCGGTCGGGCCTCAGTTCGCTCCTTCGTGATCGATGGCCGCAGGCGACGATCTTCTGCTGTCCTGCCTCGTGGGCCGGGAGAGTCTAGCACACGATTTTCGCGGCCTACAATCGTGGCCGCGTGCCTGAACTACCCGACCTCACGATCGTAGCCGAAGCCTTCCAGGCGGCCCTTGCCGGCCGTCGGATCGAGTCGGCCGTCAGCCACGCGCCGCTCGCCGTGCGGGGGACGCCGACCGAGCTGGCGGCGCTCGTCGGCCGCCGCGTCGAGGGGGTTACCCAGCGCGGCAAGTTCCTGCTGATCGAGCTCGACCGGGACCGGCTGGTGTTCAACCCGATGCTCACCGGCCGGTTCCAGCTGGCTGCCCCGGGCGCCAAGCTGCCCTCGAAGACGGCCCTGGTGCTGGGCTTCGGGGCACGGCCGGCTGGACCGGCCGGCAAGCCCGTCCGACGCTCGGCGACTCCCGACGCGGCCTGGACCAGGGGCGCCGGCTGGCTCCCCCGCGACGAGGATTCGGTCGAGATTCGCTACCGGGACCCGACCCAGATGGGCAAGGTCTACCTCGTCCCGGACGGCATCGAGCGGCCGATCCCGGGCCTCGATGCCGATCTCGGACCGGACGCGGACGACCCGGGCCTGACCCTGGCGGTCTGGCAGGAACGCATCCGGCGCCACCCGGGCGAGCTCAAAAACCTGCTCAAGAACCAGGCCTTCATCGCCGGCATCGGCAACGCCTACAGCGACGAGATCCTGCATGCCGCCCGGCTCCTGCCCTTCCGCCGCCGGGCCACTCTCGCCCCGGAGGAGGTGAGCGCGCTCCACGCGGCGACCGGCACGACTCTGGCCAACGCGATCGAGGTCCTGCGCCGGCGCGTGCCGCCCACGTTCGAGACCCAGGTCCGTGACTTCCTGGCGGTGCACAACAAGGGCGGCCAGGCTTGCCCCAGGTGCGGCACCCGGATCAGCCAGGTCAGCCCGGGCGGCTTCGTGACCTCGTTCTGCCGAGGCTGCCAGCGCTGACGGCGCCTCAGGGCAGCTTGAGGACCTGGCCGGGATGGATCACGTACGGGCTCTTCAGGTTGTTGGCCTGCTCGATCGCCTTGGCCGTGGTGTGGAAGCGACTGGCAATCCCGGACAGCGTGTCGCCCGACTTGACGGTATAGGTGCGCGGCTTGGCCGTCGGCGATGGCTTGGCGCTGGCCGGGACCGCGGTCGGGCTGGGACCGGCACTGCCGGCCGGAGACGACGACGGCCGGGGAGTCGGCTGGGGGCTGGCGACCAGCGACGACTGGGGCGAGGGCGAGCCGCCATTGGCGATCCCGGGCGATCCCGTGCCGCCGCCGCGCGCCAGGAGGATGGCACCAAGAGCCGCGATCATCAGAACGACCAGCCCGATCTGGCCGGCCTGGCGGCGATCGGCCAGCGAGGGCAGGCCGAACGAGGCGCGACCGCGGTCGACCACGACCGGCGTGGTCCGGACGAACTGGCGTCGGCCGACGAGCATCGTTGAGGCGGCAGCGGCTGGTGTGGCGCCGGCAGTAGCCGAGGCGCCGGCAGGGGGCGTGGCCGCCGCTGCCGCTGCCGCCAGCTCGCGCTCGCCAGGCGTCGGCGGCGCGGCCAGGTCCGGGGCCAACTCCGGGGCCAGCTCGTCCTTCGGCTCGGTCATTGAGTCAAGGATAGCCGCCTCGCCGCCGCGGTCCGCCCCGTTCAGGGGTAAGACGGGCGCCCGACCACGCGAGTTGGACAATTTCCGCTCAGGGCGGCCTTATGGTCCAAACCGGTGGCTTCGAGAGGGTCGTTTCGCCGGTCAGGTCCCGTTGCCACGCACGAATGAGCCGGCCTGCGAGGGCCCAGAGCCCCGATGCCGGGCGCGACCGACCATAAGGCGGCTGCCAGCGGAATTTGGGCACGCATCGCAAAAGGTCCCACGCATGGCCAAGAGTGCCGCGAATGGCCGAGAGCAGGAACGGACGATGAGTCGGTGGAGGCACGGCCACCAATCGCGCGGCCATGCGCGCCGGTCTGGAAACGCAAAAATCCTGGCGACGACCTATGTTCCCGAAAGGCTGCCCTCTCAGTATCTTCGGCGCTGGAGAGCTTAACTTCCGTGTTCGGGATGGGAACGGGTGTGGCCTCTCCGCTAGAGTCACCAGGATTTCATGCGTCAGGTCGATGTCGTTCGGCGGTTTGAATCTTCGATCTCGACGAGGTCGTCCCGGCGCGCCCCTGGCGCGCGGTGAATCCCTCGGAGCCAGCCGCTGATCCTTGATCAGTAGCTGAAGAGGTCAAGCCCTCGACCATTAGTACGGCTCAGCTTCATCCGTCACCGGACTTCCACATGCCGCCTATCAAACAGGTGGTCTCCCTGCGGTCTTACCTGGTTAACCCAGTGGGGAACCTTATCTCGAGGCGAGCTTCGCACTTAGATGCTTTCAGCGCTTATCCCAACCGAACATAGCTACCCAGCGGTGCCCTTGGCAGGACAACTGGCACACCAGCGGTTCGTCCACTCCGGTCCTCTCGTACTAGGAGCAGCTCCTCTCAAGTTCCCTACGCCCACGAT
>JBBSFD010000123.1:0-3778 GCA_038239115.1 Candidatus Limnocylindrales bacterium | reverse complement strand
CTTGGCGGCTTTGAGCCGGTTCGCGCAGGCTCGCTGGACCCGGGTGTTGCGATGTGGGCCCAATGAGACCGTTCGTTGCGACCTGAGTGGGACGGGGCGCGGGATGTATAAAGCGCAGCCGGCCCCGGCGGATGTCCGCCGAGGCCGGTGGGTTTCGAGCAGCGCGCCTTGGTCAGAAGGTGTCGTCGAGGAGGTTCTTGAAGCTCGATACATTGGCAAGCATGTCGGCTTCCTCGGTGCCAAATTCTTTGGGGTCAGGTGGGTCGTAGCGGCGGCGGGCTAGCGCCTCGCTGAAAACCTCGAGGAGCTGTTCGAGAAGGCCGCGCAGCCTGTCGGCGCAGTAGCGGTCGATAATGTAGATAGTCTCTGGGTCATCGGTGTCCAGGGGCATTGTTCGCGCCCTCGTTTGACTACGCTGACTTGCCGTCTTGGCGTTGGCGGCGGCCTCTTTGTCCAAAGTCATGATTTGCCTCACTCGCTTGGGTGGTTGTTTTTGAGGGCGAGGCGCAGAGCGTCCCGGGCATCGAGGAAGGGAATCTCCGGGAGGCCGACGCCTTGGTCCTTCGGGAAGCAGCGGGTCCGGTACAGGAATTCGTCGATGGCGGTGGAGAATTCGTACGTCATGGTCCGGAGTCGATCGGCAACGGACTCGGGGAAGACGTGGATGGCATCTTTGTTCTTGTCGTTCAAAGGCATAGCTCGCGCGCCCCCTGGATGACGTGTTGTTGCCCGACCGTCTTGGCGCCGCCATCGGTGGCCTTTGTGAGGGCCTTGTGCGCCAAGGTGTCGATCGCCCGCATGTTGCCCCGGCTCATCTCGTACATGGCCTCCAGCGCGTTGGCGTCAAATGGCGAGGTCCGGCAGCCGGCGATCGACAGGCGATGGTCGATGTAGGCTAGGCTCTCGTCACGGGAGAGGAGGCGGAGCTCGCCGCAGTGGGCGAGCCGCTGGCGGATGTCCTCCACCTCCGGCCGGTAGAGCTTTTCCCGCAGCAGCGGGTGGCCGGCCAGGATGACGCTCACGACCAGCCGCGAGTCGAAGGAGAAGTTTGTCAGAATCTTGACCAGCTCGAGCCCTTCGGGCCGAAGGGCATGAGCGTCGTCGAAAAAGAGGACGGGGCGGAGACCATCGGCGCTGCTGTCCTGCTCGAATCTCTCCTGGACCGCGCGGACGAGCGCTGGAAACTTGCTGACCACGCGAGCACCGACGGCGTGGCCGATGTCACGGCAGAGGTCACGACTCGTCAAGTTCCCCACCTTGAAGTAGCTCGTCTTGTACCTCGCCTTCGGCAGCCGCTCCTCCAGCGCTCTCAGGACGGCGGACTTGCCGGTGCCGGCCGGTGCCAGGAGGACCGCCGACATCCGCCTGCGGATGACGTCCTCGAGCGCCGTTTTCTGCGCCGTCAGGAAGTCGAATTCCAGCTGCTTATCCGTCGGGATCTCCCGCGTAAACGGCGTCGACGTGAAACCGAAATGATCTTCGAATGCTTTCATGCTCTCTCCTACTCAGGTTGTTCGGGAAAGCCCCCGTCTGGACCGACGATGGGGCTGAAGTCACGGTTGAAATGGATCTCGGCCGCGGTGGTGATCGGCGTCTGCGGGGCAGGCTGACGCGCCTTCCGCTTCGACTTTTTCCCACGGCGCTCCCGAGCATTCTGCGCGAGATTCGCCGGCTTTAGCGTGATGAGCTTGCCCTGATGGAGCATCTGGATATCTTGGCTGACGAGGTCGCGGTAGATCGTGCTCTTGGTGCCGGCATACCCGAGCGGGACCTCGTAGGGGACGTCGTTCCAGGCGATGACGTTATCCTCCCTGACCTTGCGGGTGTCCGTCAGGACAAACGCCTTTCTCAGCTCGGCCTCGGACTTCGGGAATCTGAGCGGCTTCTCGTCGTTGTCGAAGCGCTCCTGCGGCACGCCCTTGATACCGCTGTGCTCGCTGCGGTTGTAGCGCTCGCGGAGGTAGTGCCTGATCCGCAGTTCGAGGGCCTTGGGCGATGGATCAATGCCAGGCTTGGCCAGCGAGCGCAGCAGCTGGCGCGCGACCGTTCTGTTAAACCGTTCAATTTTACCCCGGCCTTCAGGGTAACCGGGCGCACCCAGGATCAGTGGGATCCCGAGCGCCGCAAATAGCCGCTGCGTGTCCGCGGCCTTGAAGCCCGGTCCCCGGTCGAGATAGCTCGCGCCCATGAAGCCGTAGGTCTTCATCACCTGAAAGAGCGAGCGCAGAAAAAACTCAGCGCTCTCACCGGCCGTGGTGACGAAGACGTCCAAGACGACGCGCGTCGCGTCATCAAGGAAGAAAAAGGCGAGACGTTTCAGCCGTTCGGCCCCGGCGCGGAAGTACTTGCCGTCGCAAAGCATCATCTGCATCCGGTGCGGATAGGCGAAGGGCCGCTTGTCGCTCTCCTCCGCGGACTCCTTCCTGAGCAGCGGGAGATTGAGGCGGCAGGCGGCGCGGTAGACGGTCGTCCGGTCAAGGGCTTTGGCGATGACGCGCATCTCGAGGGCTTTGGCGATCACGTCGGGGACGCTCGCCTCGGGGTCCGCCCTCTTCTCGGCGATCAGGAAAGCGAGGAAATCCGGCGGCAGCGACGACCCCTTCGATTCCCGCTTGGCATCGAAAAGTCCGTCGAGCCCGTCCTTCTCGTGGGCAGCTAGCCATCGGTAAATCGACGAGCGCCGCGCCGGCCGCATGTCACCGGACGGGTCCAGGTAGGACTGCCGCGACGCCCTGGCGACCGCTTGGGCGAGGCTCAGGCCGCCAAGGACAAGGCTCCGCACCTGGGAAACTACCGCCCATCGGTAAAGAGCGCGGTCCCAGCCTGGATCGTTGTGTGGTCGCATTGGTTCCTCCCCTCTGGTGGCCCGCGCGTAAGCTCGCACAAACGCCGGCCGCCAGGGAGAGGACCAATTCGGGGGTCAGGATCTGGTAACATTGTGAAGCGAGGCACCGCCTCGCATCTCAATGATGGGACACCCCCAGAAGCCGCAATCGTGCCCGCGCCGGAGTAGCCGTTGCAGGAGCCCGGTGGGGTCGAGACTTCCGAGGATGCCCATGACTACTAGGGCCCGGCCTCCCTTCGAGGTCGGGCCCGCCCTGATCTCGTTCGCTTTGTCTTTGAGCGTTACGGTGTCGATGCCAAGCGCCAGAGCCGCCGAGAGCCGAGCGCCATCATCTAGCGTGGGCTCGACCGCGAAGATCCTGCACCATCTTGACGTCCAGCGACGCTGCGTTCTGAGCGTTGTCTCAGCGCGTGCCTGCTCCGGCCAGCGCCGGCCGGCCGCGCCATCATTGACGGCTCGGACCAAGGAGTTGCGCTCGCCGAAGAGGCTCACCCGGCCATAACGCCACCAGCCGATCGGGTAGATCCGGAAGCCGCCGTGCGTGTAGCAATCGCACGCAAGGATCTTGTAGCCCGGCCCGTGCTTCCGCGAGCACCACTCCTTGACGACGATGCCGCAGGGCAGTCCGTCGCTCGCCCACTTTGGACATCGGGTCGGTGTGGTCGGCGCCAACCGCCTCTTGACGTCAGGCAGGTACTCCGCCGTCAGGAACGATCGCTTGGCTGCTGTACCGGAACGTGCCAATCCCACGCACTAGAATCGGCGACATCGGCACAAGGCTATAGCGAAATAAAGACAGCAGGATCTATCTCAAGTTGGATGCAACGATACGGGGGGAAACTTGTCCAAGGGGGACCGCATCATAACACTATGCCCTGACGGTCCCGGTCGACGGCATCACCGTTGCTTATGACGGCAGCGGCGCCCTGACCG
>JBBSFD010000122.1:0-3997 GCA_038239115.1 Candidatus Limnocylindrales bacterium | reverse complement strand
TCGACCGAACCAGGCAGGCTCGGCTGTGGCACATCGGGCGCCTGGGCCACCTGAAACGATGCCGCGAGCATCACCGCCGCGAACGTGAGGAACGCGAGGGTCATCGTGGCAAACAGGACTCTGCCGCCATGGCCGAACCAGCTCAGCCCGGCGACGGCCACGAGCAAGCCGAGCGCGATGACGACGCGCAGATCGGCCAGTCCCGGGATGTAGGCGATGACCGCAGATGTCGCAGCGGCGACACTGACCGCGATCGTCAGGGCGAAATCCACGATGAGCGCGCCGAGCGGTAGGAAGGCCCAGCCCGGACCAAACGCCTGGCCGGTTGCCGCGGCGGCGCCCCCACCCTGCGGGAACCGGGCAACGACCTGTTGGTAGTTGATGACGATGATCGCGATGATCCCGACGACGAGGGCCATCGTGGCGAGCAGCAGGGCGAGGTCCCCATGGAGGGCCCGGAGCGCCGCCTCGATCGCGTAGGCGACCGAAGAGACCGGGTCGGCCATGACGGCAAAGGCGAAGCCGAGGAAGAGTGCCGCGCGAGATCGAAACAGTCGACGAGCAAGGTCGCGAGGGGAAGTTTCTCCGCGGGCAGAGCCGTCATCTCGACCCTCTCGGGTCTCATCGGATAGCTTGCCCGATCGACGCGGATCCCTCACCTGCTCGACACCCCAGTCGCGACAACCGCCGCCGTCGGGCTGCCCACGTGATCCATCACTGATTCATCCTGCTGTCATCTCGGTTCTGTCGAGCGAACCATCTGGAGCGTATCGGGCGCGTGCTCTTCGTCGTCGGATGAGCACTAAAGTCAGCCGTCTCCTGTTCGATGAGGCCGCGCGAGCCGCCGTCGATGGACAGCCCGACGCTGTTGCGCGCAGGTTCCGCCGTTATCTGTTCACACCTTGCATCGGGCAATGCTATGAGACTTGGGCGTCGAGACTCCCCGGTTGAACCTGATTGCGATCTCGTGCGACTGTGTGTGAGCCTCGCTACGGACGAGCCCGTACGAATCCTCCAAGGTGTGGCTGCTTGAACAAGACGCTACCGAACGGAGTCTCGACCACATGACTCACGATCTCCCGACGCCGGACGTCCTCACCGTATACGGCGCAAGTTGGTGCTCCGACTGCCGCAACACGCGGCGATACCTGGACTCGACCGGCGTCCCGTACCGCTACGTCGACCTCGGCACAGATCATGCCGCCCAAGCCGTGCTCGATCAGGCCGGCTACAGAGCTGTCCCGGTCGTCGTGACCACGGACGGCACGGTACTCGTCGAGCCATCCGAGCGGGAACTCGCAGCGGTGATCGGGATCCGCGCCGCCTGATTCGACGAGCCCGATCACGGCGATCCGTGATCCACCCCACAGCCACGTCACCATGCGCGCCGCTACGGTGGTTGCCGCGTCAATCGAAGCTTGATCGCGAAGCTCCCATCCGGCTTGTGAAACAGCGCCACCGTGCCTTGTGCCCCACGATGTGGTCATGGTGTCTCGATGACGCGATACCCAGGGCCGGTTGCCACGGCTACGGTCGGTTGGGCGTCCGGCGCCGGCCGCCTCGTATGTGCGACACTTCTGATCATGCGGGATCAGCTCGCGCCGGCTTTCGATGCCTCGCTGGACGACATCCGCCGGGCGCCCGCGGATGACGGGCGCCTCGAGCTCATCGTGCGCCGTCCGGCTCAGGATGAAAGGGAGATCGTCGACGAGGCTCGCCTCGATCCGGACCTTGGCCTCGTCGGAGACCGCTGGGCCATGCAGGACGCGCGCACAACGCCGATCTTCCTGGCGGCCCAGCTCACGATGATCAGCACCCGTGTCCTGGCGGCCATCGAGCCAGACCGCGCGCGCTGGCCACTGGCGGGCGATCAGCTGTACGTCGACCTCGACCTGAGTATCGACAACCTGCCCGTCGGGACCCGCCTGGAGATCGGGTCGGCGATCGTCGAGGTGAGCGATACGCCGCACACCGGTTGCGTGAAGTTCAGTGCCCGTTTTGGTGGAGATGCCCAGCGCTGGGTCAACTCCCCGATCGGTCGTGCCCATCGGATGCGCGGCTTGAATGCCCGGGTCGTACAAGGCGGCATAGTGCGGGCGAGTGACCCGATCCGGAAGGTCTGACCACCGCGCGTGTTTCGGCAGATACGGGGTCGGATTCGTCATGACGCGGGACGGCCCTGCCGTCCGCGAAGGACCTAGCTGAGCAGCTGATCTACCGCGGCCTGGTCGTCCGCGAACAGCCACGACTTGGCGACCTTCCCGTCGCGGAAGTATACGACATGGATCTGCTGCGCCGAGTACGACGTGCCATCCCGGCTCCCGTTGACCTTAACCCGGATCCACCGAAGCCTCGGCTGATCGCCTCGATTGACGGCCAAACCGGCGTTCCTGCCGTGTGACGGGACGGCCATGTTGATCGAATGGCGCCCCGACCGCTGTCGAGGTGGTCCAAGCCGGCCGAAATGGGTCGATCGAGGGGCGCGCCACCGGTCGCGGGCCGGCTCCCGCCAGCCCCGGGGCACCCCGAGAGGACCAGCCGATGGTCAGGCCTGGAGCGGGATCGCCCGAAGCCTCGTGAGCGCGGCGCTCCAGCCGATCGCCCACGACCAGCGAGCCGGCAGGTGGAGGGTCCACCGGCGCGCCGAGCGGGTCAGCCGCCCAACCAGCCCGAACAGCCGCCGGCGGAGGGTCTTGGTCGTGACGATCCCCTCGCCGAGACCGATCCGGGCCGTCCAGCGGGCAAGGTTGTGGGCCAGCACCTGGACCGCCAGCCAGGCGCCGTTGGCCCCGAACTTCCCGGACGGGAGGTGGTTGAGGCCCATCCCGTACTTGAGATCCCGGATGGCGTTCTCGATCTCGGCGTGCCGCCGGTGGTCGGCCTCGAGGACCAGGGTCTCCCCCTCGCGATCGGTGATGAACGCGTGATAGTCGTACAGGACGAGCAACGCGAGCTGGGAGCCCGGGGTGGGCTTGACCCGGCGGACGATGAGCCGGACCGGCTTCGCGTCCTTCTCGCCGGCAAAGGGCGTGTACGTCGTCTCGGCCACGTCGGCCCCGTCGTCGATCCAATATGGGATCGGCGTCCAGTCCGCTTCCGGGATCGTCTCGATGAGGCGGCGGATGCTCCGGTGCTGGCGGACCGTGATGCTGAAGCGGACACCCATCGTCTGGCAGACCGCGACGACGGCATGAGCGTAGAAGCCGCTGTCGGACCGGACCGTGAGCTGCCCGGTCGCCCCGGCGCCGCGCACCCGGCCGATCGTCTCGCGCAGGAAGTGGGCCGCGCCACGGGCGGTGTTGGCCCGGCCCTCGCGCAGGCGGGCCATGAGCACGTCGCCGGTCCCGGCAGCCACGGCCAGCAGCGGGTGATAGCCGCGGACGTGGGTGTACGTGTGGTGGCGGGCGCCCTGCTTCTTGAGCCCATAGGTCTCGCAGATCGTCGAGTCGAGATCGATCGTGAAGGGCTCGGAGCCCGGCCCCGCCCCGGCCGCCCAGGCTCGGGCGAGGAGCTCCCGGCTGACCCGG
Source organism: Candidatus Limnocylindrales bacterium (assembly GCA_038239115.1). Taxonomy (GTDB): domain Bacteria; phylum Chloroflexota; class Limnocylindria; order Limnocylindrales; family CSP1-4; genus Palsa-1033. The sequence goes on along the minus strand of JBBSFD010000122.1, from coordinate 470 downwards.
TCGAGTTGGCGGACGTGGCCCCAGCGGAAGCTCCGCAGGAACGTCCCGAGGGTGGACGCCGCCTTCACCGTGAAGCCCAGGATCCGTTCCGTCCCACCGGCTCGCAGCGCCTCGGCATCGTCGATCGTGTCCCCGCCCGCGAGGGCGGACATGACGAGCGTCAGGAGCTTGTCGCCGGCGTTCGCCCGGCCGGCTGCCTGACCCAGGTGGACGTGCTTGTCAACGAGCTCCCGGAGCCCGAGGTGGTGGGCCAGAGTGGCCGGCAGGAGGAGCCCCGCGTCGGCCACCAGGCGGTCATCGTCGAAGGCCGTGTCAAGGCGGTCGAGGCTGTGCGAAGATCGCATCAATCAGGTGCTCCTCTGTCGGGCTTGATGGGTGTCTTTTCAACTCCATCTTCCCAGTTCAGATGGGCACCTGATTCGTCGTTTCAGCGCGCCTTCAGCCGCGGTTCATCGGTGGATCCGGGCTTA
>JBBSFD010000121.1:0-4057 GCA_038239115.1 Candidatus Limnocylindrales bacterium | reverse complement strand
CGCGCAGGCCGCCGGTGTCATCGAACCCCTTCGGGGCATCACCTCCTTTCCGGCGCGGATGTGCATCCGCCACCCGAAGTGAGAAGAAGTCCCGACCAGGAACGACGAGCCGTCGGCGAGCAACGCTCGAACGAACCGAAACCGGTCGCGCCGCCCCCAACGAGGGCGGAACACGACCAACGTTTCGGGCCGTCGAGGAGCATTCCTCACGACGACCGATCCCCTAGGTCAGTACTCCATCCACGTATCGGTGGCGGCACGCCTCGCGCGATCGCACGCATCGAAGTGCGCGCGATTGGCAGCGCTATGTGGTTGGTAAGGTGCTGCTGTCGTCGGAGACCGCAAGGGATCCCGGCGCCGGCGCTGGATGAGATCACGGCGTAAGCCGTGGGAGCTCGTGCCGGGGAGCTCGCGCCCGTTCGATGGTCGAACGTGGCGGGCGGCTGAAGCGCTCAGGTACGCAACCACTGGCTTCAGCCACCCACCGTGAGCGTGGACCGGGCTCACCTCCGAGTCAATACCAAATGTGTACGAGATTGTGTACGACCACTGCAAGGTAGGCCTGGAGCTAGCCTCAGGATGTGTGGAAACGGCCGTCGAGCTCGCTGCGTGACAGCGGCCATGGGAATCTGAACGCTGGCGGCCAACTAACTGAACGCTGGCGGCCACCGAATCTGCCCACCGGCGGCCACGAGATCTGCACGGTCCACCTCGAGAGGCGCCTGGTCGGCAGGTGAAGTCGTTGTCCCTCCCTGTTCACTGAGGGTGTTGTGAAACCCCAGGAGCCAGGAGGGACGAGGTGAAGTCTGCCGGAGACGTCGTGGAGATCCTCGAAGCGTTCGACCTGACCGGAAGCCTCAGGGAGGCCGCGCGGCTCGCCGGCTGCTCGCCGAACACGGTCGCCCGCTACCTTCGCCTGCGTGAGCTGGGTCGGCTCGCCGCTGGCCGGTCCGCCCAGCGCGATCAGGTCGTCGATCCGTATCTGGCCAAGATCGAGGAATGGGTCGAACGCTCGCACGGACGGGTCCGCGCCGACGTCGTCCACGACAAGCTGCGGACGCTCGGCTTCGAAGGCTCCGAGCGGACGACCAGGCGGGCGGTCGCTCAGGCGAAGAAGGCGCATGCCGCGGGCCACCGACGGGTCTTCCGACCGTGGATCCCGGAGCCCGGGATGTGGCTCCAGTTCGACTGGGGCAAGGGCCCACGGATCGGCGGTCGGGACACCCTCCTGTGGTGCGCCTGGCTCGCCTGGAGCCGGTTCCGGGTCGTCATCCCGACCTTGGACCGGACGATGCCGACGGTCATCGCCTGCCTCGACGAGACCCTCCGCCGGTTCGGCGGCTCGCCCACGTACGCGCTGACGGACAACGAGCGGACGGTGACGATCGACCGGGTCGCCGGGATCGCCGTCAAGCACCCGGTCCTCGTCGCCGCGGGTCGCCATTACGGGCTCCAGGTCCACGCCTGCGTGCCGGCCGATCCAGCCTCGAAGGGCGGCTCGGAGAGCACGGTCAAGATCGCCAAGGCCGATCTCGTCCCGACCGAAGCCAACCTCCTGCCGGCCTATGAGTCGTTCGCCCAGCTCCGGGTCGCCTGCGACGCGTTCTGCGCGCAGATCAACGCCCGAGAGCACCGCGAGACCCGACGACTGCCGGTCGAGCTCCTGGCCGACGAGCGCCAGCGCCTGCATCCCGTGCCCGCGGAGCCGTACACGGTCGCCTTCGGGGTCACCCGGATGGTCGACGACGAGGCGACGGTCCGCTTCGGCTCGGCCCGCTACTCGGTGCCCCACGGGCTCGTCACCGAGCGGGTCTGGGTTCGCGTCGCCGGCGACGAGCTCGTGGTCACCCACGCCGCCCTCGACGGCGCCCGCGAGGTCGCGAGGCATCGGCTCACGACGCCCGGCATGCCGCGGATCGATCCGGCCCACTATCCCGAGCGCACGTCCGATCCGCTCCACCCGAAGCCGCGGGCCCAGACGCCCGAGGAGATCGCCTTCCTCGAGATCGGCGGCGGTGCCGAACGCTGGCTGATCCTCGCCGCGGCGGCCGGTGCCGAGCGGATCCGGACGAAGATCCGCCGGGCGACCGAGCTCGCAGCCCTCGTCGGCACGACCTCGGTCGATCGAGCCCTCGGTCTGGCGGCCGAGGCGGGACGCTTCGCGGACGGCGATCTCGAGTCGATCCTCGACCATCTCCGGCTCATGGGCGACCGCTCGATCGAACCGCTCGGCGGTCGTGACGGTGACAACACCCTCCAGCCAGGTACCGGCGCCTGGGAGCTCGTCGGGCGATGAGCGGCATCGGACCCGCCCACGATCCGTATGCGACCCGCGGCCGACTCCACGAGGCCGAGTCAGCCGCTGAGTTCGCCCGCTGGCGCGACCTGCCGCCGCGGCTTCACCCGGCCGAGCCGGCCCCCCTGCCGCCGGACGTGGCCCGCCTCCTCCATCGGCTCCGGATGCGCTACATGCGTGAGGCTGGCCCGGCGGTCCTGGCCCGGGCCCGCGAGGAGGGCTGGGATCACGCCCAGGTCCTCAAGGTCCTCCTGGCCGAGGAGGCCGCCGGACGGGATCGCTCGACCCGGGAGATCCACCGCAAGGCGGCTCGCCTGCCATCGGGCAAGACGTTCGACGCCTGGGACCCCAAGGCCTCGGCGATCTCGGGCACCGCGCAATGGGCGCTGCGATCGCTCGACTGGATCGGCCGGGCCGAGAACCTCGTCCTCGTCGGGCCATCCGGAACCGGCAAGAGCCATTTCGCCGAGGCGATCGCGCATGCCGCGATCGACCGTGACCTGCGGGTCAGCTGGTTCACCCTCGAAGCGCTGACGGCGACGATCGCGCGCTCGCGGATCGACCTCTCGACAGGCAAGGTCGTCGAGCGGATCGTGCGCTCCGAGCTGGTCGTCGTCGATGACATCGGCCTCCTGCCGGCGGGGGCCGACGAGGCCGAGGCGCTGTACCGGCTGGTCGATGCCGCCTATGAGCGGCGGTCGCTCATCGTCACGAGCAATCTCCACCCGGCCCGCTTCGACTCGATCTTTCCGAAGGGCCTGGCCACGGCCGCCGTCGACCGACTGCTCCACCACGCCCACGTCATCGTCACCGAAGGCACATCGCATCGGCTGACCGAGGCCCTCGACGGTCGCGGCGTTACGCCGCTCGACGCCCCAGGCGCCTGACTCAACCGACTCGCCGGCAGTCGCGGTTCGTCGCGGACGCCCGTCCCCGCAGCTCGCCGACCGACGATGCCGGCTGGCGTGCAGATCTCGTGGCCGCCAGCGTTCAGTTCTCGTGGCCGTGCCTGTTCAGTTCTCGTGGCCGCCAGCGTTCAGATCCTGATGTCCCTTGACAGCCACACATCCTGCGGCTAGCTCTCGAGATCCGTCCAACCATCGTACACAATCTCGTACACACTTGGTATTGCCCCAGCCTCGTCGGGAGCGCACTCTCATGGCGGGTGGCTGAAGGCGATGGTTTGCGTACCGAGCGCTCTTCAGCCGCCCGCCACGTTCGACGGTCGAACAGGCAGCGAGCTCTCCGGCACGAGCTCCCACGATCTTGATGATCGCGACTCCACCAGCGCCGGCGCCGGGATCCTGTGCGGTCTCTGACGACAGCAGCACCTTACCAACCACATAGCGCTGCCAATCGCGCGCACTTCGATGCGTGCGATCGCGCGAGGCGTGCCGCCACCTATGCGTGGACGGAGTACTGACCATCAAGGATCGGTCGTCGTGAGGAATGCTCCTCGACGGTCCGGAACGTTGGTCGTGTTCCGCCCTCGCTGGGCGTGGCACGACCGTTTCGGTTCGTTCGAGCGTTGCTCGCCGATGGCTCGTCGTTCCTGGTCGGGACTCCCTGCATTTCAGGTGGTGGATGACATCTACGCCGGAATGGAGGTGATGCCCCGGAAGGGTTCGATGAAGCCGGCGGCCTGCGCGCCCGCCGGTGGTCACAACTGTTGCGCACATCTCACGGACCGGGCCGATCCTCGCCGATCGTTTCTAAGAGGGCAGGACGCCGCGTCTGCCTTCGTCTGCCTTGGTCCATCTG
>JBBSFD010000120.1:0-4182 GCA_038239115.1 Candidatus Limnocylindrales bacterium | reverse complement strand
CTCACGCTGCCGGAGCGCCACGCGATCGGCGGCCTCGTGGCGGCCCGGGCAACGCCCCAGACGGCCCAGCAGATCGCCTAACCTATCCCTGCCGAGGAGCCTCTGCCGTCAGAACTTTTCCAGCAGATTTCGGACGCGACCTCGCCGAGGCCGATGGGTTCTGACTCGACGACCGGTCGACCCGATCGCCAGGCGTCGACCTCATGATCTCGTTCCGCGGTCGGCCGCGGCCCCCGCCAGGTCCCGTCGATGAGGATCTCGACCGTCAGGTCGGCCATCCATGTCGCGCCCGGCTCGAGCGCAGGTCGCCAGGTGAGCGTCCGTGCGCCGCGCCGGCTCGCGGGAGATGAGGTGCTGGCCGACACGCGCACGCCCCGCTCGACGACCCGTTCGCCACTCGCGGCGCGGTAGACGAGCTCGAACCCGCCGCGGTCCAGCCACGTTCGGGTCATCTTGCCGTGCTGGCGTCGGTCGCGCCCGACTTCCGCGACGTCGGCAAAGTCGCCGTCGATCTCGAGCCGGATATTCGGCCGCAGCTCGACCATCGTTCGATTGATGAGCGTGATCCGTTCGTGCATGCCAGGGCCGACGCACGTTTCGATGCGGACCTCGATCGCGTCTTGCGGCAGCCGAGGGCCATCCGCTTCGCCTCCCGATTGCCTGGCGATCAGCGTCGTCAGGCACCGGTCGGGCCCAAGGGTGCTGGACGAGACGAAGGTGGGCTCGTGCCCATCGACCATCAACCGGCGGACCGAGAGGACGCGCGTGTCGTGGTCGTATAGACCCTCGGGATCGGCCGAGATCGTCCCGTCAGGACGGCTGCACAGGACCGAATAGTCTGCGTACAGGAGGCGCCGCGTTGGGGTAAATGGGTCGACGGCCATGTTCAATCAGCGCCAAGGACGCGGCTCTCGCGAACCGCCACGCGAACGACTCTCAAGTGGCCTGCGCCCGAGATTCTTCGGAGCCCCCGAGAACATCAATCGTCGTATCCGTGGCGACCCCAAGCGCAATGTGGCCAACCAAGCCCCGCCAGTGCGTCGTGAGTGGATAGGCTCCGAACTCACCAGCCAGACCCAGCCTCGCGTTCAAGTACTCATCGTTCACGGCCCAGAGAATTACGCCGTAGACCACGCCCCGCCCTGCGCCCAGGAGCGGCAGTCGATTCCGGAGGGAGCCATACAGCGCACCCGGAAGGATGCCGAGGCCATAGTGAATAGCCTGTGTCGCCATCGCTCGTTGGTCCGGCTGCAGAGCGACGCCCGTGAATTCTTCGATCCGGTCCACCAAATTCGCGACCGAACTCCTGCCGTTCGGACTGGCCTCCCTCTCCCGCTGCACGGACTCCTTCGACTGACCTTCGAGAAGGCCGGTTGTCACGAGGTCCATCAACCACGTCCCGACCGCGCCAGCCAAAGCACCTCGCACGAACGTCTTCATACGCCAGAGCCTACCCCGACGCATCCGCGCGATGTGCAGAGGGACGTCTCCGGATTCCGTCGGATGAACTTCAATGTCCCGACCCGGAAGCTATGGGGCCGAGTTCGTGCACGCATTCTCGTTCCCAAGTAGAGCCGGGAGTTCCCAAAGAATGACCATGTCTTGGTGTGCGAGGCTGGGAGGATCCGGATTGCGCAGTCGGGCCGCGCCTTCGGGTTCGGCCGGCTCGACGCTGATCATCTGGCCGCGGCCTCGACGCGGCGAGTTGCAGTTGCAGAGGCCATGGCTCGACCCTGTCGCTTCCGTTGGAGTGAGACTTCCGCGCAAGCCGTTACCCCGGATACCAGACCGCGAGCCAGCCTTGCATCTGATCGATCTCGCCCTGCGGCGACTCGGTCATGTCCTCGGCGACCTGCTTGAGCTCGGAGCGCTCCGTGGACTCGCCGATGGCCCGCGCGGCCGCAATGGCGGTCTCATGGTGGGGGACCGTCGCCTTGATCAAGGCGCGATCGAACGGATCGGCGGTGCGCAGCACCTCGATGTCCGCCGTCATGTCCATCGTGCCGTTCATCGAGTTGCCCTTCATGCCGGGCATGTCCATGCCGGGCAGGAGAGGCATCGCGTCCATGCTTGGCGTGTCGCTGCTGCCGAACCACGCTCGGCGCCACTCCCGCAGCTGCTCGATCTCCGTCCCCTGAGCGCTGACGATGGCATCGGCGAGCGTTCTCAGTTCCTCGTGCTCCGCTCGTTCCTCGGCGATCTGTCCCATCTCGACGGCCGCCTGATGGTGGGGGACCATCATGTCGATGAAGGCTTGGTCCATGTCCATGTTGTTTCTCCGTATAGCGTGACCGTTAGCGTAATCCGAAACAAAAAGGCCGCCGGACGGGGCACCTCGAACCGGCCGGCAGACAGTGCTGACTTCCTCAAACCTCGTTCCTCGCGGTTCACGGCTCCGGCGCCCCGGAGGCCAATTTCGAACGAGCGGGTATGCTGCGGTCCATGGCCGTCGTGAAGGGAGCGGATCAACCAACCGCCGAGACGGTCCTGACCGCGCTCCGTCGGACGCGCCAAGTCCGCCGGTTCAGCGCCGAGCCGGTCGCAGAGGCCGATCTCCAGGCGATCCTCGAGGTCGCCCGCTGGTCGGGCAGCTCCATCAACCGCCAACCCTGGTCGTTCATCGTGGTCCGCCGGCGCGCGGACCTGGAGCGCCTGGCTGAACTCGCCCCGTATGCGAAACACGTCGCCGGCGCGGCGGTTGCGATCGCGATCGCGATGGGCGGTGACAATCCCGAATGGGACGCCTACGACGAAGGGCGGGTTGCCGAGCGCATCCTGATCGCGGCCGGCGCGCTTGGCTACGGTGCCGCGATCGGCTGGGCGATCGAGAACGACAGACCGCGCGTGGCGGAGTTCCTGCGCTTGTCGCCGCCGGCCGGGCGCCGAAATCAGCGCCTGGGACGGCCCGAAGTCCGCTCGAGGACCTCGTCCGCGAGCTGTGAGCCGCAATCGGTGACGGGGTGGCCGTCCTGTCGGCCATTCTCGTCGCCGGTCTGGTGGTCACCGGCGACATGCCGCCGTTCAGCGCTTACATCGCCCCGTTCGCGGTCAGCGTAGCGCTGCTCCTAGGCTGGTCGGGTTAGCGAATGGCCTGCGACTGGCCGTTAGGTGATCTGTCATCGTGTCGATCGGGCGACCCGACTGAGTGGTCGGACGCTGATCGCGGGCACCGGCAGTGTCGGTAGGCAGGTGGCCGTTCTGGATACGCTCCCGCAACCCACCCATCGTGACGGATCGACCACCTGATACGTGGTCATGAGGCGGTGCGAGCGGCACCTGGCCGACGTCGATCTCGATCCCGACCCCGCTGGCCCGTGCGAGGTGGGACGCTTCGCTGGTGAGCTGGTCACTGATGTCGATCGTGTAGTGGACGCCACGGGACGCGCCGAGTCGCCCGGTGACCGCGACGAGATCGCCAGGTCGAGCGGCCTCCCGGCGAAGAAGGCACGCGGGATCCGTCTCGCCTACGAGCGCGACGTTGATGACGAGCGGATCGAGCGAGCGGACCGTGTCGCCGCCGACGATCTGCGTGCCCGTCCGCTCAGCGATCGCCTGCAGCCCGCGGGCGACGTCGAGGATGGGATCTCGCCGAGCTGGGTCGACCGCGAGCGAAACGAAGGCCCACCCCGGCCGCGCCCGCATCGCGGCGAGATCTGACAGCTGGCGAGATCTACAGGTGTCGGAGGCAGCATTCTCATCGTCGCTGGTTAGGCACTTCACGAGCACCTTCTCCATCCCTACCCAACCCAGTCTCCGGCCTGGCGTCGCTGGCCCGATGTCGTCTCGCTATCCTGGGTCAGGCTCGGTAGTCCGCATGGGCGGCCGCAGTCTGTCACGCGAGGAACAGTCGGAACGACCAGCCTTCGCACCGACCAGGTCATCGGACCGTGGGGCCCTCGGCGCGGGCCGCAGTCCGATCGACCCTCCCGTTTGCCATCCGGATGCAACCCCCTGCCCGGTCGGCACACGACGGAAGGCACACTCCTGCTGTTAGCGTCGCTGCAGACCCGGACAGGGGTTCCGGGGACTGGAGGTTGGACCGATGGAGATGGACCAGACGACTGGGCAGGCCGGGGGCGAGGCGCTCGAGATGCGCGACGGCGAGGACTTCGTGTGCCCCAACTGCGGCTGCGAGATCATGCTCAAGCATCACGGCGACCCGGCGAAGATGCCGGAGATGGG
>JBBSFD010000119.1:0-4213 GCA_038239115.1 Candidatus Limnocylindrales bacterium | reverse complement strand
GTCGCGCTGTCCAGCCAGCGTGCGGCCCCAGTCAGCTCGATCACGAGCGGCAAGGCCGGGACACTAAGCGCTCTCCAGCGCTAATACGATGATGTATCTTGTCCGCCGAATGGAGTAGGCTCCTCTCGTTCAGTAGCGGGAGGAGACATGCCGAGACAGAGTCCATTCATCATCGAATTGGTGCCGGTCGAGCGAACCGTCCTGGAGTCGACGAGTCGTCGCTATTCAGCACCATATCGAGATGTCGTCCGGGCACGGATCGTGCTCCTGGCCGCAGCGGGGCATGAGAACACCGAAATCGCCCGGAAGCTCGAAACCTCGGTTCAGATCGTGTCGAAGTGGCGCAAGCGCTTCTTCGAAGAGCGCCTGGCCGGCCTGGCCGAGCACCCCCGGACCCGCCGAGGTCATCCGCCGTGAGCTCGTGGCCTCGATCTCCGATACGACGATCTGGCGCTGGCTCGACGACGACGCGATCAAGCCCTGGACCCACCGCAGCTGGATCTTCCCTCGTGATCCCGACTTTGGGCCGAAGGCGGCACGCGTCCTCGACCTATACGCGTGCGAGTGGGAGGGTCGCCCGCTGCAGGACGACGAGTTCGTCATCAGCGCCGACGAGAAGACGAGCATCCAGGCCCGCCTCCGCTGCCATCCGACGCTGGCGCCGGCGGCGGGCCGGGCCATGCGGGTCGAGTTCGAGTACAAGCGCGGCGGGCCCTCGCCTACCTGGCCGCCTGGGACGTCCACCGGGCCAGGCTGTTCGGGCGCTGCGAGCCCAAGACCGGGATCGAGCCGTTCGGGCGGCTGGTCAGCCAGGTCATGGGCGGCGAGCCGTACCGCTCGGCGCGGCGCGTGTTCTGGATCGTCGACAACGGCTCCTCGCACCGGGGGCAGGCCTCGATCGAGCGGCTCGAGGGCGAGCATCCCACTCTGCGCCTCATCCACCTGCCGGTCCACGCCAGCTGGCTCAACCACGTGGAGATCTACTTCAGCATCCTCCAACGCAAGGTCCTCAGCCCGGCCGATGCCATGTCGCTCGACGAGCTGGCCGCCCGGATCCTCGCCTTCCAGGCCGACTACGAGGACCTCGCCCGGCCATTCGAGTGGAAGTTCACCCGGGCGGACCTCACCAGGCTCCTCGAACGCCTCACGGCCCATGGCTCCTGTCGGCTGTCCGAGGCCGCATGAATACATCACCGAATATCCGTGCTACAGCACTAAGGTCGGTCGTGGCGGTGCGACTCCTCTCGCCCCGACCATTTGTTCTATTTGAAATCCCGGTTGGTCCTGTCCTTGGCCGCGCCGACGCCCCATCACCGAAGCCGTGATTACGATCGGGCCTTCGCAACTTGGTCGGGATTCGATCTCGAGTCGTTCCAGGTCGAACTGCGAGCGTGGGAGCCCATGTACAACACGATCCGACCCCACCGGGCCCTCGGGCTACCTGACACCGGCCGAGTACCTGGCCTCGATCGGGGTGGTGGGTAACGACGTATCGAACGCCTAAAGTCAATTGACATTTGACTTCTCGCTGCGCTAATCTGCAATCGCGAGGCGTGCGGCCGTGCGGCGTGCACCTAACTCTTACCAATGGCAGGCATCGCAGGAGGGGGGTCCAGCGTGCGCAGAGATCTAATCGGTCTTGCAATCACCCCACGCGGGCGCCGCAGAATTGGAAGCACGCGCCCGATGCGTGCCTGCATCCTCGCCCTCTCGGTGATCTTGGGAGTCCTTGCCCTCGCCGTGCGCGTTGGCCCGGTCATGGCAGCTGGCTACGACAACACCAATCCGTATTTGACGATCTGCGGCGACGGCTCTCACGCTGTGTACACGCTGCGCAACTTCTACGTCAGCTATAGCGGCTCGATCTATGCCGAGATCGAGATTCGATGGTCGCCAACCTGCAACACCGTTTGGACCCGGACCGTGAATCGGACCGGCCACGGCACGGGGTATGCCACGGTGAGAAGCCTCACATCCGACGAGGCTATCTACGTCTACAACTGCCCAGACACGTCCTGCATAGTTCATTCCGAAAAGGAAACGGGTGACGTCCTGCCTGGCATGGACAGCACCGGGTTTTCCAATCAGTTCGTCATTCCTTCGCCCGGCACCACCGGCACGCCGGCCGCTCCACAACCCCCAACAGTCAGGGGGATCATCTGGATCACGTGGAGCGGCCACACAACCCCAGTCCAATTCGATACGAACCTCGAGCCGACGTGGACGTGGGAGGCCAACGGCTTCAAGAACGAGCGGAGCCTGCGGGTCAACAGCACCGTCATGACCTGCGACAACACCGCGTCGCGCTGCGACCTCGCATACGCCACTATGTCCTACCGCATCGACTACTCGGTGCCGACAATCATGGACAACGATCTCGTCAGCACCATCCTGCCGGCCTTCAGCCAAGTGAACGGCGGCCCACAGCTTGTCACCTGTGGCGGGCCATGCGGCGAGGACGTGACGATCTACGGCGAGCCACCGAACGGCCCGCACATCGGTTTGGCCGGGGGGGTCACTATTCAAACTGAGTCGGCTGGCACGCCAGCGTACCTCCTCTACCAGCAGGTCTACTACCGCAACGTCTATCAAACCAATGTCCCCTGGGCTCACGCCTGCAGCGAGGGCTGCACTGGCGTCAACAACGACGACCGACCAGTTATGGCTCATGAGATTGGCCACACCGTGGGCCTCGGCCACTGCGATACGAACTCAGGCTTGTCAGTGATGTGCGCAGCGCGATCCACCTCCGCAACCCAGGAGCTCGACTTCAACGGCAACCACTACTGGCACCCGCGTTCGGCCGACATACAGGCGCTCGGGTTGATGTACTGATGGAGACACCGATGCTGAATGTTTCGGGCCGTCGAGCTGCTGCATCCGCTGTCCTCGTCATCCTGACCCTCGCTTCCGTCGCCTGTACTAGGGCGGTCGGCGCGACCCTATCCGCCGATGCGTCGTCTCCTGCGCCAGTGGCGGCGAGCGCCGACGTCCAATCGACGCCGAGCGAATGCCTCAACGTTCGCGCGGGAAGCGCCTACGGCGAGCCGACCTCGCTCAATGACTTCCACGCGGCAGGGGTGGCCGCGATCGTCGGCAAGCTCGGGAGCATCGGCAAGGGTTACTGGAATACCCCCACCCAGTCACGACCGGCGGACGTACGCCGGACCTCCGCCGTCCCCTTGCGCCCTCTGACCGTTTCCGGTCCGGAGATCGTCGCTGGGAACCCGGTTCCGGGCCGGCTCGTGCTGCGGGGAGGTACGGTGGGCTGCGACACGATGACTTTCGAGAGCGTGGAGAGCATCAAGCTAGTCGCGGGTCAGACGTACGTGTTTATCGTGTTTCAGCTCGACTACGGCAGTGGCCCATCCGGCGACTGGTCACTTGCGGCCGCGTGGCCCATGGGCGATGATGGACTTGTGGCGACGAGCGTCGACGGCAACCTGACGATTGGCGACATTAAGCAAGGGCTGAGCGAGGGCTGGCCGGAGGCGACGCCGCTCTCAGAACCATCTGGCGGCGGCTGAACAGCGGCTCATTTCGCGACCGGCCCGTCCGGAGATGGTGGTGGCGACCGCACAGCCTTGCCCGCTAGCCAGACCGCACTTACGCAACGGCCGGCGCGCGAGGACACTACGAACTGGGTGTGCTCGCTGTGCCTTTGACCCCAGGTTCGTTGGCTAAAACGTTGCCGTTCCAGATCCCGGGGACCGCACCTGGCAAGGTCGTTGTGCAGTCAACGAAATGGAGTTCAACGGGCCCGCCACGAGTTAGAGCTTCGATGAGCCGCGAGCATTCCGCCGTCACAATGCGGGATGGACCGCGCTCCGGGGCCGAGCTACAGCGGCGACCGATACCGGGACGCGAAGACGATCCCGCTCGAGGACAAGCTCCCCCGGGTGTTCCGCGCGATCGAGATCCATCGGCTGCAGGCCTAGTGGCGAGATCAGGAACGTGAACTCGAGGTGGCCGACCGGCGGCGCCAGTGGGAAGCCGCGATGATCGAAGCACGCGCGCGATACGACGCGCAGGTCGATAGGATGCCTTCGAGCGACGCTCCCGCGATTGGCGCGGTCGCGTCCGAAATCTGCTGGAAAAGTTCTGACGGCAGAGGCTCCTCGGCAGGGATAGGTTAGGCGATCTGCTGGGCCGTCTGGGGCGTTGCCCGGGCCGCCACGAGGCCGCCGATCGCGTGGCGCTCCGGCAGCGTGAG
>JBBSFD010000118.1:0-4422 GCA_038239115.1 Candidatus Limnocylindrales bacterium | reverse complement strand
TCGAGCTGATCACCCCGATCGCCCTCGAGGTCGGCCTGCGCTTCGCCATCCGCGAAGGTGGCCGGACCGTCGGCGCCGGCGCGATCACCTCGATCACCGAGTAGGACGACATGGCCAAGCAACGGATCCGGATCAGGCTCAAGGCTTACGACCACCGGCTGCTCGACCAGTCGGCGGCCCAGATCGTCGAGACGGCCCAGCGCACCGGCGCCGACGTCGTCGGACCGGTGCCGTTGCCGACCCGGATCGAGAAGTTCACCGTCATCCGCTCGCCGTTCATCGACAAGGACTCGCGGGAGCAGTTCGAGATCCGCACCCACAAGCGGCTCGTCGACATCCTCGATCCGAGTGCCAAGACGGTCGACGCCCTGATGCGACTCTCGCTTGCGGCGGGCGTCGACATCGAAATCAAGATGTGATGGCGATCCGATGAGCATTGGATTGATCGGTCGCAAGATCGGTGTCACGCAAGTCTTCCAGGCCGACGGAACGATGGTCGCCGTCAGCGTGGTCTCGGTCGAGCCGAACACGGTCACCCGGCTGCGGACCGACGAGCGCGACGGCTATACGGCCGTCCAGCTCGGGGCCGAGCCCAGCCGCCGCCTGACCAAGCCCCAGCTGGGCCAGCTGGGCGACCTGCCCAAGGTGGCCAAGATCCGGGAGTTCCGGGTCGCTGCCGACGCGCTCGAGGGCTACAGCGTCGGCCAGCAGATCGGCCTGGCCGACCTGTTCGCCGAGGGCGACCTGGTCGACATCACCGGCGTGTCGAAGGGCAAGGGCTTCGCCGGCCACATCAAGCGCCACCATTTCCACCGGGGGCCCACGACCCACGGCTCGGACCACCATCGCGCCCCGGGATCGATCGGGCCGGGGACCACCCCCGGCCGGGTCTACAAGGGCATGAAGATGGCCGGCCACATGGGCGATGAGCGGGTCACGGTCAAGAAGGTGCGCGTCGTCCGGACGGACACCGAGCGCAACCTGATCCTGGTCAAGGGCTCGGTGCCTGGCCCGCGCAACGCGCTGATCCTCGTGAAGAAGGCCTGACATGCCCCAGACCACCCTGTACGACCGGACCGGAGCCTCGATCGGCAGCGTCGAGCTGAGCGAGCTGCTCTTCGGCGCCCCGATCAACGCCGCCGTCCTCCACCAGGTCGTGCTGGCCCAGCTGGCCGGCCGCCACCTCGGCACCCACGACACCAAGACCCGCGGCGAGGTTCGCGGCGGGGGCCGCAAGCCGTACCGTCAGAAGGGCACCGGCCGGGCTCGCCAGGGCCATCGGACCGCCCCCCACTTCCGGGGCGGCGGCGTCGTCTTCGGCCCGCACCCACGCTCCTATGCCCAGCGCCTGCCACGCAAGATGAAGCAGCTCGCCCTGCGCGGAGCGCTGACCTCCAAGCTCGGCGACTCGGCCGTGCGGGTGATCGACGGCTTCGGCCTCGAGGCGATCAAGACCAAGGATTTCGTGGGCATCCTGGCCGCGGTCAACGCCAGCGGCCGGGTCCTGGTCGTCGCTCCAGGCAGCGATGAGCGGCTCCACCTCTCGTCGCGCAACCTGCCCACGGTCAGCGTCATCCGGGCCGACTCGCTCAACGTGGTCGACCTGCTCAACGCCGATGTCGTGGTCATCGAGCAGCCGGCCCTGGCCCGGATGGAGGAGGTCTACGGATGAGCCTGACTGCTCACGAGGTGATCCTCCGGCCAGTGATCAGCGAGAAGTCGATGGATGAAGCCGGCCGCAGCAAGTACACCTTCGCCGTCCACGGTGACGCCAACAAGATCATGATCAAGGGCGCCGTCGAGGAGCTCTTCAAGGTCAATGTGACGGGCGTCAACGTCCTGACCACGAAGGCCAAGGAGAAGCGCCGCGGCACCAAGCGTGGTCGGATCAGCGGGTTCACCACGCCCTGGCGCAAGGCGATCGTCACCCTGGCCGCGGGCCAGAAGATCGAGTTCTTCGAGGGGGTTTGACGATGGCCCTGCGTACCTACAAGCCGACCTCGCCAGGCCTGCGCGGGATGACCCGCTCGACCTTCGAGGAGATCACCACCCGCGAGCCGCACAAGCCCCTGCTCGAGCCCCAGATCCGCGGATCCGGGCGCAACAACCAGGGTCGCCTGACGGTCCGCCACCGGGGCGGCGGCGAGAAGCAGCACTACCGCCGGATCGATTTCAAGCGGGACAAGCCGGGCGTGCCCGCACGCCTGGCCACGATCGAGTACGACCCCAACCGGTCGGCCCGGATCGGCCTGCTCCACTACCGCGACGGCGAGAAGCGCTACATGCTCCTGCCCCACGGCCTCAAGGTCGGCGACGTGATCGTGTCCGGTCCCGAGGCCGAGGCCCGGGTGGGCAATGCCCTGCCGATCGCCAACATCCCGCTGGGCACCACGATCCACAACATCGAGCTGGTCCCGGGCAAGGGCGGCCAGATCGTCCGCTCGGCCGGCGTGGCCGCCCAGCTGCTGGCCAAGGAGGGCGATTACGCCCAGGTCCGGCTGCCCTCGGGCGAGGTCCGCCGGGTCAGCATCCGGTGCATGGCCACGATTGGCCAGGTCAGCAACCTCGACCACGAGAACCAGAACCTGGGCAAGGCCGGCCGGGCCCGCCATCTCGGCCAGCGGCCCGAGGTCCGGGGCGTGGTCATGAACCCGCGCGACCATCCCCATGGCGGTGGCGAGGGCAAGTCGCCGACGGGCATGCCGCCCAAGACGCCGTGGGGCAAGCCGGCCATGGGCCTGCGCACCCGACGCAACAAGACGAGCGGTCGACTGATCGTCCGCTCCCGTCATCGCAAGTAGCCGAGAGGAGGGAACCAGATGTCGCGCTCCGTCAAGAAGGGACCGTTCGTCGAGGCCCGCCTGCTCGGCCGCGTCCAGGAGATGAACAAGCGCAGCGAGAAACGGGTCGTCAAGACCTGGTCGCGGGCTTCGGTCATCTTCCCGGACTTCATCGGGCACACGGTCGCGGTCTACAACGGCAAGAAGCACGTGCCGGTGTACGTGACCGAAAACATGGTTGGGCATCGGCTCGGCGAGTTCTCCCCGACCCGCACGTATCGCGGGCACGGGAAGCACACCGAGCGCTCGACCTCGCTGAAGTAGGAGGCGAGATCGTGCGCGTCTCCGCCACTGCCAAGTATCTCCGCGGCTCGACCCGCAAGGCCCGCCTCGTCACCCAGGCGATCCGGGGCAAGCGCGTCGAGGAGGCCGCCGCCCTGCTCCGGTTCATGCCCCAGCACGCGGCTCGCGATGTCGCCCTTGTCCTCAAGAGCGCCACGGCCAATGCCGAGAACAACCACAACCTGTCCGCCGAGGACCTGTTCATCGTCGAGGCTCATGCCAACGAAGGCCCGACGATGAAGCGCTGGCGGCCACGGGCCCAGGGTCGGGCGTTCCCGATCCACAAGCCGATGACCCACATCACGGTCGTCGTCGAAGACCGGGAGGCCTGATCGAATGGGACACAAGGTCCACCCGTACGGCTTCCGTCTTGGTGTCTCGCGCACCTGGACCGCGAAGTGGTACGCCGACAAGGACTACACCAGCCTCCTCAAGGAGGACATCGCGATCCGCAAGCTGGTTGACCAGCGCCTGGCCAATGCCAGCGTCAGCCAGGTCGAGATCGAGCGGGGCATCAACCACGTCACCGTGACCGTCCACACGGCCAAGCCCGGAATCGTCATCGGCAAGGGCGGCCAGAACGTCGAGATCCTGCGCCAGCAGATCGGCGCCCTGACCAACCGCAAGGTCAAGCTCGAGATCAAGGAGATCCGCCAGCCGGAGCTCGATGCCCATCTCGTTGCCATGAACATCGCCCAGCAGCTGAGCCGCCGGATCGCCTTCCGCAAGGCGATGAAGCAGGGCATCCAGCGCACCATGAAAGCCGGCGCCAAGGGCGTCAAGATCATGGTCGCCGGTCGCCTGGGCGGCTCGGAGATGGCCCGCCGCGAGTGGGACAAGGAAGGCCGGATCCCGCTGGGCACCCTGCGGGCCGATATCAGCTACGGCCAGGTCCACGCCCATACGACGTATGGCCGGATCGGGGTCAAGGTCTGGATCTACCGCGGCGACATCATCCCCGAGCGCACCCCGCCCCAGGTCGTGACGGCCGGCGTGACCAACGTGGCCGGGGGAGTCTGACCATGTTGATGCCCAAGCGGGTCAAGCACCGCAAGGTGCAGCGCGGCCGGATGTCGGGCGTGGCCAAGGGCGGCTTCTCGGTCGCCTTCGGTGACTACGGCCTGGCCACCCTCGAGCCGGCCTGGATCACCAGCCGCCAGATCGAGGCGGCCCGGCGGGCGATGACCCGCTCGGTCAAGCGCGGCGGCAAGATCTGGATCCGGGTCTTCCCGGACAAACCGGCCACCAAGAAGCCGGCCGAGACCCGGATGGGCTCGGGCAAGGGCAACCCCGAGGGGTG
>JBBSFD010000117.1:0-4441 GCA_038239115.1 Candidatus Limnocylindrales bacterium | reverse complement strand
TTCACAATGGGCGTCCCTCGGGGTTGCCGTTGACGGGTGAGAACAACCGCCATCGTGCAGCCCCGGGGGTTCAGGTCAATCGAGGGGTGGGTACTTTTCCGCGGCCACCAGTGGGTACTTTCTCATGGCCACGGGCACCTGCGTCTTCCCATTACCCAACGAGCATACGGTCCGCGCTCGCCCGCATCTCGTGGAAAGGTTCGAGACGAGGCCCAAAGCGCTCCAGCGCGGCATGTCAGGCATCGGGTGTCTGCCACCGCGGAGCAGACGCTGACGGTATCGGTTGCCGTGCCCTGCGGAGCAATAGGCGGTTCGACGAGCGTCAAGGACCAGGAACGGAAACCCGCATTCGCGACAACGGTTGGCGCCCGGGCGGCCTTCTGAGATCCGACGAAGTGCTTCGAATAGCTGTAAATACATCGGGGCGAGGACGGATTCCCACTTTCGTCGTAGCTCCAGTCCGAGCGGGTTGCCCTTCACACCCCAGGCGACCTCGTACGACACAGCCAATGCGCGTTCGACGTACCACCCGATCACAAAAGCCTGCGACCGGAGGGCCTCGCCCAGTTCGGAGCCGGCGCCGTGGCCGGTGATCGTAGCGATCGAGCGCAGGGTTTCGAGGCTCTCATCGGTCTCCCCGTTCGGCACAAAGGTCACCGATCTCCCCGCCGACAGCTCGACCATCGCCAAAAGGAGTCCCCGAACCGTTGTCTGCTCACGCCAAACGTGACTCCAGTGATCCTGGAATCCGAGGCGGAGACCAACAGGTCCGCTTCCTGGCCCCCCTAAGGCGTCGTCGCGGTAGAACTCGGCAAGGGCGAACGCTCCATTCGCTTGGATCCACGAACGCAGCTGCCGAGGTCGGGAGAGTTCGAGTCGACCGAAGTCCTCGACGAGCAGCAGGCCGTTGGGCAGGCGCTCAAATGGGTCGCCAAACCGCTCGCCAAACGTTCCGATAATGTCGCCCTTGGTAGCTTGCGCAGTCGTCAGCCGACGGACCGACACCGTCTCCGGAAGGCGCAGGCGCCCGTCGCCCCCGAGTCGCGGCCGGATGCTGATTGCCGCGGACCTCCTGCAATGCCACGCTCGAAGTAACGCGCTTTTCCGCAGTTGACAGCAACTCGCAACGCACTGGTCTACTCATCGAGGATAGCACTCGATCGGAGACCAGCTGCCAACCATGCTTCCGCTTCCGCGTCTGTGGTGGGAACCGCCTGATGGGACACCCGCCCGGCTGTGGCCACACGACCGATCGAGCCCAGACGGAGTGCTCGGTGTGAAGCGCCGGGCTCAGCCGCACGACCCGACGCCATCGGAGTTCGCGCTTCGAACGCAGCGCAACCAAATCAGGTAGCTGAATTACTCGACAGATTCACCTTATGGGGATGGTCCGCCAAGCTGGCCCAATGCGCTGAGCGCCAGCCATGAGCCCAATCCCAAGGACGCTCGCTCGTATCGACCGGATCCGAGAGCTGAAGCTGCTCGGGTGGACGAATCGGCGGATCGGCAGCGAACTTGGAATCAGCGCAGAGCGGGTCCGTCAGCTCCTCCTCCGCGACGGCTCGGAACTCAGCGACCGAGAGCTCGCCGAGCGCGAGCGGCACCTCGCGCTGCGCATCCTGAACTACGACTCCGTCCGAGTTCGCCTGGCCGCTCGCTTGCGCCTGTCGCCGGCGGCCAGCGGCATTGATCCCTGAGTCCACGATCGCCGACGGCCAAGATGGCCCGGTCGCGACGGCCGGCCAGCGAAGTAGCTGAGCGGCTTGACCTAGCTACCTCCGAACTCGGGCGCATCCATGAGGAACGTGATACTCGAGCGATCGATCGTCTGGCTGGCTTGCGACCCTCGCGAATGGGCCAACCCGACGAAAACCGCACTAGGCCGAACGCAAGAGCAAAAACAACGGTTTTGAGCACAAATCAGCCTCTAGACGCCAACGGCGTGGCAAGGGCAAATGCTAGGGCCCACTGCCTTGGGTAAGGACCCTCCATGGAGGCCGGTCGAGTGATTCCGAGCGTGGATCGGGCCGCTCGGGGCGCCAGTACAGCGGTCATGGCTTGGATAGAAGGTGGCTCGCCTGCCGTTCGCACGCAAGGGGTCTGCCTGGGGGTCGGGCACTAGCTTCTCGCCCATGCAAGATACGCGATCGACTGGGCGGGATCTGAAGGCCGAGCGAGTCCGCATGGGGCTCACCCAGGCGGAGCTGGCCAGCCTGCTGGGCGTGAGTCGACAGCGGATCACCGCGGCCGAGTCCCAGTACCGGGTCTCGCTCCGGTTCGGTGTACGGGTGCTCGAGATTCTCGCCGCATTGCCGTCGGAGGCGGCCTGAGATGGCGGCCATGCCGGTTCCGCCTGATGACACCCCGAAATCCGTCTACGAGTCGCCCAGTCAGGACTCAGCAGGTCAGGGCATTGCAATGAGCAGGACGAGACGCCTTGCAAAACCGCTCGAGATCACCCATTCATGGGCGCCTGACCGCGAGGCGATGGCCGCGGCGCTGCGGGTGGTCCTGGGCCTCCCCCGCCAGATGCCCGAAGCGCGGTCGAGCGAGGGGCGATGACAACAGGAACCCAGCGGGTCGGGGCGTACCTGCGTGTATCGAGCGACGAGCAGGCAGATCGGGGCACGATCGCGACCCAGTTCGACCAGATCGATCGCTGGCTCGCCAGCCACCCTGCGTTCGAGCTCGTGGAACGCTATGCCGATGACGGGGTCTCTGGGATGGTCCCTCTGGCCAAGCGACCAGCGGGCGGTCGCCTGGTGCACGATGCCGCGGCGGGCGGCCTTGATGCGGTCCTCGTCTACCAGGTCGATCGGCTCGGCCGGGACGCGGTCGATCTGCTGACTGCCCGGCGGCTGCTGGAGTCGCTCGGGGTCCGGCTCCTGAGCGTCGTGGAAGGCGAGCCCGATCTCCTGGGCTACGACGTGCAGGCGGTCGTTGCCGACCATTACCGCCGGGAATTCCTGCGCCGCTCGGCCGACGGCATGGCGCGGGCTGCTCGCGAGGGCAGGTACACCGGCGGAATCGTCGCGTATGGCTATCGGGTAGAAGGGCAAAAGCAGCTGGCTCGACTGGTGCCCGACGAGACATTGGTATTCGCCGATCTCAGCGCGGCCGCGGTCGTGCGCCGGATCTACGAGCGCCTCGGCCTCGGGCAGGTCAGCTGCGCGGTCGTGGCCGACGAACTCAATGCTCTCGGGGTCCCGACCCACTACGCCCGCGATCGACGCGGGATCCGGGGCGCTCGGACCCGCGGGCGCTGGACGGCCGGCCGGATTCGCAACCTCGTCATCAACCCGGTCTATGCCGGTGAGCTCCAGTACGGCCGACGGACGGCGAGACGTGACCGAGCCGTGATCAGCGCATCGATCACGCGGTTAGTGTCTCCCGAACTCTGGTCGGCGGCCCAGGAGACGCTGGCCCGCAACCGGGTGTGCGCCAAGAACACCCGTCGGGCCTACCTCCTTCGAGGCGTCATCCACTGCTCGATCTGTGGGTTGATCTACGTCGGGTCCCAGGGCCGAAAGGCGACAAGCTGGTACCGGTGCAATGGTCGCAACCGAGATCGCGGACCGCTGGGCGGACGCTGCACGGCTCGGATCGTCCGTGCCGGTACTCTCGAGTCAGTGATCTGGGCGGAGATCGAGCGCTACCTGCGTGATCCGGGCGATGTGCTTGATGACCTGGCCCGTGAAGGTGACGGCAGCGCGGTGGCAGCCGAGGCGGACGCACTCCTGCTCCGGCGGTCCTTGTCCCGGCTCGACGTGGAGCAGGCGCGGGCGATCAACCTCGCCGTCAAGGGGATCCTCGCCGAAGACTTGGTCGGCCCCGAGCTTGAGCGGATTGCTGCCGAACGATTGAAGCTGGAGGCCCGTCTGGCGGCGACAGAGAGCCCAACAGGGCCAGAACTGCCCGAGTCGGCCAGCGGGTTACTCGCAGAAGTTCGCGCCCGTCTGGACGCCGGGCTGGCGATCGAGGCACGACAGGAGATCGTGCGCCTGCTCGTTGGGCGGATCGAGCTCCGTGACGAGATCGGCGCGGACGGGATGAAGTCCCAGCGGGCGCTCGTGGAGTACCGGTTCCCCGGTGCAGTCCAAGTCGACACGGGCATCGGTTCATCGCCGCGACAACAATATTTGGGGTATCGATCCAAACAGTCCCCACCGTGACCTGAAGTACCTTGAAAACCTCCCGTGAAATTCTGCGCTGTAAGGCACATCTAGCGCCCTGGGGAGAGCGCCAAACTGAACCAGTTTCGGGGGTCATTCGAGCGTGAAGTCCACGATCAGAGCACAGCGCTCGACAAAGGGAGACTTGGAAGGCTGACGCTCTGCCAACTGAGCTACTCCCGCCGGCAAGCGGAACGCTACCACGCGAAACGAACCGGCTAGGCTGGCCAGATGCCCGACTCGAACTCGGCAACCTTGATCGTCAGCCC
>JBBSFD010000116.1:0-4450 GCA_038239115.1 Candidatus Limnocylindrales bacterium | reverse complement strand
CGGCGCAAGGCGCCCGGCACGACGGAGCTCCGGAACGCGCCGATCGCGCGCAAGAGCGTCGTCGCGGCGACCGCGATCCCGGCGGGCACGCCGTTCAGCCCCGCGAATCTGGCCGTGAAGCGACCGGGCACCGGTCGCTCACCGATGGACTACTGGACGCTGCTCGGGACCCCGGCGACCCGCGACTACGGCCCCGACGAGCTGATCGACCCGTGAGCGGATCGCGCGACTGGCGTTCCGCGGCGCTGCCACCGGCCGCGACCGTCCGCGACGCGATGCAGCGGCTCGATTCCGCCCGAACGCAGATCGTGCTCGTGGTCGACGCCGAGGATCGCCTCCTCGGAACCGTCACCGACGGCGACATCCGACGAGCGATCCTGCGGCAGGACGATCTCGACGCGCCGGTCGCCCAGGTCATGAATCCCCACCCCGTGACCGCGCGGAGCGCCGACCGGACCGACGTGCTGGTGGCCCGGATGCACGATCGGCAGGTCCATCAGCTGCCCATCCTCGGGCCCGACGGGCGCATGGCGGCGCTCGAGCTGCTGGATGACCTGACGGCGTCGCCACGGCGCGAGCGCGCCCGCGACAACGTGGCGGTCCTCATGGCCGGTGGCCTCGGCACCCGGCTCCGACCGCTGACGGACGCGACGCCGAAGCCCCTGCTGGACATCGGCGGGAAGCCGCTCCTCGAGACGATCATGGGCTCGCTCGCGGCGCACGGCTTCCGACGCCTCTACGTATCGGTGAACTACCGGGCCGACCAGATCGAGGCGTACTTCGGCGACGGAGCCGAGCGCGGGCTCGAGATCGACTACCTCCGCGAGGACGAGTTCCTCGGGACCGCGGGCGCGCTCTCGCTCCTGCCGGCCGTGCCCGAGTCGCCGGTGCTCGTGATGAACGGCGACATCCTGACACGCCTCGATTTCGGCCAGCTGATGGACTTCCACACGGCCGAAGGCGCGGAGCTGACGATGTGCATCCGCCAGATCTCGACCCGGGTCCCCTATGGCGTGGTCGACCTCGACGAGAACCGGGTCGTGACCATCACGGAGAAGCCCGAGCAGCAGCATTTCGTCAACGCCGGGATCTACGTCGTCGCGCCGGCGCTCGTCGCCGGCCTCGCCCGCGGTCGGCATCTCGACATGACCGAGCTTGCCCAGGAGGTCGGGGCGCGCGGCGGAACGGTCGTGGCGTTCCCGATCCGGGAGTACTGGCTCGACATCGGCCAGCCGGCCGACTACGAGCGGGCGCAGCAGGACTACGCCCGGGTCTTCGCGGGCGCGCGGCGGTGACGTTCGGGTCCCTCCTCCGGGGATCGCTGCTCTACACGATCGGCAGCGTCGTTCCGCGGATCGGGGTCTTCCTGCTCCTGCCGATCTACACGCTCGGCATGGGCCCGGCTGAGTTCGGAATCTTCTCGTTGATGCTGACCCTCGCCGGCCTGCTCACGATCCTCTACCGGCTCGGGCTGGATGGTGCGCTGCTCCGATTCCACTTCGACATCGGCAACCGTCGGACGGCCGCCCTGTACTGGACGATGGCGGCGATCACGCTCGTCGCCGGGATCGCCCTGAGCCTGCTCATCGGGGCGGTCGCGGCCCCGATCTTCAGCACCGTGTTCGCCGGCGTGACGCTCGTGCCGTACGGCTGGCTCGCCATCGGGATCGCCCTGCTCATGGCATTCCAGTACGTCCCGACGACCTGGTTCCGGGCGGTCGAGAAGCCCGGTCGGGTCGTGATCTTCGGCTTGGCCACGTTCCTCGGCGGCGCGGCCGTGACCCTTTGGCTCGTGCTCGGGCTCCATCTAGGCGCAGTCGGGGGACTCCTGGGCCAGCTCGCGTCCGGGGTCGTCGTGATCGCGGTGACCCTCGCCCTGCTCGCCCGGCGACGGCCGCCGGGGTTCGACCCGGAGCTGGCCGAGGAAGGCCTGCGGTTCGGGCTGCCGCTGGTCCCCCACTCGATCGCGGGCTGGGTGCTCAACCTGTCCGACCGCTGGGTCATCGGCCTGACGATCGGCCTGTCGGTCGCCGCGACCCAGACCGCGATCGGGATCTACTCGCTCGGCTACCAGCTCGGCCAGGTCGTCGCCGTCGTGGCCATCGCGCTGAACACCGCCTGGGTCCCGTTCTTCTACATCCGGGGCGAGCACGAGCTCGGGCCCGAGCTGCTGCGCGAGATGACGACCCTGGCAATCGGCGCGCTCGCGATCCTGACGGCCTTCGTCGGCGTCCTCGCGCCCGAGGTCGTCTCGGTCCTGGCCCCCCGCTCCTGGGGTGCCGATGCCTCGATCGCCGCGCTCGTAACGCCGCTCGTCGCCGTCGCATGCCTCGTCCAGGGCTTCTACTTCATGGCGGTCAGCCCGATCTTCCTCCAGCGCCGGACCGCGGTCCTGCCGATCTTCACGCTCGCGGCCGGCGCGCTGAATGTCGGCCTGAACGTGCTACTGATCCCACGGCTGGGTATCGTCGGGGCGGGCTGGTCGACGATCGCCGGTTATGGCGCGCTGACGATCGGGACGCTGTGGTGGGCCGGCCGGGGCTACCGGCTGACGTTCGACGGCCTGCGCCTCGGCGCGATCCTGCTCGTCGATGCGCTCGCGATCGTCGCGGCCCAGGCGATCACCCCGAGCGGCCTCGTCCGGGCCGGTCTCGCGCACTTCCTGATCGGCGCCACGGCTGCGGCCCTCATCGCGGCGATCGTGCTTCGGCCCTGGTCCCGGGCCCGCTCGCTCGTTGCCGCGACGGGGCCGCTGGCCGCGCCCAGCCTCTCCTAGCCATGATTCACGGACAGGTTATTCACGCGAGGGGTCGCATCGACAGTTGTTCTGCCAGCGACGCATCCGGGGAGTGTTCGGCAGGAGAAGAACAAGGGTCGACCGCCGGAATGGCCCGGCCCTGAGCGTGGGCCGGCATGAATCACGGCGCCTGAGGCCCTGATTCAGACGATCTCCCTGGCGAGCACTCCGCCTCGGCGTATCTGACGGGAACCCGGGCTCAGGGCCAAACCCGTCGACAACGTGTCCGTGAATCACAGCTAGTGCCTCATGCCGCAACGTTGGGTAGCGAATGATGGACCTCGGCGTTGAGGCGCCACGGCTTGGCGGGGCGAGCGTTCCGGTTATGCCAGCGCAGGTACGCCCGGATCGCAGCGTCCTGGTCGGCATGGCTCTGATAGTCGGAGCCATTGAGCGCGAACGATCGGAGGGCCTGGAACTGACACTCGATGAGGTTCAGCCAGCTCGAATAGGTCGGGGTGAAGACGAGCTCGATGTCGTGTTCGGCGACCCACGCCTGCAGCTCGGTCTTCTTGTGCGGGCTGAAGTTGTCGAGAACGACGATCAGGTGCTCGCTGAAGCGAGCCCGGAGCGAGCGCAGGAGCTCCCGGATCTCGCGCCAGGTCTTGCGGTCGTGGAGATGGCCGTACAGCGCGCCGGTGGCGGGGTCGTAGGCGGCCACGAGCTGGCGAACGCCGGCCGTCCGGGTGTACGTCGCCCGGAAGCGGGTCGGCTTCGCGAGCGGATGCCAGCCGCGGCCGAGTCGGGGCTGGAGGTTCAGCGGGCCGAACTCGTCGAGGCAGAGCACCCGGGCCCTGAGCGGTGGATGAGCGTACAGATCCAGGATCCGGTTCTTCTTCGTCTCGAACTCGGGGTCAGGGGAGGCCTTCCAGGTCTTGTGATGGGTGAAGCGGACGCCGGCCTCGTGGAGGATCCGCCAGAGCTGGCTGCGGCTGATGGCCGGCACGATCCGGGTCCGGACCAGGTGGGCCCGGAGCTTGGTCAGACTCCACCTTGTGAACGGCTCGCCCCGGTCAGTCGGGCGGGCGAGGGCCACCTTCACGATCTCGGTCCGGGCGTCGAGTTCGATCCGGCGTGGTCGGCCCCCGCCCCAGCGAGGGTCCAGGGCCGGGAACCCTTGCTCGTTGAAGGCGCGGATGAGGGCCGCGACGTGGGTCGCGCTGGCCTGGAACATCGTGCTGATCTGGCTGACGCTGTGGCCCTGGAACGAGGCGAACAGAAGCATCGCCCGATGTCGGACGACCGCGTTCCTACCCCGGCGCGCCTGCCTGAGGAGGTGGGCTGCCTCCCCGTCGCTCAGTTCACGGACGAAGAGTTCGGCCCGGCGGGCCATCGCCACCTCCTGCGCCTCGGTCGTCTGGACCTGGGAGTGCGAGTGCGATTACCTACCGAACATTATGAATCAGGGCACTAGCCAGCCCGCTGACATACGCGTCGATGCCGGGCACCCGAGCCGTAAGCTGATCCAGAGTCAGGCCCGTCGTGCGTTCAGCCGATGGGGGATCAACCTGGACGACGCCTGCCAGGATGATTAGGCCGGTGATCGCCGCCCCGATCCCGAACACGAGGAAGATGATCCACGCATGCTTCGCATACCCCTTCTCGCCTGATGCGTCCATGGTTCACCTCCTGATGCCTGACGCCGGTGACGGG
>JBBSFD010000115.1:0-4572 GCA_038239115.1 Candidatus Limnocylindrales bacterium | reverse complement strand
GGCCGGCCGCGCCGGACAGGATGAAGATCGCGAGGATGGGCCAGCGACGGCTCACGCAGCGGCTCCTTGGTGCAGGTTGGTCCAGGCCGCCACCGGAACGGCCAGTGTCGTGATGAGGATTGCGCCCACCCACAATGGCAGGAAGATGATGACCGCCAGGGAACCGGAGGCCGCCAGGATGAACGTAGGCGTCGGAGCGACCCGTGCCAGGGGTCGGACCGCGAGGAGCAGCATGACGGCGCCGTAGGCCATGGTATAGGGCGCGATCAGCAGCCCGGCGCACAGGCATGCGATGAACCCCGGCGTCTCCCCTCTCCGCAAGGCGATCACGGTCCCAACGAGCGTCAGGCCGGTTAATGGCCAGGCCAGCAACGGCGGCAGCATCGCTCCAAGTGCGAGATTGCCGGCCTGACTTGTCCCCAGATAGTCCGGATGAAGGAGGACCTGGAACCAGGCGAGGTAGGCAGGTGCTCCGATGACTACGAGCCCGAAGAGGGAGAAGATCGTTGCCGAGCCGATCGCTGATCCAAGCGCCCGTCGTCGGAATACGAGCATCCAGACAAGGATCGGGATCAGGGCTGGTTTTGGAGCGGTAGCCAGGATCAGCCCCAGTGGAGCCCCGGTGGCGTAGCGGTCTTTCGACCAAGCAACCACCGCCACCGCGGCGGCGATCAGGATCGAGACGTTGCCCAGGAGCAGGTCATGCAAGGTGGGGACAAAGCTGACCACCGCGATCGCGACGAGGATTCGATCGGGCATGGACAGCCCTCGGACGTCGTGCCAGGCGCCCGCCATGAGGATGCCCGTCCGAGCGACGAGCCATCCGCCGACGGCGAAGCCATAGGGCACGGCCAGAGCGACCGGGAGGGTCATGGCCGCGGCGAGGGGTGAATACAGGTACCCATGATCCCGGCCAAAAAGACCGGCGGCAAGCGCCCGACCGGCGGCCAGATTTCGATCACCGTCCACTGACCAAACGGTCGGCAAGATCAAGACGGCCACCGCCGCGCCGAGTAAGGCGTTGATCGCAGCGACGACAAAGATGCGCGGGTTGATCGCCAGGCTGGCAGCCGGTAGCCGGTTCTGGCCGGTGCGCACGGTCAACATCGGCGCGAGCATGGCACTCAATGGGTCAGGGGCGCCACTACCCATCTGTACGCGGGACGCGCGCGCCCGGCTAGCCCCTAGACTCGCAGCGAATGAGCCACCAAACGGGACGGTCGGGACGCGCGGCGCCCGCCGGCTTCCTGCTGAGCGCGAAGGGCCGACGGCTTCTCGAAGACACGCTGATCGGGGCAGCGCTCCTGCTCGGGCTCATCGGACTCTCGATCCTCGTCCTGCACCTAACCACGGATCCCCTCGTCGACATCCACGCCTACTACGAGGCGGGCCAGCGCCTGAATGCGGGCCTGCCGCTCTACGCAGCCGCAGGTGATGTCAACAGCCCGCACTACTACTTCTATCCGCCGCTCCTGGCGATCCTTTTCCGGCCGCTGGCCCTCCTTCCGTTCGAAGTCGCGGCGGCGATCTGGGAGGGTTGCATGCTCGCGGCGTTCGTCGGGACCCTGTGGCTCCTTGGGTTGCGCCGGCGACGAACCTGGATTGCAGTCGGCATCCTGGCCGGACCCATCGCCTGGTCCCTGACCGTCGGCCAGGCACAGTCCCTGGTCACCCTGCTTCTCACCCTGGGCAATCCGGCCGCGGTGGCGCTGGCCGGCCAGCTGAAGCTCCTGCCCGCCCTGGTTGCTCTCTACTGGCTCGGCCGCCGCGATTGGCGCAACCTGGGTCGGTTCATCGGCTGGTCGCTGCTCCTCATCGTCGTCCAGCTGATCGTCGAACCTGCTGGCTCGATCACCTTCCTGCGGAGCACCAACCTGGGCCTCGTCGGCCAGGTAAACAACCTGTCGCCCTATGCCCTGTCGCCTGCCCTGTGGTTCGTTCTGGCCCTGATCGGGCTCGCGATCACCCTGCGACTGGCCCCGAGCCGGGCCGGCTGGGCAGCGGCGATCACCTACTCGGTGCTCGTGACCCCGCGCCTGCTCGAGTACATGGTGATGTCTCTACTGGCCGCACTTGCCGATCCCGACGCTCGGGTAAGGAATCAGGCTTCGGTCGATGGGTTGCCCAATCGCCGAGGACCATCACGTTGACGCGAGCCAAACCTAACCTGCGGCAGCCCACAGTGGTGGCCTGGGCCGCCGTAGCTGTGGTCGCAATGCTTTTGGTGGTCGATGTGCTCGACGTGGTGGCCAATTCGTCCACGTTGCGGTCGCAGGTCGGCGTCGACTATCGCTTGTACATGGACGCGGCGACGAGTTGGCTGAATGGCGGCCCGTTCTTCCAGTCCTACCAGCTGGCCGGCCCCTACCCGATCAGCGCCGGAGACGTCCTCTATCCGCCGGTTGCCCTGATCCTGTTCGTTCCGTTCACGTTCCTGCCAGCCCTTCTGTGGTGGATGTTGCCGGCCGTTGCGGTTGCCTGGTGCCTGTTCCGACTGCGGCCGACGAGGTTGGCCTGGCTGTGGATCGCTGTCTGCGCGCTCTGGCCGACTACGCCACTCAAGGCCCTCACGGGAAATCCGGTGATCTGGGCCGTCGCCGCGATGGCCCTCGGCGTCCTCTACTACTGGCCGAGCGTCATCGTCTTGATCAAGCCCAGCTTGTTCCCGTTCGCCTTCTTCGGAGCGAACAGGCGGGCGTGGTTGCTGGCCGTCGGCGTGTTCGTCCTGGCATGCCTCCCATTCGGGTCGCTGTGGATCGAGTGGATCCGCTCACTAGTGAACTCACAGGGCGGCGGGCTGGCCTATTCGGTCCTTGAGGCGCCGATGCTCGCACTGCCGATCGTGGCCTGGGCTGGTCGAACGGATCGATGAAACCTGAGAGGTGGCCGTACCCGCTCAGCTCACCCTGGGTCTGGAGCATCGTCCGCCGGTTCGGCCTGCCGTTCTGGTTTGTGCTGACGTCCGCGGCAGAGTGGCTGGCGCCCGGACCGAGGAGCCCAGGGTTCGACACAGCGCTGGCTGTTGGCGCCGCCAGGACCTGGCTCGCGGGCGGGAATCCTTGGTCGTTTTTTCTAGTAGGAACCGACGGCAATGTCTATCACTTCGCAGGTCTCCCACCGACGCTCTTCGTCTATGCGCCATTGACGTTCCTTTCCCTCGACGTTGCGGCATTAGTCGGAGTCATCATCTCGCTGGCCGCCGCGCTCGTTGTGATCAGTCGGCTACACCTGCCGATGTGGTGGTTCTTGTTTCCGCCGCTCAATGCCGGGATCTTTTTCGGTAATCCCCATATGCTCCTGATGGCGCTGTTGCTCGCCGGGGCGGCCTGGCTGGCGCCTGCGGTCAAGGTCTACGCCTTCATCCCAATGATCGGGGAGGCCCGCTGGCGGGACATGGCGCTTGGCTTCGCGATTTTCGCCGGGACCGTCATGGCGGCTCCAACTCTCTGGTCCGACTGGGCGGCGAGCTTGGCAGCCACGAATGACCGCCTGCTCGTCGAGGCGCAGGGCGGTTGGTCGCTCACGGGTCCGCTGGCGATACTCGGGATCATTCCCCTCGTGGTGATCGCACTTCGCAAGGACGCCAGAACGGCTGGGTGGCTTGGCGTCCCCGCCGTCTGGCCAGCCTCGGAGCCCTTCTACTCGACCATGGCGCTGCCAGTCATGACACCCCTGCTGGCGATCATTCTTGCGATCCCTCGCCATTTGGGCCCACCGCTCGCCGTGGCCGCATACGCGGCCCAGCTCGCGTGGTCCTACCGAGGCATGCCATGGCCGCGGCCGCGCGCCTATCTCCGCGCATGGTTCGTGCCCAGGTCCCATCGAACCTAGCCGACGAACAGCGCTACTGGCTTCGTCCGCGCGCGAACCAGTCCCTCGGGCGATCCTAGATCGTACTGGCAACGCGAATTCACCTGGGACTTGCCGGCTCTCGACGGACCTAGCCATAGTCCGGGTCTTCGCACAGCTTGCTCCGCAGCATCAGCACAATCAGTCGGGAGATCCTGTTATGGCCCGCTTCGTGACGTCAGATGACCGTGGCTCGTTCAGGCTGAGGCTGATCCTGGCACTGGTGCCGTGTCTCCTCGGCCTATTCATCGCGACCGAATACCTAACGTACATGGCGTCGCCACGGAGCTTAGCCCCGCCGTTTGCCGATGCCTGGACCTATCAGGCCGCCGGGGAACGACTCAACGCTGGACACGACCTCTACCAGCTCGGCCCTGGCGATCGACCAGTCCTGATGGTCCCCGGCCTCCACGCCCCGCTGCTATCGCCGCCGCCGATCGCCGTCCTGTGGCGACCGATCGCCTGGCTGCCATTAGGCTTTGCGGCCTGGGTCGTCGCCTGCTGGTTGGCCGTCCTGGGCGCGACGTTTTTCCTCGTTCTGCGGACCGGCATTCGGGGGGCGATCGTGGCTTCCTTGCTTGCTCCGGCCATCGGCGAGCAACTGGCCGCGTGCAACGTAGCAGCCTTCTTCCCGGCCCTGATGGTTCTTGCCTGGAAGTCTCGCGCGTGGGAGCTGGGGGGCCTGTCGGCTGGACTCATGGCGGCGGCCAAGCTGACGCCGGC
>JBBSFD010000114.1:0-4749 GCA_038239115.1 Candidatus Limnocylindrales bacterium | reverse complement strand
GCGACGGTCATGGCCCTGGTCCTCGCCGGCGCCCGCTTCGCCGACGGGATCCTCGTCCAGGAGCAGCCGGGAGAGGAGGTTCGGGCCGCCTGATCAATCAAGCTGCTGGAAGGACATTTCCACGCAACTTGACAAAGGCTCGATCCCTGACGGCGGGGATGCTGACAGCGGTCTCGTTGTTCGCGCCTCTGTCGGGAAGCGTACAGACCCGCGCCTTAGCGACGCTCGATAGTCTGAGCGTGATGGTCCCGTGTCTCATTTCCACGGGGGAACATCACTAAGGGCGCGCCGACGCCCCAGCGCGAATCCATCTCCTAGCTGGACAATAAGGCCGTCGGAAGGCAGAGGCGAAATCGATGCGAGTGGAATATCGGACTGTGCTTCCTGAGGCGCAGCGTGCGATGCAGGGGCTCGAGAAGGTCGTCGACGCAGGCACCCTCGAACCGAAGCTACGCGAGATCGTGAGGCTGCGCGCCTCCCAACTCAATGGCTGCGCGTACTGTGTGGACATGCACACCAAGGACGCCCGGGCGATCGGCGAGGACGAGCAGCGGCTTCATCTGGTCGCGGTCTGGCGCGAAGCGCCATTCTTCACGCCACGAGAGCGCGCAGCTCTGGCCTGGACGGAGCTCACGCTGCTGCCCGGGACCGGCGCGTCCGACGAAGCCTACGACGCGATGGCGCAGGAGTTCGACCCGGTCGAGCAGGTTGAACTGACCCTGGCCATCGTCGCGATCAACGGCTGGAACCGCCTGGCGGTGGGTTGCCGGCGGCCCGCTGGCTCGTACGTATCGAGCCGGCTTCCTGAGCCAGTGGCTTCCTCGTGAGCCTCCGCAGCCAGGGTCCGCAGGTCACCCGAGGAAGAGCAGGAACGTGGGACCCCCGGGCTCCGGCGGTCCTCGACGATCAACGGCGTGCCTACGACGAGATGCGCAGGCGCTGTCCGGTGGCCTATAGCGACCTTCTTGGCTGGTCGCTCTTCCGCTACGACGATGTCCTGCGCGTGATCGAGGATCCGGGCGCCTTCAGGAGCGCAACGAAGCGTCGAGCGATCCCCAACGGACTGGATGCGCCCGAGCACACCGCCTACCGTCGGCTCCTGGATCCCCACTTCGGGCCAGATCGCCTGGCCGTGCTCGAGCCGAGGGCTGGGCAGATCGCAGCCGGGTTGTTGGAGCCGCTCCTCGCGCGGGGTGGAGGTGAACTCGTCTCCGAGTTCGCTGAACCGTTCGCCATGCAGGCATTGTGCGAGTTCGCCGGTTGGCCGCACGAGGATTGGCAGCAGCTGGCCGAAGGAATCCACGCCAGCCAGAGTGCTTCCTTCACCAAGGACGCGCATGCCGGAGCGGCCGCAGCCGGCATGTTCGTCGACTACGTCAATGGCGTTCTCGCGGCGCATCGCGGCGCGCCTGCCGAGCATGCCGTCGGGCTGACCAGTGCCCTCCTCGAATCGGAGATCGACGGCGCACGGCTGAGTGACGACGACATCGTCAGCATCCTGCGCAATGTCACCGCCGGGCACGGCACAACCGCGGCGGCGGTCGGTGTCGTCGCGCTCCATCTGGCCGACGACCCAGCGCTGCAGGAGAGGCTACGGGTTGCGCCGTCGCTCCTCCCAGTGGCCGTCCGGGAGATCCTCAGGATCGACGACCCGCTGGTGGCGCTGGGCCGCACCACGACAGACGCCGTCGAGATCCTGCCGGTCGGATCGCACGCGGCTCTTGGCCGCACGTCGACGCGGGCTATCGAGGTTGGCGGTCGCGCGATCCGCGCGGGCGATCCAATCTCGCTCATGTGGATCGCCGCCAATCGTGACGAGGCAGCCTTTTCGGAGGCCGACACCGTTCGCCTCGACCGCGACTCGACCGCCGATGTGGTCTTCGGGGCAGGCGTTCACCGCTGCCTTGGGGAGGGCCTTGCTCTCCTTGAGGTCCGGAAGGCGATCGAGGCTCTGCTGGCCGATACGAGCAGAATTGCGTTCGCCGGAATCGAGTCAAGGGAGCGCGTTGCATACCCGGGCAATGGCCCGCGGGCACTGCTACTGGAACTGAGCCCCAGCCGCGTTCTCCCACACAAGGAGTGAACATGGACCCTGCGGATGAGCAACGTGTCCGGCCTTCGGAGCGCTTCGCCGGGAGCGAACACCTCTTCGATCTTGTTGCCTCGGCCGAGGGTCTCAGAGGGGAGGCGGATCCGGCGCGGGATGGTCACCGCCAGATCACGCTGTTCCACGAATCTGGAATGAGTGCCGTGCTGTTCGACTTCGAGACCCGGGGCCGACTCTCCGATCACGAGGCTGATGGCCTGGTGACGATCCAGACGATCGCCGGAATGGTCGACGTGGCGACACCGCAGACGACCCACGAGTTGCCGGCCGGTTCACTGCTCGTCCTGGAGCGGGGCGTGGTGCACGACGTCGTGGCACATGTGCCCAGCCAGGTGCTGCTCGTCGTCCATCTTCGTCACGACTAGATCGGATCGTCGCCGATGTTCGGCGAGCGATCGATGAGATAGGGAGGATCGAGGATGCTCGGTCGGGTGCTCGAACGAATTCTCGACG
Source organism: Candidatus Limnocylindrales bacterium (assembly GCA_038239115.1). Classification (GTDB taxonomy): domain Bacteria; phylum Chloroflexota; class Limnocylindria; order Limnocylindrales; family CSP1-4; genus Palsa-1033. Next base: position 2,189 of record JBBSFD010000114.1, on the reverse strand, counting down.
CTCAGGCAGGCTGGGCCAAACCGCTCGGCGATTGGGTCCACGGGCTGGCAGCGGCGATCTTCGGCCGAATGCTCCCGATCCGCGACTTTCTGGCCGGGACCTGGCTGGGCCACCCGCTCCATGCCTTGCTGACCGATGTGCCAATTGGGGCGCTCACGCTGGTCATCGTGCTCGATGTCGTGGGTCAGCCGGTGGCCGCCGACGTTGCCCTGCTGATCGGTGTGCTGACGATGCTCGCCGCTGCCATCGCCGGCTATGCCGACTACTCGACCACCGACGGTCGGGCGCGGGTCCGCGCGACGATCCACAGCACCCTGATGCTCATTGCCCTCGTGGTCTATCTCGTGTCGCTCGGGATCCGGGCGAGCGGACCGACGAACCGGACCCTGCCGATCCTCCTCTCGATCGTCGCCTACCTGGTTCTGGCCGGCGGGGCGTTCGTCGGCGGCGATGTGGTGTATGCGCTGGGCAACGTTGTCGACCGGCATGCCTGGCGCCCCTCCGGCGTGAAGTGGCAGCCACTCGAGGTTGGAGAGATCGCCGAAGGGACCTTGGTCAAGGCCAAGGTCGGCGTCCAGGCGCTCGTCCTGATTCGCTCCGGCGACAGCATCCAGGCTCTGCATGACCAATGCGCCCACGCTGGTGGTCCGCTCAGCGAGGGCACGATCGTGGGCGGCTGTGTCGAATGCCCATGGCACGGCTCGCGCTTCGAGATCGTCACCGGCAAGCGGCGGCGCGGGCCAACGGTCTACGACCAGCCGAGTTACGAGGTCCGGACCGTCCCGTCCGGCGGCTACGAGGCCAGGCGCATCTCCTAGGCGAGCGCTCCCTCTCGTGCACTAAATCCGCTCGGGCCAAGGGTGCGGGCGATCCTGTAACCTTCAGGGTCTTCCCTCGACACGTTTTAGGCGGGCCGACGCAACCGCCGATCGGGTCCCAGCCGCGGACTTATGACCGGACCGGTGCCAAAGACCTTGGTTGCGCACAACGCTGCACGGAGCCGTCACCCGCGACGGAAGCACGGCCCACCTCGCCACGCGCCTCGAGGCGCGCCAGGAGGAGGTGGTAGTAGAGCATCCCTTGCTGTGGCCAGAGTGTGTTGATGATGCCCGCGACCTCGATGGTCCCCGGGCCCGCGACGAGCGCGAGGTTGCGAGCGACGCTGGTGTCGTTCATCGGAAAGACATCCAGCCGCCCCAGCCCGCGCAGCAGGATGACGGCAGCCGTCCACGGACCGATGCCCTTGATTCGCTGGAGCAAGGACGTGGCTTCGGCGCTCGATCGTTCCTCCAGCATGACTTCGCTCAGGGTACCCGAGCTGAGTGCCTCGCCGGCGCGGCGCAGCGTCGCAATCTTGCTTGCGCTGAGGCCGGTCGCTCGGAGAACGTCGTCGTTCGCAGCGAGCACCCCCTCGGCGCTCGGGAAGGCATGCAGCAGCACCCCGTCGCGTTCGAGTGATGGCTCGAACGCCTCGACCAAGCGACGCACGATCGCGCTGGCTGAACTCAGGCTCAACTGTTGGAAGGCGATCACATTGACGAACGCCTCCCACAGGCTGGGGTACCGCGGCGGCTTCACGCCCATCATGCGCAGGGCCAGGGGACTCAACCACGGCAACGCGGCCGCGGCCTGCTCGAACTGCGTGACGTCGCGATCCACCCCGAGGATCCGCCCGACGAGCGCGAGGACCCGTTCATATTCGAACGTATCGCCCTCGATCGTCACGGTCAGCGTTGCTGGCGCTCTCTGCTCCACACGCACGACCACAGGATCAGATGCTCCCTCGAACACGCGGACATAGACTCCATCGGCCGTGAGGACATCAACGCTGTTCGTTCGGAGCCGGCGCAGTACGCTGACGGTTAGATCGAGCCGGTAGGGCTCGGTGACGCGGATCTCGTACTGCGAACGGGAGCGTGTCGGCCGGATAGCTGGCGCCGATGAGGGAGCAGCCCGCGACTTCGACATTTGGTGGACCAAGCTTCGTGATGGAGGACATCATCATGGCGGCACGACGCTTCAGGCGCGGCGACCACGTCAGCTGGAATTTGCGGATTTCACGGGTTTTGGCCGATCGTTTCACGCGAATTGGCCAGGTGAATTCACGCGAATTGGCCGCTCGTTTCACGGGTTTTGGCCGCCCCCTCGGAAGATCGCCAGCACCGTCGGCGTAAGGTCGTCTGACACCG
>JBBSFD010000113.1:0-4799 GCA_038239115.1 Candidatus Limnocylindrales bacterium | reverse complement strand
CTCGTCGCGTACCGTGGGTTCCTGGCCGGAGTACGTCTGGCCGGCATCGTCGACTGAGTTCCGGGCGGCATACTGGGCGGGTGACGACGCGCGGAATTGACCCGAGCCGGCCCGGCGCCCCGCCGCCTGCGCGCGCTCGGCCGCGTGATCTCGGGGTCCGGATCGGGCTGCTGCCGACCGGCCCGACCAACTCGATCGTCGATGTCGAGGGGATCCGGGTCGGCCACCGCTCGGTCTGGCGTGACGAGCCGGCTCCCCCGGCCGGCCGGGGCGTCGCCCGGACGGGGGTCACGGCCATCGTACCGTTCAGTCCGGGCGAGCTGTTCGGCAACCGGGTGGCGGCCGGTGCGGCCGTCCTGAACGGGGCCGGCGAGATGATCGGGATCACCGCGATCAACGAGTGGGGCCTGATCGAGACGCCGATCTTCCTGACCTCGTCGATGGCCATCGGCCGGGTCTACGACGCGGCGGTGGCCAGCCTGGTCGGGCTGATCCCCGAGGCGGGCATCGACGATGCCCTGATGCCGGTCGTGGCCGAGTGCGACGACGGCTACCTGAACAGCTCGCGGACCGTCCAGGTCGATTCGGCCGACGTCCGGGCCGCCCTCGACGATGCCCGCGGCCGGGACGCTGGAGCGGTGGCCAGCGGCGTGGTCGGCGCCGGCGTGGGCATGGTCGGATTCGAGGCCAAGGCCGGCATCGGCAACGCCTCGCGCCGGGTCGAACCGGTCAGCCGGCGCCGGTTCAGCCCAAGTTCGGCGAGGTCGGCTCCGGGCGCACAGGACGGCGCCCACGCGGATCATCCGGGCTTCCACCTGGGCGTGCTCAGCCTGACCAACTTCGGACGAATCGAGCGCCTCACCATCGACGGCGTACCGGTTGGCGCCACTCTCGCCGCCGAAGGTTGGCCGCCGACCACGGACCGCGAGCGAGGCAGCTGTATCGTGGTGATCGCCACGGATGCGCCGCTCCTGCCCCACCAGCTCAGCCGGCTGGCCCGCCGGGCCGGCCTGGGCCTGGCTCGAGCCGGCTCGACCGGCGGCAATGGCTCGGGCGAGATCTTCATCGCCATCTCGACCGCGGTCCGCAGCCGGCGTGGCGGCGAGCCACTCGTCAGCACCGTCCACCTTGCGGACGACGTCCTCGACCCGTTCTTCGCGGCGGCAGTCGAGGCCACCGAGGAGGCGGTCGTCGACTCGCTCTTCGTGGCCGACACGGTGGCCGGGCGGGACGGCCACGTGGTTGCCGGCCTGCCCATCGAACGGACGCTCGAGCTCCTCGCGGCGGCCGGCCGAATCCACGATCCGGCCACTGACCTGGTGGCTCGGCGATGAGCGAGAACGCGCTCGCCCGGGTCGACCGCCTGGTCGAGCTGGCCGACAGGCTGGCTGCCGCCTGGGGCGCCCGGGCCAGCATCTGCACGACGGTCGGCCAGGAACGGGCCAACCTGCGCCTGCTCGGCGTCACCGGGCTCGACCGGGCCGGGCGCCCCCTGGCCGGAGCGGCCGTTGACCGGTATGTCGGCGGGCGCGTCGATCGGCTGGGGGCCGGGATCACCTTGCCCTTCGTGGCCGCCCTGGGCGAGTACGACCTCGGGCCGCAGGCACTGGCCCTCGACGTGGCCTCGGGTGCCGTGGACCTCGGGCTGGAGTCGGAGATCCTGAACGACTCGGGCCGGCGGGAAGAGGTCGAGCAGCTGGCCACCCGGCTGGCCGAGTCGGCCTTCGATCGGATCGACGCGAACCGGACCGCCCGGCTCGAGCTGCTGGCCCTGATGGGCGACGCGCTCAAGCCCTGGGTAGAGGTCACCACCGCCGAGCCCGAATCGGCCGACGGCGCACGCGAAGCCGGCGCCCTGGTCGCTGCCGGGGTCGACGTCGTGCGGGTCGACGTGCCCGCCAGCCGGGAGCTGGCCGACCGGCTCCACGAAGCGGGCTTCGAGATCCCGCCCTGGCATCCCCGCTCGGGCGTGCTCGGTGAGCACGAGCCCGCACCGTCCGGCAGCCAGCGCGGCCTGGCCGAGGTTCGGCTGTCGATCGACCAGGCCGCCGCCGAGCGGCGCGGCTACGCCCGCCTGGCCACTTCCGCCCTGCCCCTGGCCGGACCCGAACAGGCGGTGGTGGCGGCCTTCGAACGGGTCGATATCGTGGACGGCGATCCGGTGGCCGAGGTGGTCGATGGCAACGTCGATCCGGACCGCGCCCTGGCCGATCATGCCTTCGCCCGGCGACTGCTGGCCCGCTCGGGATCGTCCGTGGCTCTCGGAGCCGGACCGCTGGTTGTTGCCCCCGACCTGACCCGCGGGGCCCCATCCGGGCCGGCCACCCTGGCCGGCCGGGCCCTGGCCCTGCAGCTGCTTGGAGCCGCCCTCGCCCGGCGCGACGGCATCCCGCCGGCCAGGATCCTGGTCGGCACGATCCCACCCTGGCTGATCGAGGAGCGCAGCTCGGGCGGCCTGGCGATTGCCCAGGTCCTGCTGCGCCGGGCCGCCCTGCCCGGCCACCCCCTCGTGTTCGAGGAGCCCAGCTCGGATTCTGCGGCGACCCGCTGGCTGGCCCTCCTCGGCGCGTGCCTGCCGGTGGCCGGTCGCGACGCCTTGATCGTGCGCCGGGCCGAGGTCGGCACGGCCGCCTCGGTCGTCGCCGAGACCCGCGCGATCTGCGACATCGCGGCCGACGTGGCGACCACCTACGGCCCGATCGATCCGCGCGGTGTCGCCCTTGACCACGCCCGGGCGACCGTGGCCGCCGCGATCAGCACCCTCGAGGGCCTGGCCTCCGATGGCTGGAGCTCGATCCTCGGCTCGCCCCTCGATCGGCCGACCCATGCCCGGCTCGGTGCCGACGCGGTCGTCGAGCGGACCGAGGCGTTCGATCCGTTCGCCATGGCCGGTCCCCGCTGAGCCGATGCCGGACGAGCTGATCGACCCGGAAGGCTATGCGGCCACGAGCTACTGGCTGGAGTCGGCCGACGACGACCTGACCCCGCGACCGGCCCTGCACGGCTCGATCGATGCCGACGTGGCCATCCTGGGCGCCGGCTACACGGGCCTCTGGACCGCGTACACCCTCCTCCGTCACGACCCGTCGCTCAAGGTCGTCCTGCTCGAGCGCGAGATTGCCGGGTTCGGGGCGTCCGGCCGGAACGGTGGCTGGGTCGCATCAGGCCTGAACGCTGGATCCGAGCGGCTCGAGCGAGCGTTCGGACGAGCCGGCATGACCGCCATCGAGGACGCCGTGGCCGGGGCCGTCGACTCGGTCGCCGAGGCGATTGGCGTGGAGAGGATCGAGGCGGACTACGCCAAGGGCGGCTCGCTCACGATCGCCCGCGGACCGGAGCAGGTGCCGGCCCTGGAAGCGCACTGGCAGAGCCTGGAACGATCGGGCCGGGCCGACGGCTATCACCGGCTCGACGCAGCCGAGACCGCCGAACGGATCCGGGTCGAGGGCGCCCTGGGCTCGATCTACGGCAGCCAGTACGCCGTCGTCCACCCGGGCAAGCTCGTGCGCGGCCTGGCCCGGGCGGTCGAGCGCCGGGGCGGCACGATCTTCGAGCGGACCGCCGTGACCGACGTCGAGCCGGGATCACTGCCCCACCTGCGGCCCGCCCTGAGGACGGCCAACGGCCAGGTCCGGGCGACCACCATCGTCCTCGCCGGCGAGGCCTACCTCAGCCAGCTGCGGCCCTATCACCGGGCCTTGCTGCCGCGCTACTCGCTGATCGTCCTGACCGAGCCCGTGTCCGAGTCGGACTGGGCCACGATCGGCTGGCGCGCCCGTGAAGTCGTCGCCTCGTACCGCCTCTCGGTTGACTACCTGTCGCGGACCGCCGACGGGCGGATCCTGTTCGGCGGCCGGGGCGCGCCCTATCGCTTTGGCTCGACGATCGAGCCGGCCTTCGACCGCGACGCCCGGACCCACGCCTCGCTCCGGGCAATGGTCGAGGCCTGGTTCCCCAGCCTGCGCGGGATCGGCTTCGGCCACGCCTGGGGCGGCCCGCTGGGTATGCCCAGGGACTGGATCCCGACATTCGCGTTCGATCCCCGGACCGGGGTCGCGTCCGGCCGGGGCTATACCGGTCACGGCGTGTCGACCGCCAACCTCGCCGGACGGGTGCTGGCCGGGCTGATCCTGGGCCAGCAGTCCGAGCTCACGGCGCTGCCCCTGGTCAACCACCGCTCGCCGAACTGGGAGCCGGAGCCGTTCCGCTGGATCGGCGTGCGCTTCACCCAGGAATCGCTCCTGCGCCTCGACGCCCGGACCGCTCGAACGGGCAGACCCCCAACCGGCCGCTCGCTCGCGGAGCGCATCGCCGACCACTGACGGTGGCGTGGCCGGGCTGGCCGGTCTGGGCAGAGCCCGCCTCGCGGAATCTTACGGTTCGGCGGCGACCTCGATGGCCTGGACGATCGTGCCCCGACCGCGACGCTTGCCGGCGTAGGTCGCGGCATGGACCCGGGCCAGCAGCTCGGCCTGCTCGGTCGCGTCGTCCGGGTAGGCGGCGATGCCGATCGTGAGGTCGACGCCCATGCCACCCTCGGCCGAGCGCACGGCGGCCCGCAGCCGCTCGGCAACTTCGGCGGCCTGGACTCGATCCAGGTCGGGCAGGATCAGGGCGATCTCGTCGCCGCCGTAGCGGGCCACGACGTCGCGGCCCCGGGCGCCCGCCTTGAGCACGCCGGCGACCCGGTGGAGGACCAGGTCGCCCACGGCGTGGCCGTGCTTGTCATTGAGCTCCTGGAAGCGGTCCAGGTCGCAGAACAGGAGCGCGAACTTGCCCGCGTGAGCCTCGGCGTCGCG
>JBBSFD010000112.1:0-4864 GCA_038239115.1 Candidatus Limnocylindrales bacterium | reverse complement strand
GCGTTCTGGATGACGATCGTCGGGACCGAGAACGACACGCCCACGCCCAGCCCGACGATGAGCATCCACAGCCACACGACGGGCACCGGGGCGTCCTTGGTGAGCTGGGTCATCAGCAGGACCCCGAAGCCCATCACGAGGATCGAGCCGACGATCAGCCACTTGTAGCGCCCGGTCCGGGAGACGATCAGGCCGGAGATCACCGAGCTCAAGATCAGGCCGATCATGAGCGGCAGCAACGCGAGGCCGGAGTTCGTGGGGGAGAGACCCTTGACGACCTGGAACCAGCGCGGCAGGAACAGGATCGTCCCGAAGAACGCGAAGGCGGCGAAGAAGATCGCGACCATCGTCGCCGAATAGGTGCGGCTCTTCCAGAGGCCGAGAGGGACGATCGGCTCCTTCGCCCGGGCCTCGGCGATAATGAAGAGCAGGCTGCCGATGATCCCGACGAGGATGAAGCCGCCGACGGTCGGGTCGGTCCAGTCGCTGAACTGCTTGTTGGTCAGCCCGACCAGCAGGAAGACCATCGCGATCGTGAAGATCACGCCGCCGAGCACGTCGAAGTTGCGCGTCGCGGCTGGCGTCTTGACCGTCGGCAACAGCCGCTGGATGACGATCAGGGCGACGATCCCGATCGGGATGTTGACGTAGAAGATCCAGTGCCAGCTCAGGTTCTCGGTCAGGAAGCCGCCGATGAGCGGGCCGGCCACGAAGGCGATGCCGAACACGGCGCCGAACAGGCCCTGGTATTTGCCCCGCTCCTGCGGAGTGAACAGGTCGCCGATGACGGCGAGGGCAACCGGGAACAACGATCCGGCACCGATCCCCTGGATTCCCCGGAAGAGAATCAGCATCCCCATGTTCTGGCTCAGCCCCGAGAGAGCGGAGCCGACGAGGAAGATCACGATGCCGATCATGAAGATCGGCTTGCGCCCGTAGATGTCCGAGAGCTTGCCCCAGAACGGCACGCTGATCGTGCTCGTCAGGAGATAGATCGTGACGGCCCAGACGTAGTAGTCGTTGCCGGAAAGCTGGGTGACGATGGTCGGCAGCGCAGGACCGACGATCGTCTGATCCAGGGCACCGAGGAAGAGCCCGAGCATGACCGCGAAGAGGATCTCCATCTTCTCGCGTTGGCTCAGGCCGAGAGCTGGGTCTTCGCTCAGTGAGGGGGCGCGTCCGCCCACATCTGCCGGGAATGCTTCCATGGGGCGTTCAGTCCCTTCGAGATTGGCTGCTGGCGAGGTCGTGGGCGGTTCTGGCGTCCTGGGGCGAGCCTTCGACACCTCGCATGGTCGAAGGAGATCGTGGAGCGGGCGTAGAGATGGGGTGGCGGTCTGGCGCCGCCGCCATGTCGGTCTCGACAGCTGCCCGCAGGTTCGCGATCGCGTGCGCCATCGTGTCCAGCTGGGGCGGGTCGAGGCCACTGAGGACTCGCCGCAACAGGTCGGCGCTCAGCGCGTCGACCTCGTCCAGCAGGGTCCCTCCGGCCGGTGTCAGGCGGACGACAACGATGCGTCGGTCCTCCGGCACGCCGATGCGCTCGAGGAAGTCCCTTTCCACCATGCGGTCGATGAGACCGGTCGCACTGGAGAAGGAGACATTTAGCACGTCCGCCAGGTGGCTCATGGTCATCTCGCCGTTCCGCTGGAGCGTGTACATAATGTTGAGCTGGGCCATGCTCACGCCCAGCCGAAGCAAGCGCTCGCTCGTCGCGCCCTTGAGCTCGCTCATCGTCGCGCGGAAGTCGGTGATGATTGTGTCGATCAGCGGGTCGACCACAAGCTTTCGCGTCATGTGAACTATCTTACCCATCCGAACCATCCTGTCAACGTGAAGGGCCCGCTGAGCTTCGCGCTCGGGTCGTGACGGCCGCCAGGCCGAAGCTCAGCTGCCGGCGCCGGCGCCCCAGGCCAGTTCCAGGCCCGCGACCCGTCCGATCAGTTCGACCGGCGTCGTGGCATCGGCAAGCTCGCGTTCCAGCCTGATGGCCGATTCCACGCTCGTCCGGCCGATCGGATCGCCGACGTGGAAGACCAGTCGAGTCACACCGGCCATCTGAGCCGCGAGCACCTGAAGCAAGATCATCGGTACGCGGTTGCCGCCGAACGCTCCGCATCCCCAGAAGCCGGAGTGGATGACAACCAGGGCATCGGCGCCGGCGGATCGCCTCGACTCGAGCAGCGCGGCTCGGAAACCCGAGTACGCGGTGGAAAGCGCGACGCCGATCTCCTCGCGCTGATATCGGCCGTGACCGCCGTACGGCGCGGCGATCGCAAGGATGTTCGAGATCGTTGGTGGGTCGATCCGTGTCGTTGCCTGGCGAATGGCCGCGGCCGAAGCTGCGGCAAGGGCCTTGCCCCCGTACAGCCAGCTCGGGCCGCCGTTTCCTGCCCCGGGTGCGGTCGCGATGCTGACCCGTCGCTCGGCTCCCATGACCAGGACCGGCGTCGGCCGACCATTCTCCCTGGTCGTGCTGGGCTGGCCATCCGCGATGAGTGCCTCGCGCAGAGATCCGAGGACCGGGTGCTCGGCGACCTGGATCTCGTCCTGGGCAAAGAAGACCAGCCGTAGGCGTAGAACAGGTTGGGATCGGCGAAGTTGACGTGCCATTCAACGCCTACTTCCAGCGTCGAGGATCGGGCCGTACTCGTAGTAGCCGTCGCGAACCACGACCAGTTCAGCGGCCTTAGCCGGATCGACCTCCCGGTGATCGGGAAGCGGAAGCTCCGGCCAGCGGCTGTACTCGAGCTTTCCGGCGTGGCTCGTGCCCTCCGGACAAGAGATCGCGAAGAGCAGCTGCTTGTTCTCGTGGCGAAGCACCGGCGGGTGCTGCCGGACGAACTGAGCCGCTGGGTAGGTACGGCGTTGGAGTGGCCCGCGAGCCGACGGATCTCGTTCGACCATCTACCGCGACTATCGTCGACGGGGCGCTCGCCTGGGCGCGTCGGGATCGACTTGACGGCTTGACAGGTGAGGCCAGAGCACTATCGTTGATGATCATGCAGGGCCGCCAGACGATGCACAAGAGGCAGTTCGTGTCCCCGGCCGACATTGCGGCGGAGCTCGGCATCAGCTCGTCGACGGTATTGCGGATGATCCACGCGGGCGACCTTCCGGCGATCCCTGTGTCGGCCCGGATCTATCGGGTCCCAGCCGCCAGCTTCGAGCTATTCAAGGCGGGACGCCTCCGGACACCCGAGCCTGCCCCGCTCGGCGAACCAAAGAAGCGGCCAAGCCTCGGACTCGGCGAGACCCTGCCAACCCGCCAGGAGGACCGCCCACTCGTCTCTCGCCGCTGATGGCGACGCTCGACCAGTTGCGGTCTCATCTCGGCACCCTGTCGGCCGTTCTTTGGAATTTTGGAGCATCGTTTCCGGTTCCAACCCTGGACGAATACGACGACGGCGAGCTTGGCTTCGCATTCACTGCGGAGCTACCCGGAGCGTCGACGCCGCGCGCGGCGACGATCGGGCTGGCGGAAATCTGGAGACCGCGGGCAGCGATGAGCTTTCGCCTCGCCGAGTATGAATACGACTTCATCGAGTTCCCGCTCGAGCGCCGACAGGCCTTCCACCGCCACGACGAAACGCACTTCCTGGCCGAATTCGGCGTGGCCGTTCACGAACACTGTGAAGAGCAGCTCGGCCGCCCATCATGCAGCCACTACTTCGGGCTGCCCCTGGATGCCTACGAAGCAATCCGCCGATTTACGGCCCGATGGGGCCAGCCTGGGCCGATTGGATGTGCTCAGCTTCGATGCATGGCGTAGGGAGCAACCCGGTATCCCTCGTCGCAACGAGCGAAGCGCCGACCCATGCAGGCCGGCGCTTCTCGGATCGGGTGCCCCGGCCTTCAAGGCCGTCCCGGGGTCAGGCCTTCGGCGGGGTTGGCGGGGCCTGGATCGCCGCGCCGGTCATCGAGCGCGAATGCATCGCGTACGAGCTCGATGCGAGAGCCATCTTGCGGGCCATTTCGGCCATCGGAGCGGCCATCACGGTGGCTTCGCGCTCGAGGTCGGCGATGGCCTGGCGCATCTCGGGATCGTGGCCGGCGTACTCGCTGATCCGCCGAGCGGTCGACTTGACCGCCTTCCTCGCACCCTCGAAATCCCCGGTCCGGTTCAGGCTGACCGCTTCCTGCCGAGCTCGGGCGGCAAAGACACGGGCGACGGCCCGGTCCACCTTGCGATCGCGCGGTTGAGCGCCGTTCGCCTGGTCGTCGGCGTACTCCCAGCGGAGGCTCGCCGAGCCGCCATCGAGGACGCCGTCCTGGTCGGAGATCGAGATCACCGCACTTGCCCGCTCGCCGAGCTTGCCATAGGGAAACATCAACCTGAGGACGAGCGAAAGATGCTCGTTCGAGGCCAGGTCGCCGAGCACGATCTCGGTCCGACCCCCCCGGCTCCGGGTCTTGTTTGGCGAGAGCGACTCGACCTTGACGCCGTCCGGCGCAGTCACTTCGATCGTGGCTTCGCGGGCGACGATGTCGAGCGCCTCGCCGACCCCGCTCGTGATGTGGTCGACGATCGACTCGGCGTTCGCGATGAAGTAGAAGTGGCCGCCACCGGCCTTGGCCATCGACTGGAGCAAGGCCTCGTCGAAGTCCTCCCCCACCCCGAAGGTCGAGATGCTGATCCCGCGGTCCCGGAGCTCGCCGGCGTGGCGAGCGAGCTCGGCGGCGTCGGTGATGCCCTGGTTGGCCAAGCCATCGGTCAGCAGGAGGCAGCGATTGATCCCGTGGGGGTCGAAAACCCCGATCCACGATCGACGCGCATCGTAGGATGCGCCGATGCTGTTCCTCGTGTCGCTCGTCGTCTGGGTGTTCGCTCGTCTCCTCAGTCTCCGAATCGGTGGCCACGATG
>JBBSFD010000111.1:0-4893 GCA_038239115.1 Candidatus Limnocylindrales bacterium | reverse complement strand
TGTGATCGAGCACGAGCGGGGTGAGGTCGTAGCGGTCGTCCCCGCTGGCGTACTGGGCGGCGTCGGCCGGCGTCAGCCAGGCCGGCAGGTTGCGGCCGGCGATCTTGCGCGGATTGGTCCGCGAGGTGTGCAGCCACGTGCCGCCGGTCCGGTCGATCGTCCGGGTGTTGATCCGATCGAGGCGCCGGACGTAGGCGGGGTCGAGGTCGGGCCCGGGTTGCATGTGGGTCAGCCCCTCCCAGCCGCGTCGAATGCCCACGACGTCATAGCCCAGCTCGGTCGAGCGATAGACCACGCCCTTGATGACCGAGTTGAGACCTGGCACGTCGCCGCCGCCGGTGAGAATCCCGATCCGCCGGGTCCGGGTCATGCCTAGCTCCTTCGCTTCATTGGTCGTCTGAATCGTACTCGGCTACCATCCCTCCATGAACTACGAGCTGTTCATGGGCGAAGCGCTGGCCGAAGCGGGCCTGGCCCTGGCGGCCGGCGAGCGCCCGGTGGCTGCCGTGGCGGTGGTCAACGACGCGATGGTCGCCCGCGCCCGCGATCGGGTCCAGGCGTCCCAGGATCCCACTGCCCACGCGGTCGTGACCGCCCTGCGCGACGCCGCCCGCCGGCTGGGTCCCGGCGCCCTGGCCGACGCGACCGTCTTCTGCACCCGGGAACCTTGTCCGATGTGCGTGGGCGCGCTGCTTGAGAGTGATGTCGGGGCGCTCGTCTACGCCGTTCCCAACATCGTCGACGGGGCGGCCGGGACGGTGATCCAGCTGGCCCAGCACCCGGGCCTGCGCCGCCGGCTGCAGGTCGTCAGTGGAATCCGGCAGGCCGAGGCCGAGGAGCTCTTCGCCAGCCACCGGGCGGCCTTGAGCGTGGCCGAGGGCCACGCCGCGGGGCCGGCCAAAGAGGGACTCACGGCCCGGGCCTGAGCCGCTTTGGTATCCTCCCTCGCGGAGAGGTGTCCGAGTGGTTGAAGGTGCCGCTCTCGAAAAGCGGTGTGCGCAAGCACCGTGGGTTCGAATCCCACCCTCTCCGCCAAGTTCCCTCTGACCGGTCGGCTCCCGGAGAGGTCGCCTAGTGGCCTATGGCGCCGCATTGGAAATGCGGTTCGGGGCAACCCGTCGGGGGTTCGAATCCCCCCCTCTCCGCCATCTTCGCGGGGCCGGCTCGAGACCCGCTCCGGCCGGCCCTGGTCGGACCCGGCCGGCGCCCTGCTATGATTCCGGGGCCGTGCTAGGCGGGGAACTAGCGGTGCCCTGTACCTGCAATCCGCTCCAGCAGGGCTGAATTCCCTCCCGAGGTCTCCGTTCTCGAAAGCCGCTGTCACGAGCGACGTTGAGGGCCGGGTCCCGCGCAGCGGCGACTCGTGAACCGTGTCAGGTCCGGAAGGAAGCAGCACTAAGCGATCTTCGCCGGGTGCCGCGGAACGGCCTGGTCCGAGCCGCTTGTGATGGAGGGCGCGGGGGCGTTCTGGTCGACGGAGGGTGCACGGCAATTGAACCTGGTGGACGGCTCTTGAACCCGACCAGCTCGCAGCCCGGTCCCGGCGAGTCGACCGCGGTCGCGCCCCCGCATCGAGCGCTGTACCGCCGCTGGCGGGCCCAGACGTTCTCGGAGATCGTCGGCCAGGAAGCGGTGGTCACCACCCTCCGCAATGCCGTCCGAACCAACCGGCTGGCCCACGGCCTGCTGTTCGTCGGCCCGCGGGGCACCGGCAAGACCTCACTCGCCCGGATCGTGGCCAAGGCGATCAACTGTCCCAACGTTCACGATGGCGAGCCGGACGACACCTGCGAGGCGTGCGTGGCCATCCGCGAGGGGCGGGCGCTCGACGTGATCGAGATGGACGCCGCGTCGAACAACAAGGTCGACGACATGCGCGAGCTGCTCGAGCGCACCTGGACCGCGCCGTCCGACCTGGCCCGCAAGGTCTACATCGTCGACGAGGTCCAGCGGATCAAGGAGGGCTGGGATGTGCTGCTCAAGACCCTCGAGGAGCCACCCGACCACGTCGCGTTCATCTTCTGCACCACCGATGCCAGCCAGATCCGGCCGGCCGTGCTGTCCCGGGTCCAGCGCTTCGACTTCACCCGCCTGAGCGTCGACCAGATTGCCGGCAAGCTCGACCGGATCCTGGCCGCCGACGGCCGGACGGCCGAGCCGGCAGCCGTCCAGCTGGTCGCCCGGCTGGCCGCCGGCGGGATGCGTGACGCCGAGTCGATCCTCGACCAGGTGCTGGCCTCGGGCGACGACCTCCTGACCGAGGCCCAGGTGGGCGAGCTGCTTGGCCTGGTCGATGCCGAGACGGTGACCGGCTTCCTGGATGCCCTCGTCCGGCGGGATGCGCTGGCCGGCCTGGCCGCGATCGACGGGCTCGAAGAGCGCGGCCGCGACCTCCACGTGTTCCTCGACCAGGTGGTCGACGCCGTCCGCCTCGCGCTCACCAGGCGGCTCGGCGGCGGACCCGCGGTCGAACCAGGCCCCGCGGCGGCCTCGGACGCCTGGCCCATCTCCGGACTGATCGAGGTCGCCCGGCGGCTGGCCGCGATCGACCCGAGCCGGGCATCGATCGGCGGGTTGCGCTTCCAGCTCGAGCTGGCCCTGCTCGAAGCGACGCCTCGCCCGGAGCTGGCCCCGCCGGCGCCGGCCGCTGCCAGCGCCCAGCCCGCGGCGGCGAAGCCGGCCACGACGATCGAGCCGGCCGTCCAGCCGGCCGCGGAGCCGGCCGTGCCGCCGGTCGCGGAGCCGGTCGTGGAGCGGCCCGCCGAAGCACCGGTCGAGGCAGCCATTCCGGACCCAGTGGCGGCCCTCGTCGCGGGACCCGCCGAAGCGCCTGTCGCAGCCGCCGCGCCCAGCCCCGGCTTGGTCAGCCTGATCGAGGCGTGGCCCCGGATCGTGGCCGAGCTGAGCAGCAGCCCGCCGATCAAGCCCCTGGTCGAGGCCTGCCGGCCGATCGAGATGAGCGGCAACCAGGTGGTCCTGGGCTTTCCGGAGGGCAAGGCCTTCCTGCGCGACGTCGCCGAGCGCCGCCGGACCCACCTCGAGGAAGGCATCGGGCGAGTCCTCGGCCACCCCGTGGCCGTCCGGCTCGTGGCGACCAACCTCGACCTGCTGCCTGCACCGGCGGCCGAGGAAACGGATCTGCTGACGATGGCTCGGCGGATCTTCGCCGACGACCTGGTCGACGCCGACGAGGTCCGCTGAGACCTGGGCCTGCAGCTGCCCGCGTCATCCGCCAGACTGACCAGCGCATACCGATCCACGGAGGGTTCAGCACAAATGAGCATGGCCAACCTGCAGCGGATGGCTCAGCAAATGCAGCAGGAGATGCTGCGGGTCCAGGGCGAGCTCGCCACCCTCACGGTCGACGGCTCGGCCGGCGGCGGCGTGGTCAAGGCGACTGTCACCGGCAAGCAGGAGCTGGTCAGCGTGACGATCGATCCGTCCGCCGTCGACCCAGCCGACGTCGAGATGCTCCAGGACCTGGTCACCGCGGCCGTCAATGACGCGCTCAACGCCTCACGTGAGCTGGCCGAGTCGCGGATGGCGGCCGTGACCGGCGGCCTGCGCCTGCCCGGGATGTAGGTCGAGCCGGCGTGTCCAGCCCCGTCATCGAGCCCGTCGCGCGCCTGATCGAGGCCTTCTCACGCCTGCCCGGCATCGGGCCAAAGACGGCCCAGCGCCTGACGTTCCACCTGCTCCGGGCGCCCGACGCCGACGCTCGCCAGCTGGCCGCTGCTCTGGTGGCGGTCCGGGACGAGGTCGTTTTCTGCGATCGCTGCTTCAACATCAGCGATGCCCCGCTGTGCCCTCTCTGCCGCGACCCGGCCCGCGACGGCCGGCGCCTGTGTGTCGTCGAGGAGCCCCTGGATGTCCTCGCCCTGGAGCGGACCGGCGAGTTCAAGGGCCTGTACCACGTCCTCCACGGGGCGATCTCGCCGATCGACGGGATCGGCCCCGAGCGCCTCCGGATCGCCGAGCTGTTGCGCCGGGTCGAGGAGGCCTTCGCGGCCGGCGAGCCGTTCGAGGAGGTCATCCTGGCCACCAATCCGACCCTCGAGGGCGAGGCGACCGCGATGTTCCTCGACGAACGACTCGATGGGCGAGTGGGCAGCGTGACCCGGATCGCCCGGGGCATCCCGGTCGGCGGCGACCTCGAGTACGCCGACGAGGTCACCCTGATCCGGGCCCTCCAGGGCCGTCGGGCCATCCGGGCCTAGGCCGGAGCCCCGCAGCGGTGAGCAACCTGGTCAACGAGATCCTGCTGCGCCTGGCCAAGGCCGGCGCGGCGGCCCTGGTCGGCCTGCTGTTCTACCTGCTGGCGATCGGTCCGGGCGGGGCGGCGGGCTCGGTCGAGCTCGGCCTGCTGTGCTGGATCTCGGGGGCGGCCTTCGTCCTGCTGGTCGAGTCCTCGCCCTTCTGACCGGGCCGGCGAGGGCCGTTTGACACCCCCGCCACGCTCACCTACCATTCGGCCTCGCGCCCCCGGACTTGCCGGATCTGCGCTCGGGCCGGATCACCGGTCCACCCGTCCCCGTCGTTTGACAGGGTGGGTTCCGATGCGTCAACATGGACGCTTGCGCCCGGTGCACTCGTGCCCCGGAACGTTGCACCTTAACAATTGAAGAGTGACAGGAAATCCGGGTAAGGAAATGTGCGAGCGGTCAAACCCTCGAAATTGGAGTCCCGGCCGCAAGGTCGGGTCTTTTTGTCGGAGAGTTTGATCCTGGCTCAGGATAAACGCTGGCGGCGTGCATGAGACATGCAAGTCAAACGGACGATCAGGGCTTGCTCTGGTCGTTAGTGGCGGACGGCTGAGTAACGCGTGGGTGACCTGCCCCGAAGTGGGGAATAACTGCCCGAAAGGGTGGCTAATACCGCATGTGGTGGTGCGTT
>JBBSFD010000110.1:0-5054 GCA_038239115.1 Candidatus Limnocylindrales bacterium | reverse complement strand
GTTCATCGCCACCACCGGCAGTGACGCGAACCCGGGAACGTTCGCGAAGCCGTGGAAAACGCTCCAGCACGCGGCCAACGTTGCCAAGGGCAGCGTCTACCTGCGGGCCGGGACCTATTCCGGTGGCGTGACCGTGAGCCGGTCCGGGATTACCTTCTCGGCCTACCCCGGCGAGACGGCCACGGTCAGCGGCGGAGCCGACGGCTTCCACTTCTCCAAGGTGACCAGCGGTGGCGTGAAGAACCTGACAGTTCAGTACGCCAACTCGTCGATGGGCGCCGGCGTCATGGTCGAGGCGAGCTCGAACGTGACCCTCAACAACCTCGTCCTGCGCTACAACAAGAACTACGGCGTGCGGACCTGGTACTCGACCAACACGATCATCGAGAACAGCTCGATCTACAAGAACCAGGAAGGGATCCGGATCTCGTACAAGGCCAACGGGACCCAGATCCTGAACAACAAGATCTACTCCCAGGACACGATGATCAACGACGCGGTCAAGGACTCAGGTGGCGGGGTCGGAGTGACCTTCCTGCTCTCCACCGGGAGCGTCGTAGCCCGGTACAACCAGCTCTGGCTCAACCGGGCCAGGAGCCGCTGGTACGGCTACGACGGGGGCGCCTTCGAGATCTACGGCGCATCCGACGTGACCATGACCGACAACGTGGCCTGGAACAACAAGGACGTGCTCGAGACGGGGACGAGCGGTCTGCCTTGCAACAACCTCACCTTCACCCGGAACATCGGCTATGCCGCCTCAACGGTGAAGGGCTATGCCCGCGGCCTGATCCTCGCCTGCGCCAGCAACTCGCTGTTCGCCAACAACACCCTGGAGGGCTTCGACGTCTCGGACGTCTCGGTGGTCAACAAGCTGGACTACAAGTTCCAGGGCTCGCTGAGCGGCCTGAAGGTCGAGAACAACGTCCTCCGCACGAACGGCGTGCCGGTGCTCTACTTCGACCGCCTGCCCTCGACGGTCACGGTCGACTACAACCTGATCTGGAACGCATCGGGCGGGTCGCTCGTGTACGTCGTGGGCAAGGGCAGCACCTCGAGCTTCCCGACCCTCAAGTCATGGATCGGCCGGATGTCCCACGGGATCCAGGGCGACCCCAAGTTCCTCAGCCTGAGTGGGCACGACTACCGCCTGGCCGTTGGCTCGGCCGGGGTGAACCACGCCGCCTACCTTGGTTCGGAGACGTCGCCCTACATGGGTACCGCCCCCGACATGGGCCGCTGGGAGATGCGCTAGGGCGCTCCTCCCGACGGCAACGCCGCAGCCAGAACGGTCCGGTCCCGACGAGGGCCCGGACCGTTTCGATTCAGCGGCCGGGAAGCCTCCAGGATCGCCTACGAGATCGTCGCACCGGGTTCCGGGTCGTAGACCGTGACCGAGCCGAGTCCGCGGGCACCAAGTGCGGTCCGCAGCTCGGCCGGTGTGCCCGACAGGGCCGGGAACGTGCCGTAATGGATCGGCAGGACGTGCTGGACGCCGAGCAGCTCGACGGCCAGGGCGGCCTGGATCGGGCCCATCGTGTAGTGGCCCCCGATCGGCAGGATCGCCAGGTCGGGCTTGTGCAGGTCGCGGATCAGGGCCATGTCGCCGAACACGTCGGTGTCGCCGGCGTGGTAGATCCGGAAGCCGTTCTCGAGCTCGACCACGAATCCGGCCGGCTCGCCCAGGTACAGCGGCACGCCACCGTCGGAGTTCCAGTCGCCGGCCGAATGCTCGGCCCGGGTCATCGTCACGTTCAGGCCAGCCAGCTCGACCGTGCCACCCTTGTTCATGCCGGTGATCGAGTCGGCACCCCCGGCAACCTGGCGGCCCAGCCACAGGCTGAGCTCGTGGATCGCTGGCCAGGCCGGCCGCAGCCGGCTGCCCAGCGCGACGGCGTCACCCAGGTGGTCGCCATGGCCGTGGGTCACCAGGAGCAGGTCGCAGCGCTCGACGGCGGACGCCGGTTTGGGGCTGCGCGGATTGCCGAACCAGGGATCGAACAGGATCGTCTTGCCGCCCGGGCTCAGCACCTCGACGCAGGCGTGTCCATACCAGGTGATCTGCGTGTCTCGATCCAGTCCCATTCAGGTACCTCCGTCCGGTCATCGTACACTCGGACGCGTGGCAGCCCAGCGGATCGCCGAGAACCTGGCCTTCATCAATTGGACCCTCCTGGCCGACCTCGGGGTCGGGGCGTTCGGGGCGGTGGTCCTGATGCGCCTGCGGACTGGTGCCACGCGTGGCTTCCTGGTCCTGGGTGCGCTGTGCGCGGCCGGCTTTGGCCTGCTGGCCCACCTAAGCGATGGGGCCCTGGTCCAGGCCGCCGGCGCGCCCGGCTCGACCGTGGCCATCGACCCGGCCTGGACGCCCTGGCGGGACGGCGCCCTGATCGCCTTCACGATCCTGGCCCTGACCTACGCGGTCGCCATCGCGCGGGGGCGCCGCGCCCCCCTGCTGGCCGCGGCCGGTCTGGCCGCGGGCGTGGCCGGGCTCGCCTTCGGCGCCCTGAGCTGGGGAACGAGCCCGCTCGGATCCGCCGTGGCCCTCGGCCAGGACCTGCTCCTGGCGGCGGCGACCGGCGGCGTGTTCATCGCCATGATCCTGGGCCACTGGTACCTCGTGACGCCCAAGCTGCCCGAGGCGCCCCTGATCCTGCTCAGCCGGATCCTGTTCGGCCTGGTCATCGCCCAGATCGTCCTGTTCGGCCTGTCGATGCTGCTCGGCGCCGGCAGTGGCGGCGGGCCGTTCTCGCCCTTGAGCGGCCCCTGGGCCCAGTTCGTGTGGCTGCGCCTGCTGGTTGGCCTGGTCTTCCCCCTGATCGTGTCGTGGGCGGCGATCCAGACCGCTCGCAGCCGCTCGATGGAGTCGGCCACCGGCCTCCTCTATATCAATGTCGGTTCGATCGCCGCCGGCACGATCCTGGCGGCCGGGCTGTACTTCGGGGCGGGCCTGATCGCATGAAGGCTGATCGATGAAGGAGAAGCCATGAGCACATCGGACGGCTACCTGCCCGGACGGGCCGACGCCAGCTACATCGAGGCAACCGGGCAGGCGCCTCACCCAGCGATCCTGGCCATCGAGGCGGCCGCCCGGCCGGAGGATGTGCCAATCCTGGACCGGGCCGGCGGCCGGGTGCTGGCCGCCCTCGCCGCGGGACGATCGCGGATCGTCGAGGTCGTCACCGCCTTCGGCTACTCGACCCTGTGGATGGCCTTGGCCCAGCCGGCCGGCGGCACGATCGTCACCCTCGATCCCGACCGCTCGCGGACCGACCGGGCCCGGACCTGGTGGCGCTCGGCCGGCATCCCCGATGAGCAGATCACGGTGATCAACCGACCCGCCCTGGACGCCTTCGCGGCTGGCCACGACGAACCGGCCCTCGACGGCCCGTTCGACCTGGTCTTCATCGACGCGCTCAAGGATGAGTACGGGGCCTACCTCCAGGCCCTTCGGCCGCGGCTCGCCCCGGGGGCCCTGATCGTGGCCGACAACGTCCTGTGGAGCGGCACGGTCGCCGACCCAGGCTCGACTCGATCCGGTGCGGCGGCGCTGCGCGCGTTCAACGCGTCGGTCCTGGCCGATCCGACCCTGGCTGGCACGATCCTGCCCCTGGGCGACGGGCTGCTGATCGCTACCGTGCGGGCCTGAGCACCCCGATGATCGAGGTCCGGGTGCGCCTGTTCGCCATCCAGCGCGAGCTGGCCGGCCGCAGGGAGGTCCTCCTGGATCTGGCCGAGGGCGCCTCGATCGAGGCGGCCTGGACACGCCTGGTCGAGCTCGTGCCGGCCCTGGCCGCGGGTCGGCCGGCGGTCCGCTTTGCCCGCAACGGGATCTATGCCGATCCGGACGAGCTGCTGGCGAACGGCGATGAGCTGGCCTGCATCCCGCCGGTGAGCGGTGGCTCCGGCCTGCCTGCGGGGGACGGGCAGCCCGGGGGGGCCGCGCTGTCCGCGGGCGACGGGCAGCCCAGGGGGGCCGCCCTTCGGATCATCGAGCTTCGGCCCGATCCGTTCGGGCTCGAGATCCTGGCTGAGCTGGGCGACCGGATGGTGACCGAGGAAGATGGCGCGCTGTGTGGCTTCATTGGCCGGACCCGGGCCAGCGCCGGGACGCCGGCCCCCGGCCAGGAGGCCGAGGCAGCTCGCCATGCCGGGCGGCAGGTGCAGGCGCTCGACTACGAGACTCACGAGTCGATGGCCCTGGCCGTGCTCGAGGCCATCGCCGGCGAGATCGAGGATCGCTTCGCGGTCACCCGGCTGGCCATCGTCCATCGGACCGGGGCGGTGCCCCTGGGCGACGTCAGCGTGGCCGTGGTGGCGGTGGCCGCCCACCGCGAGGCGGCCTTCCTGGCCGCCCGCTACGCGATCGACGAGCTCAAGGCCCGGGCCCCGATCTGGAAAGCCGAGCAGTTCAGCGATGGCCATGTCTGGGTCGGCAGCCCGGCCCGGACCGGCCCCCTGGCCAAGGAGGAGCGATGAAGGTCTACATCAACGTGGACATGGAAGGCATCGCCGGAATCAGCCATCCGGGCCCGACCAACCGAGGCGACAGTGGCTATCCGGCCCCGCAGTCCTGATGGTGGGCGAGGCCAACGCGGCGATCGAGGGCGCTTTTCGAGGCGGGGCAACCGACGTCGTGGTCAACGACAGCCACGGCGGGATGTACAACCTGCCCCCGCTCGAGCTCGACCCGCGGGCGCGCCTGATCCAGGGCCAGAAGGCCTGGTCGATGGTCAGCGGGGCGGACCGCGGCTTCGGGGTGGCCCTGTTCGTCGGCTACCACGCCCGGGCAGGCGACCCGCTGGGCACGATCGCCCACACCTACTCGGGCCGGCCGATTGCCACCAGCCTGAACGGAAAGCCGGTCGGCGAGAGCGGTCTCAACGCGATCGCCCTCGGTGCCTGGGGCGTGCCGGTCGGCCTGGTCTGCGGTGACGACCGGGTCGCCCGGGAGACCCAGGCCTGGTTCCCCTGGGCCGAGCGGGTCGTGGTCAAGGAAGGGTTCGGCCGCAATGCCGCCGCCTCGGTCCATCCGCTCGCCGCGCGGGAGGCCG
>JBBSFD010000109.1:0-5068 GCA_038239115.1 Candidatus Limnocylindrales bacterium | reverse complement strand
TTCACAATGGGCGTCCCTCGGGGTTGCCGTTGACGGGTGAGAACAACCGCCATCGTGCAGCCCCGGGGGTTCAGGTCAATCGAGGGGTGGGTACTTTTCCGCGGCCACCAGTGGGTACTTTCTCATGGCCACGGGCACCTGACCGGCCTTGGCTCATCCATGTTGGTTGGTCCGTTAGCCAGATCGATGTCAGGTTGCAGTGTCCACGCGAACCTGGGAGCCAGCGTCGACCTGCAGGCCAACCGGGCTGGCCGGGCGAGCGGGAGCGGCGCGCGGGAGTCAGATGAGCACTGGTCGTGCATCTTGCCAACACCGGACCAGCTCGAGCGGGACCTAGTCCTTGGTGGATCAGTGCGGGAATGGTGGTGAGTCACCTCCGGCGAATGCGGTCGCAACCGTGGCTAGCGCAACAAGCGCCGCGAGGAGCCAGGACGCGACGAAGGCCCGAGACGGACGAAGCCGTGAACGCATGGCGGACGACCCTTCTTGGTTGGGCTCGTCCGGTCCGGGGTTGGCGCGCCGATGCTAGGCTGAGTGGAATGCGATTGTCAAGGCTCACTAAACAAATCGGGACGACGATGCATTCGCGATTGCACTTGGGCGGCGGGTTCGGGCCGCCCGCGTCGCGCTAGGGCTAACCCAAGCCGAGCTCGGGCACCCGCTCACCCGTGCGTATGTGTCCCAGGTCGAGACCGGACGCACCCTGCCGTCGCTGCCAGCGTTCGTCCACATCGCCGGTCAGCTCGGAATGGACCCCTGCGAGCTCCTTCCGGCAGTACCGCCGGATGTCAGGCGGTACACTCGTCCCGATGGCACGATCGACTCGCTCCGTCGGGCGCCCGCCGGCTAGGACGGCACAAGGCCTCGGGGCTCGCGTCCGGGCAGCTCGGACGGCAGCTGGCTGGACCCAGGCCGACCTCGCTGGCACCCAGTTTTCCAAGGCCTACATTTCGGCCATCGAGAACGGACTCGTCCAACCCTCGATGGCTGCACTGGCGTACTTGGCGGATCGGCTTGGTACGACGCCTTCGGCGCTTGTTGCGACCGACGATCGTGCCTGGACCAGACTCGAAGCCGACGTACGCCTGGCCGCAGGGGACTGGCAGGAAGCTGCCGATGGGTATGTCGCGCTTCTCGAGGGGATCACCGAGCCCCTCGGACGAGCAGAGCTGCTGCGAGGACTAGCCGAGGCGCTCTGTCGCCTGGATCGTGGACGAGAAGCGATTGGGCCGGCGACCGAGGCAATGGACGCCTTCGCGTCAGCTGGGCGAAGCGCCGACGCGGCGATTGCGACGTACTGGCTCGCCTGCGCCCATTACGGCAGTGACTCGCTCGAGGAGGCTAGCCAGCTTCTGCGGTCCCTCCTCGATGACCGCGTCCAGGGATCGCCAATTGACCCTGATCTCCGCGTCCGAGCTCTCGTCGCCGCCGCGAGCGTTAGTGTCCGGACGGGCTCGCACGGTCAGTCTCTTTCGCTGCTTGCCGAAGCCCAGGTCCTTGCCGATGGTTCCGACGACCTTCGGCGTGCGGCGATCTGCTACGGACTCGCGGCGAGCTACCGCGAGCTCGGAGACCTTGAGGGTGCACTTCGCCAGGGTCAACGGAGCCTTGGCCTGTATCGCGCGGCCAATGCAGAACGCGATGCCGCCGCCATCGGCAACGACATTGCACTGACCTACCTTGCTTTGGGGAATTTAGATGCGGCTTCAAGGTACGCGGGCGAAGCCGAGGTGGAGCTCGTTCGCCTTGCCGATGAGCGTAAATTGGCGCACGTAGTCGATACTCAGGCTCGGGTCGCGCTCGCACGAGGCGACTACGCTGCAGCTGGGGAACTCGCGACTGTGGCGATCTCTCACGCCGAGGCAACCGGAAATACGAAGGCGCTGGTCGACGCATTGACGACTCGCGCACAGGCAGCCGCCGCATCAGTCGATATCGAGACCGCATCGCAGGATTTTCAGCTCGCCGCGGGGCTCGCTGAGCGGAGCGGTTCTCGCGGTCGGCGGGCCGAAGTACTCCGAGCATGGGCCGAAGTGCTCGCAGCGTCCGGCGAGCACCGAAGGGCCTACGAACTCATGCAGACAGCGGCGACATTAGGTTAGCCTCGGGTCAGCTCGCGGTTCGCATGGGGCCATCGCCTAACTCATTCGGACTGTCGCCGCCAAATAAAGTACGGATTGACAATGCTGCGACGTAGCGCTTAGCGTTGCTGGGGTGACGAACCCCTCTTCCTGGCGTGTCAACCCAGCGGCAGTTGGCTCGGCGAGGAAACAGGTCACGGCACCGTTCGCACTAAGAGCATTCTCCGGCCTGAGGAGACGGAGGTGATTGGCGCTCTCGGTCGGTATGGTCAGGTGCGGCACGCAAGGCGGCAGCAACGCCCGATCCCCACAAGCCGCAGGAGTACGACGAATGAAGAGATTCTCCGCTGTGATGTTGGCTATCAGCCTCGCCCTGGCAATTGCCCTGCCCGTCGCTGCGACAACGTCGAATCACGTGACTCCCGGAAGTCAATCCCACGCCCATGGGGTCGGTTCTACCTGGTCCGGGTCTTGGGATGGCACCGGTCCTTTCAGCTGGGAGCTCTTCCATGGCGATGGGACTTCCGATTCCGCCACGAATGTCACCTACAAGACCAAAACGTTTCCGGTCTATGCGTTCTTTCCCTGCACGACTACCCAGTTCACCCAGCACAGCCGTGTCAGCGATCAGGTCGGACCGCTCAACTCAAATTTTGTGACAGCCACTGAGACGGGTGGTAATCCCTGCTAGTGAGCGCTAGTCTGGGAGCTGGTGGGACGAACCCGACTTATTAAGAGGGCTCGGTGAAGCCAACAACGCGGCGAGGGAGCTTGCCTTCATCGCCGCGTCGGCTGCTGCGCGACCGGCTTGCTGTCGTCGGCGTTGTTCTGGTCGCCGCCCTCGCGCTCTCGTCCTCGCTTACGGTCGAGTCAGCCAACCTGACGTTGACCGGCGCGGTCGACGCGAACTGGCGTGGCGCCTACGACATCCTGGTTCGGCCGGCCGGCACCCATACCACGATCGAGCAGACCGGCGGCCTGATCGAGCCCAACTTCCTGGGCTACGCCGGCAAGGGCGGGATCACCCTCGCCCAACTTGCGGCGATCCGTGCTCTGAGCGGTGTCGACATCGCCGCGCCCGTCTCGGTCGCAGGCTACCTGACCTACACCCTGTCGCGACCCACCTTTTTCACCGACACATTTCCTGTCAAGCCGACCCTGTACGAGATGACATTCACGCTCGCGACCTCCGACGGTCTCCACTCGGTGGTTCTCCAACGGCAGGTTGCGGATGGGCTCGTGGATGCGGAAAGCTCCGACAAGTTCAAGACGGTTGGGATTTCGTTCGGGAGTGAGGTCTATCCCGACGGGCATCAGACGTGGGATGGGGACTTCGTTAACTACCTGCCGGCCATCCGGAGCCCGTTGATCGGCGTCGACCCGGTCGCCGAGAAGGCGCTTCTCGGACCCTCGGCCTCATTCCTCGATCGGTTCTCACTCATCGCCGACCCGGACAACCTGACGGTCGGCACGATCGATCCCGACCTGATCCCGACAGACTTCAACCTCAGCCACGCGTTCTACAAGGACCAGAACTACGACGTCCCGACCCGGCCCGCGGTCCCGGTGATCACCACCACCGGTTTGACGGCTCCGCTCACCTTGACCCTCGACGTGACCCAGATCGGCCACCCGATCGCGGCCATCCCAGCGATTGACGATCCGGGCAAGGCGATCGAGGCAGCCGAGACGGAGACTGGGACAATGCCGACCGAGATCGGTTCGACCCAGGTAAACCTGAGCGCCGTCCTGCGAGCCTTTGAGCCGGCCGACTACACAGTTCTCTTCCCGGGTTCCGGACCCCAGGAGGGCCAAGCCTACTCGAACTCGATTCCCCTGGACTACACCGCCGATCTCGTCACCCGCCCGAGCTACATGTCTCGAGTTCAGCGGTCCGGATCGAACGTGCCGACGTTCACGATCGCCTCGCAAGGCACGGTCGATCCTTCGGGCGACACGAACCCGCCGACACCCAAGCCTGGCTCCGGCGAGGTCGTGACCGGCCTCGAACCCGCCTACCGGACGCTCAGCTCGGAGACGCTCGCAGTGGGCCAGAACTTCCTGTCCACGACCCCCAACGACCAGCCCTTTTACTTCGCCCCGATCGGCTCGACCGATCTCTCAAAGCTCGCGCTGCCGTCGAACCCGCTCGACTACGTCCCGCTCGGCATCTACGACCCGCCCGACAGCCGGCTCGTGGCCAGCCCGAATGGCACACCGCTGGCCTCGCCGGAGCCGGTCCACCCGACCCTCAACCCGTCGGGCTTCATCGATGTGCCGCCGCTCGCGATCACGGATCTCCAAGGCGCCGAGATCCTGCGCGGGAGTGCCCCGATCGACGCGATCCGCGTGCGGGTGGCGGGTCTGACGAACTTCGACGACGCAGCGCGGGCCAAGGTCGAGCGGGTGGCCAATGCCATTCGAGCCCTCGGGCTCGATGTCGACATCGTCGCGGGCTCCTCGCCCCAGCCGGTCGAGATCTACGTCCCGGACTACTTCGTCAACCAGAGCCCGGCGGCAGACCTCGGCTACGTCGCCCAGTCGTGGACGACGCTCGGCGCGGCCCAGCGGGTCGAGACCGGCCTGGGTACGACGAACGAGATCCTGCTCGCCGCGGGCCTGGCGATCGCCTTCCTGTTCGCCGCCGCCCTCCAGCTCTCGCGCCTCGCGACCCGGCGAGGTGAGGCGGTGATCCTACGGGCGATCGGCTGGAGCCCCGGGCGGATCGTTCGCTGGCTGACGGCCGAATCGATCGTGGCCGGGGTGCTCGTGGCGATCGTCGCGGTTGGCAGCTGGCTGCTCGTGCCGGGCCACAGCCAGGCCGGCCTCGTCGCCGGGCTCGTCCTGGCTTGCCTGCTGCCCCTGGCCGGCTTCCTCGGAGCGCTCCTCGCGGTCCGGGGCAGTGCCTCGGGCGCCCACCAGCGCGGCGACGTGTGGACCGGCGTGCCCCACCGGGGCGTGCTGCGGGTCCGCGGTCCGATCTCCCA
>JBBSFD010000108.1:0-5269 GCA_038239115.1 Candidatus Limnocylindrales bacterium | reverse complement strand
GGCGGTGAGCGCGCCGAGCACCAGCCCGGCCTCGTGGAGCGCACCCAGCGCCTCGCAGAGCGGCACTCCGATGCCGACCAGCGCATCGACCTGCAGCTTCGGTTGGGCAGACAACGGCTCACCCTCGGCGAACTCGGTGAGCACGTACACCCTCCCGTCTTTCATCCGCCCGGCAGAGCGAACCTGAAGCAGCCCCGGCGAGCTGACCTCGGTAAGCAGCCGCGCCTCGGCGATGAACCGATTCATCCGCTCGACGTTCTGGGCGAGCTCGGGCTTCACCACCCGCACCACCATCGGCTGCTCGAACCCCCGCACCCGAGCGAGGAACGCGTCGGAGTGCGCGTCGGAGCCGAGCTGCCGGAGCACCTTCACCCCCGAATTCGACGCCGGGGTGACCGGACCTTCTTCGGTGCTCTTGCCGAGAGGGGAGCTACGCACGGGGAACTAACACCTCAACTCGGCCCAGGTTGCGATCACTGTACCGTGACCCGGGCGAAGGTCGATCATTCAGAGCAGCGGGTGTGGGCGACGAACGCACCTTGGGGGGAACCTCTCAAGTCACTGACACCGCACCGGCCGAAACCACAAACTACTCTTCGCCGAGCGCCTTTGAGAGCACCTGGGCGGTGAAGTTCACCAGCGGGATGATCCGCTGGTAGTCCATGCGGGTCGGGCCAATCACTCCCACCGTGCCGAGCACCGTGTCGCCGCTCGCGTAGGGTGTGGCGATCACGCTCACGTCGCCCTGGGAAGAGAACTCGCTCTCGGCCCCGATGAAGATCTGCATCTCGCGCCCGCGCTGAACCCTGTCGAGCAGGGTGAGCAGCTTGTGCTTCTCGTCGAGCGCCTTGAACAGGGTCCGCATCCGCTTCACGTCTTCAGCGAATTCCGGCGCTTCGAGAAA
Organism: Candidatus Limnocylindrales bacterium; assembly: GCA_038239115.1. Lineage (GTDB taxonomy): Bacteria > Chloroflexota > Limnocylindria > Limnocylindrales > CSP1-4 > Palsa-1033. Next base: position 4,365 of record JBBSFD010000108.1, on the reverse strand, counting down.
CGTGCCTGCGCCTTCGATCAGCACCCGCTCGGGAGCAGAGAGGTCGGTGGCGGCCGCTCCAAGCTTGAGCGCCTTCGAGGTGAGCACGTCGTACTGGGCCCGCTCGGCGTCGAGCTCGTTGAGGATCCGCCCTCGCACGTCCTCGATGTTGACTCCCTGCCGGAGCAGCTCGTTGAGGTAGTTGGCGGCCTGAACCAGCTCTTCGGGGCTGACCGCGAAGTCGACCGCGACGAGCTTGTTCTGCACCTGGCCACCGTGGCCGATCAGGATCGCCAGCACCCGGTCGTCGCGCAGCCGCACGAATTCGATCTTCGTCACCACCAGCGCGCTCGGCCTGGGAGTGAGCACCACCGCCGCGTGGTGGGACAGTTGGTAGAGGACTTTGCTCGCCTCGCCGAGCCGCTCTTCGACGTTCGAGCCGGCAAGCCCCTGCTGAATCAGCTTCTTGTCGTTTGCGCCCGGCTCTTTAAGCTGGAGCAGGGTGTCGACGAAGAACCGGTAGCCGAGGTCGGTGGGCACCCGGCCGGCCGAGGTGTGAGGGTGGCTCAGCAGCCCGGCCGCCTCGAGGTCGGCCAGAATCGCCCGAACCGTCGCGCTGCTCACGCCCAGGCTGTAGCGCTCGACCAGCGCCTGCGACCCGACCGGGCTGGCGGTGGTCACGTAATCGTCGATGACGGCCTGCAGGATCGCCTTGGCGCGGGGATCCAACGGGCCACTGGTGGGTCGCATGCGTCGCGCCACGATGACCTTGCTCCTTCCGGTTAGCACTCTCACTGGCAGAGTGCTAACGCGTCGACCGCATCGTACAGCCGCTCCCCGGCCGTGTCAACGGGGCGAGGCTCAGATCAGGCGGGCGAACAGCTCGTTGGACAGGAGCCGGCCGCGGGTGGTCAGGCGGACCCGGGCGCCCTCGGTCTCCTCGAGCAGCCCGGCCGAGACGGCCCAGTCGAAGGCGTCCACGAAGGGCGGCTCGAGGAGCGTGGTCAGGGGCACCCCGCGGTCGAGCCGCAGGCCCAGGATCACGATCTCGACCGCGGCCGTGGCCGGGTCGATCACCTCCTGGCCGCCGGGCGGCAGGACGGCCGGGTCGGCGCCGGCCGGCAGGAGGGCCGCCAGGTAGCCGTCCAGGCGGGCGGCGTTCCAGCGCCGGACGTGGCCGTCGAAGGCGTGCGCCCCGGGCCCGACGGCCTCGATCGGCTGGCGCTCCCAGTAGCCCAGGTTGTGGCGCGCTTCGTGGCCGGGCAAGGCCCAGTTGGACAGCTCGTAGCCGCGGAAGCCGGCGTCCTGGAGGCGCTGGCCGGCCAGGTGGTACATGGCCGCCGCGCGATCCTCGTCCTGCTCCGGGCGGGCTCGATCGCGCCAGCGCCGGGCGCCGGCGCTGGGCGAGAGGTGGTCGCCGCCCGGTCCGGTCAGGCCCTCGGCGTCGGGGTCGTCGAGGGTCAGGGCATACAGCGAGAGGTGATCCGGGGCGAGCCCGATCGCTCGCTCGAGGCCATCGGCCCAGCTGCCCAGGGTCTGGCCAGGCACGTCGTAGAGGAGGTCGAGGTTGATCGAGCCGATGCCCGCCTCGCGGGCGGCGATCAGGGCCAGTCCGATGTCACCCGGCGAGTGGCGCCGGCCGAGACGCTTGAGCTCGGTCGGCGTGAATGACTGGGCGCCGATGCTCAGCCGGGTGATGCCCGCCGCGGCCTGGGCCGCCGGGTCGCCCCGTTCGTCGAGGCCCGGATTGAGCTCCAGGGTTACCTCGGCCCCCGGCCCGATGCCGAAGCTCGTCCGAACGGCTTCGAGGATCCGGTCGAGGGCGGCCGCGGGCAGGAGGGAGGGCGTGCCGCCGCCGACGTAGACCGTGGCCAGGGGTCGTCCGACTGGGTCGGCCCGGTCGACCTCGGCGCGCAGCTCGATCTCGACGATCAGGGCATCGACCAGGGTCTCGATCCGATTGCGCGGACCGCGTGCGTCGGCGCCGGCGTAGACCACGAAATCGCAGTAGGGGCAGACCGAGACGCAGAAGGGCACATGGACGTACAGCCCGACCGCGGGTTCGGCCCGCTCGATTCGGGCGGGGCGGCCGGGCTCGTCGGCGGTCATCGCTCGCGGCTGATCGAGTCGCGAACGGCGCCCACGATGCTCCAGCCTTCCGGCGGCCGGCGGCGTTTTTCGATCTCCTCGACCTCGCGACCACGAGCCAGGGGCTGGCCGGCGTGGCCGGTCGTCAGGAACATGGCGAAGCGGCTGATCGTGTGACCCAGGAAGGCCGCTCCGATGCCGCCCGTCTCGATCGTGACCCAGCCGGTCGCCGCACCCAGGACGAGGGCCAGGACGAAGATCGAGCGATCCCGGCCGGGCGCTCCCAGCCGAGTGGCCAGGCCGTAGATCAGGGTCTCGAGCAGGATCGCCAGCCAGGGATTGAGGCCGGCCAGGACGAGGAAGCCGAGGACGGCACCCCGGAACGTGACCTCGTCGATCAAGGCGGTGCCCAGGGCATTGAGCAGGGCGGCCGGGTAGAGCCACATCGGCGGCAGCCGCAGGTGGCCATAGCGCAGGAGGGCCACACCGACGGCCAGGGCCGAGCCGGCAATGGCAAAGGCGATGCCGTACAGGATGGCCAGGCCGCGGTCGCCCAGCCCGATGTACAGATCGGTCCCGACGTTGGGATCCGCGTACACGATGGCCAGGATGATCACGCACCCGATGAGGAACCAGCTCAGGCGCCGGCGCAGCCGGGTCGGCGGCCCGTCCCGGCCACCATCGGCGTACTCAGCGACGCCGAACAGGGAGGCCTGGAAGCGGAGGACGACGAGGAAGACCGTGAAGGCCAGTGCGATGAGCAGCCCGAACGGCCGAATCAGCTCGTCCATCAGTCGAGGCCGGAGCGCCTCAGCTCTCGTCCATCCGCAGCACGGCCAGAAAAGCCTCCTGGGGAATCTCCACGGAGCCGACCCGCTTCATCCGCTGCTTCCCCTCTTTCTGCTTCTCGAGCAACTTCTTCTTGCGGGTGATGTCGCCACCGTAGCACTTGGCGAGGACGTTCTTGCGCATTGCCCGCACGGTTTCGCGGGCCACGACATTGCCGCCGATGGCCGCCTGGATGGGCACCTCGAACATCTGGCGCGGGATCAGCTCCTTGAGCTTCTCGGTCAGCTGGCGACCGGTGGATGGCGCGCGGTCGCGATGGACGATCAGGCTCAGGGCATCGACCGGCTCGCCGGCCACGACGACGTCGAGCTTGACCAGGTTGGCCGGCCGATAGCCGATCTCCTCGTAATCCATCGAGGCGTAGCCCTGGCTGCGGCTCTTGAGCTGGTCGAAGTAGTCGATGATCAGCTCGGCCAGGGGCAGCTCGAAGCGGATCTGGACCCGCTGCGGGTCGAGGTACTCGAGGCCCACGAAGGTGCCCCGGCGACTGGTCGACAGCTCCATCAGTGGCCCGATGTAGGTCGACGGGGTGATCACCGACAGGCTGACCCAGGGCTCCTCGACCGTCTCGATCTCGCCGGCATTGGGGAACATCGCCGGGTTGTCGATGCTGAGCGTGCCCCGGCCGCCGATCAGGATCACCCGGTACTGGACCGACGGTGCCGAGGCGATCAGGTCGAGCGAGAACTCGCGCTCGAGGCGTTCCTGGACGATCTCCATGTGGAGCAGGCCCAGGAAGCCGCAGCGGAAGCCGAAGCCGAGCGCGACCGAGCTCTCGGGCTGGTAGGTGAAGCTGCCGTCGTTGAGGTGGAGCCGTTCGATCGCCTCACGCAGGAGGGGGTAGTCCTCGCCGCTCATCGGATAGATCCCGGCGAAGACGAGGCTCTTGGCCTCCTTGTAGCCGGGCAGGGCGGTCCTGGCCGGCGCGGCGGCATTGGTCAGGGTGTCGCCGACCTGGGCGTCCCGGACGCTCTTCAGGCCGGTGGCAACGTAGCCCACCTCGCCCGCGGTCAGGGCCTGGACGGGCACGAGCTGGGGCCGGAAGACGCCCAGCTCGAGCAGGCCCGATTCGACGCCCGAGGCCATCAGCCGGATCGTGTCGTGGCTATGGAGCGTGCCGGCAGCCAGCCGGACGTAGACGACCACGCCCTTGTAGGCGTCGTAGTGCGAATCGAAGATCAGGCCCTGGAGCGGACCCTTGGGATCGCCCTTGGGCGGCGGGATCCGGGCGACCACCGCCTCCAGGATCTCGTCGATGCCGATTCCTTCCTTGGCCGAGGCCAGGATGACCTCCTCGCGCGGGATGGCCAGGACGTTCTCGAGCTCCTCGATGACCAGGTCCGGCTGGGCGCTGGGCAGGTCGATCTTGTTGAGCACGGGGATGATCGTCAGGCCTTCGCGCAGGGCGAGATGGACGTTGGCCAGGGTCTGGGCCTCGATCCCCTGGGC
>JBBSFD010000107.1:0-5297 GCA_038239115.1 Candidatus Limnocylindrales bacterium | reverse complement strand
GCTCGCGACTCCGATCGCCGCAGCCCGAGAGCCGGTGCCGATCCATCCCGGGAACGTTCGCCGGCGGGACCTCCTCGGCGGGCTGATCCACGAGTACCACGGACTCGCCGCGTGATCAGATCTGGGTTTTCGAGCCCCACGGGCCCGCCTCCGACCCGGTGATCTGCTCCTGGTCTTCTTCGTCTGGTACGGCTGCGTCGGTTTGCCGTCGAGACGCTCAAGGCCGACAACTGGACGTTCTTTGGGGTCCCGGTGGCCCAGATCGTCGCGGCGATCACGGTCGTCGGCGCCGCGGTGATCCTGGTCGTCCGCCATGCTCGAGGGACCGACCCACCCGAGGCCATGGTCGAGGCGTCAATACGCGCTTGATCACGACGCTTGCTTGTCCGCGATCCAGTCCCACGCCCCATCCCAGAACGCTGGCACATCGGGGTTCAGCCCACGTCGAATGCCCTCCGCCGTCCACGCATTCTGCATTCTCTTCGGATAGTCGCGCGCCCCGGCGAACGGGCGCGAGCGATGGCCGGCGCGACGGACATCGGCGAGGCGTGGGGGTCAGTCCGGCGGCCGATCTCGGGACGGTGCGCGGAGGCTGGGGGTCATCCGATGACTTCCGCCTTGATCACCATGACCAACACGGTACTTGGTGTCGCGGTACCCCTCGAGTTGTTACTCTCGTGGCCTCAGCCAAGCTGGCCCGGGGGAGCACCTATGCCCCATCCGCTCGTCGATCAGTTGCGCTTTACCCGGACAGAGTGGCGACGGGCGCTCCGGGGCTTGCCCGCTCGGGATGGACTCGTCCGTCTGGAATCGATGAACAGCATCGGCTGGATCGTCGGCCATCTCGCCTGGCAAGAGCAGCGGTACTGGTTGACCCGGACCCAGGGCGAGACTCCCGTGCCCGAGCTCAATGATCAGGTCGCCAGTGGTGGTCCAGCGACGACGCCGCCACTCCCCGAGATGCTGACCGCCTGGCGCACCGTCACGTCGCTGGCCGACCCCTGGCTTGACGGGCTCACGAGCAACGAGCTGGCGGCGCCGCTCGCCGGTCCAGGGCCGCGTCGCACCGTCGGTGACGCGCTCCATCGGGTGACGTACCACTACTGGTTCCACATCGGCGAAATCCTGGCCATCCGCCAGGTCCTCGGCCACCAGCGTCTACCCGAGTTCGTCGGCCCGATCGAGCGAACTGCGCCCTACCGCGAGCGGTGACGGGCCCAGCTCCGCCATCCAGTCCCACGCCGGCGTCCGGAACTCCGGCCTTCCGTCATCCAGCCCGCGCCGTCGCCCTCGGCGTCCCAGGCGGCCAGGGCGGCATCGGCATTCTCCTCGCTCAGCTCCGCCTCGGCGATCAGACGCGAGCGATGTCCGGCACGACGAGCCTCGGCAAGGCGTTTCGATCAGCTCGGCTGGCCAGCCACGATGATGCGCCGGGAGGCGGGAGCTCAGCCGGCACTCGGGGTCGCGGGCACCCGGCGACCTATCTCCTCGAGGATCGATTGCTCGACCCGGAGGATCTCGTTCTGGGTGTCGGCCAGCGCTTTGAGGATCGCGACGTTCTGCCTGTCGGCCTTGTCCGCTTCTGTGGCGGCATGCTCGAGCGTGTGGCGATCTTTGAGTGACTGGCGGTTGCCGGCCAGCAGGATGAGCGGCGCCGCATAGGCGGCCTGAGTGCTGAATGCCAAATTGAGCAGGATGAACGGGAACGGGTCAAACGGTTTGGACAGCAGGTAGATGTTCCCGATCAGCCAGATCGCCACGATGATTGTCTGGATGACGATGAACTTCCAACTGCCCATGAACCCGGTGACTCGATCGGCGATCCGCGCCCCGAGCGGAGCCTCGTCGTAGTGGGCGACGTTGACCGGGTGCTGGTCTGGCATCGGCTCGCTCCTTTGGTACTGCGTGGCGGGGCCCGCCAGAAAGGACCCAAAGCGGCCCCGGCCAGAGGGGGCTGACCAGGGCCGCTGACACGGTACACGGGTCAACCCGGACTTCTGCCACTACAGAGTCGGCCGAGCCGAGGCCTGAGTATTCGCTTGGGCGGACCTTCCGCCCAAAGCTCGGGACTGAACGCCTCCGGTGGCCTGAGGATCACACACGGCCGGAGGCGTTCTTTCTTCTGAGCGGCGGGCCATGGCCGGACGATGCCGTTACCTGTCTTCAACCGCAGTCTCTCGTTGAGAGTCTGACCGCCAAGACCGCCGTGTGGACGGTTGAAATTGTAGAAGTTCTCCCATTCTCGAACGCGTTCGTTGAATACCCCGGCGTCATCGATCACGACGCCGTCGAGCATCCGGTCGAACTCCTCGGCATCGATCCGGTTTCGATGGCGACGCTTGCCAGCGCTTTGGAGATCTTGCCCTCGGCTTCGATTGTTTATGAACGGTGAAGCAGATGCCGAGCTTGCCCTCGTTGGAGGGTGCCGAGTGCGAGTGGGTTGCGTCGTAAGTCTGCCCCATTCCGCCCGCCACCCGCGGTCGAACCTAGACTTCTCCGATCGGGTTGATCGCCGCGGTCGCGGTGAGGATCGCCTGGGAGATGGGTCGTCGTGCCAACAGCGGTAGTCAGTGCCTCGAGAATGACAGGTTGTCCTGGGGGGTTTGGTTGAGGATGCGTCCCTGCGCCTGATCTGTCATCGCTACGTGATCGGACTCAGGCGTCGATCACGAGTGGGGTCGTGTCCCCAGACTTGGTGTAACAGCGAGATGGCCCCGAACTGAAAGGGCCATCGCGTCATCCTCGCGTCGTTGGAGTGAGAACCGACGACACGGAGGATCACCACGATGGCCGAGGACAGGATGGCCGTGCTCGAGACGGTACGCAAGGCGATGGCCGAGGGCGATGTCGACTTCCTGCGGGAGGGTGTGCGCGTGCTCGCCCAGGCCGTCATGGAAGCCGAGGTCTCCGAGCTGACCGGGGTGCCCAAGGGCGAACGCGACCCGGAGCGTCGGCTGACCAGTCGGAACGGGTATCGCGACCGGCGCTGGGATACCCGGGTGGGGACCATGAACCTCTCGATCCCCAAGGTCCGCGACGGCTCGTACTTCCCGTCCCTGCTGGAGCCCCGTCGGCGCGCCGAGCGGGCTCTCCTCGCCGTCGTCCAGGAGGCGTACGTGCTGGGCGTGTCCACCCGCCGGGTCGAGGACCTGGTCGACGCCCTGGGGATCGCCTCGCTCAGCAAGAGCGAGGTCAGCCGGATCTGCGCCGCGCTCGATGCCGAGGTCGAGGCGTTCCGCGGACGGCCGCTCGGCGAGGAGCCGTATCCGTACCTGTGGCTCGACGCGACGTACGTCAAGGTCCGCGACGGGGGCCGGGTCGTGAGCATGGCCGCCCTCGTCGCGGTCGGTGTGGCGAGCACCGGGGAGCGCCGGATCCTGGGCCTCGAGCTCGCGGCCGGCAACGACGAAGGCAATGCCTGGGCACCGTTCCTGGGCGGGCTCGTCGAGCGCGGCCTGGGCGGGGTCCGACTCGTCATCAGCGACGCCCACCGGGGCCTCGTGGCCGCCGTCCGCGAGACGCTCCTCGGCGCCGCCTGGCAGCGCTCATCGGTCCACAGTGAGGTGGGACCGTTGGTCCCCATCTCGCACCGAGCGGAGAGCGCCTTGGCAGCGGCGATCGGCTGAGATCCTCCGGCAGACCCGCGCCTCCGCTCGGGAGGCGAGCCTACACCGGCCCGAGGGAGACGTGCCTAGAGCACCGGACGATGAGCGTCCCGGGTGGGCTGCGCCGAGCGGCGAGATGAAGTTGTCGCAGCGTGGAGGCCAGCATGGTGAAGATCTTTGTCGGGCTCGACTGGGGTGAGCAACATCACCAGGTCCACGCCCTCGATGATGGTGGGGCGACCCGGCTCTCGGTCCGGGTGCCGCACGACCGGTCCGGACTGGAACGCCTGCAGGCTGCGCTGCGTGCGCTCGGCGACCCGTTCGAGGTGGGGATCGCGATTGAACGGCGTGAGGGGCTGCTCGTCGATCACCTCCTGGCCTGGGGTTATCCGATCTACCCGGTCAACCCGAAGGTCGCCGCCCGCGCTCGGGAGGGTTATCGGGCCGCACCCGTGAAGAGCGACGTGCTCGACGCGTTTGCCCTGGCGGACCTGCTCCGGCGCCAGGCCACCACCTGGCGACCGCTCCGGCCGTCGAGTCCGATCCAGGCCGAGCTGCAGGCGCTCGCCCGGGATCGGGAGCGGTTCGTCATCGAGCACCGTCGGCTGCAGCATCAGCTCCGCGCCGTCCTCGAGACCTACTACCCGGCGGCTACGAAGCTGTTCAGCGGACTCGACCGCTCGATCACGCTCGCCTTTCTACGCCGGTATCCGACACCGGCCGAGGCCGAGCGCCTGACGACCAACCGACTGGCGCGCTTCCTCGCTCGTCAGGGCTACTCGGGTCGGACGCCGGCGGAGGTCCTCGTCGAGCGGATCCGAGCGCACGCCGGGACACCCGACATCGGCGTCGCTGTCGCCCGTGCCCGGTCGATGCTCGCCCTCGTCGAGCTCCTCGAGCAGGTCGGCCGGGTCCTCGACGAGTACGCGGCAGCGATCGCCGGCGTCCTCGAGCGTCATCCCGACGCCGCGCTGTTCGCGAGCTTCCCGGGCACCGGTCTCGTGACGAGCGCGACGCTCCTTGCCGAGATCGGCGAGGACAGGACACGGTTCCCCTCGCCCGGGAGCCTCCTGGCTGAGGCCGGACTGGCGCCGGTCACCCGCCAGTCCGGCTCGTCTCGGCGGGTGGGCTTCCGGTACGCGGCGAACCACCATCTCCGGGCCGCCTGGGGCCAGTGGATGCTGACCGCCATCCGGATCTCGCCCTGGACGCGCGAGGCGTACGACGCTGCGCGAGCCCGGGGCCAGAGCCACAACCGCGCAATCCGTTCGGTCGGAGCCCGCTGGGGTCGGATCCTCTGGCGCTGCTGGGTGGACCGCCAGACCTACGATCCGGCGCTCGATCGAAGAGTGGCAATGGCCGCCTGAGGTCCGGAGGTTGACAGAGGGAGTCTGCCGGGTCCACTGCACCCGGAACGCCCAGGATCTCGTGCCACGCCATGCCCGGAGCATGGTTGCCTCGGCGATCCGCTCGATCTTCGAGCAGCCCGACGAACGCTCGGCCCGGGAGCAGTCCGGGCGGGTCATCGAGGGCATCCGGCCGCGCTTCCCCGCGGTCGCCGAGCTGTTGACCGATGCCGAGCCCGACCTGCTGGCCCATTTCACATTCCCGGACAGCCACCGTCGCCAGATCCGCAGCACGAACCCGCTCGAGCGCCTTGAACAAGGAGATCCCGGTGTTTGACTGCAGAGG
>JBBSFD010000106.1:0-5398 GCA_038239115.1 Candidatus Limnocylindrales bacterium | reverse complement strand
GTCATTGAGCAGCTGGCTGACCTGGGTCAGGCCCAGCAGGTTGGCCGCGGCCACCAGGAAGATGATCCGGATCAGCCACTTGACGAGCTCGCCCCCGACCACGCTTGGCTTGATGCTCTTGGTCTGGGAGCCGTAGACCGCCGCGCCATGCTGGGCGAACAGGCGGTCCGCTCCCAGCTTCTGGAGCGCCCCGGTCACGATGCGGGCCAAGATCCCCGCGATGATCCAGCCGATTACGAGGATGAGCAGGGCCCCGATGATGTTCGGGATCGCGGCCAGGAGGGTGTTCAGGGCATTCGAGAGGGCCAGGAAGATCGAGTCTCCCCAGTTCGAGATCGCGACCGTGGGCATCGGATGGGCTCCTATGAGGGTGGGTTTCGCTGAGAGCCTAAGAGGCGGCCAGTCCTGGTCGCACAGCAAACTCAACTCGCTGTGTTGCAGATCCATGCCGTGCCAACCTTGAACAGGGGCGGGGTGGGCAAGTTGTCGCCGGCCAGGGAGGCCGGTTGCACGGAGGCTGGGCGCGCTACCGCACACAAGAGGCAGCTGGCAGGCTGTCGGCGGACTGCTCCGTTGAGAGCTGGCCCATGGTGATGCCCCGCCATGTCTCGTTCTCAAGCCAGAAGCGATAGAGGAACTCGTTGAACGAATTCGAGCACAGCGTCGCCGTCGCTGGCCAGCCTCCGCCGGCTCGTCGTCCTCGTCGCGATCCAGAAAGCCGAGCGGCTCCTCCGTGGCAATGACCGCCTCGGAGCCAGCGTCGTCGAAAGCGAGAAGCCAGTGCAGGCGTCGTACGGCCCGATGGGCTCGTCTCGGTGGAGTCGGAGACGGCAACTTCAGGTACCTGGGATCTCTACCCGCCTCGCGTCGCTTCGCCAAACCAGTCGATCTACTACCCAGTGATCACAATTTCGGCCACCTACCGTGCGCCCGACATCGAAGTCCATCGCGCCGAGGTTCGCGCTCTCGTGACGAGTTTCAGGTGGAGCGCGTCACCTTAGCCAATGCCCGGGCCGCGGTCCTGCTGCACGCCGACGCCCAGGCATATCCACGCCAATGCCCAATGAGCCACCTGGCTGTTTCAGCCGGGAGGCCGGCGACAAGGCCCGCGGGTGACCGGGCAGAGGATGCGCCAAGGCGGGGTGACGGGCTCGGTTCGAGGGCCGCGGCCGGAACGGTCGGGCCGGAAGGCGACGGCGACTGCTCTGCGCAATCGCCTGACATGCCGCGGTGATCGCCGCGGTCGCTAGGACGGCCAATCGCGAGCGCATCAGCGTGACCTGCCGCTCGTGTCCTGCAGCTCGGCACGGATCCCAGTCCCGCCCAGGTCGCCCTCCTGTCGGGACGCGCGGACCAAGGCACGGCGGTATTGACTCATGGCATACGCTCCCTGATAGTTGCGATGTTCGGCCATCGACGTTGCATTGGATGGGGGCTCGACAGGTGCTGACATGGCTCGGGCGATGGAGATCCATGAGAGCCGTGGGCCTCGCCATGCTGACGGCTGCCGTGCTTGCAGTACCCGCCGACGCCGGTGTTTATGGCTCCAACACCGGAGCATTCACAAATGACGGTTCCTATGGCCTGACGATCGACGGGTTGGCTACCTTCCAGATGCTGCACCAGTTGACCGTGCCCAGCGGGGTCACGATTGCGCATCCGGGCCAGGTAAATTTCCAGACCGCCGCTGGCGGGGATTTTCTCGGACTAGGAACCTATAAGGGCCAAGGACCTGGTCAAGATCCAACGTGTAGCAGCAACTACGGGACTGGCTGGACTGTTTATGCAGATGGTCGGGTGCTCGGTGTTTATTTTTGTCAGCCGTTCCAGGTCCTGAGTGGAAACGCGCAAAGTCAGTCGCTCATCATCCAGCGAGCCGCCGGAAGTGGCTCGTGCCCGGGTGACCCTGGCCCGCCGGGTTGGATTGTGGAGTGGCAGCTTGTCGAACTCGAGTGTTTCTCCAACCTGAGGTTCTCCTCGACCCAATGGGTGAGCGCTGGTGCTGAGAACGTCGGTGGAACGACCGGGATGGCGATCGGTTTGTCGTACGTGCAGCTCCAGTTTCGCCAGTCAGGTCACACCTACGAGTATTGGCCCAGTCGATATGTGCAGAGCGACCCTGGTTACACGATCACCTACACAGGGACACCGGCCAAGCCGGGAGTGCTGATTGCGCCATGAAGCGAGATTTCGGTTCACTCCGCGTGGGTAGCACAGCGCTGGCAACCTTGGCTCTCCTGGCCGGCTGCGTCGCCGGTACCGGTCAATCGTCCACCTCAGCGAGCGTCTCACCGCCAGCAGCGCTGGGTTGTGGGCCAAGCACCGTTGTCTCGATTCCCGTTCCGACGAGTTCCGGACCCCTAACGACACTCGGGGGCAGCGTGGAGTTCGCTCTCTCGCAGGCCGGCATATCCGTTGCCGTGAGCGACAGCCGGGCTTCGTATGTGCACCCACTCGTTCCGCCCGCGGCGCCCGCAGGGTTGTCGCCGGTGGCTGTGTACCTGGTGCCTTGGTCCCCGAACGGCGCCGTTCCGGAGACAGACCTCGTTCAGGTGTTCGGCACCAAGGCAGCCGACGGATTGACGATCGACCAGATCCTCAACGAGGGCGACTGGATCCTTGGCGAGTCGCCTGCTCGGGGTCTCGGTGCCGCTGAGGCTTTGAGAGACCTCGCGAAGGTTGGAAAGCAAGCACGCGCAGCGTCGGTCCAAGTAGGCGCATTTTCGGCAACGCTGATCCTCCAGGATCCCTCCAATCCTGCAGGTGTGCGCCCGTTCGGGCTGTATTGGTCAGATGGAGGTCGCGACCTGTATATCCGTGCTGCCGCACCCTCCAATCAATTGGTCGACTTCGCCCGAACGTTCTATTGCTAGGCACGGCGTAGCCCTTCTCGCTCGCTCGATGAGCGGGATTCAAATTGCCAAACAGACAAACCGTCCAGATCCATGAGCCCGCGGCCGAGTCCGGGCGATGTTGAGTCGACGTTCCCGCTTTCGCCTTGGAGCGGTCACTGGCGAGAGGGCTGAGGTTGGCTCCTTCGAGGCGGGGCTCCGCCGGCGCCAAGCTCAACGGGACATCGAGGACTCGTGAAATTGGAAAAGCCCTCTTCGTTCAACAGAGTCGGCCCTGAGGTGCTAGCGGGTTCGATACTCGGACGGGATCAGTCTGGATCACCCGAGCCGGCGCAGAATCCGGGCATGTACCCCGACAACTTCAACACGAGTTGCGCATCGACCGGGTCATCTGGGGGCGGCACGGCGCTCTGCCCGGCGAGGAACGACTGAGGCTGTACACCGAGCACGTCAACGCCGAGGCAGTCGAGGATCCAGATCTCGTGTTCCTGTACGGTGACGAGCGCAGTCAGGGGTGCTGCGCACTGGGTCGGCCGGGAGGGCGACGACCTGCGCAGCGGCAATTGGCACCGCATTGAGCCGGCGCGCACAGGCCAGCGCCGCCTCCTTGGGACGAGAGCAAGCTGGCGAGCCGGAGTATTTTCTTATTTGACTACGTCAGACCGACGGACTAGGATCGCCTCGACGCTGGATCGCTTGATCCGGGCCCACGGTACCCGGGTGAACGAGGAAGCCCAGTTGTTAGCGTCACGGCGCGACGTTGGTGTCCGTCACCGAGTGCCTACTCTGTGGACGCCTGTCGCTGGTATCCACCCGGCCGTGCCCACGGGGCACTGTGCGGTCGATCAAGGATTTGGCGTAGTTCCAACTGGCTCGCCGGTGGCGACAGAAAGATGACAGTGAGAACCGCCGGAATCGCCAGCGCAGTTGCGGTGCTGTTCTTTTCGGGGTGCGTCGCAGGGCCGCGGACGGCCGTGCCATCGAACACGCCTGGGTCGCTAGCACCCTCGCCCGCGACTCGCGTTTGGAGCGCTGAAGACGCAGATATCACTCTTTCCGTCACCTTCGACCAGCCCAGCGTACCTTCCGGTGGTTCGATAGTGGCGTCTGTGGTCGTGTCGAATGCCAGTTCGCGCCCAATCACCTACCTGTCAAATGGTTGCGGTGTACCGGCAATTCTCAAGATCGCGGTTCCGATCCCGAATGACTCGAGCGGCTCGGCGCAAGTTGGAAGTGATGGCGCATTCAAACAGTATGTCCTGACTACCGGTTATGGGCAGGGAGGCCAGCCTGCCCTGGCCCCGGTCCAAGCATCCTTTGGTCCAGTGTGCCCGAACCCGCCCACGGACCTGGAGATCGCCGCAGGCAAGTCAGTGTCCGCTCAGGTCGCGTGGACGGCGGATGTCATCCCGGGAGTGCCGGCACCAGCCGGCCCGTTGGCGGTCACGGCCACAACTAGTTATGATCCCGCACCATTCCCGAGCCCGGTCGATCCTACGAACTCAATAGCGCCGGAGTCGCCTGGTACGCTCCGGGCGCCGCCCGGCATGAGGATCGAGAGATATCTGCACCAAGTTGCCACGAGCGGGGTGCTGAATGTTACGGGCGGCGCATCTGCCATGGCAGTCCTGTCGGCTGCTCAGGCCGTCGATGCAGCGCTGGTGAACCAGTCGTTCTCCGACTGGGTGTCAAGGCAGCCGTCTTCGACCTGGGTCAACGCGAACCTCTATCTCGATAAGCGCGGGTGGCACGTGGAGTTGTTCGTGGTCCCGCGCGCATTCGGCTTGGTCCTACTCGATCCCGTGACCGGCTCGGTCCGGTCGGTCCAGATCTGTGCAGCGCCAAGCTGTAATCAATGACCCGAGCGGCGGATCATCAACCTCGCGCGCGAATGGGCCGGTCCATTCGGCGCCTGACGATCGCGATCACGGCGGCGTCCATCTTCGCGACGTCCATGCTCTTTGTCGCTACGCCTCGGATCGCTCGCGCGGACTACTCTGGACCCTGCGTGGGCGGAACCCAAGGTTTCTACCAATGGTATTGGGGATGGAACTATCAAGGGTCAACCACGGGCGCGATCTACGGTGCCTACAGCGACGTTTATTTCGGTCAGCATCTTCAGGCCTGTTCATTCGCCTCGATGCTTTCGTCAGGTGCAACGTTCGTCGAGGGCGCCAACTTGACCAGCAAGACATATGGGTCGAACGGGGTCGTCCAAGTGGCGCTCGCTCAGGCGGCTGGCTACTCGACCAACTTCTACTACACCGTCACAGACCACGGCGGCGGCTCCTCTGTACCGGCTACCTGGTACCCGTGGGCACCCGTAATCGGCCATTCGTATCGCCAGTTCATCTGGGAGTCACTCAATGTCCATGACGCAGACACGTGGGAATTCTGCATAGCCGGAGCTAATGTCGGGATGTGTGGAAATCGCGCCGAGCTCTGACGGCTCCTGAGGCCGAAGGAGAACGGCGTACCCTTCCGGTGGAGTCGAAACCATCGAAGGAGAACGCCGCAATGCGACGGTACCAGACACCACACGCCCT
>JBBSFD010000105.1:0-5437 GCA_038239115.1 Candidatus Limnocylindrales bacterium | reverse complement strand
TCCGAGGGGGTGGCCAAAACCCCGATCCAGGGTGTCCATTTCGCGCGGACTGGCGTGGCCAATTCGGCGAAATGCGCACCGTTGGCATCGCGAGCTCGTGCGGCGGAAGTGGACGGACCGCAGGACCGGTCGTCCAGGCCGGCCGCCGATCGATGCCGAGATCCGTGAGCTCGTCCTCCGGCTCGCCCGGGAGAACCCCCGCTGGGGCTGCGTCAGGATCCGAGGCGAGCTGCGCAAGCTCGGGATCCGCGTCGGAGCGACGACCATCCGGAGCCTGATCCGGGCCGCGCGCCTCGGTCCAGCCCCACGGCGCACCGGTCCCTCCTGGACCGAGTTCCTGCGGGCGCAGGCGGGAGGGATCATCGCTTGCGACTTCTTCACCATCGAGACCGCGTGGCTCCGGACGCTCTACGTCCCCGTGTTCATCGAGATCGGCAGCCGACGAGTCCACCTCAGTCCCTCAACAGCCCACCCGGACTCAGCCTGGGTCACCCAGCAAGCCCGCAACCTCGCGTTGGGTCTCGACGATCGGTCAACTGCCCTCCGGTTCCTCATCCGTGACCGGGACACCAAGTTCAGCCGATCGTTCGATGGGGTTGTCCGTTCCGAAGGGGTCAGGGTGATCCTCACGCCGATCCAGGCCCCGAACGCCAATGCGTACGCCGAGCGCGTGATCGAGACGATCCGCACGGAGTGCCTCGACTGGTCGCTCATCCTCGGTCGGCGGCATCTGGATCAAACACTCCGGACCTACGCCGAGCACGACAACCGCGGCCAGCCCCATCGCGGGCTCGACCTCGCGACCCCGCTCGCCGAAGCTGGGGAACCGGTTCCCGTCAGCCCCCCATATGCCCACCGGCGGGACCTGCTCGGCGGACTCATCCACGAGTACTACGGCGTCGCTGCGTGAACGAATCGGGGTTCTCGACCCCGACGGGCCCCGCCACGGAGCCTGCTGCAGTCCGCACACTGTACGAAGCCGTCACCGATGCGAGTCTTCGGCCGCGGGGACACCTGCATCAGATTCACCTGGCAGATGCGGAGCATGTTCCGGCTGACCGAGCACGATCGATCATTCGCCTGCCGATCGAGTCAACGTAGCCCCACCTTGCTTTCAGCGGCCTGCATGACTACGCCTTGACCGGCCTGTACAAGGGACCATCAAGGGGCCCTACTCGAACGACGATCCGCTGGTCTTCTGGATCGTCCTGGCGGCGATCACGTGTGTCGCGGTCACGGCGCTGGTCGTCCTGCGTCTCCGACGGTGGCTGTGATGTGCCATCCGGGCCAGCGTCGGGGTCCAGGATCAACGGCCGGGCTGGTCGAAGCGATACCGCAGGAACAGGTGGTCATCGGCCCGGCGGACGGAACGCAGGTCCGCCCACGGTGCGCCGCTGACGGTGAATGCCGTGCCCGCGACGAAACCCAGGCGTGGCGTCCGATCGTCGCGTCCGGCGACCTGCGGGGCGATGGTCAGGAAGAGCTCCTCGAGCAGACCGGCATCCATGAGATCGCCGATGAGGTGCGGTCCGCCCTCGCACAGGACCAGCCGCGCGCCGATCGATGCCGCGATCTCGAGCAGCATCGGAGCCGTCACCCGATCGCCCGCACCGGCGACCTCGACCTCGACGTTCGACGCAAACCCGGCAACGTTGAGTCGCTTCGCACCGGCCTTCGTCGTGGCGACGATCACGGGGACATCCGGTGCCGACAGCCCCGGATGGCGCGGGTCGAGCGCGCCACTGGCGGTGGCGACGATCGTCGTCGGCTGAGAGCAGGCAATGCCGATCCTGGCTCGCCATGCGGCGTAGAGCGCGGCCGAGGCGGGGTGGACCTTACGGGCCGTCCATTCGTGCGTCGGCGCGGCTCGAACCGTACCTGCTCCGACCAGAACGACGTCGGCCATCGCCCGCAACAGGCCCATGACGAACCGGTCGGGATCGAAGAATCCACTCACTTCACCGCCGCCCGAGCTCCCGTCGGTGTCGAAGGCGACCACGCCGTCGAGGGTCGACACGAAGTTGGCGATGACGGTCGGCCGACGGGAATGGAGCGGGATTCTTAGTTCGCCGTCGTAGCGCTTGCGGAGGCTTGCCGGGAACGGACCGCCCCGCAGGGGCCCCGCCGAGCGCGTCGGACCGGGATCCCACAGCCGTTCGAGGCTGGCCCAGCCGGCCTTGCCGGTCGGCCGGGCTCGACCGGGCATCGTCAGGACGCTCCGCGACGGAGACCGCTGACGTCGAAGAACTCGCCTCGCAGCTGGGGACTGTCAACGTAGACGCCCCGATACGAGGTGGTTCGAGTCTTCGGATGCAGTTCGCGGACGCCGCGCATCTGGGTGCACAGGTGGTGGCCCTCGACGTAGACCGCCACGCCATGCGGCTCCATCATCCGGTCCAGTTCCTCGCCGATCTGATAGGTCATCCGCTCCTGGACGCCGAAGCGACGGGTGATTACTCGGACCAGGCGAGTCAGCTTGCTGATCCCGATGATGCCCTCGTGGGCGACGTAACCCACGTAGACATCGCCGAAGAAGGGCAAGGCGTGGTGCTCGCACAGGGCAAAGAACGGGATCGGTCCCTCGACGACCTGGGCGATCTCGCAGTTGGCGCCGCCGCGGCACTCGGTCGGGAAGGCCGTCAGGAGCTTGGGGTCGCCCTCGTAGCCCGACGTCGCGTCAAACAGAGCCCGCAGGAAGCGTCGCGGGGTGGGGCGTGTGCTCGGCGTGTCGAGATCGAGGCCGAGGGCGGTCAGGATCTCGGCCAGGTAGCCCTCGTAGCGGAAGAGGTCCTCGGCGCTGACACGCCGCGGGTGATCCGGGGTCAAGCGCGGCTCGAGCTCATCGTCGGGAGTATCGCTGTTGTGCGCCGATGCCGGGGTCATGCGGACGTTCGTTTCATCGTTGTCTGTCCTCTCGATCCGTTGCGCCAACGGGTGGACGGGCGCGAATGCGGGCTCGCCTAGGAGACACGCCTCGCCTCGTAGCCGCCGCTCTCGGCGACCCGGACCTCGTAGCGCGGCTGATCGTAGACCGTCGGCCCGCGCCGCCGATTGCCGGTCGCGATCTCGAAACGCGAGCCGTGCCAGGGGCATTCGACGCAACCGTCCACGATCGTGCCTGCACTGAGCGGGCCCCCGGCGTGGGCGCATTGATCGTGCAGGGCCGAGATCGTGTCGCCCGAGCGAACGAGGACGAGCGCCTGGGCGCCGACCTTGGCCTTGACCACGGTTCCCTCGGCGATCTCTCCAACCTCGAGCGGCTGCCACTTCGTGCCGGACGAGCGCCAGGCATGCCGATCGACTACGTTACCCAGCGCGAATACCACATCGCCGCCGACGAACGCAGCCCCGGCCAGGATCAGGTAGCCGATGATCGACAGAACAATCGGCAAGGTCCGGCTGGTGGGTCCGCTCGCCCGGATCCCCAGCGAGACGACGTAGACCACGAGCGCGATGAGCATGAGCGTGCTGTGGATCGTCGCCCGATCCCGAGCAGCGCCGTCCGTCGTCGAGTAGTCGGCATAGCCGGCCAGGGCGGCGGCGAGCATGGACAGGACGCCGACCAGCAGGGCCACGTCGGCGGCCGCCGGCTGGCCGATGATGTCGAGGACGATGACCAGCGTGAGTGCCCCGATCGGCACGTCGGTGAGCAGGGCGTGGAGCGGGTGGCCCAGCCAGGTCCCGGCGAGGAAGTCCCGGATCGGCAGCATCCGACCGAAGATCGCTGCCGCCAGCCTGTGGACCCAATCGCCGAGAGGTTTCGCCCAACCTGCCTGAGCGTCGAGGAGTCGTTCGAAAACGCGACCGAGCAACCTGGATCCTCCTTGTCTCACCCGCCGCCCGCCGATCATCGGCGACGATCGGGTCTAGTCGTGGGGGAGATGGACGATGAGCAGCACCTGGCTGGGCACGTGTGCCACGACGTCGTGCACGACGCCCGGCTTCAGGACGAGGAGTGAGCCGGCGGGCCGACGGTGGGTCGTCTGCGGCGTTGCCACGTCGACGCGCCCGGCGATGGTCTGGATCGTCACCAGGCCATCGGTCTCGTGATGGGAGAGTCGGCCCCCTGCCTCGAAGTCGAACAGCACGGCACTCATGCCAGCTTCATGGAACAGCGTGATCTGTCGGTGTCCATCCCTCGCCGGATCGGCCTCACGCTTGAGGTTCTCCGCCGAGGCGGCAAGATCGAAGACGTGCTCACTACCGGCGAAGCGTTCCGAAGGCGGAACTCGCTGCTCATCTGCGGGGACCATGTTCACTCCTGGTGTGACGGAACTCAGCGGGGACTCAGTTCCAGCGGCAGTGCCCGCAGGCCATTGCCCGGGTATACGGCGCGCCGCTTAGGCTCGGTTCCGGCGAACGCGATCTTGCTCGTAGCGGCCAGCAACGCCTCGATCGCCATTCGGATCTCAAGGAGGGCGAGCGCCTCCCCAAGGCACCGGTGAATGCCCGCCCCGAAGACCACATCGGCGGTCGAGGTGCGGTCGAGGCGAAGGGTGTCGGCCTCCGGAAAAGCTGTCCCATCACGGTTGGCGGCGATCCACATGAGCGAGATTCGATCGCCCGAGCGGATCGCGCAGCCGCCGATCTCCACATCGCCCGTCGACGTGCGGCCAAGTTCCGCATGCGATCCGACCGGCAGCATCTCCACATCGCCCGTCGACGTGCGGCCCAGTGTTACCAACGGGTCGTCGATCCTGAGGATCTCCCTGATGGCCACTGGGAGGAGCGACGGGGTAACACGGAGCGTCTCCTGCAACGCTGGGTCGTCTGCTAGATGCAGTGCGACGACACCGACGGCCGCCGCGGTTGTGCCGTGCCCGGCCGTGACATTGCGCAGGATGCTGACGATGTCGTCGTCACTCAGCCGTGCGCCGGCGATCTCCGATTCGAGCAGTGCAGCAGTAAGCCCATCGGCATGCTCGGCAGGCGCGGCACGATGCGCCGCGAAAACAGCCTTGACGTAGCCGTCAAACTCGCCGGCTGCGGTCGCTCCGGCATGAGCGTCCTTCGTGAAGGAAGCAGCCTGGCTGGCCCGGATCCCTTCGGCCAGCTGGTGCCAATCCTCGGGCGGCCAGCCGGCGAACTCGCACAACGCCTGCATGGCGAACGGTTCAGTGAACTCGGAAACGAGTTCGCCTGTACCCCGCGCGAGCAGCGACTCCAACAACCCGGCTGCGATTTGCCGAGCCTTGGGCTCGAGCGGGTCCAGCCGATCAGGCCCAAAGTGGGGATCCAGGAGCCGTCGGTAGGCGGTGTGCTCTGGCGCATCCAGCCCGTTGGGGATCGCTCGACGTTTCGTGGCGCTACTGAAGGCGCCCGGATCCTCAACGGCGCGCAGGACATCGTCATAGCGGAACAACGACCAGCCGAGAAGGTCGCTATAGGCCACCGGACAGCGCCTTCGCATCTCGTCATACGCGTGCCGTTGATCCTC
>JBBSFD010000104.1:0-5495 GCA_038239115.1 Candidatus Limnocylindrales bacterium | reverse complement strand
GTCGTGCGGGGGGGGGGCGGGGGGGGGGTGGTTGGGGAGCGCGCCGGGCGCATGGGCGTGCGGGCCCTTTCCCCCCCGGGGTCGGTGGTGGCGGGGGCCCACGGCCGGGTCGAGGGCGGCGAGGCTGCCGGCCGGCGCGACCCCGACGCGCTCGAAGCCTCGGCCGCCACTGGCGGCATAGGAGGCCGCCCACACGATCAGCTCCTTGTCGTCGATCTGGGCCGCGTGCGGGTCGACCGCCCCGCACACGATCCCCCGCTCTCTCGGCGCCCGCGTGATCAGCCGCCAGTTGTCCGGCCCGTCGATCAGGTCGAAGAAGTAGCTCTCGTAGGGGGCCGCGAAGAAGGTCGGCGGACCGGCCGTGTCGGCGTTGCCGCCGCTGATCGCGAGGCTCCGATGGAAGCCCGTCGTGGCGTCGGGCAGGCGGTCCAGCAGGATGGCCTGGGCCTCCACGAACAGGCGCCGCTCGGGGCCGTCGGTGCCGATCCGGACGGCCTCGTCCTCCTCGACCTGGACGAACGGACAACCGGCCCGGGCCAGGGCCAGGAGCTCGGCGTTGAGGGCCGCGGCGAGAGCCAGGGTCAGCTTGCGCCGGCCGAAGTTGCCCCGCCGGAGTCGGCGCCCGAGCGAGTACGGGCCGACCAGGCGGGCCTTGACCGCCAGGTCGGTCAGCTCCGCTGTGGACCGCCACGACGCGACCAGGCCCGGCCGTTCCCAGGCCGGCAGGCTGACCACCCGGGGCGACTCCCCCGCCAGGTGCCCGGCGGGTTCTCCGGTCTCGAGCCCGGACAGTCCGGCGACAGTGGCCGCGAGCAGGTCAGGCGTGCGCAGGCCGCCGTCCGTCAGGAGGGCCAGCCCGGCGACGGCCTGCTCCTCGAGGACGGACGCCACGGCCCGGTCGACGGCGGCCGGATCGGTCGGATCGAAGGGCGCGCTGGGATAGGCCCCGTGGAGGGTGGCGAACATGGGCCGATCCTACGGCATCGATCCCGTCTTACACGGCGCTTACACCCAGGGGCCATGGGCGACACACGCCCGGGTATCCTCGGCGCGATGAAGACGATCCTGGTCGTGGACGATGAGCGCAATATCGTCGAGCTGCTCCGGCTCTACCTCGAGAAGGAGGGCTGGGCGGTGATCAGCGCCGGCGACGGCGAGGAAGGCCTGGCCCTCCACGCCCGGCACGAGCCGGACCTGGTGATCCTCGACCTGATGCTGCCCAAGATCGACGGGTTTGAGGTCTGCCGGGAGCTTCGCCGGCGGGGCGACGTGCCGATCGTGATGCTCACCGCCCGCGACGACGTGATCGATTCGATCGTCGGGCTGGAGCTCGGCGCCGATGACTACGTGGCCAAGCCATTCAATCCGCGGGCCCTGGTCGCCCGGATCAAGGCCATCTTCCGGCGGACCGAGGCGACCGGCCGAGGCGGGCGGCCGATCGAGGTCGGCAGCCTCCGGATCGACCCCCGCCGTCGAGAGGCGACCGTCGGGACGCGCCGGCTGGAGCTGCGGGCGCGCGAGTTCGACCTGCTGGCGGCCCTGGCCCGGGACGCCGGTGTGGTGCTCACCCGCGATGCGCTGCTCGAAGGCGTATGGGGCACCGATTTCCCGGGCGAGACGCGCACGATCGACGTCCACGTGGCCGAGGTCCGCAAGAAGCTGGGCGAGGACGGGCCGGCGATCGAGACGATCCGGGGCCTGGGCTATCGGCTCGTGCCGCCCGGGCGCGAGCCGGTGGCGGGCTGACGGCCGTGCCGCGCAGCCTCAGCGGCCGGATCATCGCCGCCTTTGCCGCCTTGTCCCTGGCCCTCCTGATCGCCATCGGCGGCACGGTCTTCGTGGTCCTGCGCGACCTCCACCGGGCGTCGACCGAGAGCCGCATGGCCGACTTGGCCGACAGCCTCCTGCCCCAGCTCCGGCAGAGCATCGCGTCGGGCAACCTGCAGGGCGCCCTGGCCGATACCCAGACCCAGCTGGCGGCCAATGACGTCGACATCCTGCTGGCCACCCCCGATGGCGTCCTCCATTCGATCAACGGGGTCACCTCCGTCCTGGGCACGATCGACCTGGCCACAGCGACCCTGCGCGGCCAGGACGTCCACAGCACGAGCGAGTTCGCCGACGGCAAGCTCCACGCCTGGGCGGCGACCAAGGTCAACGCCCGATCGGTGGTGTTCGCGACCCTCGATCGGTCGGGTGCCGAGGCGCTGGGCGACCTGGCCCGGGCGATTCCCATCGGGTTGCTGGCCGTCCTGCTGGTCGGCGGTTCCCTGGCCCTGATCCTGTCCCGCTCGGTGACCGGACCCCTCCGGCGGCTGCAGGTCGCCACAGCCGCCCTGCCCACGATCGGCCAGGCCGCCTTGCCGGTCGAGGGCCCGCGTGAGGTCCGCGAGCTGACCGAGCACTTCAACGCGATGACGGCCGAGCTGCGGGCCGTGCGCGAGCGCGAAGAGCAGCTCCTGGCCAACCTCCGCCACGACCTGAAGACGCCGTTGACCGTGATCGGTGGCTTTGCGGCAGCGATCGCCGATGGCACGGTCACGGGACCCGAAGCGGTCAAGGCCGGCCTGACGATCGGCCAGGAGGCTGACCGGCTGGAGCACCTGGTGGCCGAGCTGGACACGATGGACCGCCTGCGCAGCGGCGCCGGCGGCCTGCGTCCCGAGCAGCTCGACGCCGGCACCCTGCTTGACCAGACCGTCCAGCGCTTCGGCGCCCGGGCCACCGCCCAGGGCGTCGACCTGGCCGTGATCGGCGTATCGGCGGCCGGGCAGCCGGTCGGTGGGGCGGCGCTCGACCTGGGCTTCATTGCCGATCGGGTGGCGGTCGATCGAATCCTGGGCAACCTGATCGAGAACGCGCTGGCCGTGGTGCCCAGCCCGGGCGGTCACATCTGGCTCGAGGCGCGGGCCACGGCCGATTGGCTGACCCTGCTTGTCAGCGACGACGGGCCGGGCTTCCCACCCGGCGAGACCGAGCGCATCTTCGATCGGTTCTACCGGGGCGACCCGGCTCGAAGCGGCACCGGCAGTGGCCTGGGCCTGGCGATCGTGCGCGAGCTGGCCCGCGCCCACGGCGGCGAGGCGCGGGCGGAATCACTGGCTCCACGGGGCGCCCGGGTGATCATCGACCTGCCCCGGACGCCGCCCGTCGCCGCCTGACCTCGGCGATCAGGCGCGGCCTTCAACCCTGGGCGAACCGGGAGGGGTCGCTGCCCAGGATCACCCCGACGACGCATACCGCCAGGAGTGCAACCACGGCCACGATGCGCAGCAGGTTGGCCGTCCGGGGGTCCGTCGGCAGGCCCGTCGGCCCAGGCAATCCGTTCGTCCGGATCCAGCCGCTGGCCAGGGTCGGCACCCCGCGCGGGACCAGGACGAAGCCCAGCCAGGCGCCGGCCAGGAGGCCGCCGAGGTGGGCGAAGTTGTCGATCGAGCTGGCACCCACCGTGAAATCGAGGATCAGGTTGAACAGGATCAGGGCGCCGATCTGGGCGGTCAAGTTGCGGCTCTGCCGGTCGAGGACCGGTTTGTGGATTCGGCCGGCCACGAAGAGCACGCCGAACAGGCCGAAGATCGCGCCCGAGGCGCCGACCGACTGGACGTTGGGATCGCCGAGCACGAAGCTCGCAACGGACGCGGCCAGGGCACAGGCGAGGTACATGAACAGGAAGATCTTCCAGCCGTAGAGCCGCTCGACGATCGGTCCGACCAGGTACAGGGCGTACAGGTTGAAGGCGATGTGGATGATGCTCTCGTGGAGCAGCGTGACCGTGAACAGGCGCCAGTACTCGCCCGAGGCGACCGCCGCCTTGTCCAGCAGGAGGCGGTTGAACCACTCGCTCCCCGGCTGGGCCAGGACGTAGGCGGCGATCGTGATCACGATGATCGCGTTGGTCATCGTGAATGGCAGCCCGTCGCCCCGGCTGCGCGCGAAGTAACGGCGCGCCGCCCCGCTGTCGCCCGTCTCCTTGGCCAGCCAGCCGAGGCGGCTGGCGATCTCGGCCTTGTCCGCCGCGGGTGCCCGGCGATCGGCTTCGCGGTAGGCCTTGATCGCGTCGCGCAGGCTGCCCCGCCGGACCAGCTCGGCCGCGATGTTGCGCCAGGCCGGGTAGCTGCTGGGCGTCTCGCCGACCGCGACCGCCGCCCGCCAGCTGCTCAGGGCCTGGTCCTCCTCGCTGGCCCGGAACCAGACGTTGCCCACCCCCAGCATCGCCGCGGCCGTGATCGCCAACTCGGGATAGCCCACCACCCGCGAGTACAGGTTGGCCGCGTCCTGCAGGTCACCCGAGCCGAGCAGGGCGGCGGCCCGGGCCAGGTGGCCGAGGGCCTCGGTCCGGCTCAGCGTTCCCTGCGGGGCACGCTCACGGCTGGGCTCTTCCATCGCCGGACGATATCAGGCGCGCTGCTAGAATCGATTCTATGTGCGGCCGGTTCACCCAGCAACGACCGACCGCCGAGCTGGCCGAGCTGTTCGAGGCCGAGCCGGCCCCCGAAGCGCTCGAGCCCCGCTACAACCTGGCGCCCACCGACGAGGCCGCGGTCGTGGTCGAGCGAGGCGATCGGCGGGCGATCCGGGCTTACCGCTGGGGCCTGATCCCCTCGTGGGCCAGGGACGAGCGAATCGCGGCCAAGCTGTTCAATGCCCGGGCGGAGACGCTTGACACGAGTGGCGCCTTCCGCGACTCGTTCAAGAAGCGGCGCTGCATCGTCCCCGCCGACGCGTTCTACGAGTGGCAGCGCATCGACGGGATCCGCCAGCCGTTCCTGATCCACCGGCCTGACGGAGCGCCGCTGGCCCTGGCCGGCCTGTGGTCCGGCTGGCACCACCCCGAGACCGAGCAGGTCATCCGCTCATTCACGATCATCACGACCGCCGCCAACCAGGCCCTGTCGGATGTCCACGACCGGATGCCGGTCATCCTTGAGCCGCGCGACTGGAAGCGCTGGCTCGATCCAACGAACACGGACCTGGGCGAGCTCGGCGCGCTGCTCCAGCCGGCCCCCGACGACGAGATCGAGCTGTATCCGGTTCGTCCCCTGGTCAATAATGTCCGCAACGACGGACCCGATCTGATCGAGCGAGCCTGAGCGATCAGCCGGCGCTGACCTGCCAGCCGGCGCCCGCCGTCGCCTGCTCGAGGGCCTCGGGCCCGGGCCGGCCCTGGTCGAGCGCGGCCGCAAAGCGGCCGACGGTCCGGCCGAAGACACCATCGGGATCGGACTCGGGCGCCTCGAGCACGGTCATCCCGTCCGGCAGGCGATCCATCGGCCTTCCGGGCTCGACGATCAGCACGACGTGCGCGTCGGCATAGCCGGCATCGGCCCGGACCACGGCCAGGGCATCCGCCTCGAGGGGCTCGGCAACCACGACCACGAGATGATCGGACAGGTAGCGCAGGGCCAGGTCGAGGTCGCCGGCGTCGACCGTCGGCCGGGCCGCTCCCGATGCGGCCGGCGGGACGGGGCCAGCGTCCTCGCCCAGCAGCTCCTCGC
>JBBSFD010000103.1:0-5524 GCA_038239115.1 Candidatus Limnocylindrales bacterium | reverse complement strand
CCGCAACCCCGGCCTCAACGGCAACACCGGCCTGACCGGCAACACCGGCGACCAGGGCGTCGCGGGCAACACCGGCTCGCAGGGTGTCGCGGGCTTCACGGGCGCGATTGGCGTCCAGGGCAATACCGGCTCGCAGGGTGTCGCCGGCACCCCGGGTAGTCAGGGCGTCCAGGGCAACACCGGAACGCAGGGTGTCCAGGGCTTCACCGGAGCGATTGGCGTCCAGGGCCCGACCGGTCTGGCTGGAGTCCAAGGCATCCCGGGCAACACCGGAGCAATCGGCGTCAAGGGCAACACTGGAACGATCGGTGTTCAGGGAACGACTGGTGTGCAGGGTCCGACTGGATCTCAAGGTCTCACGGGCAACACTGGAGCGATTGGCGTCCAGGGCGTTCAAGGGACGACCGGCACCCAGGGCCTGACCGGCAACACCGGCCTGACCGGCAACACCGGCCTGATCGGAGTCCAGGGCTTCACCGGACTTCAGGGAATCACGGGCAACACCGGAGCGCTCGGTGTCCAGGGTCCGACTGGGTCTCAGGGCCTCACGGGTAACACCGGGGCAATCGGTGTCCAGGGCCCGACCGGACCTGGCCCGGCAGGTGCGACGGGCGCCCCTGGTGCTACCGGCCCCGGTGCCACGGTGACCGTCGTCACGGGCGGAAGCGGTTCAGGGATCAGAACCGCAGACTGTGGAGTTGGCAACCACGCCGTCGGTGGTGGCGTGACCGGCCTGAGCCAGTCCAACAACTCCGGCCTGATTAGCAGCTATCCCGCCTCGACCGCGGCCGGTTTGCTCCAAGCCTCGGGCACAAACCCACGGTTCTGGGCAATCGACTCTTCAGGCGCAACGGTCTACGCCCTATGCGTCACGAACTAGCAAGCCGTAGGAACGCACTGCCATAACCAGCGGCTAAACCGGCCCAACAGCGAGAACCCCGGCTCCCCCAGCGCCGGGGTTCTCGCCAGCACTCACAGCAATCACCACCAGCCCTCGCCCGGGAGCGACGGGACTCTCGACGGGAAGGAGGTAACCCAACCATGACGAACTACATCGCTGCACTCATCGCATCGTTTCGCTCAGATGACGAAGGCCAGGGTCTGGCCGAGTACGCCCTGATCCTCGCCCTGATCGCGATCGTCGCGATCGTCGCCCTGATCTTCCTCGGCGGCCAGGTCTCGAAGATCCTGAGCACCGTCGGCAGCAGCGTCTAGGACGCGTGTCCGTTGACATCGAACGGTCCGTCCCCTCACCGGGGCGGGCCGTTCGCCGTATCTGGTCCTACCCCCGACTGGCGGCCGCCACCTCGGCGTACGTGGAAGAGATCGCCGCCCGGGCTCGCTCAGCGTGCTCGCGGCGGGCGAACAGGTGGGCATAGACCCGCAGGGTGACATCCGGCTTGGCATGGCCCAGCTGGCGCGAGACGAACACGACATCGACCCCCGAGCCGATCAACATCGAGGCGTAGCCGTGGCGGAGCGAGTGGAGCGAGAGCCGACCGGCGACCCGCACCCCCGCGCGATCGACCGCCGAGCGGAAGGCCGTGCCGACATGGCGGTAGTCGAGCGACCGACCCACGCGGTTGACGAAGACGGGATCGTCGTCGCCCTTGCACATGGAGGTCAACCAGACCTCCCGTAGGAGCCGAACGACCGGCGGCGCGAGGAGCACCTCTCGACGACCTGCCTCGGTCTTGAGGGGACCGTGCTCGCGGTAGCGGGTCAGCTGGCGATGGACCCGGAGGAGCCCTTGCTCGAAGTCCACGTCGCGCCAGCTGAGCCCGAGGGCCTCACCGATCCTGAGCCCCGTGAACGCCAGCAAGGTGAACAGCGGCCGGTACTGCTGGGCAAGATCGAGCATCCGGGCAAGATCGTCACCCTCCAGCACATCGATCGGGGCCATCTGCTGGCCGCTTCCGGTCACCCGAGCTTCAGCTGCGGCCTCGGTGAAGCCCTGATCAATCTCAGCTGGCGTCACCGTCACTGGCGCCTCCTCGCCTGTTACCGCGACCTGTGCAACTGGTAGCCATGTGGTTGGCGGAGGAGTGAACAACCTCAGCCAAAGCAACAACTCCGGCCTGATCGGCAGCTTCCCCTCAACCGCTCTCGGCGCCCCAGCCACGGGAACGAACCCGCCGGCCTGGACAGCCACCTTCTCGGGAAGCACCGTGACGGTCTACGCCCTCTGCGTGTCGAATTAGCTCGCGTACAACCTCGCCAGTAGCCTTGGGGAACCCCGGCCTACAACACGGCTTTCCCAGTCGCGGGATTCTCGGCCAGTTCGCTCAAAGCCACGACGGTAACCCGGTCCCAGGACCGCGCCTCCTGTGACCGAGCGGCCTATCGAACCCCGGCAGAGTCCCCAGCTCTGCCGGGGTTCATTTCTGCCTGATGCGCCACCGCCGAACCGCAGTCGCGGGATCCTAGGCGCAATCGGGTCCTGGGCCGCCAGGAGGACTCCCGCACGACGACCAACCCGGCGTCGAGCTGCCGGACGGACGAGTGCGATGCCTTTCAATGTACGATCGATTCGCGGGTTTCACGAGGAATCACCGCCCACAAGAATCAAGTCCGTCTTTGAGGCCGATGGTGGAGCAGCCGTTGTGGCGGATCGATGAGGGGACGTTACCCGGCTGTTCCGTCGGAACTGTCATCTCATTCGTCACGGAGGGCTCTTCGGCTCGAGTGATGCGCGAGGGAGTCGGCCTAATGGGCACCCTTCACGCGGCAACGACCGAGCAGACGAGCTCGCTCGACGGCCTGACGATCACCTTGGTCAATCAGACCGACGGCTGGTCGGCAGTATTGTCACGGACAAGCGGGCAAGGCGCGCCGCTCCCGGATGAGCCCGGCCAAGACGTCGGGCAAGTGGTGCCGCTCTTAGACCAGTCCAGCCAGCCCGCGAATCCAGCGGTGTCGCTCCGGAAGGCACAAGGCGCAGGGCTACCCCTCTCGCGTCCTTGGAAGGGAGCCAAGGACGCCGGCGTAGTGCTCGCACTCATCGCCGTCGGCGTCGTTCTCCCCGCGTTCCTCGCGGTCTGGTCGGGGTCGTTCAACATCTCGCACAACGACGACTTCAACTACCGACGGATCGCGCTCACTCTCTTCCAAACGGGTCAGGTCCAGCTGACCGGTTGGACCGTGATGTCCCTGATTGGACAACTGGCCAGCGTCCAGCCGATCTTGTGGATCTCGGGCGGAGCGTCTTGGGCATTCGGCCTGACAACTGCGGCCTTTGGAGTTGCGGCCATCGTCGCCGGATATTTCCTCGCGAGGCGGGTTCTATCCGTGCCTGCCGCGACCTTCGCGACCTTGGCCCTTTTGTTCTTCCCGGGGTTTCTGCTCAATTCGACGTCATTCATGACCGACGTGCCTGCACTCGCCGGCGAGCTAGGTTGTCTCGCCCTGGCGACCGTTGCCCTAGGCCGGAGCGGAACTGCGCGATGGCGATGGCTAACGGCCTCGCTGGCGGTCGGTTGCTTTGCTTTCAGCATCAGGGAATTCGCAGTGGCCGCCCCCGTGGCCGTTCTGCTGGTCGCCGCAGCCCAGGAAGGGGCGCACTACCGCCGCTACGCTGTGGCTGGGCTGGTGGTCCTGGCGGCGTGTGGGGGCATTTACCTGATCACTGCCAACCTGCCGGGACAGGGCTCAGTGAGTCTCCTCGCCGATGCTCCCCTCTCGTCACTCAGCATTGACCGTGTACGCCTCGCCGGTTCAACGCTGGCCCTGGTTCTATCCCCGGCGCTCGTCGTGGCCGCGACAGGCTGGTGGCGAAGCTGGCGACTCGTTGACGCAGTCGTCGGGCTCGTGATTGGTGTCGCCCTGTACAACGCTGAGATCGTCCAGCTCATCACCAGCGGCATCGTCCCGACCATGATGGTTGGCAATCTCATCGATCGGAACGGCGCACCCGGCACTGGCGTCCTTGCCGGCGACCGACCGATCTTGATTGGGCCGCCACTTTGGGACATTTTGAACGCGGTCGCGCTCGCCGCCGTCGTTGGGGCATGCATCCTGCTGGCCTCAGCAATTGGAAGGGCGCTTCGTGGTGCCGGCGAACCCCGACCAAGGCGCTTGACGGATCTTGTGGGATCTACGGCTGGACTGCTCGCGACATTCGCGCTCCTCTATGGGCTGGGGCTCGTTGCATTTGGCTTGGTCGCATCGACATTCGACCGCTATCTCTGGCCCCTCGCCATACCCCTCGCCGCCTTGCTTCTTCGAGCCGGAGGACGCCATTCTGTGCGGGCTTCGATTCGGTTGCCGGCATTCGCCGCGGCGGCCGTGCTCGGCCTAGGTCTTGTGGCGACGTCATTCGCCCTTGTCCTGAATTCTGATGCCTTCGACTCCGCACGTTGGCAGATGGGTGACTATGCCGTCGCAGCGGGTGTCGCCCCGGGGTCGGTGGACGCCGGCATGGAGTGGGTCGGCTACAACGCAACCGGGGTCGCCACGGTCGGTGCTGCACCGACCAGCTCCGAGATGTGGTACGACGCCTGGTGGCCGTCATTCCAGCCTTGCGCCGTGGTCTCCTCATCGCCACTGACGCTACCCGGATTCCGGCTTCTCCACGCCGACATCGAGGCCTATCGACTGTTGCTCTTCGAGGGCCCACAAGAAACCCTCTACCTGTATCGGGTCGACGCTCCCGGCTGTCCTTAGTCGGTCCGCACTTCCTTGCCGAGGATGGGCGCGCCGCGGGAGAGCGCGCGCTGTCGGTTGACCCACATGAAGAGCCGGAGGCGCCAGAAATCGCGGACCGCGCGGAGAACAACCTGGGGTTTGGCTCCTGTGGCAGATCCGGCGATGCGCGGGTAATGAGGGACAGGGACCTCGACCACACTACGCCCAGCGAGTGGAGCTTGATCAGGAGCTCCGCCGAGAAGAAAGCACCCTCG
Source organism: Candidatus Limnocylindrales bacterium (assembly GCA_038239115.1). Classification (GTDB taxonomy): domain Bacteria; phylum Chloroflexota; class Limnocylindria; order Limnocylindrales; family CSP1-4; genus Palsa-1033. Next base: position 626 of record JBBSFD010000103.1, on the reverse strand, counting down.
GACTCCACCGCGATTCCGGCAAGTGCTTGGGTTTCGAAGAGCTTGCACGCAGCGTCGACGTCCGTCACTCGAAGTCCGAAGAGGAGGCGATTTGCGAGCCGGTAGACTCTCGCATAAAGGATGCGGACGGCAGGATCGGCGCGTTTGATTCGCGAACCGACGACGACTTCTGGATGGTCGGCCTCTCCCATCCGTCTCGTCAACCGGGCGACGTCTGCAACGCGGAATTGACGGTCGCCATCCGTGAACGCGACAAGATCGAAACGAGCGGCGCGGAGTCCGGATCGTAGCGCGGCCCCATAGCCGAGGTTCGTCGGATGGTGGACCACGCGGACGAGGTCGGGATGTGCGATCGCCAAGGCGTCTGCAATGGCCCCGGTGCGATCCCTCGAACCGTCATCGATCGCGATGATCTCAAACGTGGAAGCGATGGACGGGAGCGCCTCGAGAGCCTCGGTCACGAGCGCCCTCAAGTTCGCCTCTTCGTGCGAATGTCAAGCGAAAATAGGACCACCGTGATGGCGTAAAGCAGGACCACCTGGACATGGCGTGGACCTGGGTCAGTCGAGCGGTGGCGACTCCTTTGGTCGGTCGGGGTCTGGCGTGACGGGGGCCTCTGGCCGGCT
>JBBSFD010000102.1:0-6093 GCA_038239115.1 Candidatus Limnocylindrales bacterium | reverse complement strand
GCCGCGGCGCGCCGGGGGGGGCGGCCGGGGGCGCGGTGGGGTCCGGATGCCGGTCGCATGTCTGGCGGCCGGCCCGGGGGGGGGGGGGCGGGCCACCCGGCAACCCCACTTGATCCCGACCAGGTCGGCCGATCCATCGGCTGCCGGCGAGCGAAGGTAGGCCGGCATGGCATGGGCGAACGAGCCGGCCGGCCGCGGATGGACGCCGATCTTGGGCGGCAGCTCGGCCTCGTCGACGAGGGCCAGCATCGCCCGCTCGGCCAGCTCGATCCGCTCTTCGACCGGGGGCATCGCGGCGCGGACAGCCGCCTCGTCCAGGTACAGGATCTCGCCGGCGGCCACCTGCCGAGTCTAGGCCCGGCGCCGACCGCCGGTCGCCCCCGGCAGGCTACCATCGGCTCGATGGCCACGATCGACCTCCAGCAAAGCCTCGATAATCTCAAGCTCGAGCGCGATGCGATCGTCCTGTATGACGCCCTGGCTGGAATCGAGAAGGACGAGCGCCGGGCGACCGCGTTTCGCACGATCGCGGGCAACGAGCGCCGCCATGCCGAGGTGTGGGCGGGCAAGCTGCGCGAGCTGGGAGCCACCGTGCCCGAACCGGACGGCGCCCGTCTGCGGGTGCGTCTGATCATCGGCCTGGCGCGGCTCTTCGGAACGAACGCGGTCAGCGACCTCGTCCAGGCGCTGGAGGGCGACGAAGAGGACGCCTACACCGGGCAGGCCTCACCCGAGGTCGTCGCGATCGCCGCAGATGAGCGTGAGCACGCCGAGATCTGGCGCCGGCTCGATAGCAAGGCGCCTCCTGGCGAGGCCGTCAGCGTTCCGGCCGAGGCGCTCCGTGAGGTCCAGGTGCCTCGCCTGCGGGGTGAGGTCGGTCGCGACGAACGCTGGCATCGGACCGGCCAGTCGGGCACCCTGCGGGCGGTGATCTTCGGGGTCTCGGACGGCCTCGTCAGCAACACCTCGCTGGTGATGGGCATCACTGGCGCCTCGTCCGATCCCCACTTCATCCTGCTGGCAGGCATCGCCGGGCTGCTCGCCGGGTCGTTCAGCATGGCCGCCGGCGAGTACATCTCGATGCAGTCCCAGCGTGAGCTGTACGAGCGCCAGATCGCCCTCGAGCGGGCCGAGATGCAAGCCATGCCTCAGGAGGAACAGGCCGAGCTGGCAGCGATCTACCGGGCCAAGGGATTCTCGGAAGACGAGGCGAATCGCGTGGCCGCTCGGCTGTTCCGCGATCCGGAGGCCGCCCTGGACACCTTGATCCGCGAGGAGCTGGGACTGGATCCCGACCAGCTCGGCTCGCCCTGGGGCGCCGCCTTCGGGTCGCTCGTGGCGTTCGCGGCCGGAGCGGCCGTGCCCGTCCTGCCCTACCTGATCGTCTCAGGCGCCGCCGCCTTCGTGGCAAGCCTGGCGTTGAGCCTGGCCGCAATGTTCGTGGTCGGCGTCGGGATCAGCCTGCTGACCGGCCGGAGCGCCCTCTTCAGCGGGGCTCGCCAGGTCTTTATCGGGGCCCTGGCGGCCACGGTCACGTTCATCGTCGGCCGCCTGATTGGAGTGGCCGCGGCGTGATCGGCAAGGCCGCGGCCTGACGGTGGGTGCTCCTGACGTCGGCGCGAGGCTGCGGGCCGAAGGCCTGGATCCTGGCGAGTGGGCGAATGGCCCGGGCGATCGCTATGCCGGGCATCGGCACGGCTACGACAAGGTGATCGTGGTCAGGGTCGGTTCCATCCGGTTCGGGCTGCCGAGCCTCGGGCTGGGCATCGACCTCGCCGCCGGCGACCGCCTCGAGCTGCCGGCCGGAACGGACCACGATGCGTTGGTCGGCCCTTCGCGCGTGAGCTGTCTCGAGGCGCATCTTGCCCGCGGCTCCTTCGGCGTTCCGCGCCGGATCCCCGCGGGGGAGTGGTAGCCGAGCGCCGCGGCCGGCATGCCTTCGTGTGGCCGCCCCGGTGCGGAGATGTGTACTCAGAACCTCAATCGGCGGTTTCAGGGCCTGGCGGGTCGGATCTGGGGCTGATCGCTATGCCCGGACCCACCGTTCAGTCGGATTCATCCCCGCCCACGCTCGGTCCGGGATGAATTGCGGGGCTGACCCTCGCCGGGCGCCCACACCATGACCGATAAGCACCCGTTTGATGTTCTGAGTGCACATGTCGGCGCCGGGAGATCATTGGACGCTCCGGGTCCCCGCCCGGGACCAGGGGATGCCATCTGGCAGTGCCAGTGCTGGCAGGTGGGGCCCGGGCCTCCAACCCAGCGAACCAGCCCCGCCGAGGGAGCAGAGCCACGCTCAGCCGTGAACGAATCGGCGCGCCGCCGCCGGCGAGACCCGGGATTTTCGCTCGAAGTCGTGCCTACCAGCACTGGGGCTGCTCAATGGCAGGACTGTGGCCAGGAACCAGGCCGCGGACCCCGGAGCCGGCACGAATCAACAAGGCCCCCGGCGTTCGGGGGCCTCGTGGGGGTAGGCTAGGGAGCCTGCCGCGCTGGATCAGCGCATTCCGTAGCGAGTCCAGGCTGCGAGATGATCGCGTGGATCGGTGCCCTCTCGACCTTCGTCGGAAGAGAGCAGGATGCTCACAAACGCGAAGAGCGCGAGGAGGCCGACGGCGCTGGCGAGCAGCATGTCGTGGTCCTCCAGGTTGTCTGGACGGCGTCGGCCCGGGTGGGCCCTCCGCATCGGGCGGAGCTCGGTTCGTCCGGTTCTTGGGAACCACGATAACCTAATAAATCGATAGTGTCAACGCCTCCTAACCTAACAAATAAGGACCAGATGACTCGACAGGACGGACTGAGCAAGACAGACCTGCGAATCGTCGACATCCTCCAACGGGATGGCCGGGCGTCCTTTGCGGACATCGGCGCCGCGGTGGGCATGAGCGCGCCGTCGGCCCACGAGCGGGTCAAGAAGCTCGAGACACGCGGCGTCATCCTGGGCTACGCGGCCCGGGTCGATGCCCGGGCAGTCGGGCGCGGGATCCTTGCCTTCAGCTGGATCCGCCAGTCGCCGGGCCCGCCGACCGGGGACCTGACCGACGCCTTCCGGGCCCTGCCCGAGGTCGAGGAATGCCACCACATCGCGGGCGAGGCGGACTACCTCCTCAAGGTCCGCGCCGCCGATACGCTCGACCTCGAGCGGGTCATGAAGCAGATCCAGGCGCTGCCGTTCGTGTACACGACCGAGACCGACGTGGTCTACTCCAGTGCGTTCGAACAACGGCCGCTGGCGATCCCCCATGAAACCGAAGCCGGATCGGAGGCGTAGCGCATGTCAGGCGAGGACTCCGAGTTGGTCCGGGCGGTTGCGTCCGGGTCCGAGGACGCCCTCGTCGCGTTATATGACCAGTACGCCGGAGCGGTCTATGCCACCGCCCGACGGCTGACCAGCGATCGGGGCCTTGCCGAAGACGTGGTTCAGGAAACATTTCTCGCGCTCTGGAACCGGGCCGAGCAGTTCGACCCGACGATGGGTTCGCTGCCAGCCTGGCTCCTCACGATCGCCCGCAATCGGACGATCGATCGCCTGCGCGCCATCGGTCGTCGCCCGCCGACCATGGCCGTGTCCGATGTCGCCCTGCCCGATGAAGGCGATACCGCGACTCTCGAACGGCTGGTCAGCGGCGGTTCGGTCGTGGGCGCCGGCCGGCCGGTGATGGGTCCGGCGGCAATCCTGGAGGGCGTCGAGCTGCGGTCCTCGCTCGCGTCTGCCCTGGCCGAGCTGCCCGACATCGAGCGGACCGTGCTCGTCCTGGCCTACCGCGACGAGCTCAGCCAGAGCGAGATTGCCGAGCGCCTGGGCTGGCCGATCGGCACGGTCAAGACCCGAACCCGACGGGCGCTCCTGCGCATGCGTTCGGCCCTGGGACCGGGCTTCATGCCGGTCGATGACACTGGGGCCGTGATCGCCGTGGTGGACCGATGATCGACCACGGCGAGGCCCGCGAGATGCTCGAGCTGGCTGCTGTCGAGCCGAACGGGCTCGACCGACTGGCGGCGGGCGACACTACCGCCTCGGCCGCCCTGGCCGGCCACCTGGCCGGCTGTCCCGATTGCGCCGCCGAGTCCGAGCGCCTGCGTCAGGCGGCGCTGCTCATCCGGGATGTCGTCCTGGAGTCGCCGCCGCCCGAGCTGCGCGAGCGGACCCTCGCCCTCGTCCGTGAGATCGGCCGGCCCCGCGGCATGGCTGCCAACCCTCCGGTCATTGCAGCGGCACTGGCCGTCGCCCCGGCACCTGCCGCCCGGCCACTTGAGGCGCCCCTGCCGATCAGTGCCAAACGGCGCCGATCACTGCGCGATGTCGCGCTCCCTCTCGGCCTGGTCGCGGCGATCGTCCTGACCGTGATCGGGACCGCCGCCGTGGTCTCCAATCGGAACGCCGCCGCCCTGGCCGACAGCCAGGAGACGACGGCCGAGCTGGCCCAGTTGGCGAACTGGAGCCTGCGCGTCAGCGCCGAGCCCGACGCGACCCGGATCAGCCTGGTGAGCAGCCCCGGTACGACCGCCAGCGGGACGCTCCTGTACTCACGGACGAGCACCGACCTGGTCGTGGTCGCCCGGGGCCTCACCCCGGCCCCGGCCGGCCAGGAGTATCGCTGCTGGGTGCTGGTCAACGGCAGCCGCGAAGATGTCGGAGCGATGGACATGGGAGCCGGACTGGCCTACTGGGTCGGACCGGTCCCCGGCCTCGGGGACCTGCCGCCCGGCACGCCATTCGGCGTCTCGCTCGCCCAGGTCAACGGCTCGACCGCGCCGGCCGATCCAGTCCTGAGCGGCACGGTCGGCGGATGACCGGTTCGGCGACGGCCCAGGCCGGCCGGCCGGCCGCGGTCCTACCCGGAATTCGCCGGGCTCGCGTCCTTGTCGGCACCGTCGGCCTCGGCCTGGAACGCGGCCAGGTTCGGCCAGTCCGCGACGCAGGCGAGGCAGCCGATCGCGGGCTGCTCAAGGCTTGGGCCACCGGTCATGCCATAGGCCTCGTCCAGCGGGCGATAGCCGGTGGTGTCGATGTCGGGCAGGCTCAGCAGGGCGAGGCGATGGGCGCCGCAGCGAGGACAGGCCTGGGCCGAACGGGCCGAGTCGTCGCTGGCGTCGCCGGGCCCTTGGCCGGGGCCGGACGATGGTCCGCTGGGGTTGCTCACGGGTCGATCCTCGGTGCTGGTCTGGCCGCGGCCGTCCGACTGGTGGCCCGGCCATCGTTCGATCGGGTGCGGCGCGAGGGTCGATGATGCCTCGACCAACGACATCGCGTCAGGGCAACCCCGTGCCCGAGGCCGACGTGGCGGCGATGTTCGACGAGATCGCGCCGGTCTACGACCGGGTCAACACCCTGATGACAGCCGGCGGCGATGGCCGCTGGCGGCGGGCCGCAGCGTCAGCGGCCGGGCTCGAGTCGGGCGATGCCGCCGTCGATGTTGCCTGTGGCACGGGCAAGCTCAGCGTCAGCCTGGCCGAGCTCGTCGGTCCGTTCGGGCGGGTCGTCGGAGTGGACCTGTCGCCGGCCATGGTCGGGCTGGCCACCGAGACGTACGCCGATCTCGTGCAGCTATCGTTCCGGGTCGGCAACGCCCTTGCGTTGCCCTTCGAGGCCAACGAGTTCGATGCCGCCACGATCGCCTTTGGCCTGCGCAACCTGGCTGACTTCGACGCCGGATTCCGGGAGCTGGCCCGGGTCGTCAAGCCGCGCGGACGGGTCGTCTGCCTCGAGCTGTCGATGCCACCGCAGCGCGGCTGGAGCCGGGTCTTTCGATCGTCCTTCGGACGCCTGGCGCCGCTGGTCGCCGGCGCCTTCGGCCACGGCGCCACGTACCGCTACCTGCCCAGCTCGCTGGACGGCTTTCCGGACGCCGCCGTGCTGGCCGGGACGATGACCCGGGCCGGCCTGGTCGACGTCTCGTTTCGGCGCCTGGCCCTGGGCGCCGTGGCCCTGCACACCGGCCGGGTGGCCGGCTTAGTGAAGTTCCCCGGTGAAGATGAGACTCAGGCTGCGAGGATCGCATCGAGCAGGTCGGCAACCTGAGCAAGCGATGGGACGCTCTTGAAGCCCTGGTCGGTAAATGGGGTGCCATCGAACCGCTCGGCCGGCGTCTG
>JBBSFD010000101.1:0-6262 GCA_038239115.1 Candidatus Limnocylindrales bacterium | reverse complement strand
CGATCTTCCAGATCGACTACGTGGGCCGGGTCATGGTCGACGATCCGGTGGCGGCCCAGCACGAGCTGCGCCTGGTTGGCGAGCGCCTCCGGCGCGACCTGGACGAGGCCCGCAGCTTCATCAGCCAGTCCCGGCCGGCACTCCTGGCCGAGCTCGGCCTGACCGGTTCGATCACCGACGCGGTCGAGCGCTTCAGCGCCCTGACCGGAATTGCCGTGACCGCCGAGATGGGCGCCCCCGGCGAGACGCTGTCCGAAGCCGACCAGACGGTCGTCCTGCGGATCGTCCAGGAAGCCCTCCAGAACATCCGCAAGCACGCCGCGGCCAGCTCGGCCACGGTCGTGACGATGCTCGATGGTCCGGATTGGGTGCTCGAGGTCCGCGACGACGGACGGGGCTTCGACGTTGGGTCGATGGCTGCCCGGGGCCGGCGCAACTTCGGGCTTCAATTCATGCGCGAGCGGGCCGAACTGATCGGTGCTCGTTTTGAAGTTGGTTCCAGGCCCAAAGGGGGCACCGTCGTACGGTTGGCAATTCCGCTCCACAAGGAGAACGAATGAACGCGATGGACTACCCAGGTCCGGATCGACGACGGGGTGGCCCCGATCGCCGAACCGTCGGCGAGATCACCAAGATCCTGCTCGTCGACGACCACGCCCTGTTCCGGATGGGCATGCGCGGGCTGCTCGAGCGCGAACCCGACTTCGAGATCGTGGGCGAGGCCCAGGACAGCCGGGGCGCGGTCGATGCCGCCATGGAGCAGTCGCCCGACATCGTCCTGATGGACTTGTCGCTGCCGGCTCCGGGCGGGATCGAGACCACCCAGCGGATCAAGCGCGAGCTGCCGTCGGTGGGGATCATCGTGCTGGCCGTCAGCGAAGACGAGGACGCCCTGTTCGATGCGATCAAGGCCGGCGCCGCGGCGTTCATCCTCAAGGATGTCGGGCCGGACGACCTGGTCACGATCATCCGCCGGGTGACCGCCGGTGAGTACCTGATCAACGACAAGGTCTTCGCCAAGCCGGCGGTCGCCAGCCGGGTGCTCAAGGAGTTCCGCGAGCTGGCCGTGTACGGCCAGGAAGCGGCTCCGATCTTCGCGCCGCTGTCGCCCCGTGAGGTCGAGATCCTGGACAACATCGCCCAGGGCATGACCAACAAGCAGGTCGCCTACGCGCTGTCGATCAGCGAGCAGACCGTCAAGAACCACATGTCGAGCATCCTCCGGAAGCTCAGCGTGAACGATCGAACCCAGGCCGTCGTCTACGCGATGCGCCAGGGCTGGATCCGGATGCCCGAGGATTGACCGAACCAGGGCCAGCCGCGGCCACTGATCCGGGCGGGTTCGCCGGCCGGGTCGATACCGAGCTGGCCACCCTCGAGTCCGAGCTGACCGAGATCGACCTGCTCGTCGCCCAGGCTCGGTCGGAGGCTGATCGTCACGAGATGAAGCGCAGCCAGACCGCCGATCGGGTGGCCACGCTGCGTGGCACCAATGCGCCCAATCCGGCCGACCTGCTCGATGCGACTGGACAGCTGGTCCAGCTGACCCGGCGGGCCGTGGTGATGGAATCCCAGGTTGACGTCCTGCAGGGCAAGCAGAAGGCGCTTCGGCGCTATCGCGATGCCCTGGCCGCCTACAGCACCGACCTGCACGCGGCCGCCGTCGCCGGCGGCTGGTCGACCCCGGCCGGCGGGCTTCCCGGCACCATCGGCGGCCTGGTGTCCCTGGCCGACGGTGAGGAGGGCGAAGTTCCAGCCGCCGTCTCGCGCCTGATCCTGACCGCCCAGGAGGACCTCCGCCGCGACATTGCCCGGGCCATGCACGACGGTCCGGCCCAGAGCCTGACCAACATCGTGCTCCAGGCCCAGATCGTCGATCGGCTGGTCGAGCGAGACCCGACCCTCGCCCGGGCCGAGGTAAAGGCCCTGGTGGCGATGGTCCAGAGCACGCTCGAGGCCACGAAGTCGTTCATTTTCGACGTCCGGCCGATGGTCCTCGACGACCTGGGCCTGGTGCCGACCATCCGGCGGGCCGCCCGGGAACGTGGCCGGCGAGCCCAGGTCGTGGTCGACTTCGATTCGCTCGGCAGCGATCGCCGGCTGGCGATGGAGCTGGAGAGCGGCCTCTTCCGGATGATCGACCTGGCCCTGGCCGGCTATCTCTCGACGCTGCCCCGGCGGGTCGTCATCCGGCTGGACTGGGGCGAGCAGATCGAAGCCCGGATCGCCGCGATCGCCGGCGAAGCCGCAGCCCGGACCGAGGCCACCGAGGTGCCCGCGGCCGATCCGTCCACCCCGGCCGCCCTGAGCCTGATGATCGACGAGCGGCGGACCGCCCGGGCAGCCGATGCCGAGACCGGTCCCAGCCACGTCCTGCCGGCCAAGGCCTGGCGCGAGATCGTCCAGCGCGCCGGCACCCTGGGCATGGTCGCCGAGCTGCTGGCCGACGGCACGGAAGTGCGCCTGGTGGCGATCCTGCCCAGCGAGGGTGCGCACCTCCAGGCCGAGCCCGGCGAGCCGGCTCCGACCTCCGGCCCGGCCAACAGCGAGGGTTAGCTTGGACCGGCCGGCGGGTGCCCTGGTCGACTACGCCCTGATCGGCCTGCTCACCCTGCTCGTGATCCTGATCCTGCTTGTCTTCCTGCGCGACCAGGTGGCCACGATCCTGGCCTGGATCACCGGCCTGATTGGCTGAACGGGTCATCCGATTCAGTACCAATGACCCAATCGACGCGGGCTCGGCTCCGGCCGTATGGTTCGCCTGCCCTCGATCGGGGGTGGACTAATCCAGGAGGCATCATCAGATGCAGCTCGTCAACTCGTTCCTCGCCCGCCTGAACAGCGACGAGGAAGGCCAGGGCCTCGCTGAGTACGCCCTGATCCTCGCCCTGATCGCGATCGTCGCGATCATCGCCCTCATCTTCCTGGGCGGCCAGGTCTCGAAGATCCTCAGCACCGTCGGTAACTCGGTCTAGGATCGCTCGCTCGACCCCCCTGGGCCGAGCACGATGGAACGACGCCGGACCGTTCTTTCGGTCCGGCGTTGCCATTTCCGGACCAGGTCTTGACAACGATCAAGGCCCTCACTACCGTAACGCGGCCCTCGTCAGAAATTGGCGACGGGACTTTCCGATGAAAGGAGGTGAACACAACATGATGAACTACATTTCCGCACTCATCGCATCTTTCCGCTCCGATGACGAAGGTCAGGGTCTCGCCGAGTACGCGTTGATCCTCGCCCTGATCGCGATCGTCGCGATCATCGCCCTCATCTTCCTGGGCGGCCAGGTCTCGAAGATCCTCAGCACCGTCGGTAACTCGGTCTAGGACCGCAGCTCGACCGGCCTCGGTCGGTCGCTCCAAACTGAATCAGAAACGAGCGGCAGGCTCCCTCGACGGAGCCGCCGCTCGTTCCATTTGTCGGCTCTGCTGTCATCGCCGGACCACCTTGCAGCAAGTTTGCGGTCCGCTCGATTTCCGGCCATTTCTTCCTAATGGTCCTAGCCCTTTGGTATAGTCGCGCGGCCTTTGGGCGATGCTACAGTGGTGCCACTTGTCACACGGCTGGGGAGAAGAATTTGAAGCGTTCGAGTCGGGTGTTCCTGCTAGGTGGGATCATCCTTGCGATCATCGTTTTCGTCCTGATCATCCTCTTGTTCGGGTCGCAAAACAGCACTACCACACAACCGGTAGTGACTCAGCAGGACACCGTCTATGCGACGGTCGATATCCCGATTGGTTCACAGATCACGTCGGGCATGGTGGCGACCCGCAAGGTCGACATCACGACTCGATCGTCGACCGCCTTCGCCAGCGTCAATGACGTCGTTGGCCAGGTGATCCGGGCCCAGGTGCTGGCCAACACCGACCTCAACTCGGCGATGTTCGTGTCGCCCGGCTTTGCCACCTCGATCACACCGAACCTCGACAAGGGCCAGCGGGCGATGTCCGTGCAGGTCGATCAGCTCAGCGGCGTCGGAACGCTCATCCAGGCCGGCGATCACGTTGACGTGATCCTGGGCTTGGGCGGCACTGCCGGTAGTTGCGGAGCTGGCTGGCCAAACCTCCCGGCGGTCAACCCGGCCGCCACGGTCAAGATGATCGTCCAGAACCTGTCCGTCCTGGGCACCCTGCTGCCGCCGCCTACCGCGGCCGTTGCTGGAGCCAGCCCGGGCACGACCGGAACGTCCCTCAACGGACAGCAGGAAATCGTCATCGTGGGCGTCACCGCCCAGCAGACCGAAGTCCTGCGCTACGGACAGATCGACGGCTGCCTCAGCCTGGTCCTGCGCTCGCCCAAGGACTACGTCGACGCATCAACGCCGCCCAACGCGGTGGTGCCCTCGCTCGACCCGACCACGGGCGTGACCCTCAAGACCATGATCGAGCAGTACGGCATCATCCTGCCGGCGCCCGAGCCAGTCATCCTGGCCTCACCCTCGCCCAAGAAGTAGCACAGCCGGGAGCCCGCCCAGGTCATAGCGACCAAGGCAGGCTCCCACCCCAGCCACGCGACCGGACGGGCGCGATCGATCCTCACGGATCCCGCGCCCGTCACGCGCTCCGGGGCTGGCTCGCCGGTTCACCCAGGCAACGCAAGAAGGCTTACCAACAGACCCCATGGCTGACCAGATCCGCGTCCTCATCGTCGACGACATCACGGAGACCCGAGATCACCTCGCGAGGCTGCTTGGCTTCGAGAGTGACATCGAGGTCGTCGGGCTGGCGGAGTCGGGACGCCGCGCCATCGAGCTTGCGACCTCGCTCAAGCCGGACATCGTCTTGATGGACATCAACATGCCGGACATGGATGGGATCGAGGCGACCGAGCAGCTGTCCGCCCAGGTGCCCGGCACCTCGGTCGTGATGATGTCGGTGCAGGGCGAGGCGGACTACCTCCGCCGGTCGATGCTGGCCGGCGCCCGCGAGTTCCTGGTCAAGCCGTTCAGCTCGGACGAGCTGATCTCGTCGATCCGCCAGATCCATTCCCGCGAGCAGGAGAAGCTCGAGCGCTTCCCGGTCGTGGTGGCTGCCCCGGTCGCGGTCGTCGAGCCCGGGGACCTGGGCCAGGTGGTTGCGGTGTTCGGGCCCAAGGGTGGCATCGGCCGGACCACGATCGCGGTCAACCTGGCCGTGGCCATGGCGTCCGAGCTCAACCAGAAGACGGCCCTCGTCGATGGCTCATTCCAGTTCGGCGACGTGGGCGTCCTGCTGAACCTCAACCCCAAGAACAAGTCGATCGCGGATCTCGCCCCCGACCTGGAGGCCGGCCTGGAGCTCGAGACCATCGATCCGTTCCTGATCGTCCATTCCTCGGGCGCCAAGGTCCTCCTGGCCCCGCCATCACCGGAGATGGCCGAGCTGGTCACCGCGGCCGGGGTCCGCAAGACCCTCGAGCTGCTCCGCCGGACCAACGACATCATCATCGTCGACTGCTCGTCGGCCATGTCCGATACGACCCTGGCGATCCTGGACGAGGCGGATGTGATCCTGACGATGCTGACCCTCGAAATCACGAGCATCAAGAACATGCGCCTGTTCCTGGAGGTCACCAACCAGCTTGGCTACGAGGACACCTCGATCAAGCTCCTGCTCAATCGGGCCGACTCGACCCTGGGCATTCGGGTGGCCGACGTGGAGCACTCGATTGGACGAAAGGTGGACCATACGATCGTGAGTGACGGTCGTTCTGTGGTCTATGCCCTCAATCGGGGCGTACCCTTCTTTACCAGCAACCGCGAAGCGCAGGTCTCGCAAGATGTCCTGCGCCTGGCGACCGCCCTGACCGGCGACGAACGTAAGCAAGCCACCGAGGCTCGCAAGACGCCGGCCGCCAAGAAAAGCCTGTTCGCATGGCGCTAGCAATTATCGGCCCGATTGGGCGGGAAGGGGTGTAGGGGATGTCCCTGCTGAAGCGGATCGAGAGTGCTCGACCGGGAACGGGCGGACCCGGCGCTGCGCCGGGCAACGCCCCGGTGCCGGCTGGCGGCACGCCCGGAACACCGGGCCAGCCACCGGCGGCCACGCCGGCCCAGAGGCTCATGTCCCAGGGCCCGGTGCGCGAGTCGTTCCGGGACGTCAAGTTCCGGATCCAGAGCCGGGTGATCCAGGACCTGGATCCCAAGCTCGACTTGTCCAACCAGGTCGAGGTCCGTCGCCAGATCGAGGAGATCTTCGGCAAGGTCATCGACGAGGAAGGCCTCGCCCTGACCCGGGCCGAGCGCGTCCGGATGCTCGAGCAGATCACCGACGAGATCATCGG
>JBBSFD010000100.1:0-6322 GCA_038239115.1 Candidatus Limnocylindrales bacterium | reverse complement strand
TCCCACGGCGTTCGGTCGAGCGTCGCCCGGCCGGTCCGGCTCGTCGTCGCGGCGGTCGCGCTCGCTTTGGGCAGTGCCGCCGCGGCGGTAAGCGCGCTGATCGTGAGCGATGTGAGCGAGCGGGTTGGGCCGACCCGTCTGGCCGGTGCCCTGAGCCAGGAGCTCCGCCCAGGCCAGATCGCGCTCCTCGCCCTGCTTCTCGTGGGCGGCATCCTGACGACCTGGCTCCTGCTCCGGCTCGATGCCGCCGACCGCCGGACCGAGTTCCGGATCTTGGCGGCTTCGGGCTGGTCACCCCGGCGACTGTCCCTGAGCCTGGGCGCCCAGCGCCTGATCCTGGGGCTCAGCGCAGCCGTGGTCGCCGCGGTCACGGCCGCCGAGGCCGCCACGCCGGTCGGCCTGGTTGCGCCTTCATCGGCGGCGGCGATCGCTGCCCTGCTCGCGGTCAGCGTCGTGATCTGGGGCGCTCTCGCGGCTCGCCCGTACCGGCGGGCCGCCGGCGTCAGCGCTGGTCGAGCCTGAGGTGACCGAGCACGAGGACGCCCTGCTCGAGCTCGACGAGATCGTCGTCCGCTATCCCGGTCGCGACGGCATGGGTCCGCTGACCGCCCTGCCCAGCACGAGCCTGTCGCTCGCGTCCGGTGGGTTCACCTGTGTCGCCGGGCGCTCCGGCTCGGGTAAGACGACCCTACTTCACGTCGCGGCGGGACTGCTTGTGCCGTCGGCGGGCGACGTCCGTTGGCGAGGCGAGTCGGTCCTGCACCTGTCCGAGGCTGAACGCGCCAAGCGACGTCTCGAGCTCTTCGGCTTCGTCTTTCAAGCGGGCGGCTTGATCGGCTCACTGACCGCGGCCGAGAACGTGGCGTTGCCGGGGGTGCCGGCAGGTCCGACGCGGCGGGGGAGCCGGGCAGTTCGGGCCCGGGACATGCTGGCCGAGGTCGGGTTACTGGACCGGGCCGACCACTTCCCGTCCCAGATGTCCGGTGGCGAGCAGCAACGGGTCGGTCTCGCCCGCGCCCTGTACGCCGATCCGGCGGCGCTGATCGTCGACGAGCCGACGGCCAACCTCGATCGAGCCAGTGCCGACGCGATCATTGAGGTCATGGTCGAGCTCAACCGCAAGGGTCGCGGCCTGCTCGTCGCCAGTCACGACGATCGCCTCATCGGTCGAGCCCAGCGCGTGCTCCGGCTTGATTAGCACGGCAGAGGAGTCTGGCGCGGAGTCCCCGCGACTGTGCGCTCGCGACGGTGGGGCCTAACGACGCCGATGGCTGCCGTCGGTCCAGTAGTAATCGTCCCAATTGTCCCGTCGGCATTGACAGACGGTTCATGATCTCCTTGCAACTCGCGAACAACCGCCCCGCACTTCCGGCTTGGGGGTGAGCGAGGATACTCGGAGGGACCCTTGGCGAGCTACCGGGTAGATCGTACCGACAAGGAATACGTGTACGCCGGCTCAGCCCACCGGCACATCGCCGCCATCTGTCTCGAGGACGGCAGAAAGGTCGCAAAGGCTACCGCTATCTATAACATCCAGTCCGGACGGGAGGCTTATTGGACAACGGGCGATGGGCTCCGTGCAAACGTTGAAGTCATCGCGCGATGCGCCAAATGCACGTCGGCCTACCTCCGAACAGATCGAGACACGACGACCAAGGACAACTTGCTGTCACTGCCAGATTGTTGACTCGTCAAGGCTTCGGGGGACCGTCGATGCACCTTGTTCATGGGTCGACGCCGGTCAGATTCGACCCGTGCCCTCTGTGACCGCCTTCGACCCGGGTCCACCCCCAGGCTTCGCGGCGCTTTTCGCAGCATCGCTCCCGGCCCGACCGAGCGGGTCGTCGGACGCACCCTCGTCGGTGATGCCGACCAACGCGTCCAGGGCTTTCTGGGAAAGCTCGGGCTGACCCAGTCGTATCTCTGTCTCAACGCGTTTACCTACGCCCTCTTCCCCTCCCATAGTGCGGCGGTTCCAGCGATCCTTGCCGGACCCGACGATCAAGGCCTGGCGAAATGGGCTGTACGACGCCGCCGCAGCCGCGGGACCGCTCGAGGCGATCATCGCCTTCGGCGCGAATGCCCAGCAGGCTGTCGCTCTATGGACCTCGAAGCCCGCCGTCCCCGTGAGCAACGTGCCCCACCCGAGCGATCGCAGCACGGCCGCTCTCCTCGCGAGCTGGAAGGCGGCGATCCCGGACCTCGAACCCGGGTCACCCCGGACCCTGACGGAAACCCGGCGCTGCCGAACTACGGCACGAGCTTCCGGGAGTCCGACTATGCCCGGATTCCACCAGGCGATCTGCCCTTCGGAGTACCAAGCTGGTTCGGCGATGACCACTGGGGTCGGACTACCAGCCCGGTCCGGAACAACTCGGTCGATCGACCGTCACCCGACGACAAACACACGCTCCGCTGGATCGCCCCGAGAGGCGTGCCCTAGGTGGCCGCGCCCGGCTCGTTTGCCCTGGCCGGCCGTGTGGTCACGATGGCCTCGGGCGCTGCTCCGATCGCATCCGGGGTCGTCTATGTCGCGGGGAGCTCGATCGCCGCGGTGCTCGAGGCGGGTCAGCCGCCCCCCGCTGGCTTCGAGGGGCTCAAGCCGATCGCAACGCACGGCACGATCTACCCGGGCTTAATCGAACTCCACAATCTTCTGGACGTCCTGCCACTCTGGCAGGTCCCCAACCTCTTCAAGAACCGGGACCAATGGTCCGTCGGGCCGACGTACCACAAGTTGATCAGCGGGCCGATGGGCATCCTGGGCCGAACCGCGGGTCTACCCGAGGCCGTCGTTCGGTACGTCGAAGCGAAGGCGCTGCTCGGAGGGACGACCACCTCGCAGGGGATCGCGCTGTACTCGGACGCGGGCATCCGCCATCTCTATTTCGGTGCTTGTCGAAACGTCGAGGCCAGCCAAGAACCGGGGCTGCCTGGGGCGACGACACGGATCGGTGATGTCGCGGCTCGCGACGCCGCCAACTTCCGCGCCGAGGAGCAGCGGGCGACGAGCTTGATCCTCCATCTTGCCGAGGGCACCGACAGTGTCGCAGAGGCTCACTTCCAGGCGCTCCGCGAGCCTCCGCCCGAGGATCGCTGGGCGATCGCCCCGAGCTTGGCCGGGATCCATTGCGTATCGCTCAAGCCGGCCGATTTCGACGTCCTCGCTGCCAATGGGGCGTCGATGGTCTGGTCGCCACTGAGCAACCTCCTGCTGTACGGCAGGACGGCTGATGTGGGCGCGGCTCGGGCCGCGGGCGTCCGGCTCGGGATCGGCTCGGACTGGTCACCGAGCGGCAGCAAGAACCTGCTCGCCGAGCTCAAGGTCGCCCGGCTCGTCGGAGGCATTTCCGATCACGACCTGCTCGCGATGGCCACGATCAATGCCGCTGGGATCCTTCGCTGGGACACGTTGCTGGGCTCCCTCGAACCGGGCAAGCGGGCCGACCTGATCGTCATCGCGGGCACCGCGGGCGACGCCTACGCTCATCTGTTCAGCGCCACCGAGTCAGACATCAAGCTGGTCATGATCGATGGCACGGCCCGGGCGGCCACGCCAGCGCTAATGACCGCCCTCGACCCCGGAGTCGAAACCGAGTCCGTCACGATCGGGTCGACGACCCGGGTGCTCAACCTCGCCCAGGAGGGAGTCGATCCCGCGATCGCGAAGCTCTGCTCGCCGATGCCCGCGATCGGTTGCACACGGCGTTGGCCAACCTGCCGACCCTCGCGGCGACCAAGCCTGCGATTAGCTTCAAACGGCCGGCCCTCACCCTCGAGCTCGACCACGAGCCGATGGCCCTCTTCACGATTCGTCCGGAGCTACCAGATCGACACGGTGCGCGGACTGGACTTCTCCCGGTCGATCACTCGCTCGCAACGCCTCTGGCTGATCTGCTCATACCGATCACGCTCGATCCGTTGACCGTGGTCGACGACAGCAACTACCACTCGACCCTCGCGACCGAAGGCAACCTGCCCGCGGCCCTGCGAGCCGAAGTCGCCCTGATGGGCTGACCAGATCGGCGAACCCAATCGTCGGTCAGCCAGGGAGGTGCCAAGGAGGGGAAGTCATGGGCCAGGAGCCAGCTGTCTGCGCGATCATCCCGCCGTACATCCTCAAACTGCTTCTCGAGCGTGGCACCGCCGCCCAGCGCGAGGCCGCCCTCCATACGCTCGAGATCTCGGCCGCGATCCGCGTCGAGCGGGCCGCGATCGGACCGACGATGCGCCTCGCCGCGCTCGCCGGCCCCGGACTAGCGGCCGCTGCGGCGGCCCCGGAGTCGACCTCGGTCTACGATGCCAAGCACCTCAGCACGCTGGCGGGCAGCCTGCGTCGGGGGCCGGGTAAGCCGGCCGTCGCCGATGCCGCGGTGAACTAGGCCTACGACGGGGCGGATGAGACCTACCAGTTCTATCGCGATGTCTTCGGACGCAACAGCGTCGATGATCGGGGCCTGCCCTTGAAGTCGTCGGTCCACTACCAGGTCAACCTCGACAACGCGTTCTGGAACGGCCACCAGATGGTCTACGGCGACGGCAGCGGCCAGCTCATGAAGATCGGCTCATTGACCACGGCCCTCGACGTGATCGGCCATGAGCTGACCCACGGTGTCACGCAGTACACCGCCGCGCCGGGGCGACGCCAAATGCCAGGGCGCTGGTCCCAGACCAAAGATGATTTGGGGGCGACCAGAAGCCGTTCACGACGCATCCCATTGGGTCATAGCAGTACCCAGTTGCGGACGCGACTTGGACTAGGGGCCCCCCGATCTGCTTACCGTAGAACTTTTCGACGGCAAACCCCTCGGTGTGGATGTAAGTCGCCCAGCACGTCACGCCCCCGTAGCAGCTAAAGGTCCACGAGCCCACGCCTGATGTGGCGGGCGCCGTGCGACCCGTTTGGGGTGCGACAGTGCCATGCTGCGTTACGCTTGGCTGGGGACACATCTCCATGGTGACTGAACCGACGGACCCAGCGAGTGTTTGCACTGCGCATCCTCCGCCTGGGATGATCTGAATGTCGATCCGGGGCTCGACCGCAGAGGCGGCTGCGACTATTGTGGGGTGAAAACCCCGATTGGCAGTGCTGCCCCTGCGAGAGCAAGGCACAGAGTTACTACCGAAACAGCCCTTCTAGCGTGATGCATCCCACCCTCCTTGGCCGACGTACCGCTGCCAACGGAACGCGCCGACCCTGCGACTGTCCGGCGAAGCCGACGGAGTCTAACGGCGAGTTGCCTGCTAGCAGCTTACGTCCCGTTGTCCCCCGCGTGGTCCGCCACCGAACGATCTTACCCCGGAGTAGACAGCCGTCAACTAGCTAGACGTGCCGGCCCGTCCCGGCCGCTGTGGTCCTGTCGGTTCCAGCGGCTGGGGCATCAGGCCAACCATCGGGTTGTGCGGGTGCATAAACGTCAGAGCCGAGTTCGAAGCTTGGTAGGAACCCGACGATTCATCAGCTGTCCTCCCCTGCCGCTCACGGTCCGAAGGACCGATGGGTCGAGTGTGATCCGATTCTCGGAGGCGGTCAATCCTTTTCTGACGCTTTTCACGGGACATTCCACCCATATCCGGGCCAGAGTGAAGCCGAGCCTGTCGTCACTCCGGGTGTTGCGCACTTGGCATCACCCTCTCGACCACCGGCGGATACGGGCAATTCCATTGGTCCCTCTACCGAAGCATGTCTCGACGGATGGTCATTTCGAGAAACTCGTCGGGATCCGTCGCGCTGACCCACGCCTCGATCTCTTCCGGACCAAAGAAGACGATAGTGAGGTTGTCTGACGCGAATCGAAGCTCCTGTTCACGGGCGTCGCTCGTGAACCCTGCCGCTGCGCATAGCAGCCCGATGCGAACGCTGCCGCGGCGACCCTGCATTTTGACCCGCAGAACGGAGACGACTTGTTGCTCGACGCGACGGGACCAGTTCTTCGCCTCCAACAGAAGGAAAGGTGCGGCCAGGGTCGCCCAGACGCGACCCTGCGTAGCTCCATGTTGAACAACGCCATCGAGCTCTTCCGTGTCAGTCCTGTAGTTGTGTTCAACAACACGGAAGTCCCGGACTTGGCTCAGGCACGGAGCACCGGGCACAGGCGCGACGGCATGTTCCGCCGACTTGCAGTCTCTTGGCTAAGGCCCACGAATAGTGTGCGCGGCCCGAATGGACCTAGCTTCCGTGGCCTTGGATCAGAACGAAGCCGCATCGATCCGCGGTGAAGGTCAGCGCCGTCCTCACCGTCGATCCGGTATTCCGGATCGGTCGGTGACTAATTGGGCCATCTTTACCCCGGAAGCGTGCTGATCGAGCCCGGGGGGATAC
>JBBSFD010000099.1:0-6518 GCA_038239115.1 Candidatus Limnocylindrales bacterium | reverse complement strand
CCGTCACGCCAGACCCCGACCGACCAAAGGAGTCGCCACCGCTCGACTGACCCAGGTCCACGCCATGTCCAGGTGGTCCTGCTTTACGCCATCACGGTGGTCCTATTTTCGCTTGACATTCGCACACCACGACTATTCCATTGGCACCAGCCCGGACAGGGTCCGTTTGCTACGATGGCCGCCTCCCGAGCGGGAGTAACTCAGCTGGCAGAGTGTCTGCTTCCCAAGCGAACCGTGCCGGAGGGCTAGCCCTCCGGACTCGTCGTAGGAAGGCCGCTCGCATTGGGCCAAGAGTTCTGTGCGGTTTTAGTTTGTCGCTGAAACTCGGGCTTGGCCTGGCGCGAGACCAATGCGCGGCGATGAGGCCGGGACTCGACTTCCTGATCCAACAGGACTCAAAGACTTAGGGATCGAGTTCCAACTCCGGCTGGACTTTCGTGACCGGCCTCGTCGATTCCCGCGACCCTGGTACCCCGATCGGGCTATCTCTCGGACACCGATACTGGTCTCGTTCTAGCTCCAACCGGGACACTGAGGCCCGTCGGTGCGACTTGGTGCGGCGGCGCAACGCCAGCGTGTGCCGCGGTGAGCACGGACCCGTAGAACGGATGTTCTGGTCGGGGCGAGAGGAGTCGCACCGCCACGACCGACCTTAGTGTCCCGGCCTTGCCGCTCGCGATCGAGCTCAGCGGACGAGAGCGGTGGCTGTGCGAGCGATCGAGCGCATGAGCCGCGCCGGCGACCGACTCTGATTCTTGCGCTGACCTCGACACGTCCCAGTCCGCGACGGCAAAGGCTTACGGGCCGAGCAGCGCAAGTGGCACGACCGCGATCCCGTCGGGGCGTCGGTAGGCCTCTGGGCCGGTCATGATGATGGCCGCATCGGGGAGGTCATCGCCGATCTGCTCCCGAAGCCAGCGCAGATGGCGGACGTCGTTGTCGTCGACCGTGCGAGTGAGCTTGACCTCGATCGCGACGACGCGCTGATCGTCTCGGGCCACGATCAGATCCACCTCGTGATCACCACCGCGAGTCCTCAAGTGCGAGACCGTCGCCTCGGCCGACTGGGCGCAGGTGCGCACCTCGAGGGTGACGAGCGACTCGAACAATGCCCCGAGCAGGGTCCCGTCGCGAGGCACTCGTGGACCCGCCGTGCGACCCTCAAGGAGTGCGTCGATGCCGATCCCGAGCAGGCGGGCTGCCAGCGCGGGGTCGGCCAATTGATGCTTCGGAGGGGAACCCAGCCTCGAAATGTGGCTGCGAGTCGGCAGCCAGGCGGGGACCGGGTCGACGATCCATAGTCGCTGGAGGATGTCGTTGTACGGCTGGGTGGTCGACTTCGCCGGCTTCTCGCCATGGCCACCCGTCGCGGCGTCGCGGATCGTTTCGAAGGTCGCCGTCGTCGACATCGCGGCCGCATAGGCGGTCATCCAGCGCCGCAGCACGGCGGGATTGCGGACCGTACTGCCCATCTCGGTGAAGTCATGCTCGATGATCCGCTCGAGGTAGCCGTCCAGTTGCGCTCGAAGCGTACGGTCCTGGAGATGGCGCAAGCCTGGGAAACCAGACGTGACCACCTCTCGTGTGTAGTCCGTTTCCATCCAGGCGACATCTGTCACGAACTGGCGGTGAGGGGACCGGAGCCGCGACCGAGCTATGGCGCCTTGCGGTCGAAGTAGCGGCAGCGGGGCGCGATCGGGCAGTGAGCGCAGTCCGGGTTGCGGGCGTGGCAGATCTTCCGGCCGTGAGTGATCAGGTTGACGTGGGCCTCGTACATCTGGTCCGGCTCGAGCATCGCCAGGTAGAGCTCGTGGGCCTCGTCGGCGCTCGCTTTGGGTGGGATCAGGCCAACCCGCAGGCTGACCCGTTCGACGTGGCGATCGACCGGCATGAGCGGCATCCCGAACGAGAACATGAGCAGGACCGAGGCCGTCTTCCGGCCGATCCCATCGATCGCGGTGAGCCAGTCGCGGGCCTCGAGGGCGGGCATCTCGCCGAGGAACTCGAGGGAGTGATCGCCCTGCTCGGCCCGGATCAGGCGCAGGGCCGCCTGGATCCGGGGCGCCTTGACCCGGGCGAGCCCACCCGGCCGGATCGCCTCGACAAGTTCGAGCGGGGGCGCCTGCTCGACCGCCAGCCAATCGGGCGGAGCGCCGATCTCCAGGCCCTCGCCGGCCCAGCCATCGCCGGCGCTGTGGGCCTCGGCCGGCTCGATTGAGGGAAACGACCGGCGGAGCGACTCGAAGGCCCGCTCGGCGTTGAGGTCGGCGCTGTTCTGGCTGAGGATCGTGAGGATGAGCTGGCTGGTCGGCCCGAGACGGCGCCGCCAGGTTGGCCGGCCATAGGCCGACACGAGGCCATCGAGCACGAAGGCGACGAGACCCGGCCGGGTCCGGGTCAGTCGTTTCGCCCACGCCTGCGCCGGATCGGCCGGCTTTCGCCGCCGGGACCGCACGGCCGGCCGAGCAGTCGGCCGAGCTGGCGCCGCGGCGGCCGCGATCGCCATCACGCGTCCAGCCATGTCGCATCGCGCGCGGTACGTACGGCGCAGGCGATCAGCGGGGCCAGCGTGGCAACGACGTCGCCCTCGGTGGTGCGCGACTCGTGCGTCACGCGACGACCCTGGTCATGCGTTTGGGACCTCACTCTCTCCGTCCTTCATGGCGTGCAGCATCACGTCGTACTGGGATCCCCCACCTGCTGACCCGAACGCGAGCCAAGCCGCCCCGAAGCTGTAGAGGCCGCCCAGCACCATCAGCACGCCGGTCACGAGGAACACGGCAGCCCGAGGCTGAACGCGACGGCGAGCAATCGCTTCCTCGCGGTCTCATCAGGTATCGAGGCGAGTTGGTCGGCCTGAATGTGGGTGATAAGGAGCTCGGTCACCCCCTTCTCGACGAGATCCACGAGCCTCGCCCGAAGGCCGTCATCGTCGGCGATGGCGTCGAACACCATCGAGTCCAACATCAACCGGCTTGGCTCCATACTTCCCTGCTCCCGTGGCTGTCCTGACCGGGCTTGGTCTAGTCTTTCTGCCATGCATCTCGTCGCCCGGGGCATGCTCTGCTGAGTCGCGGTTAGCAGTATCTGCTCATCGTGGGCGACCGACGGCCGGGCCGATGAGCAGCGCAGCGGTTGGTCGGACTGGCATACGCCCGATACAGTTGGCGCATGCCGGTTTCCACTGCCCGTCGGGCGCTCCTACTGGTCTGCGTCATGGCCCTGGGCGTCTCGACCAGCTACACCAACCATGGTCCCGTGCTTGGCTTCATCCGCGGCGAGTTCGCCCTCGATGCGGCGAGCGCAGGCGCCATGGCGACCGCGTTCTTCGTGGGAGCCGCGATCCTCATGCTCCCGGGCGGCGCGCTGGCCGATCGCTGGGGTCTCCGCCGGCTTGTGACGCTCGGCTTCTTGGTCACGTGCCTCGGCACCATCGGCTGCGGTTTGCTCGCGCCGACGTACCCGGCGCTCCTGGCCTGGCGTGTCCTGGGCGGGCTCGGCGGCGGGCTGGCATTCGCGGCCGGGGCCGCCTACACGCGCGGCATCTTCGCCGATCGCGGTCAGCATCTCGCCCAGGGCCTGTTCGGCTCCTCGTTCCTCGCCGGCTCGGCGATCCCGCTCCTGTACATGCCCCTCCTGGCTGGGAGCGACGGCGACTGGCGCCGCGCCTATCTCGTGTCGGGCGCTATGACCCTCGCCGCGTGGGCGATCTGGTGGCGCCTCGCGCCGGCCGAGCATGCGGCGAACGCGGCACTGGGGGCTCGCAGAAGCTTCGAGGCGGCGCTGGGGGAGCGCAACAGCTGGTTGCTCGCCCTATGCCACATGTGCGGGTTCGGCCTCGCCATGGTGCTGGGTACCTGGGTCGTGAGTTATCTCACGGCGAGCTACGGCGTCCCGCTGGTCGCGAGCGGCCTCGTCGGCGCGCTCGTGCTGGTCCTGGGGATCGCCGGCCGTTCCGGCGGGGGCCTGGCCCTCGAGCGTGGCGTGGCACCGATTGGCGTCATCCGCGCGGGCATCGCACTCGCGGCTCTCGGGTTGGCGACGATGGCCCTGTCGGGATCGCTACTGCTCGCGATCGGGGGCCTCTTCGCGACAGGGGTCGGAGTTGGCCTGCCCTATGCGGCGGTCTTCAACGGCGCCGCCGCGAGCGTGCCGGCGAGTCCGGCGGCCACGCAGGGGTTCGTGGGCACCGGCGGCGTGATGACCGCCATTGTCGGGTCGCCGCTGGTGGGGTGGCTGCTCGATGTTGGCGGCGGGTACGCGAGCGGCTTCCTCGCGATCTCGGCGTTCGCGGTGCTCGTACTGCTCGCGACATTGGCGCTGCGACCGTTCTCGTTCACCGCGCGGGAATAGGTGGCGATCCAGGGGTAGGTCGCCTGGGGTGCGCCTGTTACGAGGCTTCCATCGTGCGCGTGGGGGTCGAAAACTCAGATTCGATCATGCGCCGAGTCCGTGGTCCTCGTGGATGAGCCCGCCGAGCAGGTCCCGGCGGCGAACATCGCGAGGGCTAACCGGGGTCGGGTCCTGGGGTTCGGGGAGACCGGCGAGCACCCGGACCATGAGGTGCACGAGAGACAGTATCGGCCCATCCTACGATGCGGCCTGATCGCGAATCCGGGTTTCCGACCCCCACGCGCGATCTTGCTCCTAGGCCTGGGCGTCTACATCGCCTTTACGGCCGTCGTCGCCCTTGTGAACTCCGACCGCCCGAACCTTAGCCCGGATCCACCGATAGCCCGGACTGATTCGGCTGCCGGGACACGCAAACAGGTGCCCCTCTGAACGGGGACGATGGGGTTGTTCAAGCAACACCGACCCAGCAAGAAGGACACCTGATAGATGCGATCTTCGCACACGGTTTACCGTCTCGACACGGCCTTCGACGACGATCGCCTGGTGGCCGACGCGGGACTCCTCCTGCCGGCCACGCTGGCTCACCACCTCGGCCTCCGGGCGCTCGTCGACGAGCACGTCCACCTGGGCGACAAGCCCGGCGCGGCGAACCCCGGCGACAAGCTCCTGACACTCGTGCTGTCGGCGCTCGCGGGGGGTGACTGCATCGACGATGCGAACGCCCTGCGGGCCGGCGGCACCGAGCCGGGTCCTGGGCTTCACCGTGAAGGCGGCCTCCACCCTGGGCACCTTCCTGCGGAGCTTCCGCTGGGGCCACGTCCGCCAGCTCGACCGGGTCAGCCGGGAGCTGCTCGGCCGTGCCTGGGCGGCCGGCGCCGGCCCCGGGAGGGAGCCCTTCACGATCGATCTCGACTCGACGATCTGCGAGACGTACGGGCTGAAGAAGGAGGGTGCGCTCCACCACGGCTACACCCACGTCCGCGGCTATCACCCGCTCCTGGCCGTGGCGGCCGGGACCGGCGACGTGCTCATGGCTCGCCTCCGCGGCGGCAACGCCAATTCGGGCCGCAGCGCCGGCCACTTCCTGGCTGAGACGATCGGTCGGGTCCGCTCGGCCGGGGCCAGCGGTCAGCTCACGGTCCGGGCCGACAGCGGCTTCTATGCCCACGGGGTCGTGAAGGTCTGCCGGGCGATGGGTGTCCGCTTCAGCATCACGATCCGCCAGCACCGGAGCGTGCGCCGCCTGATCGAGACGATCCCCGAGGAGGCCTGGACGCCGATCCCGTACTGGATCGACGGTGGCGCCGACGTGGCCGAGACGACGTATGTCCCGTTCGCCGCCGAGAAGGACGCCGTCCCCGTCCGGCTCATCGTCCGGCGCGTCCGGCCGACCCCGGGCTCCCAGCTGGCGCTGCTGGTCCTGTACGACTATCACGCCTTCATCACCGACCGCGACGGCGAGACGCTCGTCCTCGAGGCCGATCACCGTCGCCATGCCGAGATCGAGAACGCCATCCGGGACCTCAAGTACGGGATGGCTCTGAACCACCTGCCGTCGGGCAGGTTCGCCGCCAACGGGGCCTGGCTGGCGGTCCAGGTGATCGCCCACAACCTCGCCCGCTGGACGGCTCGGATCGGCCTCGGCGAGGGGATTGTCACGACCAAGACCCTGCGCCGCCGACTGTTCGGCCTGGTCGGACGGCTGACCCGCTCGGCCCGCCGGCTCACCCTCCATCTGCCGGCTCGCTGGCCGTGGGCGATCGGCTGGAGTACCGCGCTCACCCGGCTCCGGGCGATCCCGCTCCAGGCCTGACCATCGGCTGGTCCTCTCCGAGTGCCCCGGGGCTGGCGGGAGCCTGTCCGCGAGCGAGACTCCGGCCCTCGATCAGCCCCGATCGGGCGTGTCTGCACCCGTCCGGCAGCGGCGAGCGGCGCTTCGATGGTCACGGCGGTCCGATCAGACGCTCAGTCGCTCACGTCAGTCGCCAAGCGGCCCGGTCAGCCGGAGCTTCGGTGGATCCGGGCTTAGCCCCGTCGGCATCGTCATCACGGCCGTGTCACTCGGGGTGATGAGATTCCTGGTCCGCGCCAAGCGAACGACCGGCGAGGCTCTCGGGTCCAAGGCGCTCATCATCGATGCCTTCCAGACCACGACCTGTATGTGG
>JBBSFD010000098.1:0-6520 GCA_038239115.1 Candidatus Limnocylindrales bacterium | reverse complement strand
CAGAAACCAGGCTCCCAGGAAGACGGCGCTGTAGAGGAACCATTGCAGGTGGCCGGCCAGCGCCAGCACCCCGAAGAGGAGCCCGGCGCCCGCCGTCCAGGCCCAGGACCGGCGCCGCCAGGCGGTTTCGCCCGCGGCCAGCGCCCAGGGCAGCCAGCCATAGACTGTCACAACTTGGGTCCATTCGAGCTTGGTGACGATCCCACCGGACATCACGGCCACGGCGGCGGCGGCGATCGCGCCGGAGCGCGATCCCGACATGCGCAGGACGATCAGGCCGGTTCCGACACCGGCGAGGATGAGGTGGAGCACCCGCGATACGTCCAGCGCCTGGAGAGGTGGAAGCTGAAAAATGAGCCAGTTAGGGGGATACAGCGCGCCAATCTGGCCCTCGGCGTAAAGCGGGAAGCCCAGCCCGATGCGGTCGTTCCAAAGCGGCAGCTGACCATGGCTCAGCGCCTCGTGGAGGTACGAGGCGAATGGGTAGTTCGCGAGGGTCATGTCGAAGTTCCACAGCCAGGGCCCCCCGGGCCCGGCAAATCGGTCGACGATCAAGGCTCCGGCGGCACTGACGATCGTCAGGACCACCACCGTGACACGCAGGCTCACGCCCGCCCTTCGGTTCCAGCCGAGCAAACGATCAACCAGACCGGAGGAGGGAAGGCCCATCGGCTTCTTAACGGGATGCTCGTGTTGACGCGGGAACATCCCACCACTGCGCCATACGCATCGTGACAAGGACCAGGGCTGCCACAAGGGCGAGCGCGATCGCCGCCCCGAAGCCGACGATGGGGATGGCCGTCGCAGGCAGCTGGTTGCTTACGAACTGGAACGTGCTGTCCCACGAAGGCAGCAGCCCCTGGTAGATCCACGGCCAGCCGTTCGGGAGTTGCATCGCTGACAGGATCGGGTACTCGACGGCGAAGACGAGTCCGGCTCCGATGAGCAACCCGATAACCAGGCGTCGAGGCCGGCGGCCACGCAAGACGATGAAGCTCAAGATCAACGCACCGACGGTCCACACCGCCACGGGGGCGGCGAACGAGTCCAGCGACGACGAGCACACGGCGGCGTCGGGGGCTGCCTGATCGACGCCTGCAATGACACAGAGTGGACCCTTGAATACCCACAACGCGGTCGGCAGGAAGAGCGTTACCACGACCGAAACGCGTGCCAGGAGCCAGATCCGCGCGGATGTCCCATGCCAGAGCTCGGCCAGGAAGTAGCCCAGGAGCAGGAAGGCGAACGGCAACGCCGCGTAGTAGTGGTAGTTGAACGTCACCCGATCGATCCGGGCCCAGGGGAGCCACAGCGCAAGGAATACGAGGACGACGAACGCGAGCGCGGCGCTCCGCCGGCGCCACGCCTGCCAGGCACCGAACCCGATTGCAGGCACCGATAGCCAGAGCAGGAGCGGATTGGCCGTACCGAGGATGCTGGCTTGGCTGCCGTCCACGAACGTGGCGAGGTAGCCCCAGATCGGCTTGAGCCCGAAGGGCCACGCCCACCACGGTGAACCAGCCCCGTGCGGGAAGCGGAAGTCGTCGTGGTACTGGTACATCTGCGCCTGCAGGTCCAGGAACGTCTGACCGGTGTGACCAGGCGGCCAACCGGGAAAGAGCTGCGGACCACCGGCCGTCGACAGCGCCCACGGTATGTAAATGGCGACGTAGACGACGATCGGCATGATCAACAGGCAGCCAAGGAACCAGACAAATGGAACCCCGTGCCACGAGCGCGGGTTGAGCCACGAGGGACCGTCCGGCGCTGTCCCGGGGGACTCCCCGTCCGCAGGACCACGGATCTGATCGCGGACGATGCCAATCCCAAGGAGCACGCACAGGACAACGATAAGGATGACAAAGGCGACATTTGGCGGATCGTCGGCGACCGCGAGGTAGCCCAGGGTCCCACCAATACCGACCATTCCGACCAGGGCGAGGCGCCGCCCGATCACTGAGCGGAGCAGCACGATCAGGGCAGCTCCACCCATCGCGTACAGGCCGACCCACTTACTCGCCAACGCGAGCCCGAAGATCAAGCCCAGTAGCGGCGGACCGAGGAGCAACTCCAGTCGGGCACGCCGCCAAACGGACCGACGCTGGAGCAGGTAGGCGAGCAGGGTGAACGCCGCGACGATGAAAAAACCAACGTAGACGTCGTTCATGGCGATTCTGGACTGCTGGAACATCAACCCGTCCAGCGTGATCAGCACCGCCGTGATGACGGCCACGCTTCGGCGCCGGAAGAGCAGGCGGGCCAGGAGATACAGCAGTGCAGCGGTAAGTGCCCCGAGGATCACACCGGGCAGGCGGAAGGAGAACGCGTTGCTGCCGACATCGACGGTGGCGAACTGGCTCGATGGCCCGAACGCGAGGGCCTGCTCGCGATCGCTGGCAGGGTCGTCGGGTTGCACATCGAGCAGCACGGTGGTCGGGGTAAACGGCAAATGCGCGTCAGCGAACACCGAATCCGCGTGGGGCTCGACGACGTAGATCGTCGCGGACCCGTCCGGAGCAGTTCCCACGACGTGGACCAGGTTCGTCGCCCGATTCCACTCCACCGTTGTGACCGGGCCGGGCATCGGAAAGTCGTCCAACGGCGCGACAACGCCGTTCGGATCGACCGTGAATGTCTTCATCCGCGCCCCGCCCGTGGCGACGTACAGGATCGGTTGCTCGAGGAGATCCCGCTCGCGCCGGAGCTCGTCGCTGCCGTCGACGAGGTCCATTCCCTTTACGCCGTTGGCGACCTGGACCGAGGCGACTTGCTGGAGGGTGGTTGCGGCAAGCTCCACCAAACGGTCGGGGAGTCCCACGAGAATGAGCGGCTTGCCGCCCGCCATGATGGGGACGACGCCAACCATTCCCGGTAGCGGTTCAGTCGCCAGGACCGCCCCGGACGCGGTGTTCAGGATGATCAGGCTGTCGGAGGCGGTCTGCGCCGCGAGGGCACCGCCTCCAAGTGCCCACAGGTGCGTGATCGCGCCCAGCGAGCTCACGATCGGGCGAGCTCGTGGCGGGGCCCCGGTGAGCGCGAAGTTCTGGAGGTCCGCGGAGGAGATCGCCGAGATGTCGCCGTTGTCGAAGGCCACGTAGGCGACGTGGGCGACTTGGTCGAAGGTGACGGCACGTTCGCCCGCGCTCCGGATCAGTTTCGCGCTCTGGACCGACCCGTGGAGGGCGACCCGTAGTCCATCGCTGCTTGCCAGGAGCAGGACGTCGCCACCGATCCCCCCAGGGGCCGTTGGATCGAGGTACGAGGCTTCGAGCGCCGCGTCACGCACCGAGGCGCCGACAAGCCCTTCATCGGTCACCTTGTTATCGCCGAAGGCGACGATCCCGGCGGCCATCAGGTACTTCGCAACGTGAGGGTGCGTCCACTCAGAAATCGTGTGCGGGATCCCGTACTCCCAATCCTGCAGGAACTCCGTCGCCGTGGTCGCATGCCAGCGCTCGTCGAAGTACATCGTTAGCGGCGTGTCCAGACGTACCACGCGAGTCCCGAACGTGATCCCGAGGACCACGAGGAAGATCAAGAGATCGCGCCGATCGAGGCGACCGGGACCTTCCGATCCGAGTTCGGCGCTCTGGTCCTCGCCCGCTGGGGATGCAGCTTTCACGGGGCGGGGAATCCGCCCGACGACAGCGGCTGAGCGGCCGCGCAGCCACGCAGTCAGCCGCCCGATCGCGTCGTCCAGCGGCCGCAGGGCAGAGACGCCCCAGATCCCCGCACGTTCGGGGCGGTCGAGGAGAACCAAGTCCGACTCGGGTTGGCTTGTTCGAGCCGATTTCGATGGCGTGCGTCGTGAGAGGGACGCCGGGAGGCCTGTCGCTCTCGAGCTGGCGGATGGTGGTTGACGATCGTCATTGATCAGGACGCTTGGGACGGCGGCCGCTGGCAGCAGATTTCGCCACGACGCGCGGCGGGCGTCGCGGAGAATCGGCCAGACGATCTCTTTGGCGAACGCGAACAACAGGATCAGGAACAACCCGGTCTGGGCGTCCGCGATCAGCCCAACAACGAACGGATCGCGGAGCTCACTCCCGAGCGGCAGGGCCACAATCGCCGGGGTCCCATAGCCAGGGATCGGCAGGGTCAGGATCGCATGGAGATTCGCCACATTCGCGAACGCGACGAGTACCAACCACCATCGCCAGCGCAACGATGAGACGGCCAGGACCGCCCCAATCGCGAACACGGGGAACAAGTAGCGTTCGTGGACCCGCGTCGGGACGGCGAAGAAGGCGAACGCCAGGACTGCAAAGCCAAGGATGATCGCATTGCGGTCGTCGCGGACCAGGAGGGTGGCGATGACTGCCAGCGCAATCGCCCCGAGCCCGAGGGCCCCGAGGGTAACCGCTGGGATTCCGGCAATGATCGGCAGCGAGTCGTACTGCCAGACCAGGTTGCCACCAACAGCGCCAGTCAACGGCAGCGGGCCGACGAACGCCCAGAAGTTGAAGGCATTGACCGTGAGGACGCTGTAGAAGGAGGCCGCCGAGCCGATGACGCTCAGGAGTCCTGCGACGCTGCCGACGATTGGAATCGACGCGAGCTCCGAAGGCGCCTGGGACGGCAGGTCAAAGGGAAGAATCGTGAGAACCCCTACCGCCAGCCCGACGATGGAACACGAGAGCAACCGTCGAAACCCCTGCTGGACAGTCAACAGACCGTTCAGCCGGCCATCAAGTGCCGCGAGCAACGAAGGCAGTCTCGGGACCGGTCCCGTCCCGCGCCGGAAGAGGTGACGTCGGAGTAGGACGGCCCCTATGATCGCCAATCCAATGGCGTACTGCGGCTTGGTTACGGTCGCGTAGACGCCGAGCGCGACAGCGGCCTCACTCCAACCTTCGACCAGGAAAACCATCGATCCGAGAAGCAGGAGCGCGCCAATCGAGTCGACCTGGCCCCATAGCGCAGAGTCGTACCAGGTCACCGGCAGGAACAGGAAGAGCGCGGCGGCGATCAGCCCAGCCCGCTTGCTTTGCCAGCGCGAGACCGACCAGTACAGGAGGAGCGCCACGAGCAGGTCGGCGATGATCGCAGGGAGCTTGATTAGAGACGAGATCACGTCTGCCGGTGCCTGGCCCGTCACTCCCGCGAGCGCGTTGCCAACAAGCCCGAGAGGCCAAAGGATCCAGAGATAGCCCGGCGGATAGTCGGCGAAACCGGCATTCTCGTAGAAGCCGCCGGGCCCGTGGTCGACCAGCGTCTGAGCCCACACACCGAACAGATGGAGATCTGAGCCCAGCCCCTCCCCAGGGAACAGGACGTACGCGATCAGCAGTCGGAGCGCAAGTCCGGCGGCCAAGAGGATCGCGATCGGCGCGAGGCGACCGCGGAAGACGGGGAGCCGTGGTCGAGCAGGCTGGTCAGCGGCGGCATCCGGACGCGGGGTCGGCGGGGTCAAGCAGGGGTCTCCAGTCCGTCGCCTCCGGGCGGCGCTCTATACCAACCGGTTCGGGCCAGATTCGTTAGACGTCCAGTAGTCCACCGCCTCGCCAGTACCGACGGGCCATAAAATCCGCTTGTGGGCTCAGGCACTGTTAGAGGACGTTGGGTAGGTTTACCCGTCACGTTCCAGATATCGTCACGTACCATGGCACCGCACTCATTGCCCAGCATCTCCGGAGGCAAACGCATGATCTCACTGTCGAGTCGACCAACGACCCGAGCACCGTATGCTCACCTCGGCCGGCTTGCCGCGTTGGCCCTCCTTGTCGTCGCGCTCGCCGGCTGCGGCGGCAAGAGCGAGGCTCAGCTTGCAACGGATGCCCTCAACGCCGGGATCGCCGCCCAGACCGCGGGCAACATGTCCGAGGCCCAGACCCAGTACCAGGCGTGCCTGACGCACGACGCGACCAACAAGATCTGCCTCTACGACTTGGGACTCATTGCTCAGACGCAGAGTGACACTGCGGCGGCCGTCAACTACTACCGGCTGTCGCTCAGCTCGGACCCCAACTACACGCCGGCCATCTTCAACCTGGCGATCGCCCTCAGTCAGAACGGCGGTACAGCCGAGGCGATCCTGCTCTACCGGAAGTACACGACGCTCCTGCCGAACGACGCGGGCGGCCACCTTAATCTGGGCCTGCTCTTGAACGCCACGGGCGATACCGTCAACGGCGCCAAAGAACTTGCCTTGGCGCTGAAGCTCGATCCGACGATCACCCTTCCCAGCCCAGCACCGAGCCCGTCACCAAGCCCGTCACCGAGCCCGTCGCCTTCGCCCAGCCCCAGCCCGGAGCTGGCTACCCCGACCCCTAAGCCGTCGAATTAACCGAGGCCCTCCTCGAGTAGAAGGCTCTCGGCGATGGCGAACGCAGCTCCGCAGGTCCCGGGACTGTCGTACTTCTTTCCGGCGTACAACGAAGTGCGAGTGATAGCGTGAAACGGACCCACCCAGGGGCGGAATGATCGGCTAAAGCAGGACCACCTTGACCCTCCAGCCATCCAGTACGGTGCCGGTGATTGAAGCCGCAGCCGCCCTGGAGGAAAGGTTGATCAAGATGGT
>JBBSFD010000097.1:0-6520 GCA_038239115.1 Candidatus Limnocylindrales bacterium | reverse complement strand
GCTTGCGGACGAGGGCCGGCAGGTAATGCCAGAAGTCGGTGGTGAGCGTGCCCTTGGCGATCGCCCGCGGGTGGCTCGCGACAATGGTCGTGGCTGTCCACAGCTCGACTCGGGTGGCGTACGCCCGCAGCCACAGGGCGGAGGCGCTCGAGCCCGAAGCCGTCCGGGTGTCAGACGAACTCAAGGCACCTTACGCCGGGACGCCTGGCGCACCGAAGTCAGGCCGCGTGGACCGCGCTGTCGCCGGCTCGCTGGCGAAGCCTTGGGTCGAAGGCGTGGCCCCTCCCGAGCGCAGCAGATCTCTCTTCGGTCGGGAAGTCAGACTGTACACAATCCGTATTGACTAGCGGCCACATCAGGTCCAGCATGTCGGTCATGCACAACGTCATCGGTATCCGATCCCTTCGCCGTCGAGTGAGCGAATCCATGGTGCGCGTTGGTCGCGGCGAGACGATCGTGGTCGTCCGCCACGGTCGACCGATCGCGATCATCCGGCCACTGGCGGAGGACGAGACCGCACACCGGATCTCGGTCACCACATTCCGTCGCAACCTGCGGCGAACTCTGGCCGTGACACGACGTCGAGCGATCGTGCTCACCTGGTACGGCGACAGCGCGGCCGTCGTCGCGCCCGTGCCCACGGATTTCGAGCTCGCCGAAGACGAGGAAGAGGAGTCGGCATGACCGCAGGCGGGATGATCCAGGCGTTGGGGATGCGCGAGGTTCGCGGGAACCTCCGGGCGGTCGTTGCGCGGGTCGAGGAAGGCGAGACGCTCATCGTCCTGCGAGATGGGCAGCCGATGGCGGTCATGCTCGCGTTCGCCGAAGCGCAACGCTGGCAGCAAATCGAGCAGGCCCTGTCTGCGCTCCATGGCCTCGAGATCTACCCCGAACTCGCCCGCGACACGGCTGAGCTGGCCCGGATCGTCCGACGGGAGAACCGACCATCCGCTACAGCGATCCGACGACTCGGTGAGCAGCCGCGCGACATCCTTGCTCCACTCCGCACCGTGGGGATCACCGACGCTCGACTCAAGCTCGCGTCCATCCTCGACGAGATCGAGAAAGGGCGGACCCTGACGATCGTTTCGTCGGGTCGGTTCGCGGCGACGCTCGTGGCGCCTCGTGAGTTTGACCGCCTGCGCGCTTTCGCCCGAACCGTCAGCTGGTTCCGTACCGCCGGGCTCGATCTGGCCACGGCCGACGACGCAGACGTTACGTCGTTCGTCCGGGATTTTGCGGCGCGTGTGCCGGCGTCCGACGTGGCGGCGGGTTAGGGACGGCGATGATGGCGCGCCTTACCAGTCACTCAACCCGCGCGTACCTGCGGCTTATGGCGCCCTTCGCTGTCATCCTCCTGTGGCTCGCCGTGAGCTCGTCGGTCCTCGCCGCCGATGCGGTCCCGACGGGCGCCAAGGAAGCCCTCGCGCCGGTCACGAAAATGATCACAACGCTCGTCGCGATCGCGATCGGCCTGGGCATTGCGATCTGCGGGGCGGTGATCGTCTGGGGCGGCATCGAGAAGACCCTGGCGGGTTCCAATCAGGATGCCGAACACCGCTCGCAACGGCGTATCCAGAACGGGATCCACGGTCTCGTCTGGATGATCCTCGCGAGCGTCATCGTCAGCACGATCACGGCGATCGCCGTCGCGTACGGCCTGATCGACCGCCCCTTCTAGGACGAGGGTGCTTTCGCTCCGGGGCGTCACTCGCCCGACCCTCGCGGGGCTCGAAGGCACTCCCCCAAGAGCGCCCCTGGGTGCCTCGTGGGCCGCAGTGCTCCTCGTGGCGTTGGCCCTCGCCGGACTCGGTCTCGCGTTTGCCGGCCGACTGTCCCCGCCGGCGACTGCGATCGGGACTGTGAGGCCGGCAACTACCGGCGTGGTGCTCCCGCGCGGTGACCTGCCGATCATCGGCGATCCGATCCGCGACCTGACGGTCTGGTATTCGGACCGGGTCAGAGACGCCACCACGGCGGGCCTGGAGAACCTGCGCGGCCATTTCCTCTCGCCCCTCGACCCGCTCTCGGACCCAGCCACGAAGGACCTGTACGGGAAGATGCTCGTCATCACGATCCCACTCCTGACCTTCGGTGGGCTCGCCCTGGGCTATCTGATCATGGTCAGCCGGACGAGTGGCGAGTCGGCGTACACCGCTCGCTCCGTGACCCCGCGCTTCGTCGTCGGGGCGACCCTCGCGATCCTGGGCATCTTTTTCGTCAGTGTCCTCGCTCAATTCGTGACCGCGACCGACGTCGCGATGGTCGGAGTCTCGTTACCGGCCCATGCGGTCGGTGGCCCCGACGCCTGGCCGGCGGGCGGTGGGGTCTTTCAAGTCCTCCAGAACGGTGGCTTCGACCCGCACGTCAGTGAGGGGCCCGACAACTGGAACGACGGAGCGTGGCTGTCGGCAGGGCTCCTCGCCGCGGTCTTGCTGACCTTCGTCCAGATGATCGCGGCGGTCTTGGGCGCCGTGGAGCGCCTGCTCGTGATCGTTGGTCCGATCTGCCTCGCCGCCTATGCCCTCCCGGCAACCGAGCGGGTTACCAACGGCTGGCTCAAGGTCCTGACCGCGATCCTGGTGGTTCGCTTCGCCTGGACGATCGCATTCATCCTGTTCAGCCTCGAAGCGCTCCCGCACATCGGCCCCTCGGGCAACCCGCCGACGGTCGGCGATATGAACGCCCTGCTCGGTCTGGCGATCGGCGCCGCGGCCCTGATGCTTGGCCTGCCGTTCGTTCTGTTGCCGGCTGCGCTCAGCGGCCGGACCACCTTCAAGCTCAGCCGATGAACGAGCGCGGTCTCGTCGAGGTCCCCGAAAACGCCGTGCGCGACGAGTCGCTTGCGTTCGGACTCACCGCCCCACAGCTTGGGATCTGCGGCCTGGCGGTCGGGCTCGGGGCGCTCCTCAATCTCGCGCCGCTGTGGCTGCCGATCAAACTCGTGCTCGTCCTCGGCGTTGTCGCGCCGATCCTTTTGGCGGCGATCCTGCCGATCCGCGGTGAACCCGCCTACCGCTGGCTTGTCCGAGCGATCCGCTACCGGCGGGGCCGTCGAAGCTGGCAGGCGAGCCTTGAGCAACTCCCAGATACGCCGCAGCTAAGCGACGCTCGCGACGATGTCACGGCCGGAGCTCAGAAAACGGTGTCCCGGCGCACCGCAATGCGTTGGAGGGTGTGGTCAGTGCGGAGGAGTCCGGTGGAGACTGCGCCGTACGCGGCAGCGGGTTCCGGGAGTACCCAGGCTTCCCCGGTGCCCGACGCTGGCGTGTCCTCTGGCCCGGAGGGAAGGCCGATGGGGGAGCAAGCGGCCCGACTGCGGATCGTCGGGTCCGACGAGGTCAGTTCGCCGGAGGGAGAACCTCCGGACGACGACGGGGAGGCGCGCGAACGACCGCTCGCGATCCCCCACGTCCTGCCCGGGCTACGCGTCGTGTGCGTTCTTGGCTTCGCCGGTGGCACCGGCAAGACGACCCTCACCGTCGAGATCGCGACAATGGTCGCCGCCCGGGCGCGGATCCGCCCGATCGATGGAGCTCAGCAGGGCGTTCGGGTCCTGATTCTCGATGCGGCCCGGGTATCGAGCGCCGTCGGGCTGCGCCTCGGGCTCGAGCCAGCCGCGCTCTCGGCGGCCTGGAATCATCGGATCTGGCGGGAACCGTCCGCGGTGGGCGAGCTTGCCAAGCAGAGTCGCTGGCAGGCCGACGTCGTGACCCTGCCGCCCCATCCCCAACTCGCCGAGCGCGACGGGAACAGCAGTGAGCCGGGCCAGCCGGCCTTCGGTGTCCTCGAAGCCGATGCCCTCCTTGAAGGTGCCCAGCGTGCCGGCTACCACCTGGTCGTCGCCGACCTCGGGAGTGTCCTCGAAGAGGGCCACCGCCAACTGATCGATCAGTCCGACCTCGTTCTCGGGATCATCCGCCCGACCCTCGAATCGCTCCCCGACATCTTCCGCCTGGCAAGCGTCCTGCGGGCGCAGGGAATGGGTCGCAAGCTCGGCCTCATCGCTAACGCCGCTGATGACGACGCCGAGATCCGCCGGCTGGGCCACGAGGTCGATGTCCCGTTGCTCGGGCGGATCCCGCCCGATCCGACGTTCACGACTGCCGCCGACCGGGGCGAACCCGCGTGGTCCTTCTCGAGCCCGCTGGCAGCGCCCATCGCCAGCGCCGCGCGGGCAGCCTGGCCGCTCCTCCCCGAGTCCAATGGTCAGGCGCGGCCGCGTCGCTCGCTTCTGCGCATCGCACGCGATGCCGTGCCGGCCCCAGGGTCCGAGCGATGACCAGCGAGCGACGCCCCAACTTGGCCTCCGTGCCGTTGTCCTCGGCGACCCTCGGCACGGTCCGCCGGATGCTCGTCGTGCGCTTGACGCCCGAAGTCCTCAATCCGTTCGGGCGGACGCCGGATCAAGAGGCCCTCCTGCGCCGGACGATCGGCGAGATTCTCGATGAGCCCGAGCTTGAGCTCGACGCCTCGCCCGCTCTGATCGCGGCGGTCGAGGCCGCCGTGTGTGGCCTCGGCCCGCTCCAGCCCCTCGTCGAGGATCCCGAGATCGGCGACATCTTGGTCAACGGACCGAACGAGATCTTTGTCGAACGGTCTGGGCGGCTTGAAGCGACGACCGTGACCCTGGGCACCGCCCGCGAGGTGATCGAGCTGTCCGAGCGGATCGCGGCCCTTGCCGGGCGTGAGCTCTCCGTCGCCCACCCGGTCGTCGATGCCCGGATGCCCGACGGCTCCAGGGTCAACGCGGTCATCCCACCGGTCGGTGGCCCGTATCTCTCGATCCGCAAGTTCAACCGCCTTCGCCTTGATCTCGTCCCAGGCGGGCGCCATGGCCGCAGCTGGGTCGGGGCAGGTGGCCTCGACGCGCCGATGGCCGACTTCATCGCCCGACTCGTGGCGGCCAAGGCGAACATCCTCGTCGCCGGTGAGACCGGGGCGGGCAAGACGACGTTCCTACGTTCGATCACCGATCTGTTCGATCCGAGCGAGCGGATCGGGGTCGTCGAGGACACGGCCGAACTGGCCCTCGAGAACCCCGATCGATTCAACCTCGAAACGCTCCATCCACACGACCTTGCGGCTGGCGACGCCGACGCCCGAATCCTCGATGTCGGCGACCTCGTTGCGAACGCCCTGCGGATGCGACCCGACCGCCTGATCGTCGGCGAGATCCGCCTGCCCAAGGAGGCCTTCTACACGCTCCAGGCGCTCCACACCGGACACGACGGGTCAGCCACCACGATCCATGCGAGCTCCGCGGAGGATGCCCTCTTCCGACTCGAGCTCCTCGCCTGTCAGAGCATGCATGACCTGACGGTGACCGACCTGCGCACGTACATCGCCCGCGTGTTCGACCTCGTCGTCGTCCTGCGTCGCCTGCGCTCGGGGCGACGGGTCGTCCGCCAGATGACCGCAGTCGACGGCTTGACCGACGCCGGTCAGTACCGCCTCGTCGATGTGTTCCGGGCCGAGTCGACGATCGGGTCCGACGAGATCCGGTTCGTGCGCGATGAGATCTGGACCCCGTCGGCCCGCCTTCTCGCCCGGCTCGAGCTCGAGGGCGAACGATGGAGCTAGTCGGCGCCCTCGCTGCGGGCCTGGCCGTCTTCGCTGGCTTGATGGCGGCAGTGCCGTCGCGCGTCCAGCCAACGCTCGGTCTTCGCATTCGAGTTCGCGCTGCCTATGCCGCCCGGATCGAGGCAGCGGGGACGCTCCTTGCTCGGGCTCGCCTCGAGATCTCACCCGGCAGCTATCTCGCCCTCGGGGTCGTTGCGCCGCTCGCGCTCGGCAGCCTTGGGCTCCTCCTGTCAACCCCGATGGCGCTCCTCGGCCTCGTTGTCGGCGCCCTGATCCCGCGCTGGTACGTCCGCTACCTCGTTGGCTCCGAGGCCCGGGCCGCGGGTGACGATGCCCCGCGGGTGCTCCGCGCGATGGTCAATCGGGGGGCGGCCGGCGGGACATACCCCGATCTCTTCAGCGCAGCGGCCGAGGCGGCCCGGCATCGCTGGGTGAAGGCCGACTTCGAAGAGATCCTGGGGCGCTACTACGCCAACGAGCCGCCGGCCGACGCGCTGGTCGAGGTCCGCCGCCGCCAGGCCGGCCGGAACCTGGGCCTCGTGTACGACGCGCTGATCGTCCTGACCCGGACCCACCAGCCGGCATCGGCCGCGGGCGAGGTCCTGGCTTCTCTGAGTGAGGCGTCGCGGGCGAACCAGTCGATCGCCCGGCAGGCGGCGGCTGAAAGCCGGGGCCTCCGGCTCCAGGCGGCGATCCTCGCGATCGTCATCCCAGGACTGTTCCTGTACCTCACCATCGCCAATGGCGAGCTCATCAGCCCGGTGACGGCCACGCCACTCGGTCGCTACGTGCTCCTGCCCGCTGCGGCCCTCCTCGAGGTCGCTGGGATCGTCCTGTCCTGGCGGATCACCCGGCTGGAGGCCTAGCGGTGGAGCTCTTCGGTGCGCTTGCCACGGCACTCGCGGTGTTGGCGTTGCTGATGGCGATCTTCGGGCGG
>JBBSFD010000096.1:0-7135 GCA_038239115.1 Candidatus Limnocylindrales bacterium | reverse complement strand
AGAAGACGGCGGAGGCGGCCCTGCTCATCATGGAGGTCGCCCACAAGTCGTCGGATGCGGCGCGACAGAGCGCCGAGAAAGCCCGCACTGCCTCTGGCGATGCCCGCGACGAGTCCACCGATATCGCGAGCCAGACCGGTCCCCTTAAGTCCGCCGAGTCCGAAGCGCAAGCCCGCTATCAGCAGCGGATAAAAGACGTGCGTCGCGCCGGCATCTGACCTGCGCCCTTACGATGACTGACCCGAACCCGACGGCCACGACCTCTCCGGCTGCTCGATCAGGCGGACGGTTGGGAGCCGGACACCCGGACCACTTGGGCGGACGACGTCGGGGCGATGATCGAGCTCCGTTACGCGCTCAGCGATGATCTCCGATCACTTCCATCCGTGGACCGATCGGCAGGGTAAGAGCATCCACCATGTTGGACCAGATCAGCGCGGAGTCCTCTCGTTCTACACCGACGCAATCCTGCCTCGGCTCGGCGACCTCGGCCAGGTACCGGCCGCAACGGTATGAACACCCCGGCGCTCGTCAGGCGATCCAAGGATTCGCGGCGGCCCCGCGCATCCGAATCGGCGATCGCCCTTGCCTTGACCGGCTTCGCCGCTCTGTTCGTTGCGGTCCGAGCGAACCGGAGTGCGGCTGTGGACCTCGCCATCACCGTCAAACTCCAGGGCTGGCGCTCGCGTCGGTTCCAACGACTCATGGCGGCGACATCGTGGCCGGGCTTTCGACCGCAGAGCCTGGTGATTCCGCCGGTCGTTGTCGCGGCGTGGTGGGTATCCGAACGCCCGCTCGCAGCGACGCTTCAGCTCGGCGCCTGGGGAGCGGCTGGCCTCTCGACGGTCGTGAAATCGATCGTTCGCCGGCCCCGACCGCTTCCGCCTGCAGTCGCCGTGGCGGTCTCCTCGCTCGGAGGAACGAGCTTTCCCAGTGGGCACGTCCTCACCTACGTGGTCTTCTACGGGTTCCTGGCTCACCTCGTCGCGCTTCACGCCCGGCCGACGCCCGTTCGGCGGGCCGGCGTCGCGAGCCTGGTTGGTCTGTTGATCCTGATCGGACCGAGTCGGGTCGAGGAAGGCCATCACTGGACGACCGACGTCGTCGCCTCGTACCTCCTCGGGCTCGCCTATCTCCTGGGCCTGGTCCGGCTCTACGACCACTTTCGTCGATGATCCAGTCCGGTCGCGACCTCGCGCCCACCAGATACCTTGTCATCTGGAACCCGGACGCCGGCTCCAGGGTGGGGCTTCCGACCGACCTGGCAGTCGAGTCCACGCTGCGGAGGGCGATGTCGGACTACGGGCTCGGGGAGGAGCTCTTTGCTAGTCCGTCCGTGGCGGCGACATGCGCGCGACTGGACGTGGCCGCGAACGAGGGGTACGACGTTGTGGTCGCGGCGGGCGGCGATGGCACGGTGGGCGTCGTGGCTAAGCATCTCATCGGAACGGACATCGCCCTTGGCATCCTGCCGACTGGCAGCCTGATGAACATTGCGCGAAGCCTCGGGATCCCGCGCGATGTCGACGCCGCCGCGCAGGTCATCGCAACCGGGATGGTCAAGACGATCGATGTCGGTCGTTCCCGGGGCGGCCTCTTCTTCGAGGTCGCATCGATCGGGATGGGCGCCGCCTTGCTTGGTGAGACGCACGAGATCGCAACCGGCCGACTCGGCTCGATCCGCGAACTCATCCGTGCCTTCGTCTTCACTCCGGCGGCACGGATGTCCATTGAGATCGATGACCGGACCATCCAGACCGACGCCCTTATGGTGGCGGTCGCGAATGCACCGTTTACCGGAGCCGGCCTGGCGCTTGCGCCGGATGCCCGCCTCGACGATGGTCGCTTCGATATCTGCGTCTATCGGCGATTCTCCCGACTCGGGTTACTGGTCCACCTGGGCACGATCGCGGCGGGGCGGCGCCATCACTCCCCGAGGATCGACACCTACCGCTCGCGTCGTGTGCAGATCGCTGCACTCCGCCCTCTGCCCGTACGCGCTGACGCGATGGACCTCGGAACGACGCCGGTTGGATTCGTGGTCCTCCCGGCCGCCCTTCGGGTGATCGTGCGACGGCAAAGAGACCGCTGACCTAACGCCGCCTGTGACGCTCCCTTCGCATTGTGTCGCGGCATCGCCGCCGTGCTGCCGCCACGGCCCGACAGCGATGCCAGGTGCCACCAATGGCCACGAGCGCAGCCAACGCGCCGCCCTCTCCTTCCTTTCAGTGGCGAACCTGGACAAGCCTGATCTCCTCGTCGCGCTGGATCGCGGCCAGGACTCCGCTAATACCGTCGCGCGGGTAGCCGAAGATCCTGACTCACCCCAGTCGCGAAGCTGGTCAACAAGAGCGTCAGCGACGCTCAACGGCACGGAGAACCTGCAGGTGCGCTCGCCGCGGAAACGCCGGCCAGGGTGATCGACGTCCTTCGGGCCGCTGATCCTCGGGGGCCGCCGGCGACCTCAGTCCGCGCCGCTCGAGCGCGATCCCGAATTCCGATCGAGGGCCGAATCCAGCTGCGCCTTGGACATCGACGATCGGCCGGCGATCCCGCGCTGGCGGGCCTCGTTGAGGAGCTGGGCCTTGGTTCGCCCGCCGGAGCCTTCGTGTGATCGCAGGCCGCCCCGTCGACCGGATGAGATGTCGTCGATCGATGAGCGGCTGACGGTCGCTGCCTCCCCGGCCCGGGCCCGTTCCTTGTTCACAGTCCGGGCGGCGATCTCCTCGGCCGTCTCCTCCGGGCGGCCTCGGTCGAGCAATCCCTCCTTGATATGGTCGTACTGTCGCTCCCGCTTGGCCGACCAGGAACGCTGCGGCATCGGGCTGCCCTCCGTGATTCAGTCCGAGACCGACCACCGCGACCGGGATCTCGAACGACTTGGCCAAGACGATAGGACGGCCATCCGGCGGCCGCCCTCTCGATCCAATGACCGTCGATCACAGCCCTGTTACAGATCGCCGGCTCCGGGCCGGCCACGCCCCGACGAGCGGTGTTGTTGCGCATTCGCACGAGCGAGACCGACGCGTCGTGGGCGACTGCAAATGGCTCATCGCGACGATTTGGCGATGGCCGCGACTCCATCGCTCCTCGAGGCACCGCCACTCGAGGGGGCGCTTGCGCGTCAGCCCGCCGACCAGGTTGCGCCTCCGGCCCAGCCTGCACGCCATCCCAGCGTCGGGCCCGATGTCGATGTCCGGATGGCCGCGACGACCCGCCAATTCGGTGACCTGATCGCATCAAGGAAGTCAGCTTCGAGGTGCGGTCGGGCACGATCCAGGGCCTGATCGGTTCCTCTGGGGGCGGGCAAGGCCGAGCACCTGTCGGACCTCGTGGGCGATCTGGAGGTCCTCGCGGGCGGTCACGACGACTACCCGGACGCGGGCGCCTGTCGCACCGATCTCGGCGTCCCCGGTCGCTGAATTCACGGCGGGGTCAAGACCAACATCGAGGAATGCCAGACCGGCACACGCCCGCTCGCGGATCTCCGGGGCGTTCTCGCCGACACCGCCGGTGAAGACCAGGACGTCGAGCCCGTCCATCGCCGCAGCCATCGCAGCGATCCCGGCGCGGAGTCGATGGCTGTAGACGTCGACGGCGAGGCCCGCGTCGGCATCGCCGCCGTGGGCGCGATCGAGGACAGCTCGCATGTCGGCGGTTCCGGCCAGGCCGAGCAGCCCTGAACGATGTTCCAGGGTGGCCGCGATCTCGGCGGGGGGCATCCCGACGTGCTCCTCGAGCCACAGGACGAGGCCGGGGTCAACATTCCCCGACCGGGTTGCCATGACCAGGCCCTCGAGCGGCGTGAAACCCATTGTCGTATCGACCGATCGTCCGCGGTGCACCGCGGCGAGGGAGGCCCCGGCACCAAGGTGGCAGGTGACGATCCGCAGCTCGGTGATGTTCCGGCCGACCAGCTCCGCCGCCTTTCGCGAAGCGTAGGCGTGCGACAGTCCGTGGAACCCGTAACGTCGGAGTTGCCACCTGGTCCGCCACTCCCGCGGCAACGCGTACGTCGTTGCCGCAGCGGGCATCCCAGCATGGAAGGCGGTGTCGAAGCAGGCGACGGCCGGAACGTCTGGCAGCAGCGCGCCGACCGCGGTGAGCGCGGCCAGCGACTTCGGCTGATGGAGCGGGGCGAGGTCGGTCAGGGCGACGAGCGCCCCGGTGACCTCCGCATCGACTCGGACCGGGGCGGAGAACCGGGTGCCACCATGGACAATCCGGTGGCCCACTGCATCGATCTCGCCGAACGCACGAACCGCCTGCGAGACGGCGGCATCGTCGGCCTGGCCGGCTGGTGCCGGGAGATCGGCCGAGGCGACGATCCGGTCACCGGGATCGAGCAGTCGCAGCTTCAGGCTGCTCGATCCGGCGTTGACGACGAGGATTCTTGGAGCGGTGGCGAGTGGCACCCTAATACGGCCAGGTCCAGTCGCGGATCGCCGGATCGTCCTGCCCCTCGAGGCGCGTGTACGCCCGGCACTCCAGGCGCCGATCGACCATCAGCTGGCGGATGTGACCGGCGCGCGAGGCCAGTCCGGGGACCCGGTCGATGACATCCATCACGAGATGGAATCGATCGAGGTCGTTGAGCATGACCATGTCGAACGGCGTCGTCGTCGTGCCCTCTTCCCTGTAGCCGCGCACGTGTAGGTTGGCATGGTTCGTCCGCCGGTAGGCCAGCCGATGGATCAGCCAGGGGTAGCCGTGATAGGCGAAGATCACCGGCCGGTCTGCTGTAAACAGCGAATCGAACTCGGTGTCGGTCATCCCGTGGGGATGCTCCGAGGGCGGCTGGAGGCGCATCAGGTCGACGACATTGATGACCCGCACC
The DNA here is from genome assembly GCA_038239115.1 of Candidatus Limnocylindrales bacterium. Lineage (GTDB taxonomy): Bacteria > Chloroflexota > Limnocylindria > Limnocylindrales > CSP1-4 > Palsa-1033. The sequence goes on along the minus strand of JBBSFD010000096.1, from coordinate 2,298 downwards.
TTGAGCTCGGGCAATTGTTGCCGGAGCAGATCGACCGCCGCCAGGGTCTCCAGGGTGGGGGTGTCGCCGCAGCAGGCCAGGACCACGTCCGGTTCGCCGTCGCCGTCATTGCTGGCCCAGTCCCAGATCCCGATGCCCCGGCTGCAATGGAGGATCGCCTGGTCCATCGACAGCCAGTCGAGGGCGGGTTGCTTCCCGGCAACGATCACGTTGACGTACTGCCGGCTGCGCAGGCAGTGGTCGGCGACCGACAGGAGGGTGTTGGCGTCGGGCGGCAGGTAGACCCGGATGACGTCGGCCTTTTTGTTCACGACGTGGTCGATGAAGCCGGGGTCCTGGTGGCTGAAACCGTTATGGTCCTGGCGCCAGACGAGCGACGAGAGGAGGTAGTTCAGCGAGGCGATCGGCCGGCGCCAGGGGATCTCGTTGGTCACCTTCAGCCACTTCGCATGCTGGTTGAACATCGAGTCGACGATGTGGATGAAGGCCTCGTAGCAGTTGAACAGGCCGTGGCGCCCGGTCAGCAGGTAGCCTTCCAGCCAGCCCTCGCACTGGTGCTCGGAGAGTACCTCCATCACCCGTCCGGCCGCCGCCTGGTGCTCGTCGGTGGGCAACAGTTCGGCGTCGAACTGGCGATCGGTGACCTCGAACACGACATCGAGTCGATTCGATACCGTCTCATCGGGCCCGAACAGCCGGAACGTGTCGGGATTGCGGGTGATCACGTCGCGCAGGAACCCGCCGAGGACGCGGGTCGCCTCGCTCAGGGTGGTGCCGGGCTTCTCGACCGGCACGGCATAGTCGCGGAAGTCGGGCAGGGCGAGATCGCGCAGCAGCAAACCACCGTTGGCATGGGGGTTGGCACTCATCCGCCGGTAGGCCTTCGGCGGCAGCTCGGCCAGCTCCGGGACGAGGGTCCCGTTCGCGTCGAACAACTCGTCGGCGCGATAGCTCCGCAGCCAGGACTCGAGCAGGGCGAGGTGGCTGGGGTTCGTGCGGACCTCCGCCAACGGGACCTGGTGGGCGCGCCAAGTCCCCTCCATCGGCAGACCGTCGACCTCCTTCGGTCCCGTCCAGCCCTTGGGCGTGCGCAGGACGATCATCGGCCAGCGCGGCCGGTCGGTCGCGCCGCCGGTTCGAGCCTCGCCCTGGATCCGGTAGATCTCGGTGACGACCTCGTCGAGGACGGCCGCCATCCGCTGATGCATCACGACCGGGTCGTCGCCGCTCACGACGTACGGCCGATAGCCGTAGCCTTCGAGCAGGGCGAGCAGCTCGACTTCGGGGATCCGGGCGAGGACCGTCGGGTTGGCGATCATGTAGCCGTTCAGGTGGAGGATCGGCAGGACCGCGCCGTCGCGAACCGGGTTCAGGAACTTGTTCGAGTGCCAGCTGGTGGCCAGCGGGCCGGTCTCCGCCTCACCGTCACCGACCACGCAGCAGACCACGAGATCGGGGTTGTCGAAGGCGGCGCCGTAGGCATGGCTGAGCGAGTAGCCGAGCTCCCCGCCCTCGTGGATCGAGCCTGGGGTCTCGGGCGCGACGTGGCTGGGAATCCCGCCCGGGAAGGAAAACTGACGGAAGAGCCGGACGAGGCCCGCCTCATCGCTGGTGATGTCCGCGTAGACCTCCGAATACGTCCCCTCGAGGTAGGCGTTGGCGACGATCCCCGGACCGCCATGGCCGGGCCCGACCACGTAGATCGCGTTGAGGTCCCAGTTCCTGATCGCCCGGTTCAGGTGGGCGTAGACGAAGTTGAGACCCGGTGTCGTCCCCCAGTGGCCGAGCAGCCGCGGCTTGATGTGCTCGGGCCGCAACGGCTCGCGGAGGAGCGGATTGGCGAGAAGGTAGATCTGGCCGACCGACAGGTAGTTGGCGGCCCGCCAGTAGGCATCCAGCAGGCCAAGCTCGTCGTCGGTGAGCGGCCTGGGTGCGACAGCGCTCGCCGGACTCAATGGGCCGGGTCTCTGTTCATATCGCACCTCGTGCACGCAGGGTTCCGCTGCCATAAGCATGTCAGGCCGGTGGCGTCTTGAACCCGCTGGAAAAGTGAAGACTGCGTAGCCTCCAGAGCGAACCTTGCCTGTTGCAGAACGAGACCGCGCCGTGGACCGAAGGATAGCCCTCAGCGTCCGGATCGAGGGATCGATCGAGCGGGTCCTGCTCGCCGGGTTCGATGATCCCGACCGTCAGAGCCAGCTCGGCCGGCTGGGTGCTGCGCTCGTCCTCCAGCGGGGCGCTCGATCTGCGGCACGAGCGAATGGGCTGCAATCCAGGATGCGCCTGCGTCCATTGCTT
>JBBSFD010000095.1:0-7189 GCA_038239115.1 Candidatus Limnocylindrales bacterium | reverse complement strand
CGCCGTCCTGGCCCGCGCCGCGGCGGGCCCAGGCCGTGGGCAGCGGGTCGACCAGGATCAGCTCCCGGACCCGGCTCGTGAGCGTCTCCCGGGCGTCCTCGTCGAGGCCCGTGTCGCTGATCACGATGTCGGCCTGGTCGAGCCGGGCAATCGAGCTCAGGGCAACCTGGCCCCACTTCGTGTGGTCGGCGACCACGACCAGCCGGCCGCCGGCCTCGATCAGGGCCCGGTTGGTCTCGGCCTCCATCAGGTTGGGCGAGCTGAAGCCGGAGTGGGCGTCCATGCCGTGGACACCCATGAACACGAGGTCGACGTGGACGCTGCGCAGGGCGGCCACCGCGAACGGTCCGACCAGGGCGTCCGACGGGGTCCGGACCCCGCCGGTCATGATGATCGTCTGGTCCGGCCGGCCGGCGTCGTGGAGGACATCGGCGACCCGGACCGAGTTCGTGACCACGGTCAGGCCGACCACGTCGACGAGCCGCCGGGCCAGGGCGTAGGTGGTGGTCCCGGCCGAGATCCCGACCGCCGTGCCGGGTTCGATCAGGCCGGCCGCGGCCTCCACGATCGCCTCCTTCTCGGCTTCCTGGAGGGCGGACTTGGCAGCGAAGCCGGGCTCGAACAGGGCGCTCCCGGGCAGGGCGGTCGCCCCGCCGTGGACCTTCTCGATGAGACCTCGCTCGTGGAGCAGCTCCATGTCCCGGCGGATGGTCATGTCCGACACGCCCAGCTCCCGGACCAGGTCGGCCACCCGGACGCCGCCGTCCTCGCGCACGCGATCCAGGATGTAGGCCTGGCGCTGGCGAGCTAGCATCGGGCACGAAGGGCGGCCGGTCGTCGGGCCGGCGCTCCAGGTCGAATCACTGCATCTCCCAAGGCCGGGCAGCTCGGCCCGGTTTCTGAAGAATACCGCCATAAGTCAACGCAGTGCCACATCGACTTTGTGGGTACTCGTTGGAATCTCTTGACAATGCCCCCGACCCGGCCGACAATCCGTTTGGGTTTGTCGGTTTCTGTTTAACAACGCAACAGAGCGGCTGGCAGAGCCGAAGGAGGAGGAACATGGCGATTCAGGACTTGTCGGGGCCGGAAGCACCGTCCACGACGGGTTTGCGCAGCGTCACCCGGCGGAACGTCCTCAAGGGGATGGCTGTCGTGGCCGGCGCCGCCGCCGTGCCCACGATCCTGGCCGCGTGCTCGACCAGCGCAACCACGGCGCCCAGTGGCGGCGGCGGGGGAGCCGTAACCGGCACGGTCACGGTCGGCAGCAACCACTCGGACCCGGGCGAATCCAAGGGCATGAGCGCGATCAATGCGGCGTTCATGGCTGCCAACCCGGGCGTCACGGTCAAGCAGAACCAGGTTGATCACGACACGTTCCAAAACCAGATCGGGGCCTACCTCCAGGGCACCCCGGACGATGACTTCACCTGGTTCTCCGGCTACCGCATGCGCTTCTTCGCGGCCAAGGGCCTGGCCACCGCCATCGACGACGTATGGTCCAAGGTCAGCAGCAACTTCACCGGCGCCTTTGCGACCGCGGTCACCGGCGACGACGGCCATGTATACGGCATCCCGGTCGACTATTACCCGTGGGCCGTGTTCTACCGCAAGAGCGTCTGGGCGGCCAAGGGCTACACCGTGCCCGCGACCTGGGACGACCTCAAGACGCTGTGCACCAAGATGAAGGGCGATGGCCTGATCCCGATCGCCTTCGGCGACAAGGACGGCTGGCCCGCGATGGGCTCGTTCGACATCATCAACCTGCGCCTCAACGGCTATGACTTCCATACCCAGCTCCTGACCGGCAAGCAGAAGTGGACCGACCCCAAGGTCACCGCCGTGTTCAAGAAGTGGGCCGAGATCCTGCCCTTCCATGACACGACCTACGCCGGCCTGACCTGGCAGCAGGCGGCCGACACGCTGGTCCAGAAGAAGTCCGGGATGTACCTCCTGGGCCTGTTCATGACCGCCGAGTTCGCGGCCACCAAGGACCCGGCCGACCTGGCCGATGTCGACTTCTTCGCGTTCCCGGCCCTGGGCACCTCATTCGACGCCGAGAACGCGCTCGACGCGCCGATCGACATCTGGATGGTCAGCGCCAAGTCGTCCAACCTGGCGGCAGACATGGCGGCGGCCAAGGCGTACATCGAGTTCTGGTCCAAGGGCTCCACCCAGCTGCTCATGTTCCAGAACCAGCCGGGCTTCATCCCGACCGCCAACGACGCCGATACGAGCAGCTACAGCGACCTCCAGAAGAAGGCCCAGCAGATCGTCAGCTCGGCCAAGAAGATCACCCAGTTCCTGGACCGCGACTCGCGGCCTGACTTCGCGGGCGCGAACGGCATGCAGGGCTTCCTGCAGACGTTCCTGGCCAACCCCACGGCCGACACCACCGCGCTGCAGGCCCAGATCCAGGCCTTCTGGGATGCCCTGCCGCCAGCGACCGTCTAGGCTCCTCCTCCAACCGGGTCATGCCTGACACCCAGGCATTTGGCCTGACCCCCGCTCCGGCGCCAACCGGGGCGGGGGTTCGTTTGCCTCCGCCGCCTGGGCCCCGCCGCCGCTACACCGTCCTGACCCGGCGCGACCGGATCGTGCTGGGCCTGATGGTCGGCATCCCGGTCGCCTTCGACCTGATCTTCATCTGGGGCCCAACGCTGGCCTCCATCCTGCTCTCGTTTACGAACTGGCAGGGGATCGGCGCGATCACGGCCAACAACATCGTGGGCCTCAAGAACTACCAGTTCCTGTTCACCCAGTACACCCAGTTCTGGCCGGCCCTCAGCCACAACCTGATCTGGCTGGCCGTCTTCGTGTTCATCGCGTCACCGATCGGGATGTTGTTTGCCGTCCTGCTCGATCGCGAGATTCGGGGCAGCCGGATCTACCAGAACATCTTCTACTTCCCGGTGGTCCTGTCCCTGGCGGTCGTTGGCTTCATCTGGACGCTCCAGTACGCGCCGAGTGGGTTCATCAACAGCGCCCTGGGCTTCACCACCCAGACCAACACGATCGACTGGCTGGGGAACCCCAGCCTGAACATCTGGGCAGTGCTCGTGGCTGCCAGCTGGCGCCACGTTGGCTACATCATGATCCTGTACCTGGCCGGCCTGAAGAGCGTCGACCCCACCCTGCGCGAGGCCGCCGCAATCGACGGGGCCTCCGAGCGGCAAACCTTCTTCCGGGTCATCTTCCCGGTGATGGCCCCGATCAACGTGGTCATCGTGGTCGTGACCGTGATCGAATCGCTGCGGGCATTCGACCTCGCCTTCATCATCAACCAGGGCACGAACGGGCTGCAGCTGCTGTCGACCCTGATCACGAACAACAGCATCAGCGAGGCGAACCTGGTGGGCTTCGGCTCGTCCATCGCCGTCGTCCTGCTGGTGATCTCGCTCGTCCCGATCGTGATCTTCCTGACCCGGGTCATGGGCAGGACCGACCAATGACGGCCGTCACCAATGCCGGCGGGAAGGTCGCCCCAGCCCCCCGCAAGCGCCGGATCAAGCGTCGCCGGGTGGTTCTCCACCTGTTCCTGATCACGATGGCGCTGTTCTGGATCTTCCCCCTGCTGTGGGCGTTCTACACATCCCTGCGGCCGCTCGCCGACACGATCAAGAACGGCTACCTGTCGTGGCCGACCACGCTGAGCTTCCAGAACTACATCGACGGCTTCACCAACGCCAACCTGGGCTACTACTACCTCAACACGATGATCGTGGCGGTCCCGGCGGTCATCCTGGTGCTGCTCGTCTCGTCGGTGGTCGCCTTCGCCCTGAGCCGCGTCCGGAGCCGGATCAACCTGTTCTTCCTGCTCATGTTCACGGCGGGCAACCTGCTGCCGCCCCAGGTCATCATCGTGCCGCTCTACTACATGTACCTGGCCATCCCGATCCCGCACCCGCTCAGCGACAACGGCCTGCTCTACGACCAGTACATCGGGATCATCCTGATCCACGTCGTCTTCCAGGTCGGCTTCTGCATCTTCGTCCTGAGCAACTACATGCGGACCCTGCCGCGCGAGCTGAACGAGGCCGCCCTGGTCGATGGCGCGTCGGTCTTCCGGACCTATCGGAGCGTGATCCTGCCGCTGTGCGCGCCGGCCCTGGCCGCGCTCGGCACGCTCGAATTCACGTTCATCTACAACGACTTCTTCTGGGCCCTGGTGCTCATGGTCACCGGCTCCAAGCGTCCGATCACCTCGGCCCTGAACAACCTCAAGGGCGCCTACTTCACCGACACGAACGTCCTGGCAGCGGCGGCCCTGATGGTCGCGATCCCCACGATCCTTGTGTTCGTCCTGTTCCAGCGCCAGTTCATCAGGGGCCTGACCCTGGGCTCGACCAAGGGCTAGTCGGCGGCCTGGTCGGAAGACTGGCTGGAGGGCAAGTCGGCCGCCTGGCCGGCGGCCGCCGGTGGGCTCGACAGGCTGACCGGGCGGCTGGCCCGTTCCGCCTCGTCGGCCGCGAAGAAGTCGCGCGGCAGCCAGCCGAACAGGCCGGTCATGAGCACCGCCGGGACCTGCCGGATCCGGGTGTTGTAGCGAGCGACCGAGTCGTTGTAGAGCTCGCGCCGGTCGGCGATCACGTCCTCCAGCCGCTGGATCTCGGCCTGCAGGGCCAGCACGTTGGCGGCCGACTTGAGAGTCGGGTAGTTCTCGACCGTGGCGAACAGCCGGCGCACGGCCTGGCTGGTCGCCTCAGAGGTGACCGCCTGCTCGGGGACGGGCGCATCGCCCGAATAGGCGTTGCGCAGCCGGGTGACCTCGGTCAGGACCTCCTGCTCGAAGCCCATGACCCCACGCACGGCCGACACCAGGTTGGGCAGCTCGTCGAAGCGCTGGCGCAGGGCGACGTCGACGTTGGCCCAGGCCTTGTTGATCCGCTGGGTCAGGGCAACCACCTCGTTGTAGGTCACGAAAGTCAGGAAGCCGAACACAACGAGCACGACCAGGACCGCGAACGCGCCAGCCCCGAGATAGAACATCAGCCCAGGCCGCCACTGGCCAGCCAGGCCAGGGCCAGGGCAGAGGCGATTGCCAGGGCCCCGCCCAGCAGGCCGACCATGAACCGGTCGTCGGCGCGCTGGACAGCCAGGCTGGGCGAGCCCGCCGTGACCAGCAGGCGCTGGCCGGGCTGGCAGGCCAGGACGAGGCTGCCCGGATTGATGTCGAACGTGCGCTGGGCCTGGCCGGCGGCCTCGGGGCCGGCCAGCGGCTCGGGCCGGGCGGCCGGGTCCAGCGTTGGCGAGCGCACCGGCTGCCCGATCCCGAAGCCCGGGATGGCTGCGTTGCCCCAGGCCTGCTCTGGATTGCTGGCCAGGGCGCCCGAGGCCCGGGCGGCAGCCAGGTCGGCGGCAACCTCGGGATCGTTGCCGACATCGAGGGCGCCGTCGAGCACGTCCGAGCCGTCCGGATCGGCCAGCTGGTCGAAGGGCAGGACCATGCCGATGATGGTGACAGGATCGCCGACAGTCAGGCGAGCCTCGCGGTAATGGCGGCGGCCGCCCAGCAGCGATCCTCCGAGCATTCCGTCCTGTTCCAGGGCCGGCGAACCGTCCGAGCCGTCGAGGGCCGAGCCGGGCACGTGCACGGTCAGCAGGTCGGCAATCTGGGCGGCCTGATCGGGCTCCGCCGTGGCCGTGGCCGGACCTTCGCGCAGGCGCAGCCCGCTGGGCTCGTCGCCCATGATCCCGCTCCGAGCATCGAACACGTCGGGCACGTCGAAGGCCGCGCCTCGTGGGAACACCCGCAGGGCTCCGCTGGCGTCACGGACGCGGAAGCCGACGGCCCGCTCGTCGCGGAAGATCCGGCTGCTCGAGCGGCTGTTGTCGTCGGTGACGCTCGACCGGTAGTAGACACAGGTGGCCGACTGGAGGGGCGAGGTCAGGGTCAGCTCGGCCGCCTCGATCGTGCCGCTGATCCGGTTCTCGCCGACCGCGACCCCGCTGATCGTGGCGCTGGCGATATCGGAGATCAGGCTGGCCCGGCGATAGCCGCCCAGGCCCCGGACGAGGAGCGCCAGGCCGGCGCCGATGCCCATGACGGCCACCGTCATGTGACGGCCACCGTCATGCCACCGGCCGGGCTGATGACGGCGAGCATGGTCAGGCTGGACACTGGGTCATCCTAGCCGGGTCGGGCCGGCGCCTGCGACGCGCCGAAGGTCAGGGTGCTCAGCGGCCGGGGGTCCGGCACTCCGGGCGGCCAAGTCCGGCGCTGCGGGCGGCGAAGTCCGGCGCGCCACCGTGGACCCGGGCCTGCGTGGTAGCCTCGATCGAACGCCTGCCGATCGTGCTCACGGTCCGGCATCCAGGCGGACCAACGGAGGTGCCAGGCGATGCGACTGAGTGGGTGGCAGACCCGGGCGCCGGGCAAAGACGGTCTGAGTCCCAAGGTCCGCGAGACGGTGGGGACCATCCTGACCGCGCTCGGGGCCGAGGCGGACGCCCATGGCTGGCTGACCTGGGGCGACGAGACGGGCAGCCGCTGGGCCTTTGTCGCGCCCTGCCCGGCCGGCCTGGCGGTCGTCAATGTTCGGGCCGGCGCTCCGGCCGATGGTCCTCGGGCGGGTGGCCGGCTGGTGCGTTGGACCAAGGTCCAGGTGGGTGAGCTCGCGGTCGAGACCGAACGAGGCCACCGCCTGGTCATGTTCCAGGTCGAAGGCCAGCCGATTCGGGGGACCGACGACCACGCCGACGACGTCGCGGCGTTCGCGGCCCTGGTCTTGGCGGGGGTCGACGGCCGTCCGCTGCCCGACCTCGACGCGGCCGGCGGGCGTGCGGCTGCCATGGCGCCGGCGGCCCGCGCGGCGGGGACCAAGCCGGCCCCCTCCAAGGCAGCCACGAGCAAGGCCGCTCCAGGCGCGACCCGGCCGGCTCCCAGCACGAAGCTGGCCCTGCGGCCGGTCGGATCGGACTGAGTGCGCCCTGAGCGCAGCCCGGCGGCCGTGATCTTCGACCTCGACGGCACCCTGGTCGACGCCGAGGTGTGGTGGAACGAGGTGCGGGAAGCCTGGGCCGCTGACCACGGCCGGGCCTGGACCGCCGACGACCAGGCTGCCGTGATGGGCGCCAACTCGGCTGGCTGGGGCAGGATCATGCGCGATCGGCTCGACCTGGATCTGCCGGTCGAGGACATCGTGGCCGCGATCGTCGGCGGGGTCGTGGAACGCTACCGGGTCCGAGG
>JBBSFD010000094.1:0-7198 GCA_038239115.1 Candidatus Limnocylindrales bacterium | reverse complement strand
GTGGGCGGGCCCAGCCGGGGGCGGGGCCGACCTCGCGCTGGGGGGGGGGGCGTCCCGGGGGCGGGGCCCGCGGGGGGCGGGGGGGGCGCCGGGCGGCCCGGCGCCCTCGACGTGGGCGGCACCGGTGGCGACCGAAGCGGCACGTTCAACATCTCGACGACGGCGGCCCTGGTCGTGGCTGCGGCCGGGGTGCCTGTCGCCAAGCACGGCAATCGGGCGATCACCTCGCGCTCGGGCTCGGCCGACGTGCTCGAGGCGCTGGGCGTGCGGACCGATCACGACGAGGTCTCGGCAGCGGCGGCGCTGCGGGCCGAGGGCTTCGCCTTCATGCTCGCGCCCAGCTTCCATCCAGCCATGAAGTTCGCCGGGCCCACCCGGCGCGAGATCGGCGTCCGGACGGCGTTCAACCTGATTGGACCGCTGACCAACCCGGCCGGCGTGACCAGGCTGATGGTCGGCGTCGGCGATGAAGCAGCTTCTCCCCGGATCGCCGAGGTGCTGCGCCTGCTCGGCCAGGAACGGGCCATCGTGGTCCACGGAGCAGGGGTCGATGAGCTGCCCCTCGACGGGTCCGGCCAGGTCCACGATGTGACCCCCGAGCGGGTCGATCTTCTGTCGATCGGCCCGGACCTGGTACGCAGCCTGGGGCTGGAGCCGGCCCCCACCGGGGCGCTGGCCGGCGGGAGCCCGGCCGAGAACGCCGCACTCGTCGAAGCCGTCCTGGGCGGCGACCCGGGGCCGCGTCGGGACGTGGTCCTGCTCAACGCGGCTGCCGCGTTCGTGGCCGCCGGCCGGGTGCCCGACCTGCCCGACGGCGTGCGGCTGGCCGCCAGCACGATCGACGACGGCGCTCCCCGGATCCTGCTCGGCCGGCTTCGGGCAGAGCGCGCGGCGGCGCCGGCATGACCCTGGTCCAGCCACGCCGGCCGGTCGTGGCCGAGATTGCAGCCCGCCGGGTGGCGGACCTGGCGGTCGAGCTCGAGGGCGTGACCCTGGCCCGGCTCGAGCGTGCAGCAGCCGATGCCCCGCCGGCTCGCTCCGTGGTCGAACGGCTGGCCGGCCCAGGCCTGGCCCTGATCGCCGAGGTGAAGCGCGCCTCGCCTTCGGCCGGCCAGATCGTGCCGGCCGGCGATGATCCCGTCGCCCGGGCGCGGGCCTACGCGGCCGGCGGTGCCGCGGTGATCTCGGTCCTGTGCGAGCCCCACTGGTTCGGGGGCTCGATCGACGACCTGCGCCGGGTCCGGGCCGCGGTCAGCGTGCCCGTGCTGGCCAAGGAGTTCGTCGTCGACCCTCGACAGCTGCCCCTCCTGCGGGCCGCCGGCGCAGACGTCGTGCTGCTCCTGGCCAGCCTGCACCCGGCGGCCCGCCTCGCTCGCCTGGTCGAGGCGGCGCGGGCGATCGGCCTGGAGCCCTTCGTCGAGGCCCACGATCGGCGCGAGCTGGAGCGGGCACTCGCCAGCGGCGCTCGCCTCATCGGCCTGAACAACCGGGACCTGCGGACGCTGGCCGTCGACCCCGAGCAGGCGGTCCGCCTGCGCGAGGAGGTGCCCGAGGACCGCCTGGTTGTGGCCGAATCGGGCGTTCGCGAGCCGGCGTCGGTCGCCGGCTGGCGGGCCCTGGGCTTCGACGCCGCCCTGATCGGCGAGGCGCTCATGCGAGCCGCCGATCCGGCCGCGGCCGCCGCTCGCTACGTGGAAGCCGGACGCCTGCCCGAGGACCTCGCTGCGCTGGACCGGACGCCGTTCGTCAAGATCTGCGGGATCACCGACGCCCAGGGCATGCAGGCCGCGCTGAGCGCCCGAGCCGACGCGGTCGGGCTCAACCTGGTCCCGGGCACGCCGCGCGCCCTCGAGCTCGACGAGGCCGTCGCCCTGGCGCGGCTGGCCCGGGCCACCGGGCACCCGGGCGGTCCGCCGCGGGTCGTGGCGATCACCGCCGACGCCGACCTCGCCTGGCTCGAAGCGATCGTCACCGCCGTCGATCCGGATGTCGTCCAGCTGTCGGGTGATGAGCCGCTCGACCTCGTCGCCCGGCTCGGGCGCCCGGTCTGGAAGGCGATCCGCCTGCCCGCCCAGGTCAAGCCCGAGGATGTGGATCGCCAGGCGGCCCGGGCCGTCCGGGCCGGTCGGGCGTACCTCGAGGCGGGTGCCGAGCGGATCCTGCTCGACACCGCCGGCGGACCGCACCCGGGCGGTACGGGCACGCGTTCGCCGGCCGGCCTGGCAGCGGCCATCGCCCGCGAGCTGCCGGTCATCCTGGGCGGCGGCCTGAGCCCGGCCAACGTCGGGGCCGCCGTGCGGGTGATTCCGGCCGTCGGGCTGGACGTCGCCTCGGGCGTCGAGGCGGCCCGGGTCGCGGGGGAGCGTCCGCGCAAGGACCCCTTCCGGGTGGCCCTGTTCGTCAAGCGGGCCCGGGCGGCACGCTGGGACCGGCCCAACCTGGCGGCCCGGCCGACGCCGGTCTTCGCCGGCTTGCTTGAGGCCGACGAGGCCGGCCGCTGGGGCTGCAACCGGGAGTTCGGCGGGCGCTATGTGCCCGAGACGCTCATGGCCGCCCTCGAGGGACTCGAGCGGGCCTACTTCGACCTGCGCCACGACCCGCGCTTCTGGGCCGAGTTCCGGGCCCTCCTGGCGACCTACTCCGGCCGACCCACGCCGCTCTACCGGGCCGATCGGCTGGCGGCCGCGACCCTGGCTGAGGCCAACCGGCTCGTGGCAGCTGACGCGCCAGCGCCCGGCCGGATCCCGGCCGTCCTGCGCCTCTACCTCAAGCGCGAGGACCTCGGCCACACCGGGGCCCACAAGATCAACAACGCCCTGGGCCAGGCCCTGCTCACCCGGCGCCTGGGCAAGTCCCGGGTGATCGCCGAGACCGGCGCCGGCCAGCACGGCGTCGCCACGGCTACCGCCTGCGCCCTGCTCGACCTGCCCTGCGTCGTGTTCATGGGCGCCGAGGACATTCGGCGCCAGGAGCCCAACGTCCTGCGGATGCGCGCGCTGGGGGCCGAGGTCCGGCCGGTGACGTCCGGCTCGGCCACCCTCAAGGACGCGGTCAATGAGGCCATGCGCGACTGGGTGACCAACGTCGAGACGACCCACTACGTGCTCGGCTCGGCGATGGGACCCCATCCCTATCCGACGATCGTGCGCGACCTGCAGCGCATCCTGGGCGACGAATCGGCGGCCCAGTTCCAGGCCGTTGAGGGTCGCCTGCCGGACCTCGTCCTGGCCTGCGTCGGGGGCGGCTCGAACGCGATCGGCTTGCTCGATCGGTTCATTGGCGAGCCGGCGGTTCGGCTGGCCGTGGCCGAGGCCGCCGGGGATGGGATCGCGACCGGCCGCCACGCCGCGGCCCTGGCCGGCGGTACGCCCGGGATCCTGCACGGTTCGCGCTCGCTCATGCTCCAGGACGCCGACGGCCAGGTGGTCGAGGCCCATTCGATCTCGGCCGGCCTCGACTATCCCGGCGTTGGCCCCCAGATCGCGGCGCTCCTGACCGGCGGCCGCCTGGAGTTGGCCGCGGCGACGGATGCCGAGGCGCTGGCCGCCTTGCGCCAGGTCGCCCGCCTGGAAGGGATCCTGCCCGCCCTCGAGACGGCCCATGCCTTCGCCGTCCTGCCCCGCCTGATCGCAGGCATCGAGGGCTCAGGCGTGGCCTACCCCGGCGAGACCGCGATCCTGGTCGGCCTGTCCGGGCGAGGCGACAAGGACCTGGCGGCGCTGGCTCCCCCAGGAGCGCCCGGGTGACGACCGAGCTGATCGAGCAGGGCACGAACGCGACCGCCGGCGCCCGCCGGATGGCCGGTGCGTTCAACCGGGCGGCCGAGGCGGGCCGGGTTGCCCTGATCCCGTATCTCGTGGCCGGCTATCCCGACGCCGAGACGAGCTTCCGGATCGCCCTGGCCGCGGCCGACGCCGGGGCCGACCTGCTCGAGGTGGGCCTGCCCTACTCCGATCCGCTGGCCGACGGGGCCACCCTCCAGCGGGCGTCGCAGGCCGCCCTGGCCGCCGGCGCGACCCTGGCTGGCTCGATCGCCCTGCTCGAGCGCATCGCCGCCGCCCGGCCCGACCTGCCGCTCGTCCCCATGGCCTATGCCAACCAGGTGATCGGCGGGGGCGACGGTGCCCGGACGGCCCGCCAGCTGGCGACGGCCGGGGCCTCCGGCGTGATCGTGGCCGACCTGACCCCGGACGAAGGCGGCCGCTTCGAGGCGGTTGCCCGGGACGCCGGCCTGGCCGTGGTCTACCTCGTGGCGCCGACGACGCGGCCGGACCGCCGGGCCCGCGTGGCCGCCCGCTCGGGCGGCTTCCTGTACTGCGTCTCGCTGGTTGGAGTGACCGGCGCGCGCGCGTCGCTGCCGAGCTCCGTCGGCCGCCTGGTCCGCGAGGTCAAGGCGACCTCGCCCGTGCCGGTCGCGGTCGGCTTCGGGGTGAGCCGGCCCAGCCACGTCCGGGCGATCGCCGCGGCCGGTGCCGACGGCGTGATCGTGGCCTCTGCCCTGGTCGACGCCCTGGGCCCCGACGGCCGCGACGTGGGGGCGCTGGCCGAACTGGTCCGCTCGCTTCGCGCGGCCACCCGGCGGGGATGACGGAGGCAGGCCGGCCGATGGAGCCGTTGGACATCGCGGAGGAGGTCGGCTCCGGCCGCTCCTTCGCCTGGGTCGTGGACTGGCCGGGTTGGTGTCGGGGCGACCGCGATCGCCTGAGCCTGCCGGCGAGGCTGGGCGCGGTAGCCTCCCGCTATGCACCGGTGGCGGCCGAGGCCGGGCTCACGTTCGTGCCCGATCCGGGGACGCTGGCCGCCGCCAACTTCCGCGTGGTCGAGACGGTGGCGGGCTCAGCCTCGACCGATTTCGGGGTGCCCGGGTCGGTTGCCGAGCTCGACCGGCGGCCGCTCGACGCGGCCGAGGCCGTCCGCCAGGCGACCCTGGTCCGGGCCGCCTGGGCGGTGCTCGACCGGGTCGCCGCCGGTGCGCCGGCGGAGCTGCGCAAGGGGCCGCGGGGCGGCGGCCGCGATCGGGACAAGATGATCGCCCACTGCGTTGCCGCGGACAACGGCTACGCCGCCCAGATCGGCATCCGCCGCCGCGAGCCGGCCTGGGACGATCTTCCGGCCGTCGAGGCCCAGCGCCTGGCGATCCTCGAGGTCATCGGCCAGCCATCGGACGGCGGCACGCTGGCGGGCCGGAAGTGGACGGCCCGCTACGCCGCGCGCCGGATCGCCTGGCACAGCCTCGACCACGCCTGGGAGATCGAAGACAAGTCGGATCCAGCCGGCTAACGGCGGGACTGGCTCAGTCGCTGGCCCGGTCGTGCTGCTCGAGCGCCCGGGTGGCCGCGATCAGCCGCCGATAGATCGCCAGCAGGTCGGCCTGGGCCAGCGGCCCGAGATTGGCCAGGGCGACCCGCAAGAGCACCTCTCGCTCACGTTCGATGTCGCGAACGGCACGCCGGCCGCTCGATCGCTTGACTCGGCCGACCTGCCGGCCGAGCTCGGCCCGCTCATTGAGCAGGCCCACGATCCGGCGGTCGAGCGCGTCGACCCGTCGGCGCAGGCGGCGCAGCTCGGGCGTCTCAGCGACCGGTTTGGTCATCGGCCCAGCTCACCGTCGCTCGCTCGTCGGGCGATCGATTCGAGGGCCATCGAGTAGCCGGCCGCGCCGTGGCCCATGATCGACTCGAGGGCGATGTCGGACAGGAAGTTGACCTGCCGGAAGGGCTCCCGGGTGGCCGGGTCGGACAGATGGACCTCGATGAACGGCCGCTCGACCGCGAGCAGGGCATCGCGCAGGCTGACGCTGGTGTGGGTCAGGCCGCCCGCGTTGACGATCGCCACGTCGAAGTCCTTGCGCTGGACCCGGTCGATCAGGGCGCCTTCGTGGTTCGACTGGAAGAAGTCGACCGCCAGGCCGAGCTGGGTCGCGATGGCGTTGATCCCGGCGTGGATCTCGGCCAGGGTCGCTCGGCCGTAGATCGAGGGCTCGCGCGTGCCCAGCAGGTTCAGGTTGGGGCCCTCCAGGACGAGCACCCTGGTCATCGTCCGGCCGACCCGGCCAGGCTCGTGGCCGGCGCCAGGAGCTCATCGGCAACGCGCGCCACCAGCTCGGCCGGCACGTCGCTTCGGATCTCGACCCCGTCGGCCGAGGGCAGGACCCAGCGCAGCTGGCCGCCGGCGTGCTTCTTGTCGCCGGCCAGGGCGTCGAGGACGGCCGAGCGGTCGAGGCCAAGGGCGGCCAGGCCACCGGCCGGGGCCAGGCCCAGCTCGGTCAGGAGGCCTTCGATCCGACTCGCGCGGGCGGCCGGAGTGACCCCCAGCTCGAGCCCGAGCCGGCAGGACGCTCGCAGTCCGTAGGCCACGGCCTCGCCATGGAGCAGGCGCTCGCCATAGCCGGCCGCGGCCTCGAAGCCATGGCCCAGCGAATGGCCCAGGTTGAGCGCCACGCGGCCCGCCGCCTCGCGCTCGTCCGCCAGGACGATCTCGAGCTTGGCCCAGGCGCAGCGTTCGACCAGCTCGGCCAGCGCCCCATGAGCCAGCACAGCCGGCTGCGCCTGGATGATCCCCTGGCCGTCGCGCTCGAGCAGCTCGAACAGGGCCTCGTCACCCAGGGCCGCCATCTTGACCGCCTCGCCCAGCGCGGCCCGCCGCTGTCGCTCGGGCAGGCCGGCCAGGACATCGACATCGATCAGGATGGCGGCCGGCTGGTGGAAGGCGCCCAGCAGGTTCTTGCCCCCGGCCAGGTCGACCGCCGTCTTGCCCCCGATCGAGCTGTCGAGCTGGGCGACGAGGGTGGTCGGGACGTGGATCAAGGGCACCCCGCGCAACCAGCTCGCGGCCAGGAAGCCAGCTGCGTCGCCCAGGGCTCCGCCGCCCAGCGCGACCAGCGGCTCGGCCCGCTCGAGGCGCAGCCGGGCCAGCTCGTCCGCGGCCGCCTCGATCACGCTCAAGCGCTTGGCCGCCTCGCCCGACGGCAGCAGGATCCGCTCGACGGGCAGGCCGTCACGAGACAGGCCGGCGGCCAGTCCTTCGCCCACGGCCGCCCAGGCCAGGGGCTCGGACACGATGACCGCGCGGCGCGCCCCGAGCTCGGCCAGGCTGGCCTGGAGCTCCCTAAGCAGGAAGCCCGACCCGATGCGCAGCCGGCCCAGGCTCGTATCTGCGGCGAGCAGGACTGTGCCGGCGCCGGCCGGCTGGGCCGACG
>JBBSFD010000093.1:0-7428 GCA_038239115.1 Candidatus Limnocylindrales bacterium | reverse complement strand
TCGGCGCTCGATGCGGTCCAACTGCGTAGTTGGAGACGATGCGATGAATCAGTTTTCCGAGATGCTCGGAGGGTCGCTTCCCGGCGACCTCACTGACCTGATGACGAAGTTCGACCAGGGAAACCACGCGCAGGTGCCGGATCAGCAGGTCGATCAGACATACGGGCAGGTTGCGACCCAGCTCCCGCAAGATCAGTACGTCCAGGCGGCCGAAGCCGCATTTGCCAAGCTCAGCCCACAACAGCGGACGGAATTCGCCAGCCTTCTCCAGGCGAAAGCACTGCAATTCGGACTGCCCGCGGCCCCTCAGGGATCGACGGCGGATCCCGCGGTGCTCGCCACAGCGGTTGGGCAGGTGCACGCTCAGGAGCCGGGCCTTCTGCAGAAGATGTTTGCGCCGGACGGGATCTTCTCGAACCCGATTGCCAAGGCAGTCCTGCTGGGCGTGACGGCGATGGCGGCGCGGCGACCAACCGGATCCGGCCCGATAACCCGACGCAACTCGCTCCTGAGATCGATCAGCCGCCATCCGGTTCCTCATCCGCGACCGGGACACCAAGTTCAGCCGACCGTTCGATGAGATCATCCGTTCCGAAGGCGTCAGGGTGATCCTGACGCCGGTCCGGGCCCCGAACGCGAACGCCTACGCCGAGCGGGTGATCGAGACGATCCGAGCCGAGTGCCTCGACCGGTCACTGACCCTCGGTCGAAGACACCTCGATCAAACGCTTCGGACCTATGCCGAGCACTACAACCGAGCGCGACCCCATCGCGCCCTCGACCTCGCACCTACGCTATCCGAAGGCGCGGACCCGTCCCGGTCAGCCCCCCCCACGTGTCCACCGGCGGGACCTGCTCGGCGGGCTCATCCACGAGTACCACGGCGTCGCTGCGTGAACGAATCTGGTTTTCGACCCCCACGCCCCACGCTGCGTGGCGCGAGCGCTCACTTGGGTGCCTGCAAGCCGCCCGTTTGCGTGTCTTGACGGAACACATTTGGGTGCCTAGACTGGCGTCAAATGGGTGCCTCAAAGACTCTCTATGCGGAGCCGGGCTTCGACTACCGGCCCAGGATCGCCGACCTCGAGCTCACTGCCCGCCTTGCCGCCACCGGCGCGGTGGTGATCGAGGGCCCGCGCGGCTGCGGCAAGACCGAGACAGCCCGCCAGGCGGCCGCGAGCGAGGTGCGACTCGACATTGATGACGATGCGCGGGCGGCAGGACTTCTGGCACCCGCACTGCTCCTCGACGGCGATCGGCCACGACTGATCGACGAGTGGCAACTCGTGCCGGCGATCTGGAACCAGGTTCGCCGCGAGGTTGACGCGACCGGCGGTCGTCCGGGCCAGTTCATCCTGACCGGCTCAGCCGTTCCAGCCGATGACGTCACTCGCCACAGCGGTGCCCTTCGCTTCAGTCGTCTGCGCATGCGACCGATGTCGCTGTTGGAGGCGGGCTATTCAACGGGCGACATCTCCCTCAAAGGTCTCCTCGATGGCGCCGAACTGCGAGCGACCGATCCGGGCTTGACGATCCACGATCTTGCCGAGCGGATCACGGTCGGCGGCTGGCCGAATCTCCAGGGCAGTACGATCGACGAGGCATCGATCGCCCTGCGCGGGTATCTGGAGGAGACGAGACGCGTTGATCTCGTGCGCGTCGATGGGGTCGCGCGGGACCCAGAGAACGTTGCACGCGTCCTCCGCTCGCTGGCTCGCAACGTCGCGACGGGGGCATCGGCGCGGGCGATCGCTGCGGATGTCGGGGGAGTAGATGGCCCGATCGACCATCACACCGTGCTCAGCTATCTGGCGGCGCTCAGTCGGCTCTTCGTGCTCGAGGACCTGCCAGCCTGGTCGCCGGCCCTGCGTTCACGGACGATTTTGCGAAGTGCGCCAACGCGACACTTCGTGGACCCTTCGCTCGCAGTCGCGGCTCTGGGCACGGGGCCCGACCGGCTTCTTCGAGATGTCGAGACGCTTGGACTCCTGTTCGAGTCACTGGTCGTTCGAGACCTTCGGATCTACGCCCAGGCGATGGACGCCTCGGTGTTCCACTACCGCGACAGCACCGACCTCGAAGCGGACGCCATCGTCGAACATCGCGATGGCAGGTGGGCAGCGTTCGAGGTGAAGCTCGGGCAGGCCGCCATCGATACAGCCGCTGCGATGCTCTTGCGTGTCGCCGCCCGAGTCGACCGGGAGAAACACGGCAAGCCAGCCGTACTCGGAGTCATCACCGGTTGGGGCTACGGCTACCAGCGACCCGATGGCGTCGCTGTGATCCCGATCGCGGCCCTGGGACCGTAGTCTCATCAGCATCAGGCAGTCGAGGTGTCCAGCCAGAGATCCGCACCCATAAGCTCGATTTCGAGCGGGAGCGGAACCGGGACATTAAGGTCGGTCCTGGCGGTTTGTCTCCTCTCGCCCCGACCATGAACATCTGTTCTATTCCCAAGATCGGACCTGGAGTCCGATTCACGCTCAGATCGGCGTCTCCGGAGGGGCCATTGCGTGATCGCAATGAGGACCGTTGCGTCGCGTATCTCGCACCGCCAGACCCGAATGTCCCGGTTTCCGGCTCGCATCCGGCCAGCGGCCGGTGCGCCTGCCCCCGCTTCAATCGGGTCTGGACGGGTCAAAGCCGATCTAGCCGACCGGAACGCCTACGGCGAGGGCTTGCACGTCTTCGGTTCGAAGCGGGTTGCCGGCGATGCCCCAGTCGCCGCTGAGGACCTCTTCCACGATGACCCATGTGAGCCGGGTCGGGTCCGCGACATAGCCTGGATCGCGACCTCGCGCGGTGCTTAAGGCCGTGCATCGACCGACCTGAGTGATCGAGGACTTCCCGCAAGCGGCTTCGGAACCGGCTCGCTCCGCCTGAAGCGGGGGTCAAAGCCTGGTTGAGAACTACTGTCTCTCGCTGCCAACGAGCGCTTCGTAGGTCAGCGCTGCGACGAGGCCATAGGCCAGATGTGGACCGGCGTCGGTGAGCCAATCATCAACCGTCCACGATCGTGGGTCCGTGAGCCCAAGGGCGATGGGCAGGGCATTGCTGCCAATCATTGCGCCGGCAGCCAGCACTAGCGCGGCCACGAGGACGGGCCGGTCGCGGTCGGGGGCCACCGCTGCGTAGAGCATCGGCAGGGCCAGGCCATCGGCGTAGCCGGAAGCCGATCCGAGGCCACTCCGCCGGCTCTTTCCGGCGGCGCCCGTTCCAACGTTCAAACCAAAGTGTCGGACGAGAGCCGAGCCGAGACGCTGCGGCTGGTCGCTCGGCGCCCGACCGCGAACGAGCATGTCCACGTAGCTCGTCAGCTCCAGGGCGATCGTTCCGGTGGCACCGGCTGCGAGCCCGCAAGCCAGTCGTCTCAGCACGGTCGTTCTCCGAACCTTCTCCGCGTGTGTTGGGACCGGAGCGTGTCCCGGCCGCAGCCTGGCTCCTACGGTGTCGCGCCCGAGTATTCGGCGGGGTGCTCAGGCCGATCCTTGTCAGCGGTCGCCCTGATCGTCTCGAGGGTCTCCTCAACGCTCTTGCCGTTGCCCTCGGCGATCTCCTTGAGGTCCTCGTAGGTGACGTTCTTGCCCATCACCTTGTGGGCGTCCATGCAACCGCACGTCAGGCACATTTGCGCTACTCCGCTGGTGGCTCCGAGCTTTTCAGGACGTGTCTTTGAGAACGTTCACATTCGCTCGGGCTCGTCCCAGCTTAGCGGTATGCGCACCTCAATTCCAATGACTGCCGGATGACGACCCTTCCGGAATCGCAACAAGTTGAGGGGCGAATGTTGAACCGCCCTGGGTTTCGTGGAGACTCTGGTCCGCCCTCAGTACGGTTCAGAGCGTCCGATTGAGTGAGTTCGAGACCTCCGCGGACGCAGTGTCGTCGGGGATCGAGATTCGGGTGATGGACCCCGAGCCAGTCGACCGGGCGGTCGGCTAGGCGCGTAGGGGTCAGTCCGGCGAGGGCTCGCTCGGCGGCGCCGGTTTCGAGTCGGGCTCGGCCCGGGCGGCCCTACGGCGGAGGTCCGACTCGATTCGATCGACCTCGGCTTCGGTCATCTCGTCGATGTCGATCAGCTCGTTTCGCGCTCCCCGGACGGCCCGGATCAGCTCGTCGTGGACGACCTTGGACTCCTTGGCTTGGCGATTGGCTTCGAGCAGGATCAGGATGCCGAGCAGGAAGGTCACGATGGTCGTCGACGTATTGATGACCAGCTGCCAAGTGTCGCTGAACCCGAAGAACGGACCCGAAGCCGCCCACGTCGCGATGAGCAGCAGGGCCAAGAGGAACACCTGCCAGGATCCAACGACCAACGTGATGCGGTGCGCGAGGTGACGGAAGTAGTCGCCCATCGTGTCCTCCAGCGGGAGTGGTCGTATTTCATACGTCACATAGGACGCGGAGTCCGTTGCGAAAGCACGCCCCCCGGATGCGAACGACCGGACGCGAGACGTCGATCGTATTGAAGTATGAATTGGCGTGCCGGACGCGATGTCGATGCAGGGCGCGGCCGCGTTCGCGGTGTCCCTGTAGCCCGGCGTTCACACCTCGGTGTCTCCTCTCGCCCCGCCCATGGCCATTCGTTCTATTCGTAACCCGGACCCGAGAGTCCGATGTGCTGTGCTCCTGAGGTCAATTCACGCTCAGATGCGGTCTCCGGTAGCTCACGGCGCGAATGCCCTTGGGAATGGCTTCCCTGGGACCCTGAGCCGACAGACCTCGATGTCCTCATATTTACCATCGTCAGGCTGCGGCACGCTCACGATCGAACAAGATCGGCGCCTGGCTCAGGGCTGGAGAAATGAGGCGATCCGCGGCCATGCGTCCCTCGACGCGGCCGCGTCGGCCTCGATGTTCCCCCCGAAGTCGAATGGCGGACCGATCCGGTCGGCCGGCGCCGGCATGAATTCGCGTAGGAGGAAAACGTGACCCGCGGACGGATAGGTGACGTTGGTGATGTCTCCGGCTCGACCGTGCTCCTCCATACGCTTGACGATCTCGCCCGCCATCGTCGTCGCGGGCCATTGATGGTCGTCGTCTCCTGAGAGCAACAGCAGCGGGCCGGTGGCCTCCTCGACGCGGATCCGCGCTGCGTCCACGTCCGCAGGTTTATAGCGCCGGAGGTCGAAGAAGGCGTCCGTGCGGAATCCGTCCGGAGTGAACAGGGGCGCCACGTCGGCGAAGAACGGCAGAAACGGCAACGGGACCCCACGCTGAGTCCAACTGGATTGGGAAGAACGACGATCGGCGGTCGGTTGGTCCGGTCTGAACGGCTCAAGCCCGAACCAGGCGACGTGCGAGGGCGCCACGGCCACGACAGGACCCACAGCGTCGCCCAATCGGGCTGCAAGCATGAGCGCCAGCTCGGCTCCCTTCGACCACCCGAGGATCCCGACCGGCCGACCTCCCGCGAACCGGGCGCGGAAGAGCTCGATCCCACGCTGAAGCCGCTCGATGGGCACATCCACCAGGGCGGGTTGCAGCCCGTGTGCACCAAAGTAGCCCAGGGCGAAAGTCGTGAGCCCATGCTCGGCAAGCCTGTGAGCCGGGCCCTCAGGCACGCCTCCGCTCGAGCCGTTGAGCACGACGACGAAGTTGCGGGTTGCCTCGTCCGGCGCGAACACCATGCCCAGGACGCCGTCGGTAGCGATCTCGATTCGCCTCATGTCAGTCGCCTCACACTGCGATAGCGCTAGATATCCCGATCTCATCCACTATACAGACAGGGCCAGAATCGGTCCCTTGAGCGCGCGGTCGGGCGTCACGTCCGCGATCTTGGCGATCCGCGGCACCGGCCGCGCTATGCCTGGCGACCGCTGTCGGATCGGCGAGTCACGCGTACGGTACTGATCGGGAGCCGCGGCAAGCGTCGCCCCGCGATACCGAGCTGAGGCACTAGCGGCCTCGGCCGTCAGGCTGGATCGATACGCGCGGATGTCGAGAGGATCGCCGCGATCACCCGGCGCAGCCCCTCGCCCGAGGTCAGGCTGCTCCGACCCTCGGCGTGAGCAGCGCGCAGCCCGTCGATCAGGGCCATGGCTACCTCGGCGAGTTCCATCGCCGACATCGGCAGGACGAGGCCGACATCGGCGGTGAAATCCTCGATGTGCCGGGCCAGGATCTCGCGACACCGCAGGTCCGCGGCGGATAGCTCCGCCCGAGCGGCCGGAGCTGTCGCCGCATACACGCGGAACTCGGAGAGCAGGCGCCACCAACCATGAGGGACCGCGTCTTCTGCGGCGGCCATGCGATCGAGCTCTCGCTCGATCTGGACCTCCACGGGATCTTTCGGCGACCCATCGCCGGCGTCGCCGGAGAAGGCGGCGGCAAGGCCTTCCTCGGTCAGACGGAGGCGTTCATCCATCAGCGCCTGGAACAGCTCGTCCTTGCTCGCGAAGTTCGAGTAGACCGCACCGATCGTGTATCCCGCCCGGTCCGCGACATCGGCCAGTGACGCTGCTCGAAAGCCCTTCTCGGCGAAGACGTCGGCCGCCGCGTCCAAGAGGCGGCGCCGGGTGAGCGCCTGGGCCTGGACACGAGTGAGGCGTCGACGGCGACCAGTGCGGACCACCGCGCCTTCTTGGTCGAGCACGTCCATGTCCCAGATTATGGCGCGGATCTGGCGCCCCGTGAACGGAGGGCATTGACCGCCGATCGAACCCGGGAGGCGGGGCTCATCGGGGTTGGCCGAGGCGGGTGCCGGCGCGAGCCCTCCTCGGCCACACGACCATCCTTCACCTTGGCGAGCGACTCACGCGATCGATCGGCCGCCGAGCCATCGGTCCCGTCCACTGATGCCGATGTTCAGAGGGAGCGGAACCGGGACACTGAGGTCGGTCGTGGAGGTGCGACTCCTCTCGCCTGACCATGAACATTCGTTCTATTCACAATCCGGATCCGTCGGTCCGGTTCACGCTCAAATCAGGGTTCTTCGGCGGCCCACAGCGCGACAATCGCGGGATCGTCATCCTCGGGGACCTTGACCCGACAGACCTTCATGTCCCGAGATTCGTAGATCGCGAGGCTATCGGCGACACGCTGACGGTCTGGCGATCGGTGTGGTAGCCGTTGCCTGATTGGGTGGCCTGTTTTGTCACCCGTTGCCTGCCAGGCAAAGGATGGGGCTGTTCAGTTGATCTCCGGTACGGCCTCATCCTCGCCGCGCCAGGCTTCGAGCGCCTCGCGCAGCACGAGGAGCGCGAGGACGAGTGCCGCGACCGGATCGGCCCACCACCAACCGAAGAGGGCATTCCCGGCGAGGCCGACGAGGGTCGTCGCTGACAGCCACATACAGGTCGTGGTCTGGAAGGCATCGATGATGAGCGCCTTGGACCCGAGAGCCTCGCCGGTCGTTCGCTTGGCGCGGACCAGGAATCTCATCACCCCGAGTGACACGGCCGTGATGACGATGCCGACGGGGCTAAG
>JBBSFD010000092.1:0-7430 GCA_038239115.1 Candidatus Limnocylindrales bacterium | reverse complement strand
GGAGCTGATCGTGTGGGCGGCCTCCTATGCCGCCAGTGGCGCCCTCGGCTCCGCGCGCGGCGGGGTCGCCCGGCCCGGCAGCCGCGCCCCCCTCGACCCGGCCGTGGCCCGGCGCAAGATCGAGCGCCTGGGCGAATCGGCCCGGATCGTCGAGGCGCGCGGCGAGATCCCGAGCCAGGCCCAGCTGGACCCGCGCGCGATCGACGCCCGCAGCGCGGCCCTCGGTCGCTGGACGCCGCCATCGGAACGACCGGCCCGCCGGCGTCCCTGAGCGCGGGTTTGTCAGCGGCCCGCCGGAGTGCCAGCATTGGCGGGTAATCTCTGGGTATCGACACGCCGGAGCTGACCGGCCGAACGGAGGGCACGCCAGTGACTGAGCAGGTCAGACTCACGGTCAACGGAGTGCCCCACGAGATCAGCGTCGAGCCCCGCCAGCTGCTCGTCCACGCCCTGCGCGAGGACCTCAACCTGACCGGCACCCATGTCGGCTGTGATACGAGCCAGTGCGGCGCGTGCACCGTCCACCTGGATGGGGCAGCGGTCAAGTCGTGCACCGTCCTGGCCGTCCAGGCCGACGGCGGCTCGGTCAGGACGATCGAGGGGATGGCTCCCGAGTCGGGCCTGGATGCGCTCCAGAACGCGTTCTGGCAGAAGCACGGCTTGCAATGTGGCTTCTGCACCCCGGGCATGATCATGGTTGCGTCCGACCTGCTGGCCCGCAACCCCGACCCGACCGACGACGAGATCCGCCACGGAATCGAAGGCAACCTGTGCCGCTGCACCGGCTACCAGAACATCGTGGCCGCGATCCGGGAAGCGGCGTCCACCCTCCGAGCCGGGGCCGCCGCCCCGGTCGGCGCACACGACTGACGGGAGTCCTGCGATGACCAGCGACGTTATGGGCGCCTCGATCAAGCGCGTCGAGGATCCCCGCTTCATCACCGGCAAGGGCCGCTACCTGGACGACATCAAGCTCGCCGGGATGACCTACATGAGCATCCTGCGCAGCCCCTATGCCCATGCCAACATTCGCTCGATCGACACGTCCAAGGCGGGGGCCATGCCCGGGGTCGTTCTCGTCCTCACCGGCGCGGATATTCCCTACAACCCCCTCCCGATGGCCTGGCCGGCGGGCGGCTCGTCGGGCGTCGTGAATAACATCAACATGCCCCGGGTCCTGGCCACCGAGGGGGTCAAGTGGACCGGCGAGGGCGTCGCCGCGGTGATCGCCGAGACGGCCGCTCAGGCGGTCGACGCGCTCGACGCGATCGTCGTCGACTGGGAGCCCCTGCCCGTCGTGGTCGATGCCGAGAAGGCCACCCAGGCTGGAGCTCCCCAGCTCCATGAGAACGCCCCGAACAACGTCGTCTTCAACTGGACGGTCGGAGACAAGGCGGGAACCGACGCGGCCGTCGACGCGGCCGAAGTCGTGGTCCGCCAACGGGTCGTCAATCAGCGCCTCATCCCGAACCCGATGGAGGTTCGTGGCGACATCGGGGTGTTCAACCCGGGCACCGACGAGTACACGATCTGGATGTCGAGCCAGACGCCCCACATCCAGCGGCTGCTGCTGGCGGCCTTCGTGATGGGCATTCCGGAGACCAAGATCCGGTGCATCAGCCCGGATGTGGGTGGCGCGTTCGGCTCGAAGATCTTCTGCTACGCCGACATGGCCCTGTGCCTGTTCGCCTCGAAAGCCCTCAATGGCCGGCCGGTCAAGTGGGTCGAGACGCGCCGCGAGAACTACCAGAGCACGATCCACGGCCGTGACCACATCACCTACCTGGAGATCGCCGGGACGCGCCAGGGCGAGATCACCGGGCTGCGCGTCAAGACCTTCGCCAACCTCGGCGGGCGCCTGTCGACGATCGGACCCGGCATCCCCACGACCCTCTACGGCCGGGTCCTGTCGGGCTGCTACAAGATCCCCAACGTGTACTGCGAGGTGACCGGGGTCTACACGAACACGACGTTCGTCGACGCCTACCGTGGCGCGGGACGGCCTGAGGCGGCCTACGTCATCGAGCGGGCGATGGACCTCTTCGCCGACGAGATCGGGCTCGATCCGGCGGAGATCCGGCGGCGGAACTTCATCGCCCCGGACGCGTTCCCCTACGACAATCCTTCCGGCCTGGGGACGGCGGTCAACGGCGAGAAGATCTACATCGACTCGGGCAACTACGAGCCGGCCATGGACCTTGCCCTCAAGACGGTCGGCTATGCCTCCCTCGACAAGGCCAAGACTGACGCCCGCGCCCGGGGCAAGTACCTCGGGCTCGGCCTGTCGACCTACATCGAGGTGTGCGGCGTGGCGCCCTCGAAGTGGATCGGCGCGGTCGGCGAAGGCTGGGGGGCGGCGATGTGGGAGTCGGCCAACCTGAAGGTCCACCTGACTGGCAAGGTCGTCCTGACGATGGGTACCCAGCCCCAGGGCCAGGGTCACGAGACGACCTATTCGCAGATCATTGCCTCCGAGCTGGGCCTGCCGATGGAGGACGTCATCGTCCAGCACTCGGATACCCAGGGCACCCCGTTCGGCTACGGCTCGTATGGCAGCCGAACGTCGTCGGTGGGTGGCACCGCCGCGGTCAAAGCTGCCGGCAAGGTTCGCGAGAAGGCCCGCCAGTACGCCGCCCACATGCTCGAGGCGTCGGTCGACGACATCGAGGTGGTCGGGGCCGAATACCGGGTCAAGGGCTCGCCCGAGAAGAAGAAGACCCTCCAGGAGATCGCCTTTGCCCTGGACCTCGGCTTCAGCCTGCCAGCCGGGATGGAGCCGTACCTGGACGAGACGGCCTACTACGACACGCCCAACTGCACCTGGCCGTTCGGGACGCATATCGCGATCGTCGAGATCGACGAGGAGACGGGCAAGGTCGACCTCGTTCGCTACGTGGCGGTCGATGATGTGGGCAAGAAGATCAACCCGATGATCGTCGACGGCCAGCTCCACGGCGGGATCGCCCAGGGTGTCGGCCAGGCGCTCTGGGAGGGCGCGGTCTACAGCGACGAAGGCCAGCTCCTGTCGGGCTCGATGCTCGACTACGCCCTGCCCCGGGCATCCTGGTTCCCCAACTTCGAGCTGGGCGAGACGGTCACCCCTTCGCCGGTCAACCCGCTCGGGGTGAAGGGCGTTGGTGAGGCGGGCGCGATCGCGAGCACGGCCGCCGTGGCCAATGCGGTCATGGACGCCCTCAGCCCGTTCGGGATCCGCCACCTGGATATGCCCTACACCGCGCCAAAGGTCTGGCGTGCGATGCATGACAAGGAGGCCCGCTCGTGATCCCGGCTGCTTTCGACTACGCCCGGCCGGCCGACCTCGACGAGGCCCTCAAGCTCCTCGCCGGGAGCGCTGGAGAGGCCAAGCTCCTGGCCGGCGGCCAGAGCCTGCTGCCATTGATGCGCCTGCGCCTGGCCAGCCCTGGCAAGCTCATCGACATTGGACGCATCGCCGAGCTACGGGCGATCCGCGACCTCGGCGGTGGGGCCACCGCGATCGGCGCCCTGGCCACCTATCGCGATGTCCTCGATTCGGCCCTGGCCATCGGCAACCATCCGATCCTGGCCCTTGCGATCCCGGGAATCGGGGACGTCCAGGTCCGCAATCGGGGCACCCTCGGTGGGGCCGTGGCCCACGCCGATCCCGCCTCGGATATGCCGGCCATCCTGCTCGCCCTGGATGCCTCGCTGGCGATCCGCTCGGGCAGCGGGGAACGGGTTGTCCCGGCCGAGGCGTTCTTCATTGGCGCGTTTTCGACCGACCTGGCCGAGGACGAGATCCTGACCGAGATCCGGATTCCGGCGACGCCCGCCGGCGCGGGCATGGCCTACCAGGCGATCGAACAGCCGGCCTCGGGTTACTCGATGGTCGGCGTTGCCGCGGTCGTCGGCCGCTCCGGTGGCTCGATCGACCATGCCCGGATCGCGGTCAGCGGCGTGGGCGAGATTGCGTATCGAGCGACGGCGGTCGAAGGCGCCCTGCTCGGCAGTGATGGCGGGCCGGCCGCGGTCGCGGCGGCGGCCGAACATGCCAGCGACGGCCAGACCGTGGCCGCGGATTTCAATGCCAGTGCCGAATATCGCGCGGCGATGGCCGTCGTGCACACCCGTCGGGCAATCGAAGCGGCCTTCGCCGCGATCCGCTGACCGCCGCGGTGCGGATTGCCCAGCTCATTCCAGGCGTGCGCCCTGCGGACGACCTCACCGGTGGGGTGCTGGCACGCGACCTGGTCGTCGCCAGCAGCCGCTGGCCCAAGGGCCGCCGCCTGACCCCGGCCGACCTTGAGCTGCTGCTCAGCCCGGACACGGTCATCGACGCCCGGCGCGGCCTGGACGGGACCGGGCTGACCGTCCTGATCCCGGACGCCGATGACGTCCATGAAGACGAGGCAGCGCTGCGGCTGGCCGGCCTCGTGGCCGGTGGGGGCCTGAGCCGGCGCGGGCCGGCCGAGAGCAGAGTCGACCTCCTGGCGGCCGCCGATGGCGTGGTGCACGTTCGGATCGGCCGCCTGGAACGGCTCAACCGCCTCGACATGATCGACGTCTTCACCGTCTATGACGGCCAGACGGTGCGTACCGGCGAGCTGGTCGCCAGCGCCAAGATTGCCTCCCACCTGGTCCCGGCGGCCGTGCTCGATCGGGCCGCCGCGCTGGTCGGCCCGCGGGGCCTGGTGGGGGTGGCCCCGTTCGTGGCCCGACGGGTGGTCGCGATCGTCAAGGAATCCGTCCACCCACCCGCCCGCCAGCGGTTCGAGGCGAGCGTTCGGCTCAAGGTCGAGGCCCTCGGCTCGCGCCTCGTCGACGTTGCCTACGTCGACGATTCGACCGAGGCCGTCGCCCGGGCGCTGACCGAGGCAGGCCAACAGGCCGACCTGATCCTGACCGCTGGTTCGGCCTCGACCGATCCGGCCGACGCCTTCTTTGGCGCGATCGAGCGCCTCGGTGGGGACGTCGTGCGCCACGGCGTGCCGGCCCATCCCGGCTCGATGCTGTGGCTCGCCCGGATCGGTCCGCTCGACGTCCTCGGCCTGCCCACCTGTGGGGCCTACTCGAAGGCGACGGCGGCCGACCTGATCCTGCCCCGCCTGCTGACCGGGGAGCGGGTGTCGCGCGCCCTGGTGGCCGGGCTGGGCCACGGCGGCGTCCTGTCGCACGAGATGCGCTTCCGGTTCCCGGACTACGCCCGGGACCTCGACGCGCCCGACGGTTGAACGAGTGCGGCGGTAGATTCGAGCCATGACGCCCGTCCGATCGAGCCAGCCCGCCCCCGGAGCCACCTCGGTCGAGGCCATCCAGGCCTCCTTCCGCGAGCGCGACTACATCGCCGATCGGTCGGTGGCCACGGCCGTCTTCCTGGCCCTCGAGCTCGAGCGCCCGCTCCTGCTGGAGGGCGAGGCCGGGGTCGGCAAGACCGAGCTGGCCAAGGTCCTGGCGGCCACCCTGGGAGCGCCCCTCATCCGCCTCCAGTGCTACGAAGGGCTGGACGTCACGAGCGCCGTGTACGAGTGGAACTACCCCCGCCAGATGCTCGAGATCCGCCTGCTCGAAGCTCGCGGCGAGGCGGATCGGGCCACGGCCCACGACATCTTCGGGCCGGACTTCCTGATCCGCCGGCCGCTCCTCCAGGCCCTCGACTCGTCGGGCGGGGTGGCCCCGGTCCTGCTGATCGACGAGATCGACCGGGCCGACGAGGAATTCGAGGCGTACCTCCTCGAGATCCTGTCCGATTTCCAGGTGACCGTGCCCGAGATCGGCACGATCCGGGCCGAGCTCACCCCGCGGGTCATCCTGACCAGCAACCGCACCCGCGAGGTGCACGACGCCCTGAAGCGGCGCTGCCTGTACCACTGGATCGACTACCCCTCGTTCGAGCGGGAGCTCGAGATCGTTCTCACTCGGGTGCCCGCGGCGCCGGCCCGGCTAGCCAACCAGATCGTCGCGTTCGTCCATCGCCTGCGCGAGGCCGACCTGACCAAGGTGCCGGGGGTGGCCGAGACGCTCGACTGGGCGGCGGCCCTGCTCGCCCTCGGGTCGGCCGAGCTGACCCCGGCGGTCGTCGACGAAACGCTCGGGGTGGTCCTCAAGTACGAAGAGGACGTCCGGGGCGTGCGCGGCGAGATGGCCCGGCAGCTGCTCGAGGAGCTCGCCCCCGGCGCCTAGCCGCGGCGAGCAGACGAGGCGAGCCCGTGGGACGCCCGAACGACGGCCGTGACCTCCCGGCGTGGGTCGTGCGGATCGACGCCCCGGGCATGGCCCGCGGCTCGGCGATCGATGGCCGACGCTTCCTGGGTCGCGCGGTTCGCTTCGCCCGAGAGCTCCGGCTGGCCGGCCTGGCCACGGACCTGGGCGCGGCGATCGACTTCAGCCGCGCCCTGGGCATCGTGGCCCTCGGTGACCGCGAGCAGGTCCGGGCGGCCGGCGAGGCTGTCTTCGTCCGGCGCCGGGACGAGATCGAGGTCTACAACGAGGTCTTCGCCCGGTTCTGGCGGGCCCGGGGCACCCGCCTGCCGGCCCAGGAAGGCCCCCTGCCGGCCCAGCCGCCGCGCGACGAAGCCGGCCCGGACGACGAGCCGGCGGGACCGGGCGAAGAAGGCGCCAGCCAGGAGATTCGCGAGTCCACCCCGGAAGGATCGCCGCGGGCGGTGGACGACGGCGAGGACGAGGACGAGGACGAGGACGGGGCGCTCGACGGGCTGGCCGTGTCCGAGCTCGCCTACGGCCAGGGTGCGGTCGACCGGCACCAGCAATTCGACCGGATGAGCGCCGCCGAGCTGCGCGAGGCCGAGCGCCTGATCGATCTGCTCCCGCCCAACCTCGAACGCCGCCGGACCCGCCGGAGCGAGCTCCATCACCATGGCCGGACGGTCGCGCCCCGGGTCATGTTCCGGCGCAGCCTGGCCACCGGCGGCGACGTCCTCAACTGGGTCTGGCGCCGGCCCGTGCGGCGACCCCGCCAGCTGATCGTGATCTGCGACATCTCGGGCTCGATGGAGCGTCATGCCCGGGTCCTGCTGCGCTTCAGCCAGGCCCTCGCCGCTTCGTCCGTCCGGACCGAGGCGTTCGTCTTCGGCACGCGCCTGACCCGGGTCACCCGGCTGCTCCGCGATCGCGACCGCGACCGGGCCCTGACCCGCGTCTCGCTGACCGTCGGCGACTGGTCGGGTGGCACCCGGATCGGCGAATCCTTCCGCACGTTCAACCTGCGCTGGGCTCGCCGGGTCATGCGCAGCAGCGCGGTCGTGGTCGTGGTCAGCGACGGCTGGGACCGGGGCGATCCGGATCTCGTGGCCGTCGAGACGGCCCGCCTCCAGCGCAGCTGCCATCGCCTGATCTGGCTCAATCCCCTGGCCAGCGCGCCCGGCTATCAGCCCCTGGCCGCGGGGATGTCGGCGGCCATGCCCTATATCGACGACTTGGTGCCGGCCGGCACG
>JBBSFD010000091.1:0-7895 GCA_038239115.1 Candidatus Limnocylindrales bacterium | reverse complement strand
TCCTGGCTCAGCACCAGCGCCGCGCGCTTCGTCCTTCCGGCCATGCTCGCCTCCGACAGCGGTGGGGTAGATCAGCATGGCGAGTATAGATCAGACGTAAGTGTATTGATGGAACGATCTACTAGCTCTTGGCGATGACCTCGCGGCCGATCAGGTCGATCATGGCCAGGTCGCGCGGCACGAAGTCCTGGAGCATGAGCCGCTCGACGCCGAGGGCGGCCAGCTCGGCCACCCGGGCCCGGGCGCGTTCGGGGGTGCCGATGATCCAGCTCGGCTCGCGCTGGGCGAACCAGGTCTCGCCGTCTTCGTGGACCGCGAAGCCGGCCAGGATCGCGGCCTTGCGCCTCGCCAACTCGGCCTCGTCCGCGCCGACGAGCGTGCCGATCATGGCCGAGCGCCGGATCGAGCCGGGATCACGGCCGATCGCGCGGCAAGCCTCGTCGAGGGCGGCGTACCAGTTGGTGATCTCGGCCGGATCGGTCTTGGTCATGTTGAACTCGTCCGCGTAGCGAGCCGCGATCCGCATCGATCGGGGCGTGCCGCTGCCGCCGACGATGATCGGCGGGTGGGGCCGCTGGACCGGCCTGGGCCGGAACTTGGCGTCGACGATCGGCCAGGCCGGGCCGGGGTGCGACCAGCCGTCGGGCTCGGTCCACAGCCCACGCAGGATCTGGAGGGTCTCCTCGAATCGATCCGCCCGCTCCTCGATCGGCGGGAAGGGAATGCCCAGCCGGGCGTGCTCCTGCTCGTGCCAGCCGGCCCCGACCGCCACTTCCACCCGGCCGGCGCTCATCTCATCGACCGTGGTCACGATCTTGGCAAACGGACCGGGCAGCCGGTAGGTGACCGGCGAGACCAGCGCGCCCAGCCGGATGGTGCTCGTTTCCCGGGCGATTCCGGCGAGGACGGTCCAGGCATCGGTCGTGGGCAGGTCGTCCGGGCCGGGGAAGCTCTGGTAGTGGTCGGCCCGGAAGAACGCCTCAAAGCCGGCGCCCTCGGCGCGTTGGGCCACGGCCAGCTGCTCGGCATAGGTGACCCCCTGCTGTGGCTCGAGCATGATCGCGAAGCGCATCCGGAGACCTCTCGTACGGCCGATTCCTCGATCCGATGGTTCAGGTGAACCTAGACCATCGGCCTTGACACAACTGTTCGTTTGAGTATGATAGTTCACTCAATGCGAACTTCTGTTGAAACCCGCGAAGACATGATCGGAGCGATCCTGGCCGACGTCGGCTGGTCACTCCGCGAGCTTCGCTGTGCCTCGACCGAGAAGTTCGTCAAGCAGGGCATCAGCATGACCCAGATCCACGTCCTGCGGCAGCTCGAGCAGCACGGCACCATGTCGATGAGCCGGATTGCCGATGTCCTGGACGTGTCCCTGTCGAATGCGACCGGGATCATCGACCGGATGGCCGAGCACGGCCTGGTCGAGCGGATCCGGCCGCCGGACGACCGGCGGGTCGTCCTGATCCAGCCGTCGGGCCTGGGCATCCAGGCGCTCGACGAGACCGAGGGCATCAAGCTCGACCGAATTCGGTCGATCTGCACCCGCCTCGATGACACCCAACTGCGTGGAATCACCCGAGCCCTGGGTGACCTGCGCGGTGCCATTGCCGCCGAGTTCGGGCTCGGCACCGAGACCGCCAAGGTCGGCGTCAAAGCCACCGCCGGCGCCAGCGCCAAGAACGGGTAGGGAAGGAATTCATGGAATCACTGCAAGTCAACGAAGAGACCATCACGCCGGACATCGAGAGCGACCCCGCGCTCGCCCTGAGCCATCGCGCCAAGATCGAGATCCTCATCGCGATCCTGCTCGGGCTGTTCCTGGCCGCGCTCGACCAGACCATCGTTGGACCCGTCCTGCCCCATATCGTGACCGACCTCCAGGGCGCCGACTACTACACCTGGGTGGTCACGATCTTCCTGGTCACCAGCACGATCACCGTGCCGATCTACGGCAAGCTGTCCGACCTGTACGGCCGGCGGCCGCTCCTGCTCTTCGGCATCACCCTCTTCCTGATCGGCTCGGCCCTGTCCGGCCTGAGCCAGACCATGTGGCAGCTGATCCTGTTCCGGGGCATTCAGGGCCTCGGCGCCGGCGCCCTCTTCCCGATCGCGCTGGCCACGATCGGCGACCTGTTCACGCCGGCTGAGCGGGGCAAGTACCAGGGCCTGTTCGGGGCCGTGTTCGGCATTGCCTTCCTGGTCGGGCCGGGCCTGGGCGGCATCCTGACCGATACCTTCAGCTGGCACTGGATCTTCTTCGTCAACCTGCCGATCGGGATCATCGCCCTGGTGGTCATCGCACGGCTGCTGCCCAACATCAAGAGCCGCCGACGGAACATCAAGATCGACTACGCCGGCGTCGTCACCCTGACCCTCGGCCTGATGCCGATCCTGGTCGGCCTGACCTTGGCCGAGACGTCCCAGTGGACCGACCCGGCAGTGTGGGGCACGATCGTGGCAGGGGCCGTCTTCCTGGTCATCTTCGTGCTCGTCGAGGCCCGCGCCGCCGAGCCGATCATCCCGCTCCACCTATTCCGAAATCGGACCTTCAGCGCGTCGATGGTCGCGATCTTCCTGGCCACGTTCGGCTTCGGGGCCGCGATCATCTTCCTACCCCTGTACTTCCAGATCGTCCAGGGCGCCAGCGCAACGTTGTCGGGATACGAGCTTCTGCCCTTCCTCGCCGGCCTGATCGTCGCTTCGATCGGCTCGGGCATCATCGTCAGCCGCACAGGCAAGTACAAGACGATCGTCGTTGCGGGCCTGGCCATCCTGGCCATCGGGCTGTACCTGATGTCACAGCTGCGCTTTGACACGCCCAACGTGGTCCTGTGGGGCTGGATGTTCGTGGCCGGCTTCGGCGTCGGTCCGACCTTCGCGGTCTTCACGATCATTGTCCAGAATGCCGTGCCCTATAGCGAGCTCGGTGCGGCCACGGCCGACCTGACCCTGTTCCGCCAGATCGGGACGACGATGGGCCTGACCCTGGCCTTCACCTTCTTCCGCGACAACCTGACCTGGGGCCTGCTGCACGATCAGATCGTGCTGGCCGGCGCCCCGCCGAGCATCGTGCCGACCAGCCCGCCACCTGGCTTCGACCTGAGCAGCCTGACCTCGGTCACGAGCACGGGCAACCCGCTCGACTTCGTCACCAAGCTTCCGGCGGACGTCCAGGGATTCTTCATCACGGGCTTCCACGCAGCGTTCACCCTGGCGATCGCGAACTCGATGCTGCTCGGCGTCGGGGCCGCCGGGGCGGCCGTCCTGGTCTCGCTCCTGCTCAGTGAGATCCCGCTGCGAACGAGCACGGGAGCCCAGGTCGCCGAGGTCAAGGCCAACCCGGACGCGGCCAACCCGAACGCGGCTGTCCCAACCCGGCGAGTGGCCACCGACTGACGCTCCCCGGCCGCCTGGCCGATCCCCCAGCTCAACCCTGCCGACCTCTCCGCGGACGACGCGAAGAGGTCGGTTTCGCGTCCGGCACGCCGTCCGGTTAGGCTGGGCGGGATGGACCCTCGACCAGCGCCAGTCCCCGAGATCCTGCACGTGGTCGGCGCGATGACCGCTCCGTTCGTGCCCGTCCTGCCCGTCGCAGAGCTGGCCCACGGGGCGATGCGCCGGATCACCCATGACGACCTCGACATCCTGCTGGCCAACACCAGCCTGGGCATCGTGGCCACCGACGACCGCTGCCCGCACATGTCGGCGCCCTTGTCGATCGGCTTGCTCGACGGCTGCATCGTCGACTGCCCGCTCCATAGCGGACGGTTCGACCTGGTCAGCGGCGAGACCATCCAGATGCCCACGACGGGCGGACTCGATGCCGGGGGCTACTACCACCCCACCTGGTCGGCGGCCGGCCTGCCGCCCAAGGAGGACCCACCGGGCAAGAAGGCCGAAGCCCGCCGGCTGACCCGGGTCCGCCGCCTGCGTTACTACCCGGTCCGGATCGTGGCCGGCTGGATCGAGATCGCGATCCCGGGCTAGTCGGCCGGACCGTTCGGGGTCCGCAGCTCGAGCTCCTCGGGCGGATCGGCTTTGTCGTCCCGGGCGTATGCCCGGATCAGGCGCAGGACCTGGTCAGGGTCGTCGGTCACGTGGAACAGGCGCAGGTCGTCGGCGTCGATCGTGCCGGCCGGCAGCTGCACCCGGCGCATCCAGTCGATCAGGCCGCTCCAGTAGTCGTGGCCGACCAGGACCACCGGGAAGTGCTCGATCTTGCCGGTCTGGATCAGGGTCAGCGCCTCGAACAGCTCATCGAGCGTGCCCACGCCGCCGGGCAGGATCACGAACGCATCGGCGTACTTCACGAACATCGTCTTGCGGGCGAAGAAGTAGCGGAAATCGACGCCCAGGTCGACATACGCGTTGAGCGACTGCTCGTGAGGCAGCTCGACGTTGCAGCCGACCGAGATCCCGCCACCTTCCTGGCAGCCCCGGTTGGCCGCCTCCATCACGCCTGGGCCGCCGCCGGTGATCACGGCGAAGCCGGCCTCGGCCAAACGACGGCCGATCGCCCGGGCGAGCTCGTACGTCGGGCTGCCCTCCTTGATCCGGGCCGACCCGAACACGGTCACGGCCGGGCCGAGGGTCGCCAGGGCGTCAAAGCCGTCGACGAACTCGGCCTGGATGCGCAGAACCCGCCAGGGATCCTCGCCCATGAACGCGGGCCGGGTGGGCCGGGTGAGGAGCTTCTCGTCCTCGGTCTGCTTCGGCCCGCCGTCCATCCGAGCGGTGGTCCTGGGATCGACGGTGACTCGTCCCCGGCGTCGTCGTTCGGGCGACCCGGACAGGTCGGGTTGCTGCTCGTCTGGCATCTGCCAAGGATGCACGACAACCCGGCTTGGCGTCAGCCTCGGTCTGCGTCAGCGGGCTTCGGGGCGGCCAGCCAGGCCTTCCAGGCTGTTTCGGCACGCCCGGCACTGACGTTCGAGCCGAACCGGACGAGCGGCAGCCGCAGGAGGCGTTGATCGGCCAGGAGCCGCTCGGCGAGCTCGATCTCGCTGAGCGAGAGGTAGGCCAGGCCGGCCTCCCGGGCGGCCCGTCCCTCGGCATCGAGCACGGTACGGGCGCCCAGCCGGTCGGTGAATCGGCGCAGCTCACCGGCCGCGATCGGCTTGCGCCGGATGTCCACGAAATGGATCTCGAAACGTCGCTCCTTGTAGAAGCGCAACGCCGCCCGGGTGGGCTGGTCATCGACCAGGCCGAAGACCTGGACACTGGCGGGAGCGGGCTTGGCCATCGCGGAATCGTAGCCGCTCGGTGGGCGCTACCATCGCACCAGGAGGTACCACGTTGACGGTCTGGTTCACGGTCCAGCTTGATGATCAGCCCGGCTCGCTGGCTCGAGTCGCCAATGCCCTGGCCGAGCGCGGGGTCAATATCACCGGGATCGTCGGAGTCGCGGAGGATACCGACGGGGCCCTGATGTTGACGACCAGCGATCCGGTCGCCACGAGGGCGGCCTTCGAGGCGCTCGGGCTGCCGTTCGAGGAGCACGATCCGACCGGCGGCATCGAACCGGACCGGATGTCGGTCGCCGACCTGCGTCCATCCCGCGGAGGGTGAGGTTCGCGGCCTGATGCGGATCGCGACCTGGAACGTCAACTCGCTCAAGGCCCGACTCGATCGGGTCGAGGAGTGGCTGAGGATCGCCACGCCCGATGTCCTGTTGATGCAGGAGACCAAGCTGTTCGACGAGACGGCGCCGGTGATGCCCTTCGCCATGGCCGGCTACGAGCTGGCCCACCACGGCCAGGGTCGCTGGAACGGGGTGGCCATCGCCAGCCGGGCCGGGATCAGCGATGTCGTGACCAACTTCGGTGACGGTCCGGTGGTCGGCAACGGCGTCGACTCCGGCGCTGGCTCTGGGGCCGGCTCTGGGGCCGGCTCTGGGGCCGGCTCGGATGCCGGACCGGCCGACGAGTCCGCCGGCGCAGCCGACGACGGAATCGGACCCGAGGCCCGGATGATCTCCGCCCGCTGTGGCGGAATCCGGGTCGTGAGCATCTATGCCCCGAACGGGCGAGCCCTCGATACCCCGTTCTACGAGGCCAAGCTGACCTGGTTCGACCGACTCGGCCGCTGGCTCGAGGAGACCCAGGATCCCGCCGATGACGTGCTGATCGGGGGCGACTTCAACGTTGCCCCTGATGACCTGGACGTGTACGACCCGCGGGCCTACATCGGGGCGACCCACGTCTCGCCGGCTGAGCGGGCGGCCCTGGCCCGGATGCGCGACTGGGGCCTGGTCGACGTGGTCCGGCCGTTCCATCCCGAGGCCGGCTTCTACACCTGGTGGGACTACCGGGCCGGCAACTTCCACAAGAACCTGGGCATGCGCATCGACCACCTGTATGCAACCCGGAGCGTGGCCGAGCGGGTAACTGCGGCCGAACGGGACCGCGATGCCCGCAAGGGCAAGCTGCCGTCCGATCACGCCCCTCTGTATGTCGACCTCGCCGGCTGACTCGGCTAGGATTCCAACGATGACGAGTGAGCGCGAGCAGCCCGACCTTGAGCACGACCTGGACCTGGAGGGCGCCCTGGCGGCCTACCTCGCCGACCAGCGGATGACCCGGCGCCAGCTCCTCGAGCGGATCGCCGCGATGGGCGCCGCTGCCGCGCTCGCCCCGGTGATCGCCGCCTGCGCCGCGGCGCCTGCCCGTCCGAGCACGGGCTCGGCCACGCATGTTGGGCCGGCCCCGGCCGGTCCGGTCCCGGCCGCCCCGGCCCAGGTCGGCACGGCCAGCTCGCACGTGATCTCGCGAATCCTCGCCCGGCTCGTCTCCCGCGGCTAGCCCAGGCGGCCGGCCGCCAGTCCCCTACTTCGCGGCGGCGCGGGCCTTGAGGCGGGCGTCGGTCTTCGCGGGGCTCGCGATGCCGCCGCTCCGCTCCGTCTTGGGCGGCGGCGTGTCGTAGCGCTCCCGGACCGTACGTCGCACTTCGACGCCGTCGTTGGCGTAGTGGTCGGCGATCATCAGGTCGAACGCGTGGACGCTCGCCTCCTGGTTCGAGAACCGACCGGCCACCCAGCTCCGCGAGCTCGTGCCCCGGTGCTGGAGCTCGCAGACATGCCAGTCCTGGCGGTTGGTCAGGTCCCAGAAGTCATACGCGTCGCTGGCGTCGAAGCCGGGCATCGCCATCGTCGCGGGCTCGAAGAGCCAGTCGCAGATCACGATGGTCCGGTCGACGCTCTGGGGCACCAGCCTATGGACAAGGACATAGTCCGGGTGGATCGAGATGAACGTGTTCGGCCAGAGCAGGTAGTAGTAGACCCGGCGCTCGTCTATCGGAGTGATCCCTGGAATCGCCGGCCGACCGTTCCGATGACCGCCGTCGAGGGCCATCGTTTCGGCGCCCCCGGCGAGCTCCATCCAGCCGCCTTCCCACGGCCCCTCGCTCTCGTAGTCGCCGCCGAGGTCGTACGGGGTCAGCTTGTTGAGCTGGGGATGGAGCCCAGGGCAGTGGTAGCACTCGGAGTAGTTCTCGCCGATGAACTTCCAGTTCGAGCCGACCTCGTAGCGGGCCTGCTTGGCCGAGCGCAGCGCCCCGAAGTCGAACCGGTTCCAGTGGGGCACGAGATCGGCCAGGAAGACGGTCAGCTCGGGCCCGTTGGGATCGAGCGAGACGAACACGAAGCCCTGCCAGACGGCCAGCCGGACCGGACGCAGCCCGAAGGTATCGAAGCTGAAGTCGTCGAGGTCCTCGGTGTGCTTGGCCCGGATGAGCTTGCCGTCGAGGTCGTAGATCCAGGCGTGGTAGGGACACTGGAAGCGGACGGCCTTGCCGCATTGCTCTTCGACCACGGCCGTGCCGCGGTGCTGGCAGACGTTGTAGAAGGCGCGCAGGACACCATCCCGGGCGCGCACGATGACCAGCGGCTCACC
>JBBSFD010000090.1:0-7934 GCA_038239115.1 Candidatus Limnocylindrales bacterium | reverse complement strand
CGCGCCCGGGGCGGGGAGGCGCGGCCGGGGGGGGGGCAAGCTGGGGGGGGGCCGCGAGCTCGACAGCCCCACCGTCCAGGCCGACGGCCGGTTCAGCCTGGTCGACGCGGCCCTGGCCGGCGCCGTGCTGGCCGGCCTCGTCCTGTCCGCGATCCTCGGCTGGTGGTGGGCCGACGCCGTCCTGGCCGGCCTGATCTCGGTCCTGGCCCTGCGCGAGGGCATCGAGGCCTGGCGCGATCATGATCGGAAGCCGCCGTCGGACCGCTAGGCCTCCGCTAGGATTGACCGATGCCCCGCTACGGCCCGGCCGATTCGCTCAAATCGCCCCGCTTCACCGGGCCGTTCACGTTCGCCCGGCTGCCCCACGTCACGGATCTCGAGGGCGTCGACCTGGCCGTGACGGGCGTGCCCTTCGACACCGGGACTTCCTACCGAGTGGGCGGCCGGTTCGGGCCGGCCGCGGTCCGCGACGCCTCGATGATGCTCCGGCCGTACAACCCGAACGTGAGGGTGTCGCCTTTCGAGATCCTGTCGTGCATCGATCATGGTGACATCGCGATCGTGCCCGGCGCGATCGAACCCAGCTACGAGCTGATCGAGGCGGCCGTCGGCGAGATGGTCCGGGCCGCTGTCGTGCCCCTGCTCATCGGCGGCGACCATGCCTGCACCCTGGCCCACCTCCGGGCGATGCGCGCCCATGGCCCCGTTGCCGTCATCGACTTCGACGCCCATACCGACGCCTGGGACAGCTACTTCGGCCAGCGCTACAACCACGGCACCTGGATGCGCCGGGCGATCGAGGAAGGCCTCGTCGATGCCGCCCACTCGCTCGAGGTGGGCCTGCGCGGGACTCTGTACGGGCCGGATGACTGGTCGGTCCTGAGAACGGACCTGGGCCTCGACTACCTCACCACCGAGGAGGTGCTGGGCCTCGGCCCGGCGGCCACGGCCGAGCGAATCCGGGCCCGGGTCGGCGACCGGCCCACCTGGCTGACCTTCGACATCGACGTGGTCGACCCGGGCTTCGCCCCGGGCACCGGGACTCCGGAGCCGGGCGGACTCTCGGCCCACGACGCGCTGGCGATCGTGCGCCGCCTGCATTCGATCGATTTCGTCGGCTTCGACGTGGTCGAGGTGATCCCGGCCTACGATCCGGCCGGCCAGACCGCGTTCCTGGCGGCCAACCTGGCCTACGAGATGCTGTCCCTCGTGGCCCTGCGCCGCCGGTGAGCTTCGCCTGGCCGGCCGGCAAGCGCGCCGCGGCCTGCTTCACCTTCGACGTCGACGCCGAGAGCGCGATCCTGGCCGCCGAGCCCGCTTCGGCCGATCGCCGCTCGGTGATGAGCCACCAGGCCTACGGCCCCCGGACGGGCCTCCCGCGCCTCCTGGACGTCCTCCGGCGGACCGGCGTCACGGGCACATTCTTCGTCCCCGGCTACACCGCCGAACGCTGGCCCGACGCGATCCTGGGCATCCGCGATGCGGGCCACGAGATCGCTCACCACGGCTACCTCCACGAGTCGGTCGCCGGCCTGTCGCCCGTGGCCGAGGAGCAGGTGCTCGTGCGCGGGCTGGCCGCCCTGGAGGCGGTCGCGGGTGTCCGGCCGAGCGGCTGGCGGGCGCCGATGTGGGAGTCGAGCTGGTCCTCGGCCGGCCTGCTCAAGGCGCACGGCTTCCGCTACGACTCGAGCCTGATGGACCGCGACGAGCCGTACCTGCTGGCGACGGCTGCGGGTCCGCTGGTGGAGCTGCCGATCCACTGGAGCCTCGACGACTGGGAGGCGTACGTCTACCTGCCCGAGCTGTCGGGCTCCGGTGTGATCGCCAGCCCGGCCGACGTCCTGGCCCGCTGGTCGCTCGAGCTCGAGGCGATGGTCGCCGCCGGTGGCCTGTTCAACCTGACCAACCATCCGTTTGCCTCGGGCCGGCCGTCCCGGGCGGCCGCCCTGGAGGCGCTCATCCGCCTGGCCCAGTCGATCGACGGGCTGTGGATCGCGACCTGCGACGAGATCGCCCGCTGGGTCGAGACCCAGGCTCTCGATCCGGTCGACGACCGGCGGCCGGACCTGCCGGCAAGCTGATCCGGCGCTACACAAGGAAGAACCCGCCCGACGTGTGTCGAGCGGGGCTCTTCGCAGGGCGATGGGCGTCAGGCGGGGACAGAGGTAGGCGAGGCGTACCGCTCGAGACCGAAGTAGACCGCTCCGGCGACGATGAACCCGATCACGTAGGCGATGTCGGCGCCCCCGAGGTTCGCCGCCACGAAACCGACGACCACGCTCGCATTCATGA
This sequence comes from Candidatus Limnocylindrales bacterium, assembly GCA_038239115.1. Taxonomy (GTDB): domain Bacteria; phylum Chloroflexota; class Limnocylindria; order Limnocylindrales; family CSP1-4; genus Palsa-1033. The sequence goes on along the minus strand of JBBSFD010000090.1, from coordinate 5,642 downwards.
AGGGGATCGAGAGGACGAACCCGACGACCAACGCGATCAGAGCGTTGCGCCCGCTGGGTAGCAGGCTGAAGTCCGACACGTGGTCCGCGCCGGCCGCCGAATGCTTCCTGAGTTGCCAGTCGACGAGGACGATCGCCGACCATGGACCGATCCAGTAGGTGATGAACAAGAGGTAGTTCTCGAACGCCTGGTTGAAGTTGGCCTGGTACAGCCACAGGGTGGCGATGTAGCTCAGGACGCCGACGATCAGCGCCGAGACCGGTCGCCAGACCTTGATCCCGGCCGCGAGCAACGACAACGAGCCCGAGTAGTCGTTCATCGCATTGACCGCGACGGTGCCGAAGAAGATCGCGATCATCGCGATCGCGCTGAGAATGCCGCCACCAAGCAGGGCGTCGATCTGGTGGACGGGGTCGGCATCACCGTTGGTCACCGCCCCGAAGACGGCAAGCCCGAGGAGCTCGATCCAGAGCGCGGAGATCGCGATCCCGAGGAATGCGAACAGCGCCACGCGGAAGGACGGTGTCGACGCGGGCAGGTAGCGCGAGTAGTCGGAAGCATAGAGCGCCCAGCCGAGATTGAAGCTGCCGACGATCGTCGTCCCAAGGATGAACGTGCCCAGGGTCTCGCCGGTGCCACTCATCCCAAAGTTCGCCTTCGGCAGCAGGGCGATCGTGACGATCGCGAAGAGAACGGCCAAGCCGATCGAGGCGTACTTCTCGAACGTGTGGATCGCTTCATAGCCGACGACGCTCAAGCCTGCCTGGCAGATCACGACGATCAACAGGCCAATCGGGAACGGGATGGCACCGCCGGTCAGGACCTGGATCGCATAAGCGCCGAAGAAGGCATTGATCGCATCCCAGGCGATCGTGCTGACCCAGTTGATCAGGCCCGGCACGACGATGCTCTTGCCGAAGGCAAGCCGGGTGATTGGCATCTGGCCCAGGCCAAGCTTCGGACCCATGGTCCCGAGGACCGCTACGACCGCACCGCCGATCAGGTTGCCGACGATGATGGCCAGGAGCCCGCTGACGAATCCAAGGCCCAGAATGGCCATCAGCGCGCCCAGGGCAAACGCGGCCGGAACCAGGTTCGGCGTAAACCAGACCGTGAACAGCCGATAGACAGAGCCGTAGCGGGCAGCGCCGGGAATCGGCTCGATCCCGTGGCCCTCGATCGACAGGTCCCCTTCCCCGCTGGGCATCGTGTCCCGGGTCAGTGCTTCGACCACCATGCTGTTCAGCCCTCTTCCTTCGTATAGCTCACCGGGGTATCCCCGCCAGCGGCGTGGACGACCGAATGAGACGGCTCCGTCTCGGCAACGATGCGCCCGAGGCGTACGACCCAGCGCGCGGCGGGTCGGAGGCGGATTGCTTCCGCCTCATCCTCGCAATCGAGAACCACGAAGTTCCCCGGTTTGCCCTCCTCTACGCCGTACTCGACCTCGGCCGCCCGGGCCGCATTGGTGGTGATCATCTCGTAGGCCCGGAACAGCTCGCCCCGTCCGGTCATCTGGCCGACATGGACGAGCATCGACAGGGCGTCGAGCATCGAGCCTCGGCCCAGCGGATACCACGGGTCCATGATCGAATCGTGGCCGCAGGCTACGTTGATGCCGGCCTGGTCGAGCTCCTTGACCCGGGTCATGCCGCGCCGCTTGGGATAGCTGTCAAAGCGCCCCTGGAGGGCCACGTTGTCGAGCGGATTGGCCACGATCGTGACCCCGGCTCGCTTGAGGATCTGGAGCAGCTTGAAGGCGTAGGCGTCGTTGTACGAGCCCATCGCGGTGGTGTGGCCGGCCACGACCCGGCCCTCCATGCCCCGGCGCATCGTGTCGGCCGCGACCACCTCGAGGAAGCGAGACTGGTCGTCGTCGGTCTCGTCGCAGTGGAGGTCGATGCCCTTGCCCGTCTCGGCCGCCAGCTCGAACAGGAAGTGGACCTCGTCCACGCCGTCCTCGCGGGTCCACTCGTAGTGGGGGATGCCGCCAATCACGTCACAGCCGAGACGCATTGCCTCACGCATCAGCTCCTTGCCGTTCGGGAACGACAGGATCCCGTCCTGGGGAAAGGCGATCAGGCGCAGGTCGACCAGGTCGTGCAGCTCGTCGCGCAGCTCGAGCAACGCCTTGAGGGCGACCAGGTTGGGGTCGCACACGTCGACGTGCGAGCGGATCAGGCCGGTGCCCTGGGCAACTTCCCAGAGGATCGCCTGGCGAGCCCGGTCCTTGACGTCCTCGTGGGTCAGGGTCTTCTTTCGATCCGACCAGGTCAGGATCCCTTCGATCAGGGTGCCCGACTCGTTGTGGCGAGGCTCGCCCACGGTCAGGACCGCGTCGAGGTGGACGTGCGGATCGACCAGGGGCGGCGAGAGCAGCCGGCCGGCGGCCTGGATCTCGAGGGCGCCCTCGGCGGCCAGGGTCCCGCGGGGCCGGATCGCGGCGATCCGATCGCCCTCGACGGCCACGTCGACGGGCTCGGGGCGGCCGCCACGGGTGGGATGCACGCGGGCATCCCGAATCAGAAGATCCACCGCCTCGCTCTCCCTTCGAAGCAGATCCGGCGTGGCTCCCCGTCACCACCGACCAGCCGAAGTGTCGGGCCGCGTACCGGCCGAAGTCAAGGCGGCGGACTCCCCGTTTGGCCGCGCCTCGGATGAGCGGCTCAGTGGGGCGCGACGATCTCCAGGACCTGGCCGGTCTGACCGGTCGGTCCGAGCTGGTCGCGGGTCAGGAGGTACAGCTCGCCGGCCGCGTCCTGGCCGATGCCGTCGACGAAGCCGAGGACCGGGTCGCCCTGGATCGAGAGCTTGGCCCACGACCACGGGGCCGAGCCGCTGGCCGGTTCGGCCGCCAGGACCGAGCCCCGGCCGACCGGCGTGGCCGTGGTCCAGTCGCGCGAGAGATCGGCGAAGACGTAGCGCCCGGCCAGGCTGGGGATCGCCTTGCCCGTGTAGATCGTGCCGCCCACGATCGCGATCCCGACGTCGGCATGGCTGTATTCGAAGACCGGATCGGTGAACGGGATTCCGGCCTTGGAGCTCGTCGCGCAGGTAGCCAGGTCCGAAAGGGGCGCCTTGACGTCGACGCAGTGGTCGCCCTCCCGTACGGGCCAGCCGTAGTTCCCGCCGTTGACGGCCACATCGACCTCTTCGTAGCGGCCCCAGCCGACGTCGTCGACGAGGAGGCGATGCTGGCCGTCGGGCTCCCACGAGAATCGCCACGGGTTGCGGAACCCGTCGGCGTAGGTCTCAGGTCGGCCGCCACCCGCCGCGAACGGGTTGTCCGGGGGGATGACGTAGGGCGCGCTGGTGTTCACGTTCAGGCGCAGGATCTTGCCGTTCAGCTTCGTTGTGTCCTGGCCGTTGCCGCCGGCCGAATGGCCCGGCCCGATGTCACCCTCGCTGCCGCCATCGCCGACACCGACGTAGAGGTCGCCGTCGGGCCCGAAGCCAAGCGCGCCGCCGTTGTGGTTGGCCTGGGGCTGCTCGAACTGGAGGATCGTCTGCTCCGAGGCCGGGTCGACCCGGTTGGGGTCGGTCGAGCTCACCTTGAACGAGCTGACCGTATCGGTGTGGTCCTGGCCGGCCGCCGATCCGGCTCGGAGCTTGGCCGTGTAGTAGACGAAGACGCGTCCGTTCTGGGTGAACGCCGGATCAAAGGCCAGCCCGAGGAGCCCTCGCTCGTCGTAGTCCGCGTCCAGGGCCACGACCTTGGCGCTGACGTCCAGGAACGGCTGGGGCAGCATGGACCCGCCCTTGAGGATCAGGACCTTGCCCGTCTGGTCGAGCACGAACAAGCGCCCACTGCCATCCCGGGCCGCCACGAGGCCGTCCGGGGCAACCAGCCCGCTGACGATCGTGGTGAGCGCGATATCGCCGGGCAGGGTCGGCCGGGGCCGGGCCGTGGGCGTCGCCGATGGAGCAGGTGGCAGGCTGCCGACCGGAGCCGCGCTGAACCCGCCGCCCGAGGGCGCCGGGGCGCCACAGCCCACCAGCGACAGGCAGGTGAAGGCGAGCACGCCGATCGCCCGGAGCGGCACCGGGCGTCGTTGGCGGGACATCCATCCTCCTCGAACATCGGCCTGCCACCGCGCCTGTTGGCCTGCCGCCGAGCATAGCCGACGCCGTTGGCCATAGGCTAGGATGGGTCGAGCGAATGCCCGGCGCCACCGTCGCCCAGGGCCCAATGACAGCGAAGGAGCGACCTCGTGGCCCACCGAACATCGACGATTGCGGGGCTGATCATGGCCAGCGCGGTCATTGCCGCCGCCTGCAGCGGCAGCGCGACGGCTGCCCCGTCCTCGGGCGCCGGCGGCGGTGCCGGTGCGTCCGCCGACACCGGACTCGGGGCCCTTTCGTCCCTGGGTCTGGGTGGCCTCGGCGCGCTCGCTGGCGGCAAGGATCCGTCGACCATGCTCACGGCCGATGCCGCGACGAGCATCCTGGGCAGCCCGGCCACGGCGGTCCCGGGCCTCAATACCCCGATCAGCGCCTCCTATGCGGACGCCGCCGGCGACAGCGTCACCGTCTTCATCGAGGCGCTCCCGGGCGCCATGAACCAGACGCTCCTGACCGCTGCCCTGTCCCAGGCGAACGCTGACGGCAGCCTCGTCGCGATCAGCGGGCTCGGCGACCTGGCGGGCAAGGAAGTCTCGGACACCTCGGCCACGGTGGGCTTCGCCAAGGGCGGCACACTGGTCATCCTCAATGCCGAGTCTTCTTCGACCCAGAAGGGCTCCGACCTGGAGCCCAAGCTCGAATCTCTCGCTCAGCAGATCGCCGGAAGCCTGTAGCGGACCCGAGCCGGAAGCGGTCGTTCCGACCATACCTCTGGGGCAGGCGTCTAGTCCTTCGGTCCCATGGATCCGCTGCGGCGGACCCATGAAAAATGGCTGGGCACTTATCCGCTCTCGAGGTACTCGATGACTCGCGTGTTCAGCTCCTTCTCGGCCTGGCAGCAACACATCATGCTTCTGTGGAGGTCGAAGCGCCTCGTCTTCGTCCTTCAGAGTGGCCAGGGCCTGGCCGAATACGCCCTGATCCTCGCCTTGATTGCCATCGTGGCGATCATTGCCCTGATCTTCCTCGGCGGCCAGGTCTCCAAGATCCTGAGCAACGTCGGGCACAGCGTCTAGGCACGATCACCGCGGCCCGCCCTGGGCCGGCGGTACCGAATGAGAGGCCCTCGGCAGACCGCCGGGGGCCTCTTTCGTGCTCGAAGCTGCATTCGCCAGCTAGCGGCGCTGAGGTGCCTGACCAGTCCTGGCGATGACCCGCCCGGCAGGCTGGGTGGCCAGGCGGGTCATCATATCGTTGGCCCCCGGCGATATCGGCCGCTGCGAGCGCAATCCGACCCGCTGGGGGCGCGAGTATGGGCTGGGCCGAGTCGCCCCTTCAATGACTCGGAGGCCATAGCGGTGCGCCTCGCCAACGAGAAATGCCGAGGAGGACGGTCCGGCGAGACTATGCTTCGGCCTCGAGTCGCGCAGGCAGATCACCCACCCGAAAGGACAGCCCTCGATGCCGCACCAGCGTGTGGCCTCTCACCGGGTCCAGTGGACGGGCGCTAGCAGTCAAGGCGCCGGCCGTCTCTCCTCCACAAAGGACGGCCGGCGCTCTGCTGTCTACCGTGGCCCCGT
>JBBSFD010000089.1:0-8336 GCA_038239115.1 Candidatus Limnocylindrales bacterium | reverse complement strand
CGAGCGTGCGGGCTCGGCCAGACCGGCAAGCGCAACGCGATTGAATAAGGCCGGCAGCATGATCAAGCTCGCCGTAGCGGCGCAGGCATAGCCGAGCTCTTCGGCGGCAATGGCGATCTCGGTGACGACCGCCGGGCCGTCGCGTCCCTCGGCCTTGAGCCACCTGGCTGGCAGGCCCGTCGCCGCAAACTTGCCGACGAGATCGAGGGGGACGGTAGCGTCCCGGTCGTGGTCGAGCGCGACGGGTTCGATTTGGGTGGCCGCGAACTCCCGGACGACCGCTCGGAGCGCCGCCTGTTCCGAGGTGCAAGCAAAGTCGAACATGGCGGACCTCCTGTATTGGACGGAGCCGCGCTGTCGGCGACGCAGCACCAAACGTCGGGTTCTACCGACTGCAACCCACAAGCGTGCGATGAGGAAACAAGTCGCGCAGGCGCCGGGCTGCGGATCAAACGGCGCAGTTGAGCACGGTAGCGCCGAAGCCGAAGCCTCCAGCTATCGAAAGGCTCATGAACCTCGCAGCCCCATTCCATCGGCCGGCTTGGCGGCCTGAGCCCACGGCAAACTCGTGAGGACTCCATCCGCTCGCTGTTGGCCCCCGACGGCCTCAGCTACGGGTGGTAGCTACAGACTGCCCGGACCCGAGGGGATTCCCGTTTGCAGGTTCCCCCAGAGCGGTGTCGCTCGGGGCTGGGTCGTGGCCCCTCGCTCCGGAGCGGAGCGAGGGCCCGTGCCCACCCAGGGGGGAGTGCCCGTTAGAGGCGTGGCCCGACTACTATGAGGTAGCGGATCCAGGTAGCGTTGCCTGCGTCCCTGGGTCCGCCCGACATCGGAGCATTCCATGGAAATCACTGAGACAACCGAGGAATGGTGGTCTCGGACCCTCGAACCCGAGCTCGGGATCATCAAGGTCCATGCGATCCCGGCCCCGAAGGACGCGGACGAGTTTGAGCGCCGGCTTGGTTTGGCGATTGCCGAACCGGGTTCAACCGGGGCCTTGGTCGAGCGGGTGAAGAATCTCGGGCGCGAGCATGGCTACACCCCGACTGCCTCCGTGGAAGGAGACAGCGAGCAGGTCTGGATCGTCACGCTCAGGAAGTAGACGCGGCGTCTGCCGGTTCCCCGAAGCGCCTCGGTTGTGCCGTGGGCTGACACCCTGCCTCGCCGTTTGAGGAAAGACCCCTTATGCGCGGCCGCGGCTGGCTGCCCTCGAACATTCCGACCTGGTCCGCCGCTGCCGTCCTGGGCATGTGATGAAGCTAGGTCGAAGACGCCCCGCCGTCCCCTCCGGGGAATGGCGGGGGTTCGGGACGATGATGGGCTCGGGCCTGGAGGAACAGCAGCTCGTACTCGTCGCGCAGTCGACGGCTCTCCGCTTCGAGGGCAGCGGCATCTGCCGCGTCATGCCCGAGCTCACCTAACTGGCGTTCGACGGCCCGCCACTCAGCCAAAATGGCCTCGGCCAGCTTCTGATACGGCACGCGTGCTCCGATCCGTATGGCTCGCGAACCCAATGCGATGCTCAACGCCGAAGACGAGGGGGTGCGTCCGGGGCAATGGGAGTGTGGGCTGACGGGCAGAGCCTGGCCATTCCAATTCGCATATCAACAGCCGGCAACCCAGGCCCCGGGCAGCAACGGGGCCAACAGGCGGTCGCGGCCCGAGCGAGCGGGGCACTGGGGTGCCCATTCGACCACCCACTGGCATGAAGGTGCAACACTCCGTCCACTCGGGTCCGTACTGCGAAAGCCCACGGCGGAGCACGCTCCCATCAGCCGAGCAAGGCAAGCGCGACGGAGTCGTCTCATGGATCAGCAGGAAGTCCCGTCCGCCTTGAGTTCGACGCTGGAAGCGGACGAAGAAGTCGTCGCCTCGGTTCGAGCCAGCGGGGTACTCGTCCTCGTGACCGGCCGGCGCGTGCTCGTGGGCGATGATCGACGCGTCTATCTGAATGTGCTGATTGAAGGGATCCGCCGGGCGGAGTACGACATCGATACTCAGACCCAAGCGACCCTCGTCATCGTGCCCCGCGACCCGGGACACCGACCGCAGCTCTTGACTGTGGCGCCAGCAGATTACGCTGAGGCGGCGGCAGTGCTCGTGGCTCTCGGTGAGCGTCTGGTCAGGCGAGCGAGCTGACCGGACCGTTCGGGCGCTCCATCACACGAGCGCCTTGGACGGTGCAGGCCAGTCGCGAGTGGTCACTCGCCCGATCGCGTCGGGCTGAGGAATGCCCAGATCCCAGGCGTAGCCTTATGGAGGCGCCGTCGGTTCAATCTCCCCTCACCTGGCGGGGCCACCACCTAGCCGCTCGGTGCGACCCGGCAGCACCGGGCACTTGGTTCGGGGTTCGAGTCCGCGCTCGCCGACCGCCGAGGGGCCCCGTCGTTGAGCGCAGCGAGATTCGTTGTTCCGGTTCGCCTTCCTAATCCGAGCCTCGCCTGGTCCGCGCGGGACCCCGTCCCGCACTTCGCTAACCGTCGACAAAACGGCACTCCCGGGCGGGACGACCGCGACCGCCGGGTGCTGAGGGCACCTGAAGCCCGTCGCCTCCGGGCCCGCAGCGGCGCCCCCTTACGTCAGGCCCGTCGCGGCAGCGTGGCCGCTTGTTCGAAGGGCACGGTCGGGCCAGGCGTCCAGCGTTGTCGGTCGATCTTGTCCTCGCAGGCCTTGTGGAACTTGCCAGGCGATGCCGTTTCGTTGCCGATCTCGACAGCCAGGACGACCTCGTCCTCGGTGATGAACCCGTCGCCCGCCTCGCATTCGATCGTCCGCATGAGATTCTCCTTGGTTCCCCCACGACGCTGGCGGGGCCGGCTGTTCTTGACGCCGGGTATACGGCCATACCTGCCGAGCGAGTCCCGCCGGTACCGTTCGACCTCGCCCAGGCGGACGGTGTACCCCTTGCCGACCAGCGTGGCGTGGAGCTTGCCATTGTTGACCTGGACCCGCAGGGTCGCGGGCGAGAGGCCGAGCACTCTTGCAGCTTGCGCGAGGGTCAAGAAGTCGGGCACCCAACGAGCCTAGCTGGATGACCGCCGCCTGACACGGCGCGGGGCTGAGGAAGGGAGAGCAAGGGAGGCCGAGGTTTGCCTCCGTCGCCTGGATGAGCACCGGAGCTCTCAGACTCACCAGCGCGTCGGCGGCCACGAATACGCGATACGTCTTGGCGTCGTTGTGCGCTTCGACCCCGCGCTCCTGCGTGTGCGTTGGCTGGGATCCTCCCCGCTCTGCGGCATCGTCGCTGCTGCGCGAATGCCCGGCGAATGGCCGAGCTCTCGCCGCCGGCCAGGAGTCGAGATCCTCAACGACGTTGTCCTCAACCAAGTCCTCGTCCGGTTCAGCCCGGCCGACAGCTCTTCCTCGGCAACAGCTGCGGACAGCCAGGAGGCAGCCGACACATTCACTCGCGACGTGGTCGCGCGGGTGCAGGCTGACGGGACCTGCTGGCTCGGTGGGACAAGCTGGCACGGGCGCGCGGCGATGCGGATCTCGGCCGCGAGCTGGAAGAGGACGAGAGAGGATATCGATCGATCCGCGGAGGCAATCCTGCGTTGCGCCGCGGAGGCCGGTCTGGACAGCGCCGAGGCCTGAGCCGGATCGCTACGGATGTCCGAGCGCTTAACGCGCCGGGTTCGTGCGCGCCCGCTCCCCCGCTGAGCGACCGGCGAGAGCGAATTCGACAGCCTCGCCCGAAGTCATCGAGCGTCCGGCCGCCCGCGCCTGGTCAAACTCGGCCGAACCCATTGCGGCGGGAAGCACGGCCAGCATCCGTTCGTAATGCGGCCGCTCGTCCGGCGGCCAGGCCATCTCTTGGGTCTCCATGATGGCTTCGGCTGCCCCCACCACCGTGGCGGCGCGCTCCCAATCCCGACGCTCCGTGGCGATCGCTGCGAGGCCGCTGAGGGCGAAGGGTGTGGTGAACTGATCGCCGTTGCGTTGCCCGAGCTCGAGGGCCTCCCAGGCGAGCGTCTCCGCAGCCTGGAGATTGCCCAGTTGCCGCTCGACCATGCTGAGGTTGCTAGCCTCTGAAGCGATCAGGATCTCGTTGCCGGTGGACCGGACGAGCTCGAGGCGTTGGGTCATCCAGTCCCGAGCCTCAGGCAGGTCGCCCGCGATCTGGGCGCCGACGCCCAAGAGATGAAGCGCGTCCGAGCGCCCAGCTTCGTCGGCCGCAGCGGCGCTAGTCGCGAGCTCCTCGCGGGCCAGCCGGCGCCCTTCGGGCACGTCGGCGCGAAGCGCGACGCGCGCAAGGCCACCGAGGGCCCCCGCGACCATCGGCGGATCACCGAGCTCGCGGCCAATCTCGAGGCCTCGCGCGAAGTAGGCCGCGGCGCGCTCATCCTGACCCAGCCAGAAGGGCATGGAGCCGGCCCTGATGAGGGCCTGTCCCCGGAGCCGAGTCTCGCCGAGCGGGGATCCAAGGACACGATCAAACCAGAGGGCACCCTCTTCAAAGAGCTGCTTCGCGATCCAGAACCGGTAGAGCGCAACGGCAAGGCGCAGGGCCTCAGCGGTCCTCTGGTGGTTAATGAACCACTGCAGCGCCGCGAGGAGATCGTCGTGCACGTTCGCGAGCTGCTCGAGGGCAACCGTCGCGCCTGGACCCCTCAATCGCGGGCTGGCCTCTTCCGCGACTCAGCATTGTGTGCGCGTGCCTCGCATCCATGGAGGCGATCATAGGGCCGAAGCGAAGCCGTCCGACGTCGTCCCAACCTCGAGGCTGGGTCCTCGCCGCTGTCGTCGCCGACGTGCGAGCCCGCGCGGCCGCCCCCGAGGCGCCGCGAGGGTGCGTCGAGGATCGGGGCGTCGCGATGCCCTTCGGACGGCAGTCGCCGCTAGTTCAGCAGGCGCGAGACTCTAAACCCTCGGTGCATCGCCGCGCGAGCCGTGATCGCTACGGGCAGCAGGCCCAGGGCGAGAATGGGACGGGGAGCCCCGGCGAGGAACAGACCAAGCACGACCCCCGAGCTCAAGGCCAGGGCGGTCAGGACGCCCTGATCGGAGAGCTGGTCGGCCTGCGAGGATGCGGCTCCGAGCACCGCACCTACGCCCTCCACGACCGCGGGGGCCTGGTCGATGACCGCTCGCCCGCGTTCGGCGAGGGAGCGAGAAGCTTGGTCTGCGCGCTCCCTGAGTCCCTCGGCTGCGGCGTCGTCAGAAACCTGCTTCTTCGCCATTCTTCCTCTCCTCAGAGGTTGCACCCCAAGGGTCTGTTCGGTACGGGATGGGTTCGGCACGCGGCACCGCACCGGTCTGAGCGCCGGCGTCCGGCTCCGTGAGACGGTGGGTCTCGAGCGCATGCTGCAGTGTCGGGAGCAAATAGACAAACGCAGCAGCCGCTGCGCCTAGGATCAACACACCGGCTACGACGGGCCAGCGCGATCGGTGCTGGGGCCGCCAGCGTTCAGGGCCGACCGAACGGACTTCCGCCAGGGCCGAGTCGAGCGCATTGCCCAATTCGACCTTGGCCAGCCGGCGACGACCGGCCCCCAGTGTTGCCCCCCACTCATCAACAGTACCGTCAAGATCCATTAGCGACTCCTAGGGAAAAGGTCGGGATGCCGGGGAGGGCCAGTCCTCCCCTGACCGCAGTCAGACCGATGACCGACGGCCCGTCACCATTCGATAGGCCAGGACCACGATAATCGCGCCGATGACGGCAACCACGATGCTCTCGATATTGATCCCCGTCACGTCCGCCACCTTGAGGACGGTCCCGGCAAGGAACCCCCCGACTATCGCGCCGACGATCCCGAGGATGATCGTCTCAATGACCCCCTCCTTGCCGCCCATGACCAGGTTGGTCAAGAACCCAGCGATTGCACCCAGAACGATCCAAGCTAGGATCCCCATGACAAAGACCTCCTCTGCGATGCGAAAAGCGCGCTTTTCGTTGGCAAAAGCAAAGCCCGGGGCCCGGCGAGCCTACGTTTTGGCGAACCGTGGGCCCGGCTCAGCAGCAGCTACGCTTGAGCCTGCCCGCCGTCGCTTCGTTCGACGTCCGTGGCGGCCTGAAGCTTCGTCAAGGTTTCCTCGACCGTCATTCCATTGGCGTCGGCCGCACGCTTGAGGTCGTCATAGGTGATGTTGTCGTCGCCCATGTCCTTGTGGGGCTCACCACATCCGCAGGTCAGACACATGAGTCGAGTCTCCTTGATAAGCTGCGGGCCTGGCGTGGCCCTGGTGCAAGGAGCATCGCAGCGCAGGCGGATGGCCGACCTAACAAGGCTGCTGCCATACCTTGCAACCGCACCCTAGTTGGGCTCCTCGACGACACCGAGAGCGGGCAGCACCGGACGCTCGTGGTTCCTTGTGAGCCATCTCACTCGGCTGCGTCGAGCCTCCCGCGCTGTCGGCTCGGTGGCGGCCGAGACCCCGGCCCTTATAGCGCCTGTAGCCCCGGCGCTACTCCGCGGGGACGCGGAACCGGGCAGGATTTTGCTGGTGGGAGACCACTCCTGCCTTGGAGCGGGCCGTGCGCAGGTAGGCTGCGTGACAGGCCGCGACCGTTTCGGGCGATGGGACGACGCCTCGGGATCTTCACGAGAAGTTCGACCGCTCGGTTGGGACGTCGCCATCGCTGGGCGTGGAATCGCTGGCTCGGCGCAGGTCGGAAGCAATCTCACGCCCTTTGCTCGCCACGCGGCCGCCCAACTGGTCCGTCGTGTCAGCGGCCTTCTGAGCGGCAGGTCCGGCCGCGTCGGCGGCCTTGGCGGCAAGCTCGGCGGCCCGCGCCGCGATCTCGCGCAGCACCGGTCGCGCATACGTAGCTAGGTCCGCCAGCATCCCTTCGAGCTGGCGGATCGCCGGGTTGGGTTCCTCGGTGGGACCCACGCTCGGCTCCTGGCCAACTGGATCAGCGGCCTGGGCCAGATTCGTCTCGGTTGGGTCATCGGCATCCGGCGTGGCGGGCCCGTCCGAGGAGGATTCGAAGAACGTCATGAGGAGCTCCTTTGCTCAGCGAGGATCTGACGACAGTGCGTTCCTGCAATCTCCGACCAGTGACCCTCAGATCGGGCCACTGAACGTATCGCATTGCGTCGGGTCACCGGTCTCGTATCCCGTGGAGAACCAGTGCTCGCGCTGGGCCGACGAGCCGTGCGTCCAGGACTCGGGCGTGACTTGGCCCTGAAACTCGCTCTGGATGCGGTCGTCGCCCACCGCTGCGGCGGCATTGAGGGCATCGGTGATGTTGGCCTTGGTAAGAGGCTGGAGATACCCGGTGTCGGCCGCGTGGGCGGCCCAAACACCGGCATAGCAGTCGGCTTGGAGTTCCGTGCGGACTGACTGGCCGGTCGCGCCCTGCTGGCTGGTGCCGCCTGCGAGAACCCCGAGCAGATCCTGGACGCGATGGCCGTATTCGTGGGCGACCACATAGGCCTGAGCAGCCGGACCGCCGGTGGCACCAAACTTCGTGCGCAGCTCATCGAGAAAGCCGAGGTCGATATAAACCAGTTGATCTGGCGGGCAGTAGAAGGGCCCGACCTCGGTGCTGGCGGCGCCGCAGCCGGTCGACGTCTGCCCGCTGTAGAAGACGGTCTGAGCGGGCACGTACGTCACCCCCAGGCTCGGCAGCTCCGTCGTCCAGAAGGCCTGGACGCTGTCGACGTAGCCCAGGATCCGGCAGTCCTCCTTCGCATTCGCATCCGCGCCGGTCTTGCAGGACTCGGCCAATGCCGAGCCCTGCGGGCTAAGGTCGCTGCCCCCAGCCGTTGTGGTCGTGCCTAAGCCCCCGCCCAGGAGCGCATAGAGCAGGGCGATCACGAGGCCAAGCCCTCCGCCCCCGGCTAGGAGCGTTCGACCGCCGAAGCCACCGCCCCGGGCATCCTGGACCTCGGAGGGGTCCAGTCGCGCCCCCGGATTGAAGGTCATGGCCTGGCGCTCTCGCGACTGCTACTTCTTGGCCTGGTCACCGCGGTCGCCTTGTCCGGGCTTCGCCACGGTCTTCGCCTTCACCTTGCGGTCCGCCGTCAGCGACTTGCCGACATCGACCTGGTCCTTGGTGAACTGACCGCCGTCGTCTCGGCGGACGTACCGCTTGTCCGTGCCGGTGTCGACGAGATCGCGCTTCTTGGTAACCATTTGGTTTTCCCCTTTCAACTGAGTGCGCGAATTTGGACTACTGGCCCGAGCGAGACGGCGGCCCGTCGGCGCCCTTCGCCGACGCCGGCCGAGAGCCTGCGGCTTGCTGGGTCTGGACCCGCGCTGCCGTCGACTGGCTCTGCTCGTACAGGTCCTGGGTAATCCGGGCCGCCACGTCGCGGCCGCCGAGGCCAAAGGCCAGTCCGAAGGCGAGAGCCAGGGCCCCCACCAGCCCGATGAACAGGATATTG
>JBBSFD010000088.1:0-8519 GCA_038239115.1 Candidatus Limnocylindrales bacterium | reverse complement strand
GGGCCTGCTCACCCAGGGCGATGGCATCGGGGACGCGTCCGTGGTAGTAGCGGATGAGGGCCCGCAGGCTCAGCGCCTCGGCGCGTGCTCCTCCCGACGGGGCGGCGTCGAGAGCCGTCCCGAGGATCTCGTCGGCCTGGACCATTTCGGACAGATCGACGAACAGGCACTCGGCCGCGAGCCTCGCGCGCTCGAGCCGGCGGCTGGCGTCGTCTAGCGGTGTCACGCGAGCGGCCCCAAGGTAGAGCCCGGCGGCGTCGAGAGTGGCGCCGCGTTCACGTGCTCCGCTCGCGGCCGCGACGAGGGCCCGGGCGACCGATTCGTCCGGCCCGTCCGACGCGTGCCCGAGGTGCCGCGCCCGCGCGTCGGGCGACACCGTGGCTTCGGCCAGCTCGGCATGCACGCGACGAAGCTCGCCGGCCGGAGCGAGACCCAGGACCGCCTGGGCGAACAACGGATGGCTGAACCGCACCGTCTCGTCGTCGAGCGCGACGACGCCGTCCCGGACCGCCGGCTCAAGCGCCTCCGCCGCACCGGGCCGGGCGCGCTCGAGGGTAGCGATGGTCGGCACGGCGGCTGCCGCAGCGAGCAGCAACACGCGCTGCGTCGCGATCGGCAGCGTGGAGATCCGCCCAGCCATGAGCGAGCCGAGCGAGCCCGGGACCGGCAGCGGCGCCTGCGGGTCGGTCGGCAGGTCCGTGCCCGAGAGCGCCCGGGCGATCTCCAGCGCGTACAGCGGGTTGCCCGCAGACGCCGTCTCGATCCGGACAAGAGTGAGTCGTGGGAACGACCGACCGAGTCGGAGCAGGAAGATCCGGTGGAGCGCGGCGAGGGGAATGGGCCCGAGCCTGATCCGCTCCGAGCGGTCTGCTGGCATGGCCGACGTCAGGTCTGGGATGCCGGCATCCGCCGGCTCGACGCGCACCGAGGCGATGACGCCGAGCGGCTGATCATTGAGCCGCCGGACCGCGTGAGCCAGGATCGCCGCGGAGCTCTTATCGAGCCACTGCGCATCGTCGATCGCGAGGAGGACCGGCCCGGACGCGGTAAGCATACGCAGCAACGTCGCGACCGCGACCGACAGGGTTCGCTGGTCGGGCAACGTCCCGGATGGCGCGACACGGAGGAGCGCCACTTCGAGCGCGTGGCGCTGGGGATCAGGGAGTCGTTCGATGACGTTCTCGTCGACATCGGCGAGGAGATCCGTGAGACCGCCCAGGGTGAGGCCGAGCTCGGAGCGCGCCGCGCGCGAGCGCAGGATTCGGAAGCCACGATCGCTCGCGGCGGCGAGGGCCGCCTGCCAGATCGTCGTCTTGCCTATGCCCGGTTCCCCCTCGAGGACCAGCGCGGCGAGACCGGTTTGGGCACGCTCGACGAACCGCTCGACAGCGGCGAGCTCGACTCCGCGGCCGACGACCTCGTCCGACACGCCGACCTCCCGAGCTTCCCGCCTCTCCGCGAATCGGCCTACGCCCGTGCGTGTCGACCGGCCGGACCCCTCGCAATGGAGGGTACAACATGAGCCGGTCAGGACAACCGTCGGTCGGTGCCGGGCCGACCGCTGCCGGCCACACGAGGCGCAGCCACGTCTCTAAGTGAGGAGCATCACGTCAGCCTCGCAAAGCGTTGGCCATGGCCTCCGCGTGCGGCCGACTCGAGCCGAGTGCATGCTCGCTTGCGCCGAGCGGCGAGATGACCGGCAAGGTCGCCGAACGTCCAGTCACCCATTACTCCGGGCTCCTCGGTCCGGTTCGGGCCCACGGCGGCCACGAGATCGCGCCAAGCCTGTCGGTCGGCTCGGATCGTCAGGGCGATATCGCCTTTGGTGCTGGCCTGCGATGGCGGCATCTCCGCAGCGCAATGACCACTCGAATCGAGTCGGCGCCACCCCGTGAAATGAGGCGCTCGTTTCGCTTATTGCGAATAACCCTTGTGGCGCTGCTCGGACTCACCCTGGCGTCGGGCCTCTACACGGTTGGCCGCGCCGTCACCACGCCGCACCGAACGACGCCCATCTATGACCCGCCGGTGTTGGCTGGCCAGTTTGTGCCCGGCTACTGCTCGGCCGGCTTCTACGCGCGGCATGGCAGCGAGATCGTCCTGACCACGAGCGAGCATTGCGCCGACGTGGGCACCGTGATCCATGACCCGACCACCGGGACCTTTCTCGGTGTCATCGGTCCGACCGACCAGGAGGCGACGTGTCCGTATCCAGGCCACACCTGCGCGGCCAGCGACATGAACTACATCATCGTGGCGCCGGCGCGCATCCCCTGGGGCCACCTCAACGTGGTCGACATGGGCACCGACGGCTACCGGGTGCTCTCGGCCGCCACGGTGCCCTTGGGTTGCAGTGACATCTCGGTCGGCGACCCCATCGAGATTGATGGCCGCGGCATCTACCGCTCAGGCACCGTGGCCGAGAAAGGCGACAACCTGTACCCCGCCAACGAGGACGGATCGTACCTCCCGTGCATGCTGGCCTCGTCCGTCCAGGTCGGCGGTGGTGACTCCGGTGGATCCGTCCTCGACCGAGGCATCCCGGCCGGCGTCACTTCCCGTTCCTTCGGTGGAAACCTCGGCTTTACGCCCCTCGCCGGGGGCCTCACCGAGCTCGGGCTGACGTTGTGCACCGACCCGGACTGCGGGCTAACGCCACCCTAGCGCTTCTGACGCCCCGTTGAGGGGTACGCGGCTGAACAGCAGGACGCCAGGGTAGTCGCCTCGAGAACTGACAAAGACCTTGGCACCAGCACGCTGAATGGCTCGGGTAGCAGCGAGTCGCGCCGTAGCAGCCTTTCCGTCGAACTCCCAAGGGATGACCTGTGATTCGGATCCGACGCTCACTTCGTTGATGAGCTTAGCCAACTCCTCGTCTCGAGGGCTGAGCGCACGTCCCGGGGTTGTTTCTTCTTCAGGTCTTCGATGGTCATGGTCTTGCCGACCTTGATGACTTCGTATTTCGGCATGCCGCTCCTTGGACGTAACTCGTTGGATAGCAACCCATGATAGGCAAGATTGCCTATTAGCCGCGTCTGCTTCGCCTGTGCGGGCGGCCAACAGCCAGTCGGTCAGCCCCGCCAGCGGAACCAGAGCAGCGCGCCGAGGTAGGCGATCCCGGCAGCCGCGGCGACGATCGCGAAGTCGGACCCAAACTGGCCGTGAGCGATCGCCCACAGGAAGCCGACGATCGCGACCAGGATCGCGACGGTTCCAGCCACGGCGGTCGCCAGGTTGTTGAACGACGCGAGCCTCTCGTCGGCAGGCCGCCCGCGGAGGATGGCGATCGTCTCGCTCCGCCGGCCGAACACGACTAGCACGCCGGAATAGATCGCCATCACGGCGAACATGCCGACGCCGATCTCGGGTTGGCCTCCAATGGCCGACGCGACGAACAGTGCCGCACCGAGAGCGACCCCGACCGCCGGGACACCCCGTTTAGCGCCCATCGTTGTCGTCTCCATGGAACAACTCCTCCACCGGCTTGCCGAAGAAGTGTGCGAGCTCGATCGCCAGCGGTAGGGACGGAAGGTACCGTCCGGTCTCGATGGCATTGATCGTCTGGCGCGAAACTTTCAGCGCGTTTGCCAGATCCTCCTGGCGGAGGCCCTTGGCCGAACGCAGTTCGCGGATCTCGTTGCGCATGGTGGAAAGGTACCTTGTCACGGGCACCGTGTCAAGCGTCGTTTACATCAAGCGACCCGATCCCGTGGACGCGTAGGTCGAGCGCACCCAGGTCGTCGCGGTCCGGCACGCTCGTTGGCCGTCGCCGAGCAATGTAGAAATCACCCTCTGGGACCGTCAGCGCCAACGACCTTCGCCGGTTCAGTTCCTCAGCTCAAGATCGACCTGCTCCGGTTCCAGCGTCGCAAGCCAGGTGCGACTCGCGCCATGCAACAGTGCCCAGAGGTCTGCGTCCCGATTGCGCGAGTGCATCTGCTCATCGCCCTCGGGCAGTGCAAAGCGAAGCGGAGCCGCCCCGGTAGCGGACAGGCTGTCCCGGCATTCGATACAGCTGCAAGGGCTCCCCCAGTGATCATCGACAGACGGTCGCAGGCGGGTTGGCTTCATCGCTCGGTCGACACTGCGCCGGTCGAGACGGTTGCGCAACAGTCCAAGGCAGTCGCGGCGACTGTCAACTTGCGATTCGGTGCATGGAGAGGTCACCCCAGCGTGCGCGTCGGCACGTACACTCGAGGCGCATGACGGTTGCCGCCGACGAACAGGCGTTCTGGTCATTCCGGCGGATGAGACTCATACTCGCGACGTCGTGACGTCACGACATTGGGAGGAGACCCGTGCCTGAAACGGCGCCGTAAAGCCACGCTGCCACCCTGATCCTGCTCGTCGTTAGCGACCCAGTCAGCCGTCTCGGCGGTCGAGGCTCCACCCCGCCACAGGACCCGCTCGCCGTGGCCATCTGCCCCGATCAGGTGGAGCTCGTTATAGGACCAGCCGCTCCAGTACTCCATGGTGATCTCCTTGCCATCGGGCGACCAGTCCCCGTTGAACGCCGAGGTGCCCGCGGGAAAGGTTGTCAGTTGGCGGGGATGCCCACCCGTGGCGGGTTCGAGCCAGAGGGCCGGGTCCCCGTGTCCGTCGATCTGCGTGAAGAGGATCCACTTGCCGTCCGGTGAGAACCGCGGGTACGAAACCCCGCCGGCGTTGTCGGTCAGCCGGGCCGCCGTGCCGCCGCCGAACGGGACCGAGAACAAGGCACCGGTGGTTTGAGCGTCGTCGATGAACCGGACGAAGACGACGGTCTTGCCATCGGGCGAGACGGTCGGCTGGTCGTCCCCGATCGGGCTACCGAGCTGCTGCTCGGGCGTGAGGTCGGTCATGCCCGAGCCGTCCGCGGCGGCTGTGTGCAGGCCCAGGTCGCGCGGCTCGCTGCAGCTGTAGTGGGTGAAGACCAACCGACCGCCGGTACCGATCGCGGCGCTCTGTTCGGCCCCGCGCCGATCGCTCGTCAACTGTGTGACGTTCGAGCCATCGGCGGCCATCCGGAACAGGTGACGATCGTCGTTCCGTTCGCTGTCGAAGATGATCCCGCCATCGGCCGCCCACACTGGGTGGGCCAGCGTCCAGTCGGTCGTCGGGACCGGGTGAAGGCCGGCCCGATCGATGACAGCGTAGGCAAATGTTCCGGAAGGGGCACCACCACCACCTTCGATCCCGATCAGGATGCGGCCCTGATCGACGTGGCCGATGAGCGTGCCGGTCGAGGGGACCACCGCGCCGGACCCGCGCGTGTCCGTGCAGATCGATGCGCCGAGGGTGGGCGAAGGGCTCGGTCGGGAGGAGGCGGCCGCGGCGGTCGGACCAGATGACGACCGCGGCGGCGTGGGGCTCGCTAGCGGGATGACGGACGACGAGCTCGGCGCAGTCGCTTGACAGGCGGCAGTAACGCCGGTGATCGCCAGCATACCGGTGATCGCCAGTCGCGTAGCGATGCCTGCCGAACCAACTCGGCCCGTCATGGCTTCCTTAGAAAGCATCTCTCTTGATGGGCGCCGAGGCATCACGGACTCGTCCTCCGGGGGAATGTGTTCGTTAACAGACGGGGTTGCGGTTCGCAGTCCGTGCCCTCCCGTGGCCGGGTCGACCCCTCGAGGTGACCAGCGGCGGGTCCGGGTTCGACCTGGTCCCACCCCGTGTCCATGCATCCAGTTCCCTCCTAAGGTTCGGGCTGAGCTCAGCGGGCCCGCTGTTGGTTTGGGTCGGCTGGCTCGAGCCTGCCGATGAGTGCCTGGAGCGGCCGGTCGATCGCCTTGAGCACGCTGACCATAAGCCGCCGGATTTGCGCCAGGCGTTCGGGGCGACGGATCTGCCCATCACTTGCGCCCGGCTCGTGGGCGAGAACGGCGAGGCTGCGGCGCCGGGCTTCCGCGTCGAGCTCTGCCCGGTGGATCGCGGCGAGATCGGCGGACGTGTGCGGGTGCATCGGCTTACCGAAATGCGAGGGATGCAATGACCGCGTCGGCGGCCGTCGCAACGACGTCGAATTGGATGGGATCCGCGGTCGAGGTGATCGCAAGGAACGTCGTCCCGTTGACCACAACAGCGGCGACCCGGACCCGGTCGTTGTCAATCGGCAGGCCAACCGCGGTGGCACCGATCTCGGAGCCTCCGTTGGGCCCGAGGGTCAGGGCGTGGTCCGGCGCACCGGCACAGGCGAGGTCGGTTCGAGCTGGTGCCGTGAACGTGACCTCGAGGCCGGAATACCCGCCGACCGACACGGGCCGGGGCGAGCCCGGGTCGACCGGCGATACGCTCTTGAGCCAGGCAATGAAGGCCGCCGGGGTCTCTCCGACCCACGACCTGAGAGGGCCGGCCTCCCCTTTCTGGCAGGGATCGGTATAGACGCTCGGGAGCCAGGCGAAGCTCAGCGCCCCGGCCGTCGCGGAGCGGGCCAAGAACGCCGTGAGCGAGAGCTCCCGTGGGGTGTCCATAGCCGGCACCCATACTCCGCCGGGTACCATGAACGTGATCGGGGGTGCGAGCGTCGACGGGCGCCACATTCCCGCCCCGAGCGCCGGGGCGCCCAAGGTCGCGCTCGGATGGATCATCTGAATGCTCGGCGATGGGCCGAGGATCCCGCCCGGGCGGACGCTTGGGGCGGGGCTCGCACCGGGTCCAAGGATGCCCATTGGGCGCAGCAGGCCGATCCCGACCGCGAGCACGACGATCAGGGCCAGGGCCATCGCGAGGCTGGTTCGGGCGGGCCTTGCTGACCGCGACGCCGCAACCTGACCAACGCTCGCGCTCCTTCGACCGATCTCATCGAGAAGGTCGCCCGCATGAACCTGCGCCGTGCGGCTAGCAAGATATGCCCGGATCCGGGCGTCGGTGACCTTGTCTCGGTCGGTCATCGCCATTCGACCTCGAGGGCTCGACGGAAGGCTCGGCGGGCTACGACCAGTCGCCACTTGATCGTCGTCGAGGACAGCCCCAGGACGCCTGCGATCTCGGCGATCGATCGGTCCTCGAGGTGATGCAGTACGAGGATCGCCCGGGCGTCCGGATGGAGCCGATCAAACGCCCGATCCAGGGCATC
Organism: Candidatus Limnocylindrales bacterium; assembly: GCA_038239115.1. Lineage (GTDB taxonomy): Bacteria > Chloroflexota > Limnocylindria > Limnocylindrales > CSP1-4 > Palsa-1033. Next base: position 1,462 of record JBBSFD010000088.1, on the reverse strand, counting down.
CTGTTCACCAAGCCCGTCGAGCGATGGTCGGGTCGAAACGACCGAGCCGCCCAAAGCAGTCTCGCCAAGGCTCTCAATCGGGAGCTCGCGAATGACCTGCCGCCGGCGCTGGCGCAGGATAGTTCGACAGGCGTTCGTCACGATCCGGCCAAGCCACGCATCGAAGCGATCGGGGTCCCGCAGTCGAGGCAGCTCGCGCCACGCCTGGACGCAGGCATTCTGGGTGGCATCACGGGCATCGGCATCGTTCCCGACGATCACGGTCGCCACCCGCAGCAGAGGCTCGATGCGCGGTTCGAGCAGCGTGTCGAAGGCGCCATAGTCCCCCGCCTGGGCACGAGCGATGGCTGCCCTCGTCCCCGCGCGTTCATTTGCCGCCGCCGCAAGCTGAGCCACGCCACACTCCACACCCGTTCCTTCGGTCTCCTACTTGTTTGATGTCGACCGAGGGCTCGCGGATAGGGCGATTATTGGGTCCGCTGCCGGCGGCTTCTGGGTTGCCGGGCCACTCGCTGACACGACCCACCGATAGTGTGGACGTGGCACACGCTCCAAGGGAGCCTTAGTTGGCCCTGCACTCGGGATCGGACCTGGCGGCCCTAGTGCAATACTCAAGAAGATGCCTGTCCGCACCGTCGTCGAACGCGGCCCCAAGGCAAAGCGCTCGGTGGCCTTCGCACTCGACTGGCCAGGCTGGAGTCGGGGCGCCAAGGGCGCCGATCTCGCCCTGCAGACGCTCGAGTCTTATCGGGAGCGCTATTGGCCGATCGCGGACCTCGCCGGGATGGGCCGCGAGTTCGACGCCGCCGGGCCGTTGGAGATCGTAGAGGACCGAGTCGGACCCGGTTCAGTCGACTTCTGGGGCATCTCCTTCTCGCCTTCCTCGACCGAGCACGGGCCGATGGGCGAGGCGCAGTTCGATCGCGCGATCACGCTACTGGCGGCATCCTGGACGTTCTTCGACAGCATCGCGGCACGAGTCTCGCCGGAAATGCGCAAGGGCCCGCGCGGCGGTGGACGCGACCGCGACCGGATCATCCGCCACACGATCCGGCATGAAAGCGAAGAATTTGCGAAGCAGGTCGGGCTGCGGATCCCGGAGGAGGCGGCGCTTGGCCCGGAGGGACTGCGCCAGCATCGGGAGTCCTTCGTCGCGGCGATGCGCGCCTACAACGCCGGGGAGGTCGCGAAGCGGATGCGATCGTGGACGCTGCCGTTCCTCATCCGACACTCTGCCTTCCACACGCTCGACCATGCGTGGGAGATCGAGTACAAGGACCTCTCGGCCGAGACCAGGGATCGACCCTCAGCTTGGGCGCGCTGTTGGCGGCATGTCTGTATGGGCATGAACCCGCTGGTGATGGCCGCGCTGAATGGAGACGGTGACAGCGGGTGTCGCGCTGCCCGATGATGCGGGCCCGCACAGCCAGGTGACCCCCCGGAGGAAGAGAGCCCCCGGAGG
>JBBSFD010000087.1:0-8865 GCA_038239115.1 Candidatus Limnocylindrales bacterium | reverse complement strand
GTCTCGACGGCAAAGAAGTCGCAGGCGATGATGCCACCCGCTTGCGCCCGCAGGAACTCGGTCCAGCTTGGACCGCTGCGCCGCGGGGCAGGGCCGAGTCGCGTCCGCCGGAGCAATGACCGGATCGTGGTCGCTCCCACGCGGATCCCGAGCTTGCGAAGCTCGCCGGCGATCCGGACGCAGCCCCAGCGGGGGTTCTCGGGCGAGACGCCGGATCAGCTCCCGTGTCTCGCGATCGAGCGGAGGTCGGCCCGGTTGCCCGGTCCTGCCGTACGTCCACTTCCTGCGCACGAGCTCCCGATGCCAGCGTAGGAGTGTCGCCGGAGTGACGACGAACGAGGCCAGCGGTCCCGCGGGATCGCCCGACTCGCAACCGAGAGCTGCACCCGATCGATGGCCCGAAACCGCGGCTGACCGCTCGTCCGTTGGAGCACCCGGAGCTGGTGGCGCAGGATGAGGATCTCGAGGTCCTTGGCACCGTCATCGTGGCCACCGATTCGGAGACTGAGGAGACGAGCGAACACCCAGACGACGAGCGACACGAGGAACAGCATCGGCGCATCCTACGATGCGCGTCGATCGTGGATCGGGGTTTTCGACCCCCACGAGGTGCCCATGGCCTCGATTCGACGGCTGTGACAGTAGCGCTGACGCAGGCACTCGAGCGGGTGGGCGCCCGGCGCATACCCGTCCGGGTGGACCTCGTGGACATGATCCCGCGAACAGCACTCGGCAAAGCCCCCTCGTTCGGCGCGCAGCGGGCGTCCATGAGGGGCACTAAGGAGACCACGGACCACCAGAAGCAGCAGCGGACAATATGGCCGGGGAGCCTGCTGTGCCCCTTCCCCTCGACGATCACCCGCAGTTCACCCGATCTGAATGGCGCCGTGGCTTCCGGGGCACCTCCACTGTCGACGGGCTAGCGGATCGCGCCGCTGAACAGCATTTGCGGCTATGGCGGACCCAACCGAGACGCGGCGGCGCCGACCGTCGCCGCCAACACTGGATCGTTGGTCACCACGAGCAGCAGGTAGCGGCCAGCCCCGGCGAAGTGCGGCGGGGCGACCCAGTCGATCATGGCTGCGCAAGTCGCCGCCGCGACCCCGCTCGGGTCAATCAGGTTCTGGGCCGCCTTGCGGGTCCCTGTCGTGTCGAACGCCAGGACTTGGACCGAGGGCTTCTCACCTGGATGAAATGTGGGATGGGGGGCTTCCTGATCGAACGAGTAGTACCGGAAGCTCTGGGGCAGGCAGCCGAACGTCGCTGTTCCTCCGCTGGCCTGTTCCTCCGCCGACACGATCGATAGCCCCGAAGCTGAGAGCGCCGCCCGAACCTCGGTCAGGGGATCGCCAACACTTGCAGCCGGCGAGCAGCCGCTCGCGATCACCATGACGACGACCACGAAGGCCAGCGGGACGCTTGCCAGCCGCATGTCGAACCTCGCTGTACGAAATGACCTGGCTGGATGGACGTCGACCGGGGCCCAGAAGTTCCCGGCGGGTCTTCGGCCGGGTCGCGCGGCCCAGGCCTCGGGATATCTCCGGGCTACATCGATGGGTGATAGCCCTCCGCGAGGTATCGGTCTGGGTCGTCGCTAAACTCGAGCAGGCAGCCTTTTCCGCAGAAGTAGTAATCGCTGCCGCCGTGCTGAGTCGTGAGCCGGGCCTGCTTAGCCTGCTCGATGTTCACGTTCATGCCGCAGACGGGGTCGACCGCGTCGGCGATTTGCTGGGGCATCAGATCCTCGCTCCTGCTGCCATTGAAACGGGTGTTGCCGCGACCGCCGGGTCCGGCCGGAGCCGGACCCGGCGGAGTAGCTGCGCATTCGCGGCCACGATGATCGTTGAGAGACTCATCGCGACGGCGCCGACGGCCATCGGCAGGTCAAGCCCCCAGGGCACCAGCACCCCTGCCGCGATCGGGATCGCTACGAGGTTGTAGCCGGTTGCCCAGACGAGGTTCTGGATCATCTTTCGATACGTTGCCCGGGACAGCTCGATCGCCCCGACGACATCCCGAGGATCGCTCCGAACGAGGACGATCCCGGCCGACTCGATCGCGACGTCCGTGCCGGCCCCGATCGCGATCCCGACATCGGCAGTGGCGAGCGCGGGCGCATCGTTGACCCCGTCGCCGACCATCGCCACCTTGCGGCCACCCTCCTGGAACCGGCGGACGGCAGCCGCCTTGTCGCCCGGCAGCACCTGCGCTGCCACCTCGTCAATGCCGAGCCGTCGGGCCACCGAGTCCGCGACGGCCTGGCTATCGCCGGTGATCATCGCCACCTTGATGCCGAGCGCATGGAGGGCGTCGATCGCCTCGGCGGATTCGGGCCGGACCTCGTCCTCCACCGCAAGCGCACCGAGGATCCGGCCATTGGCAATAACGTGGAGGACCGTTCGGCCATCGATGGCCCATGCCGCCGTCGCGGTGGCAAGCTCCGGGGGAGGCTCAAGCTTCAAGTCCGCCAGCAGGCCCGGGCCGCCGACTTGGACAAGCCGACCGCCGACCGTTCCCTGCGCCCCTCGCCCGGCCATCGCCTCGAAGCCGTCGGCGGCCGGGACGTCCAATCCGCGCTCGCGAATGCCGCGCACGATCGCGCGAGCGAGCGGGTGCTCGGAGTCGGCCTCGACTGCCCCGGCCAGCTTGAGCAGCTCGGATTCGGTGACTCCGTCGACGACGGCGACTCCGGCGAGGACCGGCTCACCCTTCGTGAGCGTGCCGGTCTTGTCGAAGATCACGACGTTGAGCTCGCGGGCCCGCTCGAGGGCGATCCGGTCCTTGACGAGGAGCCCGTTCCGCGCACCGAGGGACGTCGAGATCGCGATTACGAGCGGGATCGCCAGCCCCAGGGCGTGTGGGCAGGCGATGACCAGCACCGTGGCCGTGCGGACCAGGGCACCTTCGCGATCGCCCTGGATCCACCAGAAGACGAGGGTGACAATGCCCGAGCCCAGGGCAACGTAGAACAGGATCGCGGCGGCACGATCGGCCAGGGCCTGCGCCCTTGAGGCCGAGGCCTGGGCGGCAGCAACCATGCGCATGATCCCTGACAGGGCCGTTTCCTCGCCGACTGCCGACACGGTGACCCGGAGCGAGCCGCCGGCCGCGACCGTGCCGGCGATGACCTTGTCACCGACATCCTTGACGACCGCCTGGGACTCCCCGGTGATCATCGACTCGTCGACATCCGCACGTCCTGCGGCGACCGTGCCATCCGCGGGAACGCGCCCGCCCGGCCGCACGAGGACGACATCGCCAACCGCGAGCGAGGCGATCGGCACCGTTTCAATGGCGTCGGCCGTCACCCGTTCCGCTGTGTCGGGGAGCAGCGCCGCGAGAGCCGACAAGGCTCCCTGTGCTTGGGCGATCGAGCGCATCTCGAGCCAGTGACCCAGGAGCATGATCGTGATCAGGGTCGCGAGCTCCCACCAGATCTCCACCGAGAACCAGCCCAATGTTCCGGCCCACGAGGTGAAGAACGATACGACGATCGCGAGGCTGATCAGGGTCATCATCCCCGGCCGTCGGTCGACCAGCTCGCCCCGTGCCCCTCGCAGGAAGACGAGCCCGCCATAGGCGAAGACCACGGTCCCGAAGACCGCGGGGATCCATGCCGAACCTGGGAACACCGGCGCGAGATAGTGGAGCCACGCCTGCGGATCGCGGCTCCACAGGATCACCGGGATCGTCAGCGCCAGGCTCAGCCAGAACTTGTCGCGGAACATCGCCACGGAATGGCCAGCGTGGCGATCGTGGCTGAGTGGTGGGCCGGCCGCCGCCTCGTGCGGCCCATGCGCCGTGTGGTCCACAGTTTCTCCTTGGATCATCCCGTACCAATCTGTCGGCCTTGGCTGACGCTTAGTCTGGCAGCGGCCCCGAAGCAAGAACGCCGAGCCGGCCAAGCGCGGGAGTTAATCGCCCGTCGAGTCCAACGTACAACCCCGCCTGGGCGAGGAACAGACCCGCGAGCACGACGGCGTAGATGATCGCCGAGCCGATGTCGGCAGAGCCCGGGGCATACGGCCCACCGAAGCCCTCGGCAGTCGACCAGATCACGAGCGCCAGAGCGGCTCCGCCCACAGTGGCGAGGCTAGTGAACACGCCGAAGACCAGAGCGATCGCCACCGCGGTCTCAGCGACCGCGACGAAGTGGGCAAACACGTGCGGGTCGACGTTCACGACGTTGATCCAGAAGCCGATCCAGCCCTGCACCCAGGCCGGCTGGTCCTGCTGAGCACCGGTCAGGTAGCTCGTGAAGTTGTTGATGAAGTCGGGCTGCCACTTGAACCAGGCGTCGATCGCCCAAACGAGGCCAAAGGCGATCCGCAGGAGACCGATGCCGGCGGCCCGCCAAGGGGCCAGCGTATAGCGTCGAGGCGCTGCTGTCGGATCCGCCGTCATCGTCCTAACCCTTCAATCTGGCGCCCGACCTCACCGGTCGGGGTGGCGACCAACTTGAGCCCGCCGGTTAGCCCATCAGTTTAGTTGCTTCGTCGAACTGCTCGCGGCTGATCTCCCCTCGGGCGAACCGTTGGCGCAAGGTGTCCCGAGGTGTCGGGCTCGGCGTGCCTGCACCGGGCCGATGGACGATTAGCCACACGGACGCCACGATCGCGACCGCGACGACCAGCACAGCCGCCAGCATCCACCAGCCACCCGTTTCGTTGAAGTTCCAGCCATACATCATCAGTGTCCATGACCTCCTGATCGCAAGCATCGCCCTAATGCTCGCCGGGCGGCGAGGGCGGTTCGTCCTGTCACGACGGTGCCCTTTGGCCCTGCCGTGACGGCCGATCGGCCTTGGGCAGGTTGGGCGGGTGCTTGCTTGCGATCGTCTCCCATCCTGCTGGCAGTCGACGCTGGCGTCATGACAGGTTCGTCATGGATCAATCGGAGGGGCTACCCTCGGTCGTTAGTGCGCTGCGGCGGGGCCTGTTCGCTATAGGCAGCTCGGCGACACTGTCGCTCATTTTGGCGCAGCGATCACGGACATAGCCCCGAGCGATCGGCGAGCTCGTGAAAGGTGGGCAGTCAGGTCTCCGGGCTTCGAGGGATTGGCGCAGAACCTGCTCACCAACTCACCGCTCCTCGGCGGCGACTTCGTCACGACTGGCCCAGGCTGTGCCCCAATCGGGACGCCGCCAACCGCCGACCAGAATGCAGCCGCTGCGGCCCTCCTCGTCGCGGTCAAGTCGAACTGGTCGCCGACCCTCACGGTTGCCGGAGCGGCAACGCTCGGCTACGTCCCGCCGAAGCAGCCAGCCGCGAGCAAGTTACCCACCCATATCGCCAACCCGACCCTCGCGGGTTCGACCACCGACCTGCTCGATCCGGCCAAGCCGCAAGCACTCGTCTACGCTAACTTGCCGCACGGAAACCAGGTCCTCGCAGGCGTCCTGTTTACCGCGCCGATTGGTGCGGGTTCCTGCCCGCGCGGGTCGGCGACCCTGTGGCACTACCACCACAGCGGCGCGACCCGCGAGATGATCCATGTCTGGCTGTTCCGGCTGTAGCAGGTCCTCGGTTCAAATCAGAGTGTCGGCTCCACTCATTCGCGCATGAAAGCGCCTCATTCAGGGCCATCGCTCGGCGGTTTTGCCGCACATGAGTGAATAGTGCCCGCGACCAATCGTCCCGCCGCTGGCTGAGCCCTTCCGCGAGGCTTAGCCCAGCCCCGCCCCCGATACGGACCCGGCGCCGAGATCGTCGTAACCCTTCCAGCGGTAGATCAGGGTCGATAGCGTCCAGCTGACCACGAAGATCGCGATGATCGCCAGGCCGATCAGCTCGAAGTCAAGGTTGGCGACGAGATCCCAGATCCCACCGCGCAGTCCGAGTTCGCGTCCTATCACGTTGAGCGCCTCAATCCCCCCGATCACGAACGCGATGATCACCGACACGAGGGTGATGTTCAGGTTGTAGTAGAGCTTGCGGATCGGCTTGATGTAGGCCCAGCCATAGGCGCCCAGCATCAGGATCCCGTCGGTCGAATCGACCAGCGACATGCCGGCGGCAAAGAGAGCCGGCAGCACGAGGATGAAGTAGATCGGCACATGGTTGGCACCCGAGGTCGCGGCCAGGCCCAGCAGGGCGACCTCGCTGGCCGTGTCGAAGCCGAGCCCGAACAGGAGCCCGAGCGGGTACATGTGCCAGCTCTTCCGGATCACTCGGAGCATCGGCCGAAAGATCCGGGCCAGCAACCCCCGATTGTTGAGGAAGTCTTCGAGGGTCTGCTCGTCGTACGCGCCACCCCGGGCGACCTTGCGGAACATCCGGTAGATGTCGATCAGGACAACGAGATTGATCAGCCCGATGACCAGCAGGAAGGCGGCCGAGATGCCTGTCCCGATCAGGCCGCCGATCGACTGGAGCGTCGGGACGTTGCTGATGAACGCCGCCGAGATCGCGATCACCACCGACAGGGCGACCACGATCGTCGAATGACCGAGCGAGAAGAAGAGGCCCACCGCAACTGGCCGCTGGCCGTCCTGCATCAGCTTGCGGGTCGTGTTGTCGATCGCGGCGATATGGTCCGCGTCCACCGCGTGGCGCAGGCCGAACGTATAGGCCAGGAAGGCGGTCGGCAGCAGGATCGGGTACTGCGCCGATGCGAGCAACGCCAGGATCCAGGCGACGACGTTGAAGACGAGTAGGAAGCCGTACACCCGAAGGATCCGGTTGCGGAGCTCGCTCGAGGTGGTCAGCAATCGGACGGCGCTGGTGAACATCGGGTTCCTTTCCTGGGGCCTCTGCGAGGTTGAAGGATACGGTGCATCCGCACCTTGCTGCAAGGGGTTGCAAGATAGGCTAGCCGCTATAGTCCATTCGCACGCTACGGCCCCACGGATTGCAGGTACCCTCGTTAGACATGATTGCTCCACCGCCGCCGGCCCTCGATCAATGGGCTGCTGTCCGCGACCTGCTCCACGTCCGGGGGATGCGCTGGACGCCGCAGCGACGAACGCTCGTCGAAATCCTCGCGAAGAGCGACGGCCACGTCACGGCTGTGGAGCTGATCGAGCGTTGCCGAATCGCCGATCCGACGACGACGGCATCGACCATCTATCGGACCCTGGAAATGCTTGAAGAACTCGGGTTGGTCCGCCATGGCCATGGGCCAGAAGGCCGCCAGGAGTTCCATGTGCTCCCCGACCGGGACCACGGCCATCTCCACTGTGAGATTTGTGGTCAAACGTGGGAGCTGGAGGCAACCGAGGCCAAGGGACTAGTGGGGGCACTCAGGCGAGCCCGAGGGTTCCGCGTCGATCTTTCGCACGTGACGATCGTCGGGCGATGCGCGTCGTGCGTTGAGCACAACCTCGAGCGAGCCAGCACGACCTGACCAAAGCCGGCCTGCAGCCGCAGCGACGAGTTACAGCTTGTGAGGACCGAGGCCCACCGGCTGTCCGCAGGGATCGACAGACGAACGGAGTCTATTGCCGGGGACTCGCCAGCGGTGAGGCTGGCCTTGTGGTTTGGCTGGCGAGGAAGGATTCGAACCTTCGATCTCCTGATCCAGGGGCTGTCGAGCTGTGAAACCAGCGATCCGCGCCGGTAAGCTCGATTTCGAGCGGCAGCCGAACCGGGACACTAAGGTCGGTCGTGGAGGTGCTAGTCCCTTTGCGTCGACCAAGGTTGATTTCAGACTGGGGGCTACACCTGGGTGTCGAGGCGGCAGCTGTGATCGTCGGGGCAAGAACATGCTCAAATCGGAACATGCCGATCAGACCTGACGTCTGAGCCGTGATGAGACGTTGGCTCGTTGGTATCTCAATGGCGCTCGTCGTGGCCGGCTGCGCCACGCCCACGCCAGTGCCCAGCCCGAGCACTTTTCCGAGCAGATCGTTAGTCCCGGCCAGCCCTGCTGCGAGCCCAAGTCCCACGATTATCTTGACCTGCCCCGCAGGTCCCATTCTGCCCGGTGCCTCGCCGATGACCGAGAGCACCTGTGCCGACGATGAGGCCATCGTGGTCAGCGGCGCTGCGTTCTTGGGCTACCCGATCCATACGATCTCGATCTCCGGGGGGCATTGACTGCCCAGCCTTTGGCGTTGAGCCCTTCGGGGCGCGGCCCGTCGCCTGTGGGATCAGACTCGAACAGGTCGCCGAGGTGACATTCATCGGCACCGGCAAAGTGGCGTCTATGCGCCTTGTCACCAACACCCGAAGCGGGCACCTCGTCGCGATCGTGGACTCGTTCACGGTCCCGACGGGACCGACCTTGACCGTGCCGTAGCTCGATGAGAGTGGTCTACGGGCGTGGCGGTGTGATCGTCGGCGGCAAGGACCCGTTTGCCTAGAACGAGCCCGGTCAGACCCCGATCGCAGCCGCCACGTCCGCCCATGTCCGGTCGGTCTCGCCCTCGAGTCGTCGCAGGTAAACCGAGGTGACGGCCAGGCTCGAATGGTCCAGGAACGCGCTAACCTCCTCGATCGAGGCTCCTGCGTCCCGACGTAACTTCGCGGCCGAATGCCGAAGCAGGTGGACGCCCGACGGCGGGAGTCCCGCGACCCGGAGGTAGGTCCGGAACCGCGAGTAGAACGTCGAGCTTGTCACGCCACGAGATCGCGCACCTGCCTGCCACAGCGACGCGGATGGCTCCATCGATCCGAGTTCGAGCCCAGCGTCGGCGAGGGTGGCACACAGCGCCTCGTAGGCCGGTCGGGGCAACTCCCGACGACCGCGCTTGCCGCCCTTGCCGCGGTAGCTGTAGAACGGCATACCATCATCGAGGCTCAGATCGCCCTTCGGGCTGCCTTGCAATCCAAAGGCGATGATCGCCGAAGACGGCGCTCGGAAGGTCGCTGTCTGCGTCGACAAATCCGGGAGCAAGGAGCATTTCGAAATGATGCGTTCGGCCT
>JBBSFD010000086.1:0-9240 GCA_038239115.1 Candidatus Limnocylindrales bacterium | reverse complement strand
GATCTGGAAGATCGCATTCGAGAGGGCCTGGGCCGGCCCGTCGTGAACCTCGCGCACGATCCGCAGGCGTTCCGACTCCTGCGCTTCCACGATCCGCATGTTCATCTCGGTCGTGCTCACGATCGGGCCCATGTCGCCGACCAGCGTGGCGTCCTCGCGGCCCAGGAACAGCCAGGTCCGCTCGAGGCTCTTGAGCGCCGCGTCGAGCCGGGTGAGCTCGGTTTCGTGCCGTCCGGCCGCCTCGGACAGGGTGTCGAGGTCGAACCGAATCGCCCGCCGGCGGCCTTCCTCGGCGCCCGCCTCGGCAGCCACGGCGGCGTCGGCCGAACCGGCCGGATCGCCCGCCGATCGACTCCGCTCCGGGTCGGGCGAGTGGCGCTCGCCTGCCCGCAACCCGTCGCGCAGGTCCTGCAGGCGGAGCAGGTCGGCGTGCTGGAGCTGGCGGTAGCGTTCGGCCAACTGGCGCAGGTTGTCCGCAGCGTAGCCAACCGCCGCCTTGGCCTCGGCGTGCAGCTCATCGAATCGCCCGTCCCGTGCCTCGGCGCGCGTGCCGTCCATGTCGGCCGAGTATAGAGGGCCGCTCATGGCGCACACCCGATCTGGAAGACCCGGGTCCCGGCCAGGGCGGCTGCGGCGGCCGGGTCGGCGGGCGTGCCCAGGGCCACCTCGTGGAAGCAGCTGGCATCCGGGCCGCCCTCGGCCAGGACGGCCGGCCAGCTGCCGTGGTCGTCGCTGATGACCAGGTATTGGGTCCCGCTGAAGTGCTTGGCCAGGTCCACGACCGAGGCCGGCGGCTCGTCGGGCAGGGCCAGGGTGTCGATCCGGCTGTTGTAGGCCAGCCAGATCGGGAAGTCGGCGATGACCGGCCCGGCCTGCTCAAGCGGGCGGCCGATCAGGGCCATCTGCGCGTCCAGGGCCTGGTAGCGGGCGGCCACGTCGGCGCTCTGCTGACCGTAGGAAGCGAGGCCCAGGCTGAACAGGATGGCCGTGAACACGGTCAGGGTCGCGCCCAGCCAGGCGACCTCCTTGGTCCAGCCCCGCCAGGCGCTGACCCGGACGAACAGGGCGTCGAGGGCCAGCAGGCAGGTCACGATCAGGAGCACCTGGACCGGGCCGGCCGCGTGCAGGAACGTGCCCCAGGTGGTCGACACGGGGAAGACCAGGGTCGTGATCCAGAAGGTCAGCAGGGACAGGATCAGCAGCGGGCGAAGGCTCCGGATCCGGACCGACCAGGGCAGCCGGAGGAGGCCAATCAGCCCGATCGGGAAGCTCGGAATGAGCAGCACGCTGAACAGGTTGTGGGCGAATCCGTCGATTCGCATCTGGACCAGGCGGCTGAAGCCCACAGCCACGTAGCGGGCGAAGGTGGGCGGGTCGCTCCAGGCGAAGATGTCGAAGCCGGTCACCGACAGGGCGTTGGCGGCGGCCTGGCCGGGCAGCGGATTGCCGAACACGAACCAGTCACGAACGAGCCACGGCGCGAAGATGACGATGGCAATGACGGCCGGCGCCGCGATCAGGCGCAGGCGCTCGGGGCGGCCCAGTCGGGCGCCGGCCGAATCATGGGCGAACCAGGCGAGGCCGGCCCAGGTCAGGCCGAGCCAGACGGCTTCATTGCGGGTCAGGGCAGCCAGCCCGATGAGCGCACCTAGGGCGACCAGCCGAGGGTCGCCCAGCCGGGCGCCGCGTGGATCTTTCAACAGGCGATGGATGACCAGGCAGGCGGACAGGGCCAGCAGCGTGAACAGGGCAGTCGAATCGGGCAAGGTGCTGAACAGGACGAGGGGCAGCTCAACCGCCGCCGTCAGTCCGGCGCCGATGGCCAGGGTCCGGGCCCGTCCCGCCGGCAGCCCGAGCTCGACGGCAGTATCCGCCGCGAGCCGCCATGCCAGGACGGGAATGAGTGCGCCGATGACCAGGGCGGGCAGCTGGGCCACCCCGAACGAGGCGCCCAGGATGGCCATCGGCAGAGCGATCAGCAGGGTTGGCAGGGGCAGCCAGACCTCGAAGGCCGGCCGCGGGAAGACGAGCGGCGGCGTCTGGTAGCTCCACAGCGCATCGCTGGTGAGGCCGTGGCCCTGGACGAGGTTGCGGGCGACCATCACGTAATAGGCCGTGTCTTCTGGCGTCGGGAACGGAACGGTGCGGGCGAAGGCCACCCGGACGAGCAGGGCCGCCACGAACAGCAGCCCGGCCGTGGCCCAGGCCTCGCGCCGGGTCAGGCCGCCGGTCACCGGCTGCCTCCCGTCGCCGCCAGGACGGTGCAGCGCGGATCGGACGTGCTGAAGCAGACCGGATAGAGGCCGGCATCGACCGTGCTGGCCGTCCCGGTCACGCTCCACACGGGAGCGCCTACCCAGCCCGGCCGGCCGGAGCCGTCGAGGATGGGGCCGAGCGCGGGCACGGCATCGGAGCGCTCCACGTACAGCCAGCGCACGCGGTAGGCCCGCGCCACCGACTCGATCGTCTCAATCGGATCGTTCGGGGCAACCACCCCGGGATGGCCCGTCCAGTACTTGATCGCGCCGGTGTCGAGGCTCATGACCACGTCACTGGGCGGCGCGGCCTGGGCTCCCAGGGCCGCTCCCACGGCCAGGTCCAGGTCCCGCTCCTGGCCCCACGTCTCGTGGACGTTGGCGGTGAAGTAGATCGCCCCGACCAAGGTGATCCCGATCATCCCGCCGAGGAAGACCCGGCCGGCCGACTCGGCATTCCAGCTCGGCCGGCGGCGAGCCACCCAGGCCACCGTGGCCAGGATCGCCTCGAGCGCCAGCAGGTAGGCCTGGGGGACCAGAGCGGCGCCGGAGTGGATGAATGTGCCGTTCGGGACGTGGACCGCCGAGACCAACCCGGAGAAGGCGAACAGCAGGCCGGCATAGAGCAGGAACGGCAGGAAGTGCGACGAGTGGCGGCGCAGCCATGCCCCGGCCACGATGAAGGGAGCGAGCAGGACGCCGCCGGCGAGCACGCCGAAGATGATGATTGCCTGGAAAGAGCCGGCCAGCCGGCTGGCGATGAGCGGCCCCACCCCCTGGCCCAGGAACGTGGCGAGGGTGGGCGTGCCGGTGATGCTGTTCAGCTCGTCGATCGAGCGGATGAACAGGATCCGGCCGGTGGACGACGAGGGCGAGAGGCTGCCGAAGACGGCCAGCTGGCGGGCCTCCCAGGGCGCCACCACGGCCACGAAGAAGGCGACCGCCACGACCGCCGCCCAGACCGGCAAGGCCCGAGGCGCCTCGAGGCCGGCCTTGGCCGCCCGGCGAGCGCGCACGCGAGACCAGATCCAGACCAGGCCCAGGGCTGCCCCGACCAGGACGCCGTCATTGCGGGCAAGGGTCGCCAGGCCTACGAGGATGCCCGTGGCCGCGAACGCCCGGGCGTCACCGCGCAGGGCCCGGGCCCCCAGCCACAGGGCGCCCAGGACCAGGACCTCGAACAGGGCGAAATTGTCGGGCTGGGCCATGAACGGGGTCAGGCCGGCCGGCACAGCGACCAGGAGGGCGCCGCCCAGGGCCACCGACGGCCTGCAGCCGGCCTCGCGGGCGAAGCCCCAGGTCATCGGTGCGGCCAGGGCCCCGATCAGCGCGAAGGGCAGCGCCGAGGCGAAGGCGCTGGCGCCCAGGATCACGATGAACGGGACCTGGACGAGGCTGGCCAGGGGCATCCAGTGGGCATTGCTCGGAATGGGCAGGACCGGGTTGGCCGGCAGGTGTCCGCCGACGTCTACGAACGTCCAGATGAAGTCGATCGAGAAGCCGTGGCCGGCACTGAGCGACCGGGCGACGTTCACGTAGTAGTACGAATCGACGTAGGCCGGATCCGGGTAGAGCAGGATCAGCAGGACCCGCACGCCGAGCGCGAGGGCGAACAATCCGAGGGCGGTGCGCATCCGGTGCACCGTAGCACCGGGTCAGGGCCGATTCGACCAGTACGAACGACTACATCAGAGGTCCTATGCCGGCCTGGATCCGACAGCCATCCGGGGCGTCGCAAGGACTTCTGGGGTTCTCCGGAAGCGGGAAAGGTCGAGCAAAGGCAGGGCGGCCACCCAGATGGCAATGTACGACCATTGGTACAACGCGAGGCTCGCCCAGCCGGCCGCGACCGGGACGGTCCATGGGCGGTTTGTCCGGGCACCCCACCAGAGCAAGGCGACTGACATGGGCAGTCGGATCAGGAACGGCACGGGCACAACCGGAACCGGCGCTGGCGTCGTCTCATTGCTGATCGCGAACCGCACGAAATCCGCCCAGGCACTGGGGGCAAGGAGGAACGTGACTCCCGCCACCAGGACGGTCGCACCAACCGCGATTGCAAGATTGCGCCATTCGCGTCGGAACACGAACCACAGGATGCCGACGCCGGGGGCGACTTTCGTCAGCAGCACAAAACACCAGGCCACGGGCCAGCGGAAGCTCAGCACGATGGCCGCAGCGACGAGTAGCTGGATATTGCCCATCAACGGAAAGTGCAGGATCTCGGTGCCCGGCCAGCTGAACCCGAGCGCGATCGCCGGGACGGCCGCGAAGAGAAGCACGGGGATAACCCAGGCGCGAGTCGCAACCCATAGAGCGGCAAACATCGCGATCATCCAGCCGAAGACGAACAGCTGCCAGCCGAGGACGTGCAGGGGAAGCATGAAGACCGCAAAGGCCGGCGAGTAGACATAGCGGTTATCCAGGTTCCAGACCTGGCCATACAAGTGACCCAGATTATTCGAATCCCAGTACATCCCGGCGTCGGTCGGCACCGCCCCCGAGAGCGCAAAGGTCAGGCCGAAAAACAGGCCGAGTCCAAGGCAGATCGCCAGACCCGTTCGGTCGAACCGCGCGGCATCCGACCTTCGCCGCGGGAGAATAGCCAACAGTCTGGCCTGCGTTGGACGGTCCATCAGGCGTCCACGATGGCGCCGATTCGCCTCGCGTGCAATCGTCGGATCGTACCCTCGCCCGGAACCTCGGCGATCCGTGCTTGAGCGGCCGAAGGGACTACGATCGAATCGAATGTCAGCGAGCCCCCTCCGCCCACGAGTCGTTCCCCGCTCGCCCCTCGCGCGGCGGGCGGTCCGGGATGGCCTGGCCGTCGCGGGATTGCTCTTTGCCGCGTTCCTGTTTTTCGTGGTCGCCCCACGAACTGGAACCTTCGGTTTCGATGCCTTCGCCTACTGGCACCTCGACCTCGCGGATCCCTACAGCAAATCGGCGGGCGGTCTGGGTGCGTTTACCTACACGCCCGTGATTGCCCGGCTGTTCAGCCCCTTCGGGTCGCTTCCCTGGTACACGTTCCTGTGGCTTTGGACCGGGATGCTGGTTGCGACCCTGATCTGGCTGGGTTGGCGATCGAGCCTCGTCGTCCTGGCATTTCCACCCGTCGCTCTCGAGCTGTACCACGGCAACGTTCACCTCCTGATCGCTGCCGCAATCGTGCTCGGTTTCCGTTGGCCCGTCACCTGGGCATTCATCATCCTGACCAAGCTGACGCCCGGGATTGGCCTGGTCTGGTTCGCTGTGCGGCGTGAATGGCACAAGCTTGGGATCGCCCTGGGTGTGACGGCTGCGCTCGTGGTCGTATCCCTGATCTTCGATGCTGATCTCTGGCGCGCCTGGCTGAGCGACGACATCCTGAAGACTGCCGCGGGCGCACCGCTCGATCAATTCTCGATCGGGATTCCGCTCTGGCTGCGCGTGCCCGCTGCTGCGCTGCTGGTCGCCTGGGGAGCTCGAACCGATCGAGCCTGGACCGTACCGATTGCAGCCACCTTGAGCCTGCCGATCCTGTGGCCAACTGGGTTCGCGATCCTGGCGGCCCTGTGGCCGATCGCGTCTCAGCGCCCCGGGCTCACGTCGCCCGACGTGCTCGGGGTTCGAGCAGCCACGGTAGAGGCCCGCCTAGCAGCAGGGATCCCGTGATCAACAGCATGGCCAGCCACCAGCCCTCGAAGGTGTAGGTGGCCATCAGGAGGCCCGCAACGAGGGCGATCTCCCGGCGAACAAGGAGCATGGCCGGCAGGGCAAAGAGCAGGCCGAACACGCGCAGGCCGGTCGATCCGACGACGGTGAGCAGGCCGATCCAGGCTCCCGCATGCCGGTTCGGAATGACGAGGACAGCCGCCATTGAGCCGAGAGCAAGCAGGTCGCCGACCCACCACTGCAATGACCTGGCGATCCCGGCTCCGGCCAGGATCCAGGTCGGGTCGTTGGCCCGGCCGAGTTGGGCGAACCAGTCGACCCAGGCCTGGACACCGACCATCGGCAGGGTCAGCAGGGCGAGGCCGGCTACGGCCGCTCCACCGAGCGCGGCGGCTCGCCAGTTCCGCCGGGCGAGGTACAGCCAGGACTGGAGCTGGGCTGGTTTGAGCGCGCCGACCGCACTGGCCAACAGGCCATTCTCGTAGGCGGGCCGATCGAAGTCGCGTGGATCGTGCTCGACTGGTTCGTAGCCGAACGCGGGCTCGTTCGGCCTGGGACGCCGCCACAGGAAGCCAGTGAACGCGGCAAAGATCAACACCTGCACGTTGCCGCCAATCAGGCCTTCGGCGAACGGCGGCCAGATCAGCAGGAGCGGCACGACCGGCCACGGAATGGCCAGCCGGCGGCAGGCGAAGATCGCTGCGCCAAGGCTCACCAGGAACCAGGCCGTGATCACCAACGCCTGGGGTAGCGTCGTGAACAGGGCGATGAAGGGAAGCACGAACGGGGGATACAGGAACGGTGCGTCGTAGCCCGGGCCAGCCAGAAAGCTGGAGGCGAGGTAGGGCTGTCCGCCCGATAGCCAGCGCTCAGCGGCCCGGAGCGGGATGACGACGTCGACGCCCCACGGATAGCCGATCAGGAGATTGTGGAGCTCGATCAACGCCACGGCGACGGCAAGGGTCGCGAGCGCCGCCCGGAGAAGCCGGTTGGGCCCGAGGCCCACGGTGAACACCATCACCGGTTGATCACCGAGCGCTGGTGATCCTGCTCTCCTCGAGCCAGCGTGCCGTTTCTGCCAGGCCCTGGCTGAGGGTCACCTGGGGCACCCAATGGAGCATCCGCCGAATCTTTTCGATGTTCACCACGCGGCGCCGGATGTTGTCGATGTCGCGCCGGTCGATGTGGTTGATCTCGATGGGACGGTCGAGCGCCTGGCCGATCGCGGCAGCCAGGCCGGCGACGCTTGTTTCAATGCCGGTGCCAATGTTGAAGACCTCGCCCTCAGCTCGAGGATGGATGCCGGCCATGAGGGTGGCGTCGACGGCGTCGTCGATATAGGTGAAGTCGCGCGTCTGCATCCCGTCGCCATGGATCTGGAGGGGTTCGCCGGCCATGGCGCTGGCGAAGAATTTCGAAACCACGCCGCAGTACGGATTGTCCGGGCGCTGTCCAATCCCGAACACGTTCGAGTACCGGACGATGGCCACCCGGACGCCGTAGTTCTCGTAGAACGCCTGGCAGTAGTGCTCGCCGCCCATCTTGCTCACGGCGTAGGGCGAGAGCATCGTGACCGGATCGTCTTCGTTGATCGGGATCGTCCGGGGATTGCCGTAGACGCTGGCCGACCCGGTGTAGACGACTCGGTCCGGGCGGGACTCCCGGGCGGCCATGAGCACGTTGAGCGTCCCCCCGATGTTCGTCTCAAAGTCGTCGCGCGGGTTCTTGGTCGACGCGATGATGTTGCGAGCTGCGAGATGGAAGACGATCGATGCGTCGGCGACGAGCTCCCGAACCAGGGCCTCGTCGGTGACCGACCCGCGCACGAACTGGGCGCTCGTCGGGATCACCTCGGGCTGGCCGGTGAAGAGGTCGTCGAGAACGGTCACGACTGCGCCCTGATCCACCAGGTTGCGGACGAGCCGTCCGCCGACAAAGCCGGCGCCGCCGGTGACCAGGACCCGCCGACCACCGAAGGCTCGCTCCGGATGGAAGGTCATCGCTTGACTCCGAAGCGGAGCAGGATCGCCGGGCGGAACAGCCGCCACCAGTCGCGCAGGCCTCGCATCTTGGTGAAGCCCTCCGTGGCGTGGTAGCGGACCGTGACGGGCACCTCGATCACTCGGTAGCCTCGCCGGATTGCCTTGTACAGCACATAGGGCTCGAGCTCATAGCTCGCCAACCAGGCCTGCTGGATGTCGATCTTCGGATCGCTCAGGATCTCGCTACGCAGGATCCGGAAGCCATTCGTGGCGTCGGTCACTCGGCGCAACGCGAGCACGCTGAAGACGGCTGAATAGACCCGCGTACCGAATTGGCGCGATGTGACCATGCCGACGATCCGACCGCCCGGCATCCAGCGCGAACCCTGCACGTAGTCGGCGTGCTCGCGCAGGAGGGTATCGAGCGCCGGGCCGAGCTCGCCCGGCTCGTGCTGATCGTCGCCAGATAGGAGCGCAAGGTACGGCCGCCGCCGGGCGATCCCGGCCATCCAGCCATCGCGGATGGCTGCCCCGACCCCACCCCGGACATCGTGACGGATCACCAGGTCGGCCCCATGGGCACGCGCTTCATCGCCCGTGCCGTCGCTTGATCCGTCATCGACCACGATCGCCTCGAAGCGACCATCGCGCGGGAATCGGTCGAGCACGCGGCCGATCTTGCCGGCCTCGTTCAAGGCCGGAATGATCACCGCCACCAGCGGCGCGGGCTTCGACACAACGGGATCGGCCATCACGGGAACAATGGCCACGCCGGTGCGTCCACGCAACCCGCCGATGGTACCGACTGGCCTGCGGAGGCCGGACGCGTTGGCTGTCCGGGCGAGCATCCAACCAGTCCAGGTGGTGGCCCATCATGCCTCAGGCTCGAGCTGGGCCAGGTCCGGATGCGGTGTGGCCGGCGCATCGCTGAACGGCGCTAACGTGGCTAGCAACGTGACGAGACCCGACAGGTAGAGGGCAGGCGTGCCCACCACCGAGACAATCACCGCGACGATGAACGAGGCCCGCGTCCAGCGCCCGAGCCCCGCAGCCAGGAGAGTTCCGGCGACGAGGAATGCCGGCGACAGCCAGCCGATCCCTGAGAGGCCAGACAGGCTGCTGGTCGAAGGATCCGTGGTTCGGGCCACGTCGAAGTACTCCGAGAACGAGCCAACGCCGGCTCCCAGGACGCTCACAACAAGGATCACGGCGGCGACGACCACAGATGAGGGCCGGGAAGAAGGCTGCTAGATGGTTCTTGCCTGGAAGTCTCGCGCGTGGGAGCTGGGGGGCCTGTCGGCTGGACTCATGGCGGCGGCCAAGCTGACGCCGGCAGCCAGGCGATCGGT
>JBBSFD010000085.1:0-9831 GCA_038239115.1 Candidatus Limnocylindrales bacterium | reverse complement strand
GCGAGGGCGTGTGGTGTCTGGTACCGTCGCATTGCGGCGTTCTCCTTCGATGGTTTCGACTCCACCGGAAGGGTACGCCGTTCTCCTTCGGCCTCAGGACCCGTCAGAGCTCGGCGCGATTTCCACACATCCCGACATTAGCTCCCCCGCCGGTGCGTAGGTCGTCAGAGCCTCGGAACGCCGTTTCCAGCCGCCCCTCATCGAACCGGACATGAAGTTCTCCCTCATCCGGCTCTCCGACGGTCTCTACTTCTCGAGCATTCGCGGTCGATCTAGGCTGAGATGCCCCCAGACAGTCGATAGAGGCCCAGGTCCTGCCACCAGCGCTGATCGCGGCAGAGCTGCCAGGGGGAGATCCCCCGGCGGCGCCGCTTCTTGCTGACAAACAGGGCCACCCGGAGCCTCACGTAATGGTCGATCTGGGACATCTGACGGGCATTCCCGGCCCGCCTGAAATACACGCCCCAACCCCGCAAGATGGGGTTCAACTCAGCGACGATCTCCTCAACTGGCAGGTGGAGCCGGCTTCGCGGGGCAGTCACCGCCTTGACCTTGGCCCGGATGGACGCTCTCGCCCGCTGGCTGGGCCAGGTCTTCGTCGCCCGGCGCTCAGGGCGCCGGATCATCGGTGTTCGCCGGAAGTGAAAGCCGAGGAAGTCGAACCCCTCACTGCCGTCGGCAAGTCCGACCACCCGGGTCTTGCCCGGATGACAGACGAGCTTCAGGCGAGCCAGGGTCACGACCAACCACCCATGGGCCGCGTGCGCCTGGGCCTCGGTCGCGCAGAGCACGACCAGGTCATCGGCATAGCGGACCATCTCACCCAGATGCGCCGCCTCGGCCACCCACAGCGCATCGAGCGCATGGAGGTAGACGTTGGCGAGCAGGGGTGAGATCACCCCACCCTGGGGCACCCCCACCACGGACGGGCGCACCACGCCATCCTCGCTCACCCCGGCCGTCAGCCACTGCCTGATGAGCTTGTGGACCCGTCGGTCGGAGACGCGACGAGCCACCAGCCTGAGCAGCAACTCATGGTCTACGGTGTCGAAGAAGGCGCGGATGTCGAGTTCGACCACCCAGTGATGCCCGGCCTCGATCGTGTTCCTCACCGCGTCAACGGCCTGATGGGCCGATCGCTTCGGCCGGAACCCGTACGAGAACGACTTGAACGACGCCTCGAATACAGGCTCCAGGACCAGCCGCGCGGCGGCTTGGAGTACACGGTCGCGGACCCGCGGAATCCCGAGTGGTCGGCGGCTCACCCCGTCTGACTTGGGGATGTACACCCGCCGGACCGGCGCGGGCCGATACCGATGGGTCTCCAGTTGTACCCGCAGTTCGTCAAGCATTCGGGCCACGCCGTAGGTCTCGACCTCGGCGATCGTCTGGCCGTCGATGCCGGCGGCGCCACGGTTGGCACGCACCTGGTCCCAGGCACGTGCGAGGACATCGCGCCGAGCGATCCTGTCGTACAGAGCGTGAAAGCGCCGCTGCGGCGACCGCTTGGCCGCGAGATAGAGCTGGCGTTGGAGGTGGCGGACTTTGTCTATGGGGTGGTTGGCGGTTGCCATGCCCTCATCCGTGACTCCGCGTCCAGCACGACCGAAGTGCCCAGCCTTCCCTCACCGCCGGTTGTGTTGTCCTGCGGGTCAACGGTACTATGCCGGGCTCCGACTCCCTCTGCCCCACCGTCGATTTCGGCTCTCGCCTTATACGACGGCGCGCTGTCATGTCCCCGACCTCCGGGTCACGGCGGGCAGGAGGGCCTCCCCTGTTGACTCGACCACCTTCCGGACATGCCACGACCTCTACACCGGGGAGTGCCGGGCGCGCTCCAGGTTCTAAACGCCCAGCTGCTGGCTTCACCAAATCCACCGAGGCTCGCCACTCCCTGCTTACCCTTTCGATGCGGCAGTCTTCGCGTAATGCTGCGGCCTGTCCGGTTGCCACCTCCTCATCGAGGCATGAACGTGGCGCTTCGGCGCCGGGATCTCGCCCGACGCCGGCCACTTGCTACGGGGCTTCCTGGCAGTTGCCCCGACGGGACTTCCACCCGCTGGTGATCGAGCCCTTTGCAGGGCACACGTGGATCCGGGTTTACGGGTCAGGGTTACTCCGAGGACATCGACCTCGTCCAGCGCGAGCGCGGGCCGATCGGCCCGCGCTTGCGCGGCGCAGACGTGTGCTCGAGTGGATCGGCCCCGCGCGATCGGACACCGGCGAGCACCCGAAGGTCAGTTTCGGTTTCGAGACGGAAAACGGCACGCGGCGGCGAGTCAAGGTCGAGATCAACAGCCACGAGCACTTCGGGTACGTCGTGCCTCGCCTGTTCGCCGTGCCGGACCCGCCCGTCAGCAACAGCACCGCCGTGCCCACCTACGAGCTCGACGAGCTCCTGGCCACCAAGCTGCGCGCCCTCTACCAGCGGCGCAAGGGTCGCGACCTGTTCGACCTGTGGTGGGCCCACCAGCAGGCGGAGTCGGATCCGGCCCGTATCGTCGTGCTCCTGCGCGAGTACCAGGCGGCCGCGGGTCGGCCGATGATCCGGGCCGACGAGCTGCGCACGAACCTGGCGGCGAAGCGCAAGCCCTCGTTCCTCGACGAGCCGCGCCCGTTGCTCCGTGCCGACATCGCCTACGATGCGGCGGCGGCGCTCGACTGGGTGGAGCGCACCTTCATACCGCTGCTTCCCCGGTGAGGCTGATGCGAAACGCCCGCCTCGTGGCGTGTTCATTGAGTGTGATAGGTCGGGACACCATTCACTTGGTGCGAAGCGACGGGTGATGGCAACTGGGAGGTCGAACCCAGCGGCATTCTCATCTTGATCGATGGATGACCCGCCCTGGAATTGGCGCAGATGCCGGGTGGTTCGGATTCCAGGCTCCACGCCTGAGCATCGGCTCACGATCGCAACGACTCGTACCCTGACCCGAAAAGCGTCGCCCCGACCAGAACATCTGTTCTCATTGCGCACCGTGGGTGGCCAGGCGTGCGTCGCGCGGTGCTCGAACGTCGCTATACAGGCGTCGATGAGGGCATCAGAGCGAAATGAGAAGGTCTGAGCGAACCACGCAAGATCGACGAGGTCTCGGGCCTGAGTGTTCTCGACGTCACGCGGCAACGTCAGCGTATGCAGCTTCTCGGCGACGTGTTGGGCGATCGGGTAGACCGGATAGCGAGCCTGACTGAAGCCGAGGCGCTCGACGACCGGATCCGAGAGATCCAGAATGGGAGGCGTGGCCCAGCAGGCGATCGAGCTCATTCTCGCTCGGCAGCTCGCGAGTGGGCTGGCTGTCCCGGTTCTCCTCGTCGACGCTCCCGGTCACCGGACGAATTCGCTCGAGGATGAGCTCGGCCTCGAGCAGGGGATGCGCCACATCGTGGCCGCGATGGCTGCCATGGGGTCAGCCGCCTGATCGCACTGTCAGGGGCGCTGGTTGACGTCCCCGGCGACGCCAAGCCGGTCCTCGACCGGGTTGCGTCGCGGATCGTCCGCCTGGCAGCCCGCCATGTCGTGGGCGCGAAGCAGCGCGATTCGAGGTGGTCTCCGCGTCTAGGCTTGTCTGGACTGAACTCCGGCCAACGCTGGTGACCGATGGTCCAGCTCGCGGCTATCGACTGTCGGAGCAGCTCCGCCCGGGAGCGCGCGTCACCCGGGCGGAGGTTGCGGCCGCACTGGTCGACCAGATCGACGATGAATCCTTCCTCCGGAAGGCGCCCTTCGTCCTGCCCACGTAGGTTTGGCGCTCTGCCAGTTCCCCTGGCCTCTTCGTTTCTCTCGCACGCCGGCGCCAGCGGCTGACTGTAATCGGACGACCGGAGGCGCGACGCAAGCTTATCCCCGAAGGCCGACCAACCTCTTGCCGCTCCCCTGGCGACTCGGCTACATGGCGGCCCTCCCGATAGGTCGTCGCTACTCCGCAGCCGGCCGGGAGATCATCCGACAGCCAGCCCGGGCGGACTGGCGCCATGCGTCCCCATACGACGGCCGACGGCCGCTGTCGTCGCACACGTCCTCCCTTGGCCGGTCGGCTCAAGCCACCTCGGTGTTGGTCGACTCCTCCCCGGCTGCCGCAGAATCCGCGGCCTCATCCTTGGCGAGGGCGTCGTGGTAAGCGCTCCGGGAGGCTCCTTCGGCCACGCGAGCGTCGGTCTCTTCGTGGGACCCGCGGGCCGCGGCTGCGGTCCGGCGCACGGCCTTCCGCCAAACGTCGAGCAGACGCTCGATGACCCTGGACCGCGATTCCATCGGGCTCCCATTGGTGTATCGAAATGGCGCTCACAGCGGATCCGCCCCGCAGCGCGATTATGGCGTGAGTCCCTGGCGTTTTCAATCGGAATCGCGTGACCGGACGGGATGCTCTCTGCCGCTAGAGGACGACCCTGCACGCGGGCGGTTCCAGCCCACACCATCCCTCATAGCTCGCCAGTTAGCGCTGTACCTCCACGGGACACTCTGGGCGCCGCAGCCAAGGTAGAAGGGCTGCAACGGCCATCGCCGCGGTCGGTGAGGATACGCCACGGAAGCTCTTCGGCGGAGAGGGTCTCGGCGTCGGCCGACGCTTCGCCGTCCCCGCCCCTTGCTCGGAGGGTTCGACCTCCTCCGTCTGCTGAATCTGCTCGACCGTAGCGGCGTCCGCCATCCGGTTCACGTCGGCCGCGCGCTTCACACCTTCAATGGCGAATGTTATCCATTTCCTTGTGCGGCTCGCCGTATGCACAGTCTTTGCCTTGGCGCTTGCGCCCCAGCTCCGCGCCCATGATCCGGCGCTGCTTCTCGCCGTCGCGGGCATCGCTTCGTCTCGTCGAGCGGTTGCTATTTGCCCAGGATGCCGTCGGCCTTGCGGTCGATCTTCTTCTCGTCGGCGGCCGACAAATTGCCTTTCTTTTCCTGCTGGGCCGCGCGCGCCTTCGCGTTGGCGGCGTGCGACTCGTCGGGCATGGGGTATTTGCGCTCGTCGGGCAGGCCGAAGTCGGACTTCGGCTCGGAATTGCGCTTCTTGGTTGTCAGTTCAGCCATCTCGGTCTCCTTGCTTGGCCGGCGTCACGCCACGAAATTCAGGGACGATCCGGAGGGTCGCTCGGGCTCGTGCGCGGCGGCTCCTCGCCGGGCTTGGGCACGGTCGTCTCGGGATGTTCGCCGGGTCGTCCGGGCCGCGCCGAGCGCGACTTCGCCGGCTCGCGACGAACAGGCTGTGCCGGACCAATGGGCTGTGGCGGTGGTGTTCGATCCTCCATGGCACAACGATGGTCCTACGGGCGCTGCACCGTCCTACCGCGGAGGGCTCCTGAGTTGCAGTCGCGTATCACGTTGTAGGATGGAATCGCGGCGAGCTACGCTTGGTGGTGCGCGATCCCATCACGTCCGGGCCGGAGGGCCGGCGGACGCCCCGAGCCACCGGATCAGGGGATCGACGTTACGATCAACGCGATCGCCGCAACGCCCATAACGATCGCCGTGAGCCAACCCACAATGTGCAGCAGGCGGCCCGTCGTGCGTTGGCCCATCACCTTCCGATTGCCCGAGGCGAGCATTACGAGGACCAGGATCGGGGCCGCAATCAGGCCATTGATCACCGCACTCACGACGAGAGCCGTGATCGGGTTGATCCCCACGAAGTTGATCAGCATGCCAATCAGCGTTGCGGCCACGATGACGGCATAGAACTGGGGAGCGCGGCGGGGCTTCTCGTCGAGCCCAGCCCGCCACTGGAATGCCTCGGATAGTCCATAGGCGGCTGAGCCGGTGAGGATCGGCACGGCCAGCACCCCGGCCCCGATCAGTCCGACCGCGAGGAGCAGCGTGGCCGCCTCCCCGGCGATTGGCTTAAGCGCCTGGGCTGCCTCGGTCGCCGACCCGATCGTCGTCTTGCCGGCAACGAACAACGTGGCTCCGGTCGAGAGGATGATGGAGTAGGCGACGACCTCGGAGAAGGCCATCCCGGCGATCGTGTCGGCGAGGGCATAGCGGAGCTCACGTTTGGTCGCCCCCTGGCGCTGCGTCAGCTTCTTCCGACCGATGGCCAGCTCCTCCTCGACTTCCTGGCTCGCCTGCCAGAAGAACAAGTAGGGCGAGATTGTCGTGCCCAGCAGGGCGACGAGGATCCCAATGAACGCCTTGTCGAGATGGATCGTGGGGATCAGCGTTCCGCGCAGGACGTCGAGGACGTTGGGATGAGAGAACAGAGCCGAGCCGATGTACGCGAGCAGGGCCAGCGCCAGCCATTTGAACGTTCGCTCGATCAGGCGATACGAGCCGAGGATCTGGATGGCGAGAATGCCCAGGCTGACCGGGATGACGAAGACCACCGCGGGGATCGGCAGCAGCAGGTTGATCGCAGCCGCGATCGCGCCGATGTCCGCTCCCGCGTTGAGCGTGTTGGCGACCACCATCGCGAAGACGGCCGGATACATGACCGCCCGCGGGTAGTGCTCACGCAGGACACCGGCCAGGCCACGGCCGCTGACCAGCCCGATCTTGGCGCAGATGTACTGGATCGCGACCATCAGCGGGAGCATCAGGACCGTCGTCCATAGAGTGGCGTAGCCGTACTGGGCGCCGGCCTGGGCGTACGTGCCGATGCCTGATGGATCGTCGTCCGAGGCGCCGGTCACCAGACCCGGACCGAGCAGCTTGAACACCCGCCGGACGGGATTCTTCTCGCGATTGAGCGCGACGATCTTCGAATCGACCGGACGATCGGGGTGAAGCCGGGGCTCCTTCGGCGCGTCAGAGGGTAGCGACATTCGTCAACTCCGGCCGTGTGGAAGCTCGGAACTGCATCGCCGGACGACGGCCCGGCGAGGGACTCATTGAAGTGCCCTCTGATTCAGGCGGCAGATAGCGCAGGGTCCCGTCCGCCATCACAACGGCACCTGCCGTGAGGGTAGCCGGAGTCACCTGGCCGAGCCCCATCACGTGCGCCACGGGAACGCCGCGAGCCAGCAGGTGATCGGCGATGATCCGCCGGTGGCACCGCCACCACACGGCTTCGGCGCACATGATCGCGCAGCGATACTTCTGCGAGAGTTCGAGAAGGTCCTGGAGGCCGGCTCGGAACGCGTCGGTCTCCGCGTAATCCGCATAGTTGCGAAAGGCCATCACGCGCCAGAAGGTATTGACCGAAGGGGCCGTGCCAATGGGGTGGTGGCGCCGTCCGCCGAGGGCCGGCAGCCACCTGTAGCTCATGGCGAACGGTGCAAGGGATCCCGGCAGCGAGTCAACGTTGAACTGGGGATTGGCCCGCGAGCGCGGCGTGGATCGGACATCGACGACCAGGTCCACGTCGACCTGCCGCAGCAGGGCGACAACGTCGACGATGTCCCGCGTCGAATGACCGATCGTGAAGATCGTCCGACTCAGTCCGACAGCCTGGTCAGCGCCGAAGCCTTGTGCATTGCCAGGTGATCGGTCGTGTCGCTCTTGATCTCGTACTGCGGCTCCTCCTTGCTGGCATGAACGGTGTAGCCCTTGAACTCGATCTCGCTGGTTACGACCCTGGTGATCCGACCAGAGATACGCCCGGTCTCCGAATTCCAGTGCGCATTTCGCCGAATTGGCCACTTCGTTCCGCGTGAATTGGCCGGCGGTTTCGGGGTTTTGGCCACCCTGCTCGGAGGCCGCGCCAGCGGCCGACGCCCGGCGTCATCTCATCCCCTAATCCTCACCTCCTTCGCGTGCGTGTCGGGGTAGTGTGCCACGGCCTCAACGTCCATCGGCGGCCGTCTCTGGCGCGGTTTCGGAGTGCTGGGCCGGCGCTGTCCGCCGCATCGACTCACCGCGCAGCTCGATGCGATGGCCGCTCGCGAGGAGCCGATCGAGGATGGCATCGGCCATCGTCGGCTCGCCGAGGTTCTCGTGCCAGAGCGCGACCGGCAGCTGGCTCGTGACGATGGTCGAGCGCAACCCGACCCGATCCTCGATGACTTCGAGCAGATCGGCCGCGGCCTGATCGGCCAGGGGCGTCAGGGCGAAGTCGTCGAGAACCAGAACGTCGACTCGGGCCCAGGCTCGCATGAGCCGAGGTAGCCGGCCATCGGCCCGGCCTCCAGCAATCTCGGCCAGAAGTCGCGGCGTGCGCACGTAGAGGGCGGTATGACCGGCTCGGATGGCGGCAAGGGTAAGGGCGCAGGATAGGTAGGTCTTGCCGACGCCCGTGGGTCCCACGATGAGCACGCCCTGGTGTAAGTCCACCCAGCGCGATTGCGCCAGATCGAGCAGCTGACCGCGATCGAGACCCCGTGGAGCGCGAAAGTCCACGTCCTCGATCGAGGCGGCCAGACGCAGCTTGGCCGCTCGCAGGTAGCGCTCGAGGCGGCGGTTCTCGCGCTCGGTCATCTCGCGCTCGACGAGCATTCCGAGGCGGTCCTCAAAGCCGAGACCGCCATAGGCGGCGGGCTGCTCGCGCTGTTCGGCCAGACCATGGGCCATGCCTGCGAGATTGAGGGCGTAGAGCTTGTCAGTCGTCGGGTTGGTGAGCACGGGTGATGTCCTTTCAGCGGTAGTAGGTGGAGCCTCGGACGTTGGCGTGATCGCGGTGGGGACGCGCCGGTGGCGGGACCGTCAAAGGCGTCCGGTCGAGACCGGCCCGCAGGATCGAGTCGATGCTGCGATAGCCCAAGGTGCCCGCGGCAAGAGCCCGGGCACAGGCGGCTTCGAGGCGCTCGGAGCCATAGCGGCGGCCCAGACGCAGGATGCCCAGGCACGAGCGGTAGCCCTGCTCGGGGTGGGTTCTCGACGCGAGGATGGCCGACACGAACGCTCCGGTCGATGGTCCGGCCTGCTCGCCCCAGGCAATCAGCCGGGATGGACTCCAGGCCAGGTGTGCCCGATGCGATGGCGGCATGTGAGCGTCGATCGTGCTGTGGCGTCCCACAGTGCTGCTCCGCGGATGGCTCGCCACCCGGCGGCCACGGACGAAGACCTCGATCGTGGCCGCGCTGATGCGAACCTCGGCCCGCTCACGCACGAGCTGATAGGGCACGCTGTAGTAGTGGCGGTCGATCTCGACGTGGTAGTCAATGTTGATGCGGGCCTTTGAGTTCTTCGGTGGGGTGCCCGCGATCCTGGTTCCGGACAACGTTGGCGGCGCACCAGTGGGCTAGCTCCTGGGATGGCAGGGCTTCAGCGTAGGTGTAGTTGGATGCGCCCAGCACCGCGAGGAAGAGCTGCGCCGGCCGGATCTCGCCGGTCTCTGGATCGACGATCGGGATCGTCTGCCCGGCGAAGTCGAGGAAGAGCTTTTCGCCCGCGTGATGGTCCTGACGCATCACCAGATCGAGCTTGCCCGACCAGGCGTGATAGGTCTCGGTGAACCAGGTGTAGCCGAAGCCGTCGGGATAGCGCTCCCGATACTCGGACCACAGCAACGCCTGGGTGACTCCGGGCCGGCGCAGCTCGGCGTGGACCGTTGGCCAGTCGGGGACCGGCCGGGCCACGTTCAGCGGTGGCGGAGCCTTCCTCCCAAACAGCTTCTCTTCGAGAGCGCGGTCGTCGAGATCAGCTGGCAGCGGCCAGGCGAGGCCGGCGGCCGCCGCTCGACTCAGATAGTGGCGGACCGTCGTCCGCGGCAGGCTCGCCGCGATCGCGATCTGGGTTGGGGATAGGTTCTTGTCCTGAGCAAGGCGCAGGACTTCTCTGATCTTGCGCATGGCAGCACGGGGACGGGGCACCGGCATCTCTCCTCGATGGACGACATCGAGAACGAGAGTGCGGTGTCAGACGACCTTACGCCGACGGTGCTGGCGATCTTCCGAGGGGGCGGCCAAAACCCGTGAAACGAGCGGCCAATTCGCGTGAATTCACCTGGCCAATTCGCGTGAAACGAT
>JBBSFD010000084.1:0-9860 GCA_038239115.1 Candidatus Limnocylindrales bacterium | reverse complement strand
GGCGTAAGGAACTCCTCGCGATCGAGCTCGGCTAGCGCGAGAGCACGAGCTCCTGGGCGGACGTCCTGCGCTCATTGCGCGAGCGCGGCCTGGTCGCGCCGCTGGTGGCCATCGGCGATGGAGCACTCGGACTGTGGGCAGCCCTGCGCGACGTGTTCCCGGAAACGCGCCATCAGCGCTGCTGGAACCATCGGGCGATGAACCGCGGCAACGCGGACGGCAATACCTACACCGAAGCCGACCAAAACACCGAAGCCAACCAAGACGCCCAAACCCTGACCGTCATGTCCGACGTGCGAGACGCTCCACGATCGTCACGAGGTCCGGATGCACGATCGCGGCTCCCGCGAGCTCGCCGATGCCCACCGCGATCAGCGCTCGCCGCCGGCCGACGACCCCCGTACGCACGGCTTCGCCCTTCGCCGTAAGCGCAATTTCCCGACCTCGGCCGTCGCTCGGGGCACGGGCGCTTGAAACAAAGCCCCGGCGTTCCATCCGCTGAACGAGTCTGCTGGCCGATGGCATCGAGGCGCTGACCTGCTCGGCCACTTCCTTGAGCCGCAGCGCACGAGGTGCATCGCCCAGGGCCGCCAAGAGCCGCCACTGCGCGAAGGACAGGTCGTGCATGCCACCCTCCGCTATCGCTCGGTTGGTGATCGCGACGAGCTCAATGGACAGCCGATCGAGCAGATCGAGAACAGGACTATCGGCGTCTGTCATTCCGCCCTCGAATCGGCGATACTCGACGGGTCATTGTCATGAGACAAGTATTTGTCTCTTTCATTCATCTGGAGCGTGGTATGGACCGTCTCAACCGGATCGTCGCTAGCTTGTCTCGAATCGTGCCGACCGATCGAGGCCAGGGCCTCGCTGAATATGCCCTCATCCTCGCACTCATCGCGATCGTTGCGATCATCGCCCTCATTTTCCTGGGCGGGCAGGTCTCCAAGATCCTGAGCAACGTCGGCCACAGCGTCTAGTCTCGCCGCACATCATCGAGGCGGGCGTCGATCGGCGCCCGCCTTTCGATTCGACGGGCATCGCCGGAACGCGGTTTTCGGCGGCGGTCAGTGCTTGTCGATCGTCAGGCCGTACGGCCGTGTGAGCCAGCCGACACCTCCGCCCAGGGTGAGTCCGGCGATCCCCGTGGCCGACACGACACCAACCCGGACCACCAGATCGAAGGGCTCCGTGGCTCCTGGGTATACGAGTCGAACTCGAGAAGCGAGCCGAGGATATGGGGCAGGGAGCTGAACTTCGATCCCCTTAAAGGCCGCTCACTTGACGATCGCCGTCACGACCAACGCGACGGCGGCGAGCCCCATGGTGCCAGTGGTGAGCCAGCCGACCACGTTGAGTCGGCGATCATTCACCCGGTCGCCGAGCACACGCCGATCGTTGGAAATGCGCATGACGAGGACGAGCAGGGGTGGCGCGATCAGGCCATTGAGAACGGCGCTCCCGACGAGTGCGGTGATTGGATTGATGCCGAGAAAGTTGATCGCCATCCCCACGAGGGTGGCGGCGATGATCACGGCGTAGAACTGAGGCGCTCGATTGGGCTTACGATCGAGCCCGGATCGCCAACCGAACGCTTCCGCCACGCCATACGCGGCGGACCCGGTCAAGACCGGGACAGCGAGCACGCCCGCGCCAATCAGCGCGACCGCGAGTAGGAGGGCCGACGCGTCGCCCGCCAACGGCCTCAGGGCCTGGGCAGCCTCGGTCGCCGAGCCGATCTGGCTCTTGCCTGCCACGTACAGCGTGGCACCGGTCGCAAGGATGATGAAGAACGCGACGACCTCCGAAAAGATCATCCCGGTCGTCGTGTCCACGAGCGTGTACTGGAGCTCGTAACGAGAGGCTCCCTGACGCTGACGAAGCCGCCGGCGGCCGATGCTGATCTCCTCTTCGACTTCCTGGCTCGCCTGCCAGAAGAACAGGTAGGGCGAGATCGTGGTCCCCAGCAGGGCGACAAGGATCGCGAGGAAGGCGGGGTCGAACCGGATCGTCGGGATCAGCGTACCGGCAAGGACGTGGAGCCAGTCGGGCCGAGCAAAGAGCGCGGCCGCGATATAGCCGAGAAGTGCGAACGCCAGCCACTTGAACACTTTGTCGATCAGACGGTAACTCCCGAACACCTGAAGCCCGACGATGAAGATGCTGACCGGCACGATGAAGACGATCGGCGAGATTGGCACGAGCAATCCGATCGCGGCCGCAATCGCCCCGATGTCAGCCCCGGCATTGAGCGTGTTCGCCACCACGAGCGCGAGGATGGTTGGATAGAGCAGCCGGGGGTGGTGTTGCCGCAGCACACCAGCTAGGCCCTGGCCCGTGACCATACCGATCTTGGCGCACATGTACTGGACGCCCACCATCATCGGCAGCATCGCGATCGTCATCCAAAGCGTCGCAAAGCCAAACTGAGCCCCGGCTTGGGCATACGTTCCAATGCCCGATGGATCGTCGTCCGATGCGCCAGTGATCAACCCCGGGCCGAGGGCGAGGGCCAAGCGCTTGAGGGGGTTCCTTTCGGCCTGGAAGCGGGCGACCTTCGGATCGACGGGCGTGACCGGATCGATGCCCGACTCGTCTAGAGCCGTGGAGGGCTCGTCATGGATCATCGAGCGCTCCGCGTCGTCGCCGAGCGGGCGACCTAGCCGGCCGTCGTCGAGCCTCCCGCACGGAGACCGGGAGGGTCATAGTCCGGCTGCCTGGTCGTAGATGAAATCGTCGGGTGACGAACTCGATCCGCGGAGCCATATCCACGCCGAGCTCCGACACGCAACCCCATCGGGGACCATTGGAATCGACAACGGCTGGTGACTTAGAGGGGATGCCCAGTTCGGCGGCGGCGCTGCGCCGGCGTTCGGCCATCTGGTCGCCCAGGGCGTTGAGCTCACCGGCATCGAAGACGCTGCGAGCGGTCTTGAACATGTCGCCCTCCTCCTCCTCCATGTGATGCTCCACGTTCTCCTGCATGACCTTGGCCTTGGCCCCCCATGTCTCGTCGCTGACATCCAGGTCTTCGAGCTCGCTCACCACCAGGTCGACCACATGGTGTTCCTGATAGCCCTCGAGCACGATGTCCTTGGCTTTCGGGTGCGATTTGAGGGCCGGATAGAAGATCTCCTCTTCGATGATTTCATGGACGGTCAGCTCGCCCTTGATCGTCGAAAAGAGCTCGGCCCTGGTCTTGAGACCGCGCTCCGTCGTTGTCTCCAGCTCCGTGAGCAGCTTTCGCATCTTGTCGTGGTCGTCGGTCAGGATCGTGAGCGCGTTCATTTGGCCTCCCTGGCGGTCGCCCCCGACGAAAGGTCGAGGGACTGTGAGACCGCTTGGGACAAGCCTCCGTCTTTGCGGGCCGCTCGGGCGTGGTAGCCGACAAGTCTGATCTTGCAGCGTTCTTGCAGCGCGTCGCATTGTGACGGACGCCCGACCCTCGAGTTGCGGCCGGCTTTGCGGCATCCCTGCGATCTCTCGTGGACGACGTGGCCATCCCGGCGGAGCACCGGCGCACATCCTCCGTTGCGCTGCGGGCTTACCTTGTCAGTGGCCGCCAGCGACCCCCCTCGTCTGGCGGCCACCGCCTTGCAACACAGGTTGCAAATGCCGGCTGCGCTTGCGGGTCGCTGGTCCTTGTCACTACCCTCGGACCGCCCGGGCTTCCGAGAATGCGCCGAGCCACGCCCCAGCGCACGGCCCTGGCGCCTTGGCTCGCGCCGACCCCCATGATCGAACCCGAGATCACCTGGGTCGTCGAAACCGGCATCCCGAAATGTGCCGCCCCCAGGATTATCGTGGCCGCGGTTGCCTGCGCCGCAAACCCGTGCACCAGCTCAAGCTTGGCGACGCGCTGACCCATCGTCTTCATGATCCGCCAGCCGCCGACCGCAGTTCCGGCCGAGAGCGCCGTTGCCGACATGACGATCACCCAAGGTGGGACGGTGAGTCGCTGATGACGCCGGCCGAGAACAACGCGAGGGTGATGATTCCCATCGTCTTCTGCGCATCGTTGGACCCGTGGGCGAAGGCGACATACGCCGCCGAAACGACCTGCAGTCGTCGAAATCCCCGGGCCATCGGCTTTCGTTGCGCGTGCTGGAAGGCCCAATAAAGCCCGAGCATGAGCACCAACGCGAGCAGGAAGCCCAAGATCGGGGAGCTGACCGTCGGGACCAGGACCTTGGTCACGATCCCGTTGATGTCGAGCGCACCTGTCCCGGCGGCGATGGTCGTCGAGTCGATCACGCCCCCGATCAAGGCGTGGCTGCTCGAGCTCGGCAGGCCCTGCTGCCAGGTGATGAGGTTCCAACTGATGGCGCCGATCAGTGCCGCCGCGATGATCGCCTGGGTGGTGGTGGATGGATCGACGAGTCCCTTGCCGATGGTCACGGCCACCGCCGTGCCCGCGAACGCCCCGATGAAGTTGAGGGAGGTCGCCATGATGATTGCCCAGCCGGGTGACATCACCCGTGTGGCTACTGACGTGGCGACCGCACTAGCCGTGTCATGGAACCCATTGGTCGATCTCGGTGCCCTGAGGCCCGCAATGGGACGAGGTGGACCGCGACGGTCTCATCGACCGCGCCGTCGCCACCGGGGTCGAGCACGCGATCAAGTTCACCGAGGCCAGCCTTCGCCAATACGACCACCTCGGCGACCCGATCTTCATGCGGGCGGCCGATGACGTTATCGAGAGGCTCGGCTGACGGGATCGGGAGGACTCCACTCATCTACCGACCCACCCGCTGCTGATCGCGATTCCATTCCCGAAAGGAGCGGTGATGCCCGAACTACTCGTTGATTTCATCACCTCACTGGATGGCTACGGCGCCGCCGATGGCTGGCCCGGCTGGTGGGATTTGCAGGGCCCTGAGTACCTGGCCTGGCTGGGCGACCAAGCCGAAGCCGAACACACGGTGCTGATGGGCGCGAACACGTACCGTCGGATGTCGGGCCTCGCGGCCGAAGGCGAACCGGGCACGGATGAACTCGCAGGCCTCTCCAAGATCGTGTTCTCGGCCACGTTGGAGGAGCCGCTGACGTGGGCCAACACCCGACTCGTCAGTCACGACGCAGTCAAGGCTGCAACGCCCGGCCGCGATAGCAGCGATACGCTCCGACCGGCCCCGGGCGAATCCCCCTCGTCTGGGGCCGCTGCGTTCCCCTCACCTCGCAGCGTCAGATTGAGCGATATCGCCTAGACGCCCCAGGATGAGCCCCCGCCCGTCCGACGATGCCGCTGAGTAGTCGCCCCACCGGCAGACGGGCAAGCTAGCGGTACCGCAGAGGCCGGGTCGATACGGAGCCTCGCCCGCCTTTCATCAGGCGGCCATCGCCAGGTCGACAGGCAGTTGAGCGCCGCCTTTGCGTTCCTGGCGAACCCCGCGGCCTGCCCACGATGAGCGCATCGTGTCGATCGGCACTCTCGAGTTGTCGGGTTTAGTGACCTAATGACCGCCCGTCGGACTGAGCCACATCGTTGCCTGGTAGGCATCGGGGGCCCCGCGATCGCCAACGGCCACGACCCGGCCGTTCCACTCGGTGCTGGCCGCCACCTCGGCGTCCTGGAACGCCGGCTCATTGGGGACTCTCGTCCAGGCCAGGCCGTCGGACGACGTCCAGATGACCGCCTGGCCGTACTGGATGCCCGCATCAAACGTGCCACCCACGACCGCCCCATTCGGTCCGGCCGTGACCGTGTACATCCGGACCTGGATCCCTGGCCGACCGAAGCCCGGGTCGGCTGGGACCCGGGTCCAGGTCCGGCCTTCCCTAGAGGTCCAGATGATCCCGGTGTCGCCCGCAAGGTCATCGCCCACCGCCACGAACCCGATCGCGGGCACCGCCGCCACCGCCCGCATTCGGCCGTTCGCGAAGACCGGCCCATCGAGCACGCGGGTCCAGGCAACGCCGTCATGCGAGGTCCACACGATGGCCGGTCCCGGATGATCGGCCGGACCAGACTGGCCGACCGCGACGAGACCTGACGTACTGGCGGCAACGCCCGATACCCGAGCGTCTCGGAACGCGGGCGAATCGGTCGCCCGTCGCCAGCTCAGCCCATCAGGCGACACCCACAGCTCGGCATCGGCCGAGAAGAACTCGTTGCCCCGATAACCGCCCGCCACGAACCCTCCGCGCCAGGGCGTGATCGAGTTGAGCCGCAGGGGGATTCCGGCAAAGGCCGAGCTGTTGACCCGTTGCCAGGTTGCGCCGGTCGTCGAGGTCCAGACCGTGGCCCCGTTGCCGTCGAGACCAATTGCGACATACCGCCCACTATTGGCCGCCACGGCGGAGAGGAGCGACTTGGCCGGGAACCCTTGGGTGAGCTGCCAGCTCGACCCGTCGATCGACCGCCAACTGGCGCCGATCCAGCCCTGGAGGATCCAGCCAACCGCAACCAGCCCAGCAGGACCGTTCGTCACGCCGGTTGTCAGCGTGTCGATGGCTGGGTGCTTCTGGCAGCCGCAGTCGACCGCGCCTGTGGTCAGGAAGCCAACCGGCTGGTCGACGTTGGCGGCCCGCAGCCAGGCGGTGCTATTCAAGCTTGGCGCCGGGGAGGAGACGGCCAGCGAATTCGTGGGGCTCCTCGATGAGCTTGGCGCCGACGCCTGCGCAGCGAGCGTCGATCCAGGCGTTGCGGAGGGGGCGGGTCCACCGCAAGCCGCGATCAGCAGGCCGAGCGCCGCGAGTCCGGCGAGGAACTTCCGCACCTGGCCAGACTATCGCGGCGTGTCTGGCTTCACCGTCGCCTCTTCAACGACGATCACCGTGGCTGGCGTCTGTGCATCCAGGGCCTCTGCAGGTCGATCGCCATTGAGGAGGGCATCCAGCCCGGCGAGATCCTCGAGGGCGGCGGAGATCACCACGGTCAACGCACCCTGTTCCTGGGCATAGGCAGCCAGTGCCGCCGGACCATGGTCAGAGGGCAGCCATCCAAATGCTCGGATCCCCAGCGCTTCGGCGTCGGCCACTTGATCGGCGATGGCTGCACGGCCGGCTGCCCTGAGCTGGATCTGGTCGAGTCGCCGCGAGAACTGGCTCTCCGAACCCTCGCCCGACCACCACGTTGGCAATGGATCACCAAAGAGGGTCGGCGCGTCCCAGTCATAGAGGATCATGATCTGCCCGCTCGCATGAGCGAGATCCATGGCCTTACGCCGGGCCGAAGCAAACTCATCCTTGTCGCTGGTGACGACGATGAGCGTTGCGGCTCCGCGGTCAGGGGTCATTGCTTAGGGTCGGTCCGGCGGATCAGCTGGGCCGGCATGCTTGGGGTCGCGACCGGCCTTCGGTTGCGTCGCAGGTCGAGGGTCCACCGCGGCGCGATCGGTCACCCGGCGGCGGGTCGTTGGATCTACGTCCTCGGCTCGTCGGGGTGGATCACCGGTTGGCTGGCGCGGGGCGTCCATCGCCTTCGATCGCCCTCCTTGAGGCTCCGAGTCTACGCTCGAGGTGCAAGCATCAGCCACGATCCGCTCGAGGGTCGGGCCGCAGAGGCCGACGGCCGGGTCATGCTTCCTCCTGTGTCTCAGGGAATCGGGCGTGGTGGAGACCGCGGGGCAGAACGACCCCTCGGTACTGGACCAAGCTGAGCAGGGCGACGGACGCGGCGAACAAGGCGACGCCAAGGGCGAGGTTGATCGCAGCTGCGAGCCCGAGATAGCTCCCGAGCATTCCCGCCAGAACTCCGGCGACGATCCCATCGACGACAGCGACGACACCCGGAGTAGTCACCAACTCATGGGCGACGTTGCCGGCCCCGGCGGCGGCCCCGAAGGTCGTCATGATCCCCGGCTCATCGTCATGCCAGCCGGTGATGAAGTACGGGCGCAGCTCCGGGGCCGCCACGAGATAGGCGTGACGCAGGAGGTTCATCCCGATCACCCAGCGGACGTCCTCGCGGTTGATCTCGACCAAGCGCACGAAGGTCGCGATCCCGAGGAACAGGATCGGCGCGAGCAGCAGCAGCGCGAAGACCGTAAACCGACCGTCGAACGAGGTGGCCTGGGCCACCAGCGCAAGCGCAATGACCCCGCCCGATAGTGCGGCGAGAAACATCGACGCCCGACTGAATGCTTCGTTCCAGCTCAATGCCCGTGTCGAGAGCAGGCTCCAGTGCTCGGTGGTGAGGATCTGGAACCGGACCGCGGGCGGGAGGTCACCGCTCGCCGGCGCGGGCGCTGAGGCTTCTGCGGGGTCATTCGAGGGGACGTCGATCGACAAGGCGGCCTCCGATCCTGAACCTATGACGACGAGTCGCCGGCCGAATACTCGGCGGGATGCTCGCCGCGATCCTTGTCGGAAGTTCGGGCGATCATCGCCAGGGTGGCCTCGACGGTCATGTCGTTGGCATCGGCAGCCCGCTTGACGACCTCGTAGGTAATATTGACATCCGGCTTGCCCATGTCGTCATGAGCCCGCATGCAGCCGCAATTCAGGCACATTCGGAGATCATCCTTTCCCTGCGCGCTCGAACACGACGCAGCAATACCCGTCAACCGGGGCGAGTTTCGCGCCAAGGCCCGAGTTGCCCAGGCCCTCGAGCACGCCTTCTGCCCAGGCAACATTCATCCCGCAGGTCAGCTCCCGATGGCCCTCGACTAGCGCATCGTACGGACAGTTGCGCAGGCAAATCCGACCAGTGTCCGGGGTGACCTCGGGCTGGTATCCGCGTCCCTTGAGGAGCTCCATCAGCGCCGTTCGAAGAAGGCCGCGGCTTGGCCGTGGCCCGGCGTTGCGGTGAGCCTGGGCCCCATCGCTCGCACCTTGAGCATGGGCGACATCAGCTACCGCGACACGGCCCAGTTTCTCCGAGTCACCTTCCAGGCGATCAAACGCACCCGCCAAGAGGTCCGCCGCTCGCTCGTAACCGCGCGGCGGAAACGACACCGCGATCTCGCGCCCCGACGGTCGATAGAGCTTGGCTGGACGACCGGCCCCTGGCCCACGGCGATGACCGAGCCGTTTGTACTCCGTCATCAGCAGCCCGACTCCGACGAGTCGATCGAGATGAAACGCGGCGAGCCCACGACTCATGCCGAAGGCTGCCGCCGATTCGTCGAGACCGACGGCCTGGTGGCTGGCCACGACGAACGCGTAGAGCCCACGACGCTTGGGCTCATCGAGCAATGCGATCGCGGCGATTGGATCCTGGACCGTCGGCCGGCTGCGCATGTCTGCACTCTAACAGCAAGAACGGCTATATAAAGGATTGACGCCTCGATCGGACGCTGTAACACTTACAAGACTTACCGCTAGAAGCCGAGCAGACCAGAGGAGGAGGATCAGCTATGGCAGAAGCGAGCTTGTACGAGAGGCTCGGTGGCGCATTTGCCATCGCCGCCGTGATCGAGCATTTCAGCGATTCGGTCGTCCAGAACCCCATCGTCGGCCAGAATTCGAAGAATCCTGTCCTGCGTGAGTGGCACACCAACAACCTGGCCAGACTGCCGGGTCTGAAGTTCATGCGCACCCTGTGGGTCTGCAATGTGGCCGGCGGACCATTCGAATACACCGCCACCAACCCGGGGAGTACGGTCCTTGGCCTGGAAGAGGCCCATCGCAGGCTGCGGATCTCGCCCGATGAGTTCGACGAAGTCGCAGCCGAACTGGCGCGCACCCTTGATTTCGTCAAGGTTCCCGAGCGTGAGAAGACCGAGGTCCTGGCGGCGTTTGCCGCCCATAAGGGCGAGGTAACGCAAGGCTACGTACCAGCGGCGTAAGCAGGCCGGCTCCGGGGTTCCGGCGGGGACTTCCTACTCAGGTCGAGTGAACCAGCCTTCAAGCGCCCCTGCCAGACCGCTCCTCCGAGGCCAGGGGCGTGGAGAGGAGCCGCGAATGCAAAAGGC
>JBBSFD010000083.1:0-9993 GCA_038239115.1 Candidatus Limnocylindrales bacterium | reverse complement strand
GCCTCGATCGGCGACGTTCTCGACTTCCTGGCTGTCGGCGCGGTCGCCGTCCAGGTTGGCACGGTCCTGTTCGCCGACCCGACCCTGCCGGTCCGGCTGGTCGACGAGCTGAGCGACGAGTGCCGCCGGCTCGGCCTGACGTCCTACGCCCCGCTGATCGGAACCGCCCTGCCCAGCCGGACGTCGGCCTCATCGGCCACCGGCGTGGAATATCGACCGTAGACTGGCTCCGATGACCACCATCCGCCAGGCTGCCGACAGCGCTGCCCGGACCGCCATCGCGGCCCGGACCGAGGTTCTCTTCCGGAGCTCCGGGGCGCTCCGCGATGGCCATTTCCTGCTCAAGAGCGGCCGCCATGCCGAGCACTACCTGGAGAAGTTCCAGGTCCTCCAGGACACGGCGGCCACCAGCGAGCTGTGCGGCTTCTGGGCGTTCGGCCTGCGTGGCCTGGACGGCCAGCCCCTGGCCGACCTGGTCGCCGGCCCGACGACCGGCGGGGTCATCCTGGCCTTCGAGACCGGCCGCCAGCTCGGCCTCCGGGCGATCTTTGCCGAGGAGGTCAAGCCCGCCGACGGGCCCGCCCACCGTGAGTTCCGGCGCGGCTTCACGATCGCCCCGGGCGAGCGGGTGGTCCTGGTCGACGACATCCTGACCACCGGCGGCTCGCTCCTGGCGATGATCCCGGCGGTCGAGGCGCTGGGCGGCGAGATCGTGGCCTGCCATGTCCTGGTCGACCGATCTGGCGGGATGGCCAGCCTGACCTCGCCGCGGACCGGCCGGGTCTACCCCTTGGCAGCCCTGTGGGTCCTCGACCTGCCGACCTACGAGCCGGGCGCCGCGACCTGCCCGCGCTGTGCCGAGGGCATTCCGGTCCAGGCCCCGGGCAGCACAGGTGCGGCCTCCTGAGCCGAGCTGAGCCGGCCCTGCCCCGGTCTAGCTCCCGGTCTTGACCTTATCGATCGCGGCCGTCAGCTCGGCCGGGATGATCACCGCCTCGTACGACGCGGTCACCGTGCCGCTCGCGTCCACGACGTAGACCCACGGCTCGGACTGGATGCCCCAGGCCGTCGTGGCCGCGTTCGGCTGGAGCGCGTTGCCGGTCCCCAGGACGGGCTGGAGCGTGCCGTTGGCATAGTTCATGACGTACGGCTCGACCTGGATGAAGGTCATCCCCGGCTCGGTCGCGGCCACGGCCTTGACCGCGTCCAGGGTCGGGCCGCACACCCGGCTGGTGCAGAAGGCGGGCGTGGCAAAGACGAGCACGAACGGCTTGTGCTGGGCCAGGGCCTGGTCCTCGGACACCTGGTAGAAGGCGGGATTGGGGCTGGTATCGGTGGTGATGCTGGCCAGCACGCCGCCGGCCGACGCGGTCGTCGGGGTGGCGGTCGAGGGCGCCTTGGCGCCCACCCGGACGGCCTGGCCCGTGGCCGTGACCGTCACGCTCAGCTCGGTCGACTCGGCGGCCTTGCCCGGCTGGGTGACGGTCACCACCGCGGCCCAGTTGCCGGCCGCATCGAAGGTGGTGTCCTGGACCCAGACGGCCCGCTGGTTCAGGATGGCCCATACGAAGGTGGCCGCGGCCGGTGCCACGACGAACGTCTTGGGATCCTTGTCGACGTTGATGTAGCCGACCTGGACGCTGTAATCGGGCGTACCCACGGGCGTCGTCCCGGTCGAATCGAGCAAGCCGATCAGGATCCGATCCGGACCGACCACCGCCTCGGACGAGGCGATGACCGGCACCACCGACGGCGCGCCGGAGCCGCCCACGACCAGGCTCGACGGGCCGGCGGAGGCAGGGCTGCCGGCACAGGCGGCGACCAGGATGGCTGTTGCCAGGAGGACGAGGCGACGCATCGGCCCGATCGTACTCGCCGGCGCCGATTCGGGCAGCGGATGGCTAGAATGTGCAACGCCCGGTGCGCCCCGAGCCGTTGCCAACGGCGCCGCCGAGCCGATTCCTACGGCCGATCCCGAAAATGCACAGTTGGCGGAGGCCTGGTGACCCGGTTTCAGAAGCTCGCAGCGGTCACCGTGGCGGTCACCCTCGCGCTGGTGACGATCGGGGTGGTCGTGCGGGCCACCGACTCGGGCCTGGGCTGTCCCGACTGGCCCCTGTGCAAGGGCCAGCTGATCCCTGCGCTGGGCGACTACAAGGCCTGGCTGGAGTGGCTCCACCGCGACGTCGCGGTCGTCCTCGGCCTGCTGATCCTGGGCCTGCCGATCCTGGCCTGGCGCGATCATCGCGATCGCCGGTCGCTGTTCTGGTGGGGCGTGGTGGCCGTCGTCCTGGTCGGCTTCCAGGCCTGGCTTGGCGAAGAGACCGTCCGCCTGGGCAACAGCGGCGAGTCGGTCACGGCCCACCTGGCCAGCGCCATGGCCCTCCTGGGCGCGCTCGTCTTCATCCTCGTCCGGAGCTTCTATCCGGGTCACATCGCAGGTCGGGGCGGCAGCCAGCGGTTCACCCTGCTGGCGGCCTTCGGGGCGACCGCCTCGTACGCCCTGCTCCTGTTCGGCTCGCACGTCACCGCGACGCCCAACGCGGCCCTGGTCTTCCCCGACTGGCCGCTGATGGGCGGCACGCTCTTTCCGCCGATCACCGACGCGACCTCCGCCCAGGTCCTCCATCGCTACGTCGCGGCGATCGTCGGGGTCATCATCGTGGCGATCGGCATGATCGCCTGGCGGACGCAGCGCAACCACCCCGCGATCGTCCGGCTGGCCCTGCTGGCGGCCATCCTGCTGCCGATCGAGGTGGTCGTCGGCGGGCTGCAGGTCCTGACCCAGCTGTCGGGCTGGAGCCAGACCCTCCACGTCGCCCTCGGGGCGAGCATCTGGGCGAGCCTGCTCGGGCTGACCGTCGTGTCGTAC
Source organism: Candidatus Limnocylindrales bacterium (assembly GCA_038239115.1). Taxonomy (GTDB): domain Bacteria; phylum Chloroflexota; class Limnocylindria; order Limnocylindrales; family CSP1-4; genus Palsa-1033. Next base: position 7,121 of record JBBSFD010000083.1, on the reverse strand, counting down.
TTCACGGCCCGGACCGCGCTCCTGCCGGCCGGCGGAGCCAGCGCCGGCGGGGTCGGCTCCAGCCGCGACGATTCTCGTGTGTTTGGACCGTCCGTATCGACGGCCACGGCACTCCCCGTGGCCGGCGCGGCGATCCCGGCGGTCCACACCAGGCGGGACTCCGTGCGGGCCTACATCGCCCTGACCAAGCCCCGGATCATCGAGCTTCTCCTGGTCACGACCGTCCCGGCCATGGTCCTGGCCACCCGCCAGGTGCCCGGCATCCAGCTCGGCAACTGGACCTGGCTCGTCATCTGGACGATGGTCGGGGGAACCCTGGCCGCCGGCTCGGCCAATGCCATCAACTGCTATCTCGATCGCGACATCGACCTGCTGATGACCCGCACCCGGCGCCGGCCGCTGCCGGCCCACGAGGTGGAACCGGATCGGGCGGTCGTCTTCGGGATCGTCCTTGGCGTGATCTCGTTCGCGATCATGGCCTGGTTCGTCAACCTCCTGGCGGCCTTCCTGACCCTCCTCGCGATCGCCTTCTACGTGGTCGTGTACACGATGATCCTGAAGCGGACCACGCCCCAGAACATCGTCATCGGCGGGGCGGCCGGCGCGCTGCCGCCGGTGATCGGCTGGGCCGCCGTCACCGGCTCGGTTCAGCTCCCGGCGATCCTCCTGTTCGCCCTGGTCTTCTACTGGACGCCGCCCCACTTCTGGGCACTGTCCCTGCGGATCCGGAAGGACTACGCGGCCGCCGGCGTGCCGATGCTGCCGGTGGTGCGGGGGATCCCCGAGACGACCCGCCAGATCGGGCTGTACACGATCCTGCTCGTGGCCATCTCGCTGATCCTGTGGGCCGTCGCCCGAATGGGTGCGATCTACCTCGTGGCGGCGGTCGTCCTGGGCGCGATCTTCCTGCGCCAGGCCTACGTCCTGTGGCGCCAGGGCACCTCACCCGAGCGCTCGACGGCCCAGGCGATCCGGCTCTACAAGTACTCGATCACCTACCTGAGCCTGCTCATGCTGGCGGTGGCGATCGACGCCCTGGTCGTGATCCCCGTCGGCTAGCAGGGCGGCTACTCGGCGCCGGTGACGTCGGCCTCCAGGGTGACGGCGCGGCGGCGGGCGATCCGGCCGTCGCGATCGAAGAAGCCCAGGCAAATCTGGACCAGTGGCCCGATCGCCAGGGCGAAGACCAGGGTGCCGATCCCGATCGTCCCGCCCAGCAGGAAGCCGGCCACGAGCACGGTCTGCTCGACCGCCGTTCGCGAGCGTCGGATCGACCAGCCGAAGCGGTGGTGGAGGCCGGTCATCAGCCCGTCGCGCGGGCCGGCTCCCAGGTCGGCGGCCAGGTACAGGCCGGAGCCGATCGCGATCACGAGCACCCCGGCCAGCATCATCGCCACCTGGACGGCCACGCCCTGGGCGACGGGCAGGACGGTGATGCCGATGTTGGTCGCGGTCCCGATCAGGACGACGTTGAGCAGGGTGCCGATTCCCGGGCGCTCACCGAGCGGCCACCACAGGACCAGGATCGGGATGCCCAGGATGATGCTGACCGTGCCCAGCTCGAGACCGACCAGGCGGCCGATGCCCTGGTGGAACGCCTCCCAAGGACCGAGACCGAGGCCGGCCTGGGCCATCAGGGCGATCCCCAGGCCGAAGATGACCAGGCCGGCCAGCAGCCCGGGCAGCCGGGGCAGGATCGATCGAGACAGGAAGCGTTCACGCATCGCCACGATCATGACGGGTCGGTCGGGCAGGGTCCCGGCCCGGTGATCGTGGCTCGGTGATCGTGGCTCCGGCACCAGCCGGGGCCCCGACGGCCGCCCTATTGACGGGATTACTAGCGAGGCGTTTGCGGCGCAGATTCGCTCCGGAACCGCCCGGCTCAGCGCGCAATTCGTGCGTGGGCATCGGGCCAGCACGGTGAAACTGGGCCGTCGGCACGGCAATTCGGACCGCAAACGCGCCTGCTAGTAATCCCGTTGATATGGCAGACGGCAGCGCGTGCCGCGAGACGGCAGCCGCCGTAAGCCCGGCACTCCACAGAACCGCGGACCGCCGCCGCCGTACCGGCCGGGGCTCGCGGTGGCAGACTCCGCCCATGCACCTCCAATTCCTCGGCGCCGCCACGACCGTGACCGGCTCCCAGTACCTGCTGACCACCGCCCGGACAACGATCCTGATCGACTGCGGGATGTTCCAGGGCAGCCCCAACGAGTCGATCCGGAACCGGATCCCGCTGGCCTACGACCCGGCCGCGATCGACGCCATCCTGCTGACCCATGCCCACCTCGACCACTGCGGGCTCATCCCGCACGTAGTCAAGGCCGGCTTCAAGGGACCGATCTGGGCGACGAAGGGCACGGTCGAGCTGGCCTCGCTCGTGCTGCTCGACTCGGGCAAGCTCCAGGAGGAGTTCGCCAAGCGCCAGGTGCGCCGGGCGAAGCGCGATCCCGACCGCGCGGCGATGTTCGAGAAGCGCGACAGCGACGCCCTGGCGGCGGCCGAACGGCTGGCCGACGATGGCGTCGACGGCAGCCTCAACTCGACCGATACGGCTCTGGCCAAGGCCGCCACGGCCGGCGAATCGAACGATGACGGCGGCCGCCCGCCGGTGGCGGTGCCGGTGGGGGAGCGCCGCCAGTTCGACGACCCGCGGGTCGATCCAGCCCACTTCGGCAGCCGCAAGTTTGATGCCGCCCTGCTCGTCCCGGCGGCGCCCCAGGAGGCCGGCGGAGCGTCCGACCCCGTCAGCGTGGAGTCGGGCAGCGTCGACTCGGGCAGCGTGGCCGCAACCAATCCTGCCCCCGTCCGGGTGGCTGCGCCCGCGACTGTCGCCCGCGACCCCGAGCAGGCGCTGCGCAAGCAGCCGCCGATCCTCGACACCGAGCTCGACGAGCCGCTCTACGACGCCCAGGACGCCCAGGCAGCCCTGGCCTCGTTCCGCGGGATCGACTACGACACCGAGTTCGAAGTCGGGCCGGGGATCCATGCCACCTACGTCGACGCCGGCCACATCCTGGGCTCGGCGATCATCCGCCTGCGGGTCGCCGACCAGGACGGTGGGCCGGAGCTCCGCCTGATCTTCTCAGGGGACCTGGGCCGGACCGGAACGCCCATCCTGCGCGACCCGACGGTGGTGACCGACGCCGACTACGTCCTCATCGAGTCGACCTACGGCGGGCGCGAGCACGAGCCCGAGGCCGAGTCGAACCAGCTCCTGGCCGACGCGGTCAAGCTGGTGGCCGACCACGACGGCGTCCTGCTCGTCCCATCGTTCGCGATCGGACGCACCCAGGAAGTCGTGTGGGAGCTCCATCGCCTGATCGAAGCGGGCAAGATCCCGCTCCTCCAGCTGTACCTCGACTCGCCGATGGCCTCGAAGGCGAGCGACGTCTACCGCCATCATCCCGACTACTACGACTCGGAAACGACGGCCCTGCTGGCCGCCCACGACGCCCCGCTCGACTATCCCAAACAGACGATCACCAACGACGTGAAGCAGTCGGAGGCGATCGCCCAGGCTCCCCGGCCGTACATGATCGTGGCCTCGAACGGGATGCTGACCGGTGGCCGGGTCGTCGGCCACCTGCGCAACCTGGTCGACGACCCCAGTGCGGTCATCCTGTTCGTCGGCTACCAGGGCGTGGGTACCCTCGGCGCCCACCTCCAGGCGGGCGCAACGACGATCAAGCTCGATGGCCAGGTCCGCCGGGTGCGCTGCCAGATCCGCTCGATCAGCGGCTTCAGCGCCCACGCCGACGAGTCCGAGCTGCTCTCCTGGGTCGGCAACTTCGCCACGGGCAAGGCGCCCGGCGCTCCGGGCTGGCCCAAGGCGGTCTTCATCGTCCACGGCGATCCCGACGCCCAGGCCGCCCTCGAACCGAAGATCAAGGCCCTCGGCCTGAACACCCATATCCCGATCTGGCACGAGATCGTCGAGCTGACCTAGCCTCGGATCTCGCGCAGGGCCGCATCGGCGGCGGCGACCATGAAGCCGTAATCGGCGCTGATCGTGACCCACTGGTAGCCCTGCTCGTGACGACGCCGGGCCACGGCCGGCGACTGGGTCCAGGCTCCAGCCGGGATCCCGTGAGCCCGGGCTCGCTCGATGACGAGGGCAATCGCGGCCTCGACCTCGGGGTGGGTGATCTCGCCGGTGTGCCCGAGGGACGCCGCCAGGTCGTTGGGTCCGAGCAGGATCGTGTCGATGCCGGGCACATCGAGGAGCGTGTCGATCGACTCGAGCGCCTCGTGGGTCTCGATCTGGATGCAGCAGGTGACCGAGTCGTTGGCCGTGGCCATGTAGTCGGCCGTGTTCCGGCCGTAGCCGGAGGCACGCCGCGGAGCGATGCCCCGCAGGCCGACCGGCGGGTAGCGGCACCAGCTCACGGCCCGCTCCACGTCGGCCACGGTGCGGACCTGGGGGATGACCGCGCCACTGGCGCCGGCGTCGAGGGCGTGCATGATCCGGACCGGTTCGTTGGCCGCGACCCGATACAGGACGGGGACCTCGGCGGCCCGGGTGGCGATCGCCATCTGGACCAGGTCCGAGGTGGCCACCGACCCATGCTCGCCGTCGGCCACGAGCAGGTCGAATCCGCCGCCGGCCAACAGCTCTGGGACCGCGGGGTCGAGCAGGGTCAGCCAGGTCCCGACGAGGAAGTCGCCCGATCTCAGGCGCTCCTTGAAGCTCGGGACCATGGGCGGATTGCTCATCGGTGGAGTCTACGTGGCGCAGCCCTGAGCCCGCGCCGGGGAGTGGTTGCGTCAGACGAGCACGACAGACGAATCGCCCCAGAAATCCGTCGATTTGTTGCGCTCCACGTGAACACGGGGCGATCTGTGCCTCCGGCGCACAGAATCTGGCCGTCGACCCGGAAATGCTGCAGTTGTGCGCGTCCCACGCACGCCGGCCCGGTTCCGCGCACGTCGGGCCAGCCGTCGCCGGCCCGCCGCCGCCGAGAGCCACCCCACCGTCCTATCAGACGCAATGGCGTTTCACGATACGCAACAACTGGCGCACCAGACGGGACGCGCGACCGGTGCAGCGACGCACCCCGACAGAATGCCGGGCATGACTGAGCCAATTGACGCGATCGTCGTGGGCGGCGGCCACAACGGTCTGGCCTGTGCCGCCTACCTCGCCAAGTCCGGCTTCAAGCCGCTCGTCCTCGAGAAGCGCGGGGTGATCGGCGGAGCGGCCGTGACCGAGGAGCCCTGGCCGGGCTTCAAGGTCAGCTCGCTGAGCTACGTCCAGAGCCTGATGCCGCCCCGGATCATCAAGGAGCTCGAGCTCGCCAAGCGGGGCTACAAGGTCTATCCGATGGGGCCCTACTTCATGGGCTTCCCGGACGGATCGGGCGTGGTGATGTACGAGGACCATGACCGGCGCTACGCCGAGATGGCCAAGTTCAGCAAGCACGATGCCGACGTCTACGACGACTACGTCGCCTGGAAGGACGGCCTGGCCGAGGTCGTCCGGCACCTGCTCTGGATGACCCCGCCGAAGCTCGGCTCGCGCTCGCTGCCGGACCTGCTCGACCAGCTCCGCTTCGCCTGGAAGCTGCGGGGCCTTGGTGGCCGGGGCGTGGCCGACCTGACCCGGATCATGACGATGAGCGCGGCCGACCTGCTCGACGACTGGTTCGAGTCGGACCGGATCAAGGCCGGCCTGTCGATCGACGGGATCATCGGCACGTGGGCCGGGCCATACGAGCCGGGCACGGCCTACGTCCTGCTTCACCACGAGATCGGCACCGTCGACGAGGACGAGGCCGAGGGGCCGATCGGCGGCTGGGGCTTCGTCGAGGGCGGGATGGGCGCGGTCAGCACCAACCTCGCAGCCGCCGTCGAGGAGTACGGCGGCCGGGTCCGCCTGAATGCGCCGGTTGCCCGGATCCTGGTCGAGGGCGACCGGGCGGTGGGCGTCGTCCTCGAGTCCGGTGAGGAGATCCGGGCCGGCCTGGTCATCTCCAACGCTCATCCCCAGATCACGTTCCTGCGCCTGATCGAGGAGCGCCAGCTGCCGGCCGAGTTCGTCGGCGATATTCGCAACTACGACAGCCGCTCGGGCACGGTCAAGGTCAACCTCGGGATCAGCGAGCTGCCCAACTTCACCTCGGTCCCCGGGACCAACCTGCAGCCGCATCACACGGGGGCAATCGAGCTGGCCCATTCGATGGCCTACATCCAGCGGGCCTTCGACGACGCCCGCCAGGGCCAGGGCTCGGCCAAGCCCTACTGCGACGGGGTGATCGCGACGACCCTCGACCCGACCCTCGCCCCCGAGGGCATGCATATCTTCTCGATGTTCGCCCAGTGGGTCCCCCAGGAGTGGCACGCCGAGCCGCATCGCGAAGAGGTCGAGGCGTTCGCCGATCGCCTGATCGACGGCTACAACGAGCTGGCGCCCAACCTGAAGGGCTCGATCGTCCACCGGCAGGTGATCAGTCCGTACGACATGGAGCATGAGTACGGCCTGATCGGGGGCAACATCTTCCACGGCGAGCTGACCCTCAACCAGCTCTTCCACATGCGCCCGGCCGCGGGCTACGCCAACTACCGGACCCCGCTCAAGGGTCTCTACCAGTGCGGCTCGTCGACTCATCCGGGCGGGGGAGTGACCGGCCTCCCGGGGCGCAATGCCGCGCGCGAGATCCTCAAGGATCGGCGCAAGCGGAAGATCGCCTGAGGTCCGGGTTGGCCGGGCGACCTTCGTTCGGGCTTCGAGCTCGAGCCGGGGCGCTAGACTCGGGCCGGAGGTTCATTCGTAGATGACCGTCAGCGCCCCGTTCAGCGGGGAAGAGATCGAGCGGATCCGCCGTCCGTTCCGCGGGGCGAGCCTGTTGCCCGGGCGGGCCTATCACGACGAATCCGTGTGGGCCTACGAACGGGACAACTGGTTCCTGCGCGACTGGGTGTGCATCGGACGTGACGAGGATGCGCCGGAGCCGGGCTCCTACTTCCTGTCGGAAGAGCTGGGTGAGCCGCTGGTCATCGTGCGCGCCCGGGATGGTGTCCTGCGCGCCTTCTACAACGTCTGCCAGCACCGCGGCACGGCCGTGGTCGAAGAGCAATGCGGCAAGGCCGTCCGCTTCCAGTGTCCCTACCACGCCTGGATC
>JBBSFD010000082.1:0-10195 GCA_038239115.1 Candidatus Limnocylindrales bacterium | reverse complement strand
GGCGGCGTTGCCGGGCAGCCCGCCGCCGGTGATATGGGCCACCCCGTGCAGGTCGTGGCCGGCCAACTCGAGGACGGCCCGCAGGTCGAGGATGTTCCCGGCATAGATCCGGGTCGGGGTCAGGAGGACCTCGCCCAGGTTCATCAGGACCTCGCCCGGTGCGAGGGCCAGGAGCTCCGCGGTGGTCGGCTCGCCGAGGCTCCGCCGGAGGCGCTCCTGGTACGGCTCGGCAAGGTCGAGGTCGTGCTCGGCCAGGAGCGACCGGACCAGCGAGTAGCCGTTGGCGTGGAGCCCGCTCGAGGCCAGGCCGATGACGAGGTCGCCAGCCCGGGCGGCCGAGCCGTCGATCAGCCGGTCCCGCTCGACGATCCCGGTGCACGATCCGGCCAGGTCGAACGCGTCGGCGTCCATCAGCCCGGGATGCTCGGCAGTCTCGCCGCCGACCAGCGCGCAGCGAGCCTCGAGGCAGCCGGCCGCGATCGAGCCGACGAGCTCGGCCACGCTGACCGGATCGAGCCGGCCGACGGCCACGTAGTCGAGGAAGAAGAGCGGGGCGGCCCCGCTGCACACGACGTCATCGGCACACATCCCGACCAGGTCGCGCCCGATCGTGTCGAAGCGGCCGAGCGCGGTCGCGATCGCGGTCTTGGTGCCCACCCCGTCGGTCGAGCTGACCAGGAGCGGGGCACGATAGCCGGCCGGCAGGGCGACGGCGCCGGCGAAGCCGCCCAGGCCGCCAACGACGTGTGGGCCGTGGGTCGACTCGACCGCGGCGCGCATCAGCTCGACGGCCCGATCGCCGGCTCCGACATCGACGCCCGCCCGGGTGTAGGCCTCGCGCGGCCCGGCTTCCTTGGCCATGACCGCAGCGCTCAGCCGCGAACGACCGGCAGGACGAGCCCGCCGGCTGCCTCGAGGGGGTCCTCCTCGAGCACGAACTTGCGGCTGGCCGCGTCGTACGGCACGGGCTCGGGGTAGCGCCCGTCGAAGCAGGCAAAGCAGAACTGCTCGTAGGGCAGCTCGAGCGCGGCGAGCACGCCCGGGATCGACAGGTAGCCCAGCGAATCGGCCCCCACGAAGCTCCGGATCTCCTCGAGCGAATGGGTCGCCGCGATCAGCTCGGTCTCGATCTGGGTGTCGATCCCGTAGAAGCACGGATGGAAGATCGGCGGGGCGCTGATCCGGAGGTGGATCTCGGTGGCGCCGGCCTTGCGCAGCAGGCTGACGATCTGCTTGGTGGTCGTGCCCCGCACGATCGAATCGTCGACGACGGTCAGGCGCCGGCCGCGGACCACTTCGCGCAGCGGGTTGAGCTTGATCGTCACGCCTCGCTGGCGCATGGTCTGGGACGGCTGGATGAATGTCCGGCCGGAGTAGCGGTTGCGGACGAGGCCCTCCCGATAGGGAATCCCGGATGCCTCGGCATAGCCGGCCGCGGCCGGCGCACCGGTGTCCGGCACGGGCATGACCATGTCCGTCTCGACCGGATGCTCCTGGGCCAGCTGCATGCCCATCTTGCGCCGGACCTCATACAGGTTGCGGCCCTCCATGTACGAGTCCGGGCGGGCGAAGTAGATCAGCTCGAACACGCACAGGGCCGGCTGCGCCGTGGCATAGCGCACCGAGCGGGGCGTCCGGCCCTGCTCCAGGATGACGATCTCGCCGGGCTCCACGTCGCGCACGAACTCGGCCCCGACGATGTCCAGGGCGGCCGTCTCCGAGGCCAGCACCCAGCCCACCCGCTCGTCGTCGCCCCACAGGCCCGGGCCCGGACCGGCGGCCGGATCCTCCAGCGGCAGGCGGCCCAGGACGAGCGGCCGGAAGCCGTGCGGATCGCGCACGCCGATGACCTGCCGTTCGTCCAGGATGACCAGGCTGAACGCGCCCCGGACCCGGGGCAGGACCCGGAGCAGGGCCTCGACCGTGTCGGCGGCGGGCTCGTCGGCGATGAGCGCCGTCAGCAGCTCGGTGTCGGTCGAGGCCGACAGGCGTGCCCGGCCGCCCCGCAGCTGGTCGAGCAGCTCGCGGGTGTTGACCAGGTTGCCGTTGTGGCCCAGGGAGATCGCCCGGCGCGGGCCCAGCCGGAGGGTCGGCTGGGAGTTCTCCCAGACCGTCGAGCCGGTCGTGGAGTAGCGGCAGTGGGCGATTGCCAGCTGGCCACGCAGGCTGGGCAGGCGGCGCTCGTCGAGGACCGAGCTGATCATCCCGAGGTCCTTGTAGACCATCAGTTGCTCGCCATCGCTGACGGCCACGCCGGCCGACTCCTGGCCTCGATGCTGGAGTGCGAACAGGCCCAGGGCGGCGACCGCTGCGGCCTCGGTCTCGGAACCGGCCGGCATGACCGCGCCAAACACGCCACACATGTCAGTCCTCCCCCAGGGCGCGGGCCAGGCCGTGATCCCAGGCGTGGGCCAGGTCGGCGACCGCGACATCCAGCTCATCGGCGACCTGCGGTCCGCGTTCCTCGGCATCGCCGATCATGCCCCGTCCGCCCAGCTCGATGACCAGCCGGTCGCCGCCCACGGCGCCGATCTGGGCGGCAGCGAGGCCGTGCTGGCGGGCCACCAGCAGGAGGGCCGGCACGTGCCGGGCGGTGGCGGTCAGGACCAGCCGCGATGGGCTCTCCCCGAATAGCTCGACCGCCGGCGTGCTGCTGATCAGGAGGCGCACCCGCGCCCCGCGGCCGCCCCAGATCGCGCCTTCGGCCAGGGCCACGGCCAGCCCGCCGGCCGACACGTCCTGGGCCGAGCGGACCAGCCCGCGCTCGATCGCAGCGCGAATGAAGCGCTGGACGGCGGCCTCGCTGGCCAGGTCCAGGCTGGGCGGGCCATCCTCGGGCGCCACCCCGGCGAGGGCCGCGTAGGCACTCCCGGCCAGGCCCGGCGTGGATTCGCCGACGAGCACGATCGCGTCGTCGTCGGCCACGAACTCCGGCCCGACCAGCCGGTCGACATCGTCGAGCAGGCCGACCACGCCGATCTCCGGGGTCGGGGCGATCGAGCCGGCCGGCGATTCGTTGTAGAGCGAGACGTTGCCGCCGGTGACCGGCAGGTCGAGCGCCCGGCAGGCATCGGCCAGGCCGCGGACGCCCTCCTGGAGCTGCCAGAAGGCTTCCGGGCGGGTTGGGTCGCCGTAGTTCAGGCAGTTCGTGACGCCCAAGGGCCGGGCGCCCGTGATCGACACGTTACGGGTGGCTTCGGCCACGCTCATCGCAGCGCCCAGCCAGGGGTCGAGCGCGCTCACCGCCTGGTTGCCGTCCGTCGTGGCCACGAGCGCCTTTGGCGAGCCCTTGAGACGCAGGACAGCCGCGCCGTGGCCCGGCCCGATCACGGTGTTGACCTGGACGGTCGAGTCGTACTGCTCGAACACGAACCGCCGGCTGGCCAGGTTGGCGCTGCCGATCAGGCCGAGCAGGACCGCCCCCGGATCCATTCCCCGCTCCGGCAGCAGGTCGTTGGGTTCGAGCGGCACGCCCGGCGCCGGAGCAGCCCGGCGATGGGCCGGCGGGGTGGCCAGGCGGTCGTGGACGATTGCGTTCGAGGTCAGGGCGGCGGCCGGGATCCGGGCCAGCTCCTGCGCGCCTGGGTTGGGCCGGCCGGCCGGGTCGAGGCCACCGGTCACGATCGCGATGTCGCCGTCGGCGGTCACCCGGCCGATCGTCGCCGCGGGCAGGTTCCAGCGGGCACACACGACCCGGACCGCGGCCTCCTGCTCGGGCCGGACGACGGCCAGCATCCGCTCCTGAGATTCGCTGATCATCACCTCGAACGGGGCCATGCCCGGCTCGCGGGTCGGGATCGCGTCGAGGTCGATCAGGATCCCGGTCCCGGCCCGGTCGGCCGTCTCGGACGTGGCGCAGCTGATCCCGCCGGCGCCCAGGTCCTGGAGGCCTTCGACCAGGCCGGCCTCGATCAGCTCGAGCGAGGCTTCGATCAGGAGCTTCTCGGCGAACGGATCGCCGATCTGGACGGTCGGCCGCTTGGACGGATCGTCGTCGGCAAACGTGGCGCTGGCCAGGACCGACGCCCCGCCGATCCCGTCCCGGCCGGTGGTCGAGCCGAACAGGATCGCCAGGTTGCCCGGGCCGGGAGCCTGGGCCAGGGTCAGCCGGCCGGCCGGCAGAAGCCCGATGGCCATCACGTTGACCAGCGGATTGCCGCCGTAGGACGGATCGAAGACGAGCTCGCCGCCGACGGTCGGCACGCCGACGCAGTTGCCGTAGCCGCCCACGCCGGCAACCACCCCGCGCAGGAGGTGCCGGGTCCGGGCCTCGGTCGGATCGCCGAAGCGCAGGGCGTCGAGGACGGCGATCGGCCGGGCACCCATCGTGAAGATGTCGCGCAGGATTCCGCCCACGCCGGTCGCGGCACCCTGGTACGGCTCGACGGCCGAGGGGTGGTTGTGCGACTCGATCTTGAAGGCGACCGCCTGGCCGTCGCCCAGGGAGACGACCCCGGCATTCTCGCCGGGACCGGCCACGACGTCGGCGCCCCCCGTGGGCAGCGTTCGGAGGAGCGGCCGGGAGCTCTTGTACGAGCAGTGCTCGCTCCACATCACGCTGAAGATCGCCAGCTCCAGGTCGTTGGGGGGCCGGTCCAGGCGGGCTTCGATCGCCCCCAGCTCGAGGTCGGTCAGACCCAGCCGGCGGTGGAGCGGCACTTGCTCGGCAAGCGGCGCGGCCAGGGTCATCCGGCGCTGCCGATCAGGACCGGTCCGCCACTGGCGGCCCACTCAGCGGCCGACTCGACCAGCGAGCGCAGGATCGCCAGGCCATCGGCGCTGCCCAGAATCGCCTCGGCGCCGCGTTCGGGATGGGGCATCAGGCCGGCCACGTTGCCCGCCCGGTTGAGCACGCCCGCGATCGCCCGGAGCGAGCCGTTGGGGTTGGCCCGGGCGTCGCCGTCGGCCGCCCGGTGACCGTCCGGGCCGGCGTAGCGGAACAGGACCTGGCCATCGCGTTCGAGCTGGTCGAGGGTGGCCTCGTCGGCGTAGTAGCAGCCTTCGCCGTGGGCGATGGGCATGCGCAGCGGGCCGCCCCCGGCGAGGGCCCGCGTGAACGGCGTATCGAGCCGCTCGGGCAGGACCAGCACGTCCCGGCCGAGGAAGCGCAGGTCGCGGTTGCGCAGCAACGCGCCCGGCACGAGGCCGGACTCGGCCAGGACCTGGAAGCCGTTGCAGATCCCAAGGACGAGGCCGCCCTCGGCCGCGAACGCGGCGACCGCCCGCATGACCGGGCTGAACCGGGCGATCACGCCGGCCCGCAGGTAGTCGCCGTAGGCAAAGCCGCCGGGCAGGATCACCGCGGCCACCCCGTCGAGGGTCGCCGACTCGTGCCACAGACGGACCGGCTCGGCGCCGGCCAGGCCGACCCCGTGGAGCGCGTCGTCGTCGCCGTTCGAGCCGGGAAAGATCACCACGCCGACCCGGATCATCGGCCCGCCTCGCTCGTCGCGCTCGAGGCGGCGCCCAGCAGCTCGACCTGGAAGGCCTCGATCAGGGGGTTGCTCAGCAGCTCGCCGGCCAGTCGATCGACGATCGCTCGAGCGGCGTCCTGGTCGGCCGCGTCGACCGTCAGCTCCACCCGCCGGCCCACCCGCACTTCGGACACGCCGGCCAGGCCAAGGTGCCCCAGGCTCTGCTCGACGGCCCGGCCCTGGGGGTCGAGGATACCGGCCTTGGGTGTGACGTTGACGGCGTACCGATACGATCGGCTCATCGGGCGATCACGTCCTCATCAAGGTAGCGCTGGAATGATGCCCCGGTGATCCGCTCGAAGGCCTCGACGTAGCGCTGGCGGGTGCCGGCCACGATCTCGTCGGGCAGCTCCGGTCCGGGCGGCGTCTTGTCCCAGGGCTGGGCCTCGAGGTAGTCGCGCACGAACTGCTTGTCGTAGCTGGCCTGGGCCCGGCCAGGCTCGTAGTCCTGGGCATTCCAGAAGCGCGACGAGTCGGGCGTCAGGACCTCGTCGATCAGGAGCAGCTCGCCCGCGGCCGACAGGCCGAACTCGAACTTCGTGTCGGCCAGGAGGATGCCCGCCCGGGCCACGATGGCCGCGCCATAGCCGTACAGGGCCAGGGCGATCGAGCGGACCCGCTCGGCCAGCGCGCCGGCCATCTCGAGGTCGTCGGCGATCGGAACGAGCCGATCGATCATCTCGTCGAACGAGATGTTCTCGTCGTGGGTGCCCAACTCGGCCTTCGTCGACGGAGTGAAGATCGGCGCCGCCAGGCGGTCGCTGTGGCGCAGGCCCCGGGGCAGGCTGAGTCCGGACAACGCGCCCGTCCGCCGGTAGTCGTTCCAGCCCGATCCGGCCAGGTAGCCCCGCACGATGACCTCGATCGGCAGGACCCGGGCTCGCCGGCAGATCATGATCCGGCCGGCCAGGTCGGCGGCCGTGGCCGCCAGGGCCTCGCGCGCGACCAGGCCCGATGCCGGGTCGAGCGTCTCGGTCACGATCGCGCCGGGCGGCAGGTCGGACGGAGCCGTCGAGCGCAGGTGGTTGGGCACGATCCCGGCCGTCTCGCCGAACCAGAACCGGGACAGACCAGTGAGCACCCGGCCCTTGTCCGGGATGGCGGTGGGCAGGATCACGTCGAACGCGGACAAGCGGTCCGAGGCGACCAGCAGGAGCGTGTCGGCGTCGATGTCGTACAGGTCGCGGACCTTGCCCGAGCGCAGGAACGACTCAGCGAGGGGCATCGACGACCTCCGCGGCGGGCTCGGGCGGCAGCGATCCGGAGGCGACGCCGCCGCGAGCCGCCAGCTCGAGCTCGAGCCGATCGAGCCGGCCGATCCCGACCGAGGCGTGGCGCAGGAAGGTCGCATCGTCGAAGCAGGCATCGAGCCGGGCCAGGCTCAGCCGGGCGGCCACGGCCGAGTCGTTGGCCAGCAGGTCGCGCAGGGGCCGGCGCTCGTCAGCCGCCCGCAGGGCCGCTGCCTGGACGATGGCGTAGGCATCCTCGCGGCTCAGGCCGCCATCCTCGACCAGGGCGACGAGCACCCGGCTGCTGGCGTGGAGGCCCAGGCCACGCTCGATGTTCTCGCGCATCCGTTCGGGGCGGACGATCAGCCCGCCGACCAGGCCGGTCATCTTGACCAGCATGTAGTCGAGCAGGATCGTGGCATCGGGCAGGAGGACCCGCTCGGCGCTCGAATGGCTGATGTCCCGCTCGTGCCACAGGGGCTGGTTCTCGAGGGCGGCCCCGGCGTAGCCGCGCAGCAGCCGGGCGAGGCCGGCGATCCGCTCGGCGAGGATCGGATTGCGCTTGTGGGGCATGGCCGAGCTGCCCTTCTGGCCCGCCCGGAACGGCTCCTGGAGCTCGCCGATCTCGGAATGCTGGAGGTTGCGCACCTCGGTGGCGAAGCGCTCCAGGGAGCCGCCCGTGATCGCGATCGCCCCGATCAGGGCGGCATGTCGGTCGCGCTGCACGATCTGGGTGCTGACCGGATCGACATGCAGGCCGAGGGCGGCCAGGACCTCGGCCTCGAGCTCCGGGTCGAGGTGGCTGTAGGTCCCCACCGGGCCGCTGATCTTGCCCGTGCCGATCTCGTCCACGGCCGCCGCCAGCCGCTCCCGGTCGCGGGCGATCTCGAACGCCCAGCCGGCGATCTTGAGGCCCAGGGTGGTCGGCTCGGCATGGACCGAGTGGGTCCGGCCCATCATCACCGTCTTGGCCTCGCCCCGGGCCCGGCCGACGAGGGCCACGATGAGCCGGTCCAGGTCGAGCAGGAGGCGCTCGCCGGCCGCCCGGAGCTGCAGGGCAAGGGCGGTGTCGACGACGTCGCTGCTGGTCAGCCCGAGGTGCAGGTAGCGGCCCTCGGGTCCGACCGCCTCGGCGACCTGGCTGACGAAGGCGATCACGTCGTGGTCGGTCTGCTGCTCGATCTCGGCGATCCGGCCGACGTCGACCCGGGCCCGGGCTTCGATCGCGGCCAGCGCGGCCGTCGGAATCAGGCCACGGGCCGCCTGGGCCCGGGCGACCGCCAGCTCGACCCGGAGCATCTCCTCGAAGCGGGCCGCCTCGGACCAGATGGCGCCCATCTCGGCCAGCGTGTAGCGCCGGATCACGCCAAAGCTCCGACGGGCTGCACCGCGGGCCGGGCGGAGGCCGGCGGCGGTCCCGCGCCGATGTCGTGCCGGCGCTGGCGGCCATCGAAGGTGATCCGCTCGGCCAGCAGCTCGGCCTGGGCCCGTGCGGCGGCCAGGTCGGCGCCCCGCCCGACGACCGTCAGGACCCGTCCGCCGCTCGTCAGGTAGCGGCCGTCGGGGGCCAGCCGGGTGCCCGAGTGGAAGACGAGGTCGGCCGCCCGGGCCGGATCGTGGTCCTGGTCGAGTCCGTCGATCGGGTCGCCGGACCGGGTGTTCTCGGGATAGCCCGAGCTGGCCAGGACGATGCCGACCGCCGCGCCCGGCCGGACCGGCAGCCGGCTCGAGCGCTGGGCGACCAGGCCGAGCTCGACGGCGGCCGCGGCCAGCTCGCGCCGGGCGGCGGCCCGCAGGAGCGGTCCGAGGGGTGTGGCCAGGCGGGGCAGGATCACCTGGGTCTCCGGATCGCCGAAGCGGGCATTGCACTCGAGCAGGACCGGCCCGGCCTCGGTCAGGATCAGGCCGGCGTACAGGGCGCCGCGGAACGGACTGCCGCGCCGGGCCAGCTCGGCCAGGATCGGCCGGAGGACCCTGGCGATGATCTCGTCGACCAGTGCGTCGGACAGGTCCGGCAGCGGACTGTAGGCGCCCATGCCCCCGGTGTTCGGACCGCTGTCGCCGTCGGCCAGGCGCTTGTGGTCCCGGGCCGGCGGCAGGGCCAGGGCGTCTCGCCCATCGCACACGGCAATCACGCTCGCCTCGAGGCCGAACAGGCGCTCCTCGACGACGACCAGCGGGGCATCCCCGGCCCCAGCTGACTTGAAGATGGCCCGCAGGGCCGCCTCGGCCTCGGCCAGCGTGGCGCACAGCGTGACCCCCTTGCCGGCCGCCAGCCCGTCGGCCTTGACGACCAGGCCGCGACTTTGGCCGTGGCTTTGGCCTTGGCCCTGGCCAGCCAGCTCGGCGGCAAAGGCGCGGGCGTCCTCGAGGTGCGCCCCGCCGAAGGATCGCGCGCGGGCCATGGGCACGCCGGCGGCCGCGGCGACGTCGTGGCAGAACGACTTGCTCGTCTCGATCCGGGCCGCCGCCCGGGTCGGTCCGAAGACGGCGATCCCGGCCGCCGCGCAGGCATCGGCGACGCCCGCCGCGAGGGGCGCCTCGGGTCCGACGACGACCAGCTCCACCGCCGCCGCCCGGGCCGCCTCGACGACCTCGGCCGGCTCGAGCGGATCCACCCCCGGCAGGCAGGACACCCGCGGCTCACGGCCGATGGCGGCGCTGCCGGGCGCGACGAAGACCTCGTTGACACCGGGCTCGGCCGCCAGCTTCCAGGCCAGGGCGTGCTCGCGACCACCGCCCCCAACGACCAGGATCCGGGTCGGCATGAGCAGGTGGCTCACGCCGGGCCGCCCAGCGTCGGGGCGGGGGCCAGGGCCGTCCGCCGGCGCATCGGACGGAAGGCACGCTCGATCGTCTGGGTGCGCTCCGGCCCGACCGAGACGAGGACGATCGGCACTCCGGCCGCCAGCTCCAGGGCGCTCACGTAGCGCCGGGCATTCTCGGGCAGCTCGGCCAGCGTGCGGGCCTGGTGGATCGGCTCCTTCCAGCCCGGGAAGCGCTCGTAGACCGGGATCGCCCCGGCCAGCTGCTCGGCGCTCGACGGCCACACGTCGACCCGCCGGCCGTTGATCTCGTAGGCCACGCACAGGCAGATCTCGTCCAGGCCGGACAGGATGTCGAGCTTGTTGAGCATGATCGAGCTGACGCTGTTGACCGCGACGGCGAAGCGCAGCGGGACGGCGTCGAACCAGCCCACCCGGCGGGGCCGGCCGGTCGTGGTCCCGACCTCGTGGCCGCGGGCGGCGATGCCGGCCCCGATCTCGTCGGTCAGCTCGGTCGGGTACGGCCCGGACCCGACCCGGGTCGAGTAGGCCTTCATGACCCCGATCACCTCGTCCACCTGGAGCGGGCCGATCCCGCCGCCGGTGCAGGCCCCGCCGGCGATCGGATTCGAGGAGGTCACGTAGGGATAGCTGCCGTGGTCCAGGTCGAGAAGCGTCCCCTGGGCGCCCTCGAGCAGGACGTGATCGCCTCGGGCCAGGGCCTCCT
>JBBSFD010000081.1:0-10366 GCA_038239115.1 Candidatus Limnocylindrales bacterium | reverse complement strand
GCCCGCGCGGGATCGCTGGGCCGGGACGGCCGGGACGCTGGCCTTCGGGGCGCTGACCCTCGTTACGGCTGCCTCCGCTGCGCTGGCCGCCGAACCCGGAGCCGCCCGGGCGGGGCCCGCCGGGGCGCGAGGCGCCAGGTCGCGGAGCGCCACCTCGGGACCCTCCGGACGACGGCCGAAACGATCCGCCGGCCGGTCGCGGCCGATCGGGCTTGACCCGTTTCGGGCGGGGACTCGAGCTCTCGCCGTCAGCCATGGGTTGCCTCCAGTCGACGCCATCGCTGGCCGTCGCGCGTGTCCTCGACGACAACCCCGCGCGCGGCGAGCTCATCCCGGAGGCGATCCGATTCTGCCCATTGGCGAGCGGTCCGGGCCGCCGTCCGGGCCGCCAGGAGCGCCTCGATCTCGGGCTCGAGTCCCCCTTCGGCGAGGTCCGGCCCGATCCCGAGGACGCGATCGAGATCGTGCAGGAAGGATGTCACGGTTGGGGCATCGGCGGTGGACAGGGCCCGACCGTCGATCCGACGGTTCACCTCGCGGATGAAGTCGAACAGGACGGCCAGCGCCGGGGCGATGTTCAGGTCGTCGTCGAGAGCCCGCTCGAAGCCGGTCCGGGTGGAGTCCAGGAGGTCCGCCAGGCTGGTGTCGTCGGGCCGCTCCTCGTGATAGGTCGCCAGGGCCGCCAGCAGGGCGTCGAGGCGATCGAGGGCCGAGCTGGCCGCCCCCAGCGAGGCCTCCGTGAAGTTCAGGGCGGCCCGATAGTGGACCGAGATCAGGACGTAGCGCAGGGCCCGGGCCGAGACACCTCGTTGGAGCAGGTCGCCGACGCGCTCGATATTGCCCGTCGACTTGGCCATCTTCGAGCCGGCCATCTGGAGATGGGCGCAGTGGAGCCAGGTCTGGACGAAGGGCAGGCCGGTCGCCGCCTCGCTCTGGGCCAGCTCGTCCTCGTGATGCGGAAAGATCAGGTCGACCGCGCCGGTGTGGATGTCGAACGACGGGCCGAGATGCTTCATGCTCATCGCGGAGCATTCGATGTGCCAGCCCGGCCGGCCCTCGCCGATCGACGTGGCATAGACCGGCTCGCCCGGCTTGGGACCCTTCCACAGGGCAAAGTCCCGGATGTCGTCCTTGGCGTACTCGTCGGCCTCGACCCGCTCGCCCACCCGGAGCTGGTCGGGGTCCAGCCGGGCCAGCCGGCCGTAGGCCGGCCAGGAGGCGATCCGGAAGAAGATCGAGCCGTCGTCGGCGCGGTAGGCATGGCCGCCCGCGATCAGCGTCTCGATCAGGGCGGTGATCTCGGGAATGTGCTCGGTGGCCCGCGGCAGGACCTCGGGCGGGGTCATCCGCAGGGCGGCCGCATCGGTCAGGAAGCGGTTGGTCCAACGCCCAGCCAGCTCGCCGATCGAGACCCCCTGGCCCGCCGCGCCCCGGATGATCTTGTCGTCGATGTCGGTGATGTTCATCACCCAGGTGACCCGCAGGCCGCGGTAGCGCAGGTAGCGCACGAGCAGGTCGGCGAACAGGAACGAGCGGAAGTTGCCGATGTGGGCCGGGCCGTAGACGGTCGGCCCGCAGGAGTAGATCCGGACGTGACCGGCCTCGAGCGGCACGAGCTCGCGCTGCAGGCCGCTCAGGGTATCGAGCAGGGTGATCACGGCCGAGCCTCGACCACGGCCACGGCCGTCGCGCTGATCCCCCGCCCGGCGCCCTGCCAGCCCTCGAGGTTGCCGCTCGAGGCCTTGACATTGACCCGCTCCGGCGCGAGTCCGACGAGGCCGGCGACGGCCAGGCGCATGGCCTCGAGGTGCTCCGCCAGGCGCGGCCGGCCTGCCACGATCGTGAGGTCCAGCGAAGTCGGCTCAAAGCCGGTCGCCCGCACCCGGTCGAGGACCGTGCTGAGCATGGATCCGCTGGCCAGGCCGCGGGGCGTCTCCGGGCCGGCCGGGAACAGCCGGCCGAGATCGCCCAGCCCGCACGCGCCGAGCAGGGCGTCGGCGATCGCATGGAGGGCGACGTCGCCATCCGAGTGGCCGTGCAGCGACGGGCTGCCGGCGATCGTGACCCCAGCCAGGGCCAGCGAACGGCCCGGCCCGAACGGATGCTCGTCGGACCCGAAGCCGACCCGGATCAGGGGCCTCCGGCCGGGCTGGCCGGCGACACGGGCGCCTTGCCCGAGCAGCGCCGCGGCCGCCCGGTCGAGGTCCTCGGGCACGGTCACCTTGATGTTCACGGGGTCACCTGGGACGGCATGGACCGGGATTCTACAGGCCTCCAGGAGGCTGGCCTCGTCGGTGAAGGTCCGTGGTCCGGCGGCCGGAAAGTCCGTCCAGGCGCGCTCGAGCAGGTCGCGCCGGACGCCCTGGGGCGTCTGGGCCGTGGCCAGGTCCGCCCGGTCGACGGTCTCGACCACGTCCTCGCCGGCGATCCGCTTGACCGTCTCGGCCAAGGCCAGGACCGGGATCGCCGCCCCGTGCTGGCCGGTCGCCCGGGCCACCGCACCGACGAGCTCGGTCGAGACCAGCGGGCGGGCACCGTCGTGGACCAGGATCAGGCGATCCGCGGCGGCGCCGCCGGCCTCCCGGGCGAGGCGCTCGACGCCGGCCGCGACCGACTCCTGGCGCCGGGACCCGCCGGCGACCACGTCCACCACGGTGGCCGGCAGCCAGGCCGCCCCGCGCATGCCCGGGAGCCGCTCGACCGAGGTCACGACGACGATCCGGCCAACCTCGGCCGCTGCATCCAGGCGCTCGAGCGTCCAGGCCAGCAGGGGCCGATCCCCAATGGCCGCCGCCAGCTTGTCCCGGCCGGACATGCGTCGGCTGGCTCCGGCCGCCACGACCACGACATCGACGCTGCCGGGCTGGGGCGGACCGGCCGCCGCGGTCACTCCGTGCGCGGCTGGGCGAAGACCATCCGCCCGGCCACCGTCTGGAGGACGCGGGTGACCGTCACCTCGAGCTCGCGATCGATGAACCGGGCGCCGCCCTCGACCACGATCATCGTGCCGTCGTCGAGGAAGCCAACCCCCTGGCCGGCCTCCTTGCCATCCTGGATGACCTTGACGTGGAGCCCTTCACCGGGCAGGACGGCCGGCTTGACCGCGTTGGCCAGCGAATTGATGTTGAGGACCCGCAGGCCCTGCAGCTCGGCGACCCGGTTGAGGTTGAAGTCGTTGGTCAGGATCGCCCCGCTGTAGCGCTTGGCCAGGGCGACCAGCTTCGCGTCGACCTCGGTCACGTCGCGGACCTCGTCCTCGACGATCTCCACCGGGGTAGGCGAATCCTTCTGCATCTGGGCCAGGATCTCGAGGCCCCGCCGGCCCCGATTGCGGCGCAGGGTGTCGGAGCTGTCGGCGATGTGCTGGAGCTCCTCGAGGACGAAGCGCGGGACGACGAGCGTGCCGTAGATGAAGCCTGATTCGACGATCTCCTTGATCCGGCCGTCGATGATCGCGCTGGTGTCCACGATGATGTGCGGGTCGCCCTTGCGGATGGCCGCCTCATCGGCCACCTCGGGCCGTCGGAAGATCCCGATCGCTTCGGCCGCCACGATCAGGTCCTGGCGCTTGGCCACGGTCAGGCCGACCATCCCCAGGCCGAAGCCGATCGAGGTCGCGAGGGGCAGCCAGCGACCCAGCGGATCGGGGAAGTTCGAGAGCGGGGCGCCCAGCAGGAGGCCCATCAGCAGGCCGATGATCAGGCCCACGACCGCCGTCACGAACTCGGCCGTCGACAGGTTCTGGACGCTGCGCACGATCCAGGTCGCCGGCACGATCGTGAGGTATGGCAGGATCGCGAAGCCGACGATCAGCCAGGCGACCGTCCAGCCGGCCAGGATCAGGCCGTACGAGCTGCCGGTTTCCACGAACAGGCCGCTCGCGGTCGCCAGGCCCAGCCCGATGAACGCACCGAGCGCAGCGCCCAGCAGGCGAATGATGCGGATCACGGTCCCTCAAGAGGTGCTGCGGGCAAACGGCCGAACGTGGCCACACCCGGGTGCGAGCCCCGACGAGCGGTCAGCCTAGCATCGCCGGCCGTCCATCGTCCGGTTCGAATCGTCAGGCAAGGGCGCGCTCGACGGCCTCGCGCAAGGTCGCCACGGCCACGACCTCCAGGCCGTCGATCGGGGGGATCGAGCCGGGCCGAGGCACGATCGCCCGGTCGAAGCCGAGGCGAGCGGCCTCGCGCAAGCGCCGCTCCAGGCCGACGACCGAGCGCAGCTCGCCCAGCAGGCCGACCTCGCCGATCGCGACGGTGCCCCGGCGCACCGGGCGGTCCCGGAACGAGCTGGCCAGGGCAAGGGCCACGGGTAGGTCGAGGGCCGGTTCGTCGAGGACCAGCCCGCCGGCCAGGTTGGCATAGACGTCGTGGCTGCCCAGGCCGATGCCGGCCCGCCGGCCGAGGACGGCCACGAGCAGGGCCAGCCGGTTCTGATCGATGCCGCTGGCCGTCCGGCGGGGCGTGCCATAGGCGGTCGAGGCGGTCAGCGCCTGGACCTCGACCATCAGCGGCCGCGAGCCTTCGAGGGTCGGTGCGACGACGCTGCCCGAGGCGCTCCCGTCGTGCTCGGTCAGGAACGCCCGGGCGGGGTCGCCCAGGGCCGACAGGCCGAGCTCGCCCATCTCCAGGACGCCGACCTCCTCGGTTGAGCCGAAGCGGTTCTTGGTCGCCCGCAGGAGGCGCAGTGCGGCGAACCGTTCGCCCTCCAGCCCGATCACCGCGTCGACGAGGTGCTCGAGGGTCTTCGGTCCGGCCAGCGCGCCGTCCTTGGTCACGTGGCCGACGACGACCACCGCGATCGCCCGGTCGTCGCCCGGGCGGGTAGGGCGGCCATCAGCCGGGCGGCTGCCTTTGGCCAGCTCCATCAGGCGCAGGGTGGACTCCCGGACCTGGCCCACGCTGCCGGCGGCACCGTCGAGGTCGTCCACGGTGGCGGTCTGGATCGAGTCGACGATCAGGAGGCTCGGCCGTTCGGCCAGGGCGAGGTCGACGATTCGGTCGATCGACGCCTCAGCGACCACCCGGACCCGCTCGCCGGCCGCACCGTCAACGAGGCCGAGGCGAGTCGCCCGCAGGCGGACCTGGGCGGCCGACTCCTCGCCGCTGGCATACAGGACCGTGCCTGAACGGGCAACGCCGGCCGCCGCCTGGAGCAGCAGGGTCGACTTGCCGATGCCCGGTTCGCCCCCGACCAGGACGACCGAACCCGGCACCAGGCCCCCGCCCAGGACGCGGTCGAGCTCAGGCAGGTCGACCGACAGGCGGGGCAGGTCCACGTTGGTGACCCGGGCCAGGGCCTCGGGCTGGTCCCGGCCCGACCCGGCGGCCGCGACGGCGCCCGGCCGGTTGCCCCGGCCGGCCTTGGCGGGTTCGCGAACGAGCGTCTCGACCAGGCTGTTCCAGCCGCCGCAATTGCGGCATTGGCCCTCCCAGCGCAGGTACGCCTCGCGGCACTGCTGGCAGACGTAGCGACTCTGGGCCCGCGCCATCCTCCGGGTGCCGGCCGCTAGACGACTTCGACGGGGGTCTTCTCCGCGGCGGCGTGGATGTCGAGCCCGGCCTCGGGATCCTTGTCCACGATGATCGTCGTGCCCGGTTCGTACTTGCCCAGCAGGAGATGCTCGGCCAGGACGTCCTCGATCATGTTCTGGATGACCCGCCGGAGCGCCCGCGCGCCGTAGGCGGCGTCGTAGCCGACCTTGATCACGTGGGCCTTGGCGGCCGCGGTCACCTCGAGGTGCATGTCCTGGGCCCGGAGCTGATCGCGGACGCGGGCGAGGAGGATGTCGACGATCTCGCCGATCTCCTCGACGGTCAGGCTGCGGAACACGACTGTGGCGTCGATCCGGTTCAGGAACTCTGGCCGGAAGCTCTGCTTGAGCTCGGCCGCGACCTTCTCGCGCATCAGCTCGTAGGACGCCTCGGCCCGGCTCGAGTCCGTGTCGCCCTGCTTCCGGAAGCCCAGCGACGAGTTCACCTGGAGCTGCTTGGCGCCCAGGTTGCTGGTCATGATGATGATGCAGTTGCGGAAGTCGACCCGGCGACCCTTGGCGTCCGAGAGGTGCCCGTCCTCGAGGATCTGGAGGAGGATGTTGAACACCTCGGGATGGGCCTTCTCGACCTCGTCCAGGAGGACCACGGCGTAGCTCTTGCGCCGGACGGCCTCGGTCAGCTGGCCGCCCTCGTCGAAGCCAACGTAGCCGGGTGGCGCCCCGACCAGGCGGCTGACGTTGTGGCGCTCCATGAACTCGCTCATGTCGATCTTGATCAGGGCGTCTTCGCTGCCGAACATGAACTCGGCCAGGGCCTTGGCCAGCTCGGTCTTGCCCACCCCGGTCGGTCCCAGGAAGATGAATGAGCCGATCGGTCGCGTGGGATCCTTGAGGCCGGCCCGGGCCCGCCGGACGGCCTTGGACACGATGTCGATCGCTTCCTGCTGGCCGACGACCCGCTTATGGAGGGCCGACTCCATGTTGAGCAGTCGCAGGGACTCCTCCTGGGCGATCCGGGTGACCGGGATGCCGGTCCACATCGCGACGACCTGGGCGATCTCTTCCTCGCCCACGGTGGGCTGCTCGGCTGTGACCTTGGACTGCCACTCGGTGCGCAGGCCGTCGACCAGGTCCTTCTGGGTCGCCTCGGCCTCACGCAGGCGGGCGGCTTCCTCGTACTCCTGGGCGTTGATCGCCGCGTCCTTGTCCTTGGTCACCTTGTCCAGCTCGCGCTGGGCCTCGCGCAGGGCCGGCGGAGCCGAGGCATAGCGCAGGCGAACCCGGCTGGCGGCTTCGTCGATCAGGTCGATCGCCTTGTCCGGCAGATGGCGGTCGGTGATGTAGCGAACCGACAGGTCGGCGGCCGCCTTCACCGCCTCGTCCGTGATCGTGACCTTGTGGTGCTGCTCGTAGCGCTCCCGGATGCCCTTGAGGATCTCGACGGTCTGCTCCAGGGTGGGCTCCTCGACCATGACCGGCTGGAAGCGACGTTCGAGGGCGGCATCCCGCTCGATGTACTTGCGGTACTCGTCGAGGGTGGTGGCGCCGATGCACTGGAGCTCGCCCCGGGCGAGGGGCGGCTTGAGGATGTTGGCGGCGTCGATCGCGCCCTCGGCCGCGCCCGCCCCGACCAGGGTATGGAGCTCGTCGATGAACAGGATCGCATCGTTCGTGTTGCGCAGCTCCTCGATGATCTTCTTGAGGCGCTCCTCGAACTCGCCCCGGTACTTGGTGCCGGCCACCAGCGAGCCGATGTCGAGGGTCAGGACCCGCTTGTTGAGGAGCGTCTCGGGCACGTCACCGGCCACGATCCGATGGGCCAGACCCTCGGCGATCGCTGTCTTGCCGACGCCCGGCTCGCCGATCAGGGCGGGGTTGTTCTTGGTCCGGCGGGACAGGATCTGGATGACCCGCTCGATTTCCTTCTCGCGGCCGATGACCGGGTCGAGCTTGCCCGCCCGAGCGGCCTCGGTCAGGTTGATGCCGAGCTGGTCGACGGTCGGGGTCTTGCTGGCCCGCTTCGTCTCCTGCGCGGATGGCCCGGCGGACGAAGACTGGGACAGGACCCGGATGACCTCGTGGCGAACCTTGTCCAGGTTGACCCCGAGCGACTCCAGCACACCGGCCGCGATCCCCTCTCCCTCGCGCACGAGGCCGAGCAGGAGATGCTCCGTACCGATGTAATTGTGGCCGAGCCGGCGGGCTTCATCGATCGCGAGCTCGATCACTCGCTTCGCCCGCGGCGTCAGGCCGACCTCGCCGACAACCGGTCGGTCGCCGCGGCCGATGATGAACTCGACTGCGGTCCGGACCTTGGCCAGCTCGACGTTCATGTTCTCGAGGACGCGCGCCGCCACCCCTTCGCCCTCGCGCACGAGGCCGAGCAGGAGGTGTTCCGTGCCGATGTAGTTGTGGTTGAAGCGCTGCGCCTCGTCCTGGGCGAGCGTCAGTACCTTGCGAGCACGGTCAGTGAACTTGTCAAAACGATCCATCGAGTTCGAACGCCTGTTCCTCGTTTGAGCGTCCGGGGGACGCCTGTCTGGCCATGCTAGCACCTTGACCACGCTGCGCAACCGATCCGACGCGCGGTCCCGGTTGCGGCATCTGTCATTCGCGTCCAGGGCCCGGGCGGATTGCCGGTCGCGACCAGGGTCATCGAATCGAACGACCCACCGGGCATCCGGCGGGTCGTCAGGTTGCGGTCGCGGGCACGGCCCGCCCGATCAACCCTCGGTGTTGGCCTCCATCGTCTCGCGGGCGATCTCGTGGATCGCCTCCGAGGCGACGGCCTCTTCGCTGGCTTCGTCGGTTGCGACGGTCTCGACGATCTCGGCGATCGCGTCCGAGGCAGCTTGCTCCTCGCCGGCTTCGGCCTCGGCCACGGTCTCGACGACGTCGGCTGCGGCGTCCGCGGCGGGCGCCTCGTTGGCGTCGTTGGCCGCGGCGGCATCCTCGATCCGTTCGAGCTCCTCGCCGGCCGCACTCTCGAGCTCGGCCTCGTCGCCAGCGACAGTCTCGACGATCTCACTGATCGTCTCAGCCGCGACCGACTCTTCGGCAACCTCGTCGGCCGCCA
This sequence comes from Candidatus Limnocylindrales bacterium, assembly GCA_038239115.1. Taxonomy (GTDB): domain Bacteria; phylum Chloroflexota; class Limnocylindria; order Limnocylindrales; family CSP1-4; genus Palsa-1033. Next base: position 1,796 of record JBBSFD010000081.1, on the reverse strand, counting down.
CGGTGGACTCGACGTCCTCGGCCTCGGCCGCCGCCATCTGCTGGCGAACCTGGGCGAAGGCCGCCGCCAGGGTGTTGTCGATCCCGCCCTCGGGCTCCTGGACGGCATCGGCCATCGAGTAGCCGCGCTCGGGCCGGTCGGCCCGGGGCCGCCGCTCGGGCCGGGCCTCGCGGGCCGGCGCAGAGCTGGGGGCGGCGCTCTCGACCGGGGCCGGCCGGGCCGGAGCCTCCTCGGCCTGCTTCAGGCTGAGGCCCAGGCGATGCCGCTCGGAGTCGAGGCTGATGATCTTGAGCTTGAGCGTCTGGCCCTCGTGGACGACGTCACCCGGGTGGGCGACCCGCTGCTGGGACAGCTCGCTGATGTGGATCAGGCCTTCGAGTCCGTCGCGGACCCGCACGAAGGCGCCGAAGTTGACCAGCTTGGTCACGGTCCCGTCGATGATGTCGCCGACCTTGAAGTCGGCCACCGTGGTGTGCCACGGGTCCGGCTGCAGGCGGCGGATCGAGAGGCTGATCCGGCCCCGCTCGTGGTTGATGTCGATGACCTCGGCCTCGACCTCCTCGCCGACCTTGTAGCCGGACTCGGGGTTGTTGACCTTGTTCCAGGACAGCTCGCTCTTGTGGACCAGGCCGTCGATCCCGCCCAGGTCGATGAACACGCCGAACGGCGCGATCGAGCGGACGGAGCCGGTCACCTTCTGGCCGACCTGGAGGCTGCTGAACAGCTCGTCGCGCTTCTCGCGACGCTCCTCGTAGAGAGCCACCTTCTCCGACAGGATCAGGCGGTTGGCCTTGCGATTGACCTCGAGGATCTTCAGCCGAAGCTTGCGGCCGACGAACGGCTGGAGCTTCTCGGCGATCTCCTGGGCCGCGTCACGCGGCTGGTCGTTCTGGGGCCGTCGCGGGAAGTCGACGATCTGGCTGATCGGCACGAATCCGCGGATGCCGCAATCGACGATGAGGCCACCCTTGTTGTGGTCGATGACCGGCGCCTCGATGATGACGCCCGCCTCGAACTGCTCCTGCATCGAGCGCCACTTGCGCTCGAGGCCGGCCCGTCGCAGCGACAGGACGACATGACCCTCTGGCGATTCGGGCTGGAGGACGTACACGAGGACCACGTCGCCGATCGCGAGCGCGGGCTGCGATTCGGTGCTCCGACCGAAGAGCTCGCGGTTGCTGACGACACCCTCGCTCTTGGCGCCGATGTCGACGAGCATCTCGTCCTTGTCGATCCGGACGACCGTGCCTTCGACGACGTCGCCGTGCTTGAAGCTCTTGATCTCGGAGTCCTGCTCGGCCAGCAGCTCCTCCATCGTCGTCGGCTCCGGGCCGGTAGGACGGGCGGGCGCGGCCGGGGCGACGGGCGCCGCCTCCGCGACGGGCACGGATTCGGCAGCCTCGGCCTCATCAGCATCTGGCGGGGGCGCGGAATCAGCAACGTCAGCTGCCTCGGCAGCGGTCGCCGGTTCGGCCTCGAGGGCCGTATCGGCCTCGGGCGAGTCGCCGGATTCGAGAGCTCCAGCCGCATGATCGGGGGCTGCGATGGGTTCGGCTGCATCAGGCTCGGCCGTGTCGGCGGCGGCGGGAGTCTCGGGCTCCGCTTCTGCGGTGGCGGGCTCCGGAACCGGATCGGCCACGACGCCCGGCGCCGCTTCCGTGTCCATGGTCGTCGAGTCGGTGTTGGCGGCCTCAGCCGCCGGTTCGGACGTGGTGTCCGAGGTATTGGCGGGCTCGTCGGCGACCGCCACGGTCGCGACGCTCTGGTCGGATGTCGGGGCTTCGGCATTTGCCTCG
>JBBSFD010000080.1:0-10894 GCA_038239115.1 Candidatus Limnocylindrales bacterium | reverse complement strand
GGGGGGGGGGGGGGGCGCTGGGGGGTGTTGGGGGGGGGCCGCCCGCCAGATCGTGCGGCCCCCCCCCCCCCCGGTGGGGGGGGCCGCCCCCCGCGTCGAGGACGGTCGGCGGCTCCGGCGCCCGAAGCCGGCCGAGCAGGTCGTCGCGATCGACGATCCGGGACCAGTCGGCGGCCAGGTGGAGGGTCTCGGCCGGCCGAAGGGCTACATCGCGAGTGAGGGGCTGGCCCGCCTCGGCCCAGGCCGGCAGGCCGCCATCGAGCACGGCGACTCGTTGGTGGCCAAGGTTGTCGAGCATCCACCAGAGGCGTGCGGCGACCCAGCCGCCGACATCGTCGTAGGCGACCACGAAGTCGTTGTCGCCGATGCCCGCCCGTCCGAGCGCTGCTGCGAAGTCGGCGGGTGAGGGCAGCGGATGCCGGCCCGGCCCGGTCGCAGCCACCAGGTCGCGGTCCAGGTCGATGAAGATCGCACCGGGCAGGTGACCCTCGTCGTACGCCGCCCGGCCGGCGCCAGGCTTGCCCAGGTACCAGCGCACATCGACGATCCGGAGGTCCGGCTCGTCCAGGCGCGAGGCAAGCTCCGAGGCACTGATCAGGCTCATCGCTGGAGTATGCCAGTCGGCTCCGAAGCCAGCCGGCCAGAGCCGCCAGTCGAACCGAATCCAAATCGGCCCGTGCTATCCTTCGCCCGGCCCGGCCCGGCTTTCGGCCGGCCCCCAACGACCGCTCGGCGAGCGGTCCTCGCTCCGGCGTAGCTCAGTGGTAGAGCGGGCGGCTGTTAACCGCTTGGTCGTAGGTTCGAGTCCTACCGCCGGAGCCATTTCCCTCACGGCTTCCCAGGCCATGGCCCCTGCCGGCTACTCGGCGGGGTTGCGGTCGTACAGGCGGCGTGCCCAGAGATAGCCGGCGACCGAGATCACGACGCACCAGCCGACGGCGAATATTCCGCTCGAGCCGATCGGCGTGCCCACCAGCAGCCCGCGCACCGTTTCGATCAGGGGCGTGAATGGCTGGACCTGGGCGAACCAGCCGAGGACGCCGGGCATCGAGCTGGTCGGCACGAAGCCGCTGCTCAGGAACGGCAGCAGGATGAGGAACATTGGCAGGTTGCTGGCGGTCTCGACGCTGCCGCTGACCATGCCCAGGGCCACCGACAGCCACGAGATAGCCAGTGCGGCCAGGGTCAGCAGGCCGAGCGCGGCGATCCATTCGAGCGGACCGGTGGTCGGCCGGAAGCCGATCAAGAGGGCCACGGCGAGGACGATGAACACCGCCAGCATCGTCTGGATGACGCTGCCGATCACGTGCCCGGTCAGGACCGAGACACGGGCGATGTCCATCGTCTTGAACCGGGCGGTCATGCCCGCGGTCATGTCCATGGCGACCGAGATCGCCGTGCCCTGGGCCGCGCCGGCGACCGTGATCAGGAGGATCCCGGGCACGACATAGGCGATGTAGTCGGCGCGGTTGCCCAGGCCCTGGCCAGAGCTCGCGCCAGCTCCCGCCCCTAGTCCGGCCCCGAGCGTGCCGCCCAGGACGTAGGCGAACAGGAGCAGCAGGACGACCGGGATGCCGGCGATGAAGATCGTCAGCGATGGATAGCGACGCATCCGCCGGAGGTTGCGCCTGAGCATCGTGGCCGAGTCGGCCAGGGCGAGCGGGTGCACCGTCATCGGATTGCCACCTTGCGTTGGTCGCCGTCGCCGGTCAGCGACAGGAACACGTCGTCGAGGTCGGGGCTCTCGACCGAGAGCGCGCCGACGCTGATCGAACCCGCTTCAAGCGCGTCCAGGATGCCCCTCAGCGAACCGACTCCGCCGTCGCTGGGCACCTGCAAGGTGAGCGACTCGTCGTCGCGGGTTGCTCCGGCGAACGTCCGAGCTGCCCGCTCGAGCTCGCCGGCATCGCCGAACGAGAGCTGGACGTGTCCACCGGGCACGAGCCGCTTGAGCTCGGCCGGCGTGCCCTCGGCGACGAGGCGGCCGTGATCAAGCACGCCGATCCGGTCGGCCAGGCGATCCGCTTCGTCGAGATATTGGGTCGTCAGGAAGATCGTCACCCCGCCGGCCACGAGCTCCTGGATCGTCTGCCAGGCGTCGCGCCGGCCGGGTGGATCGAGCCCGGTCGTTGGTTCGTCGAGGAAGATGACCCGGGGGCGGCCGACCAGGGTCATGGCCAGGTCGAGCCGCCGGCGCATCCCGCCGGAGTAGGTCCTGACCGGCTTGCCGGCCGCCTCGACTAGGTCGAACCGCTCGAGCAGCTCGCTCACCCGACGCCGGCCGTCCGGCCGGGCGAGGTGGCGCAGGTCGGCCATGAGCTGCAGGTTCTCCTGGCCGGTGAACAGGTCGTCGACCGCGGAGAACTGGCCGGTGACCCCGATCACCGCCCGGACCGCGTCCGCCTCACGAACGGTGTCGTGGCCGCCGATCTGGACCTCGCCCGCGTCGGCCGTGATGAGCGTGGACAGGATCCGGACCATGGTCGTCTTGCCCGCGCCGTTCGGCCCGAGCAGGGCGAAGATCGTCCCCTCGGCAACCTCGAGATCGATCCCGTCGAGGACCACCTGCGGGCCGTACTGCTTGCGCAACCCGGTGACCCGGATCGCCCCTGGCGTTCCGCTGGCCGTCATGGCCTTGCCGGCGCGGCCCCGCCGCGAGGAACTGACAGGTCAGATGTCGAGGTCTTCGACCGGCGGCTGCTTGGCCGAGCCGGCGACCATGTCGTAGAGCTGGGGCGGGATTCGCTCGCGCAGCTCGTCGAGGGTCGCCACGACGTCGAGGGTGGACTCGCCGGTCGTGGACCCGTAGCTGATGTTGCCGAGCCCGAGATAGCCCCGCCAGCCGGCCGGCTTGCCGGTCTCGTCGACCATCGTGTAGTCGGCGCTGCGTTCGACGTGGACCACGAACTTGCCGGTGCGGCCGCGGTAGACCCTGAAGACTTCACCCCGACTGTACGAGGTGTTGGCCCACTCGCCCAGGAGGACGCCCACGAAGCGGACCTTGCGGCCCTTGCCGGGTCCCACCCGGACCGTGATTTCGTCGAAGCCTTCGCGCCGCCCTTCCTCGACGTCGACGTAGCGGCGAAGAGCCGTCGAGATGGCTGCCGAGAGGTTGTCGCCAGCAAGCTCCTGTGCCCGCTGGTAGAGGGGCAGGTCTCCATCGGAGACGTAGATCGTCTTGTTCGGCACGACAGCATCGTAACTCCCTGCAAGCGAAGTAGCTATACGTATGAGTATACGGATACCTTCAGGCTTGGCAAGAGCCCTTGCGTGATCGAGCCCCTATGCTTGGCAGATGCAATTCGGGATCTTCACGGTCGGCGACGTCACGACCGATCCCACCACGGCCCGGACGCCGACCGAAGCCGAGCGGATCCAGGCCATGGTCACGCTCGCGCTCAAGGCCGAGGAGGTCGGCCTGGACGTGTTCGCGACCGGCGAGCACCACAACCCACCGTTCGTGCCGTCGTCGCCCACGACGATGCTGGGCTACATCGCCGCCAGCACAGAGCGCCTGATCCTGTCGACGTCAACGACCCTGATCACGACCAATGACCCGGTCAAGATCGCCGAGGACTACGCCATGCTCCAGCACCTGGCCGGCGGCCGGGTGGACCTGATGACGGGCCGGGGCAACATGGGACCGGTCTACCCCTGGTTCGGCCAGGATATCCGGCAGGGGATCCCCCTGGCGATCGAGAACTACGCCCTGCTCCATCGCCTGTGGCGCGAGGACGTCGTCGACTGGCAGGGCAGCTTCCGGACCCCGCTCACCGGCTTCACTTCGACCCCACGCCCGCTGGACGGCGTGCCCCCGTTCGTCTGGCACGGCTCGATCCGCAGCCCCGAGATCGCCGAGCAGGCGGCCTACTACGGCGACGGTTTCTTCCACAACAACATCTTCTGGCCGAGCGAGCACGTCCAGCGGATGGTCGAGCTGTACCGCCGGCGGTTCGAGCACTACGGCCACGGTCCGGCCGCTCACGCGATCGTGGGGCTCGGTGGCCAGGTCTTCATGCGGGCCAGCTCCCAGGACGCGATCCGCGAGTTCCGGCCGTACTTCGACCATGCCCCGGTCTACGGTGGCGGCCCGTCGCTCGAGGATTACATCAGCCAGACGCCCCTGACGGTCGGCTCACCCCAGCAGGTGATCGACCGGACGCTGGGCTTCCGCGAGATCGTGGGCGATTACCAGCGCCAGCTGTTCCTGGTCGACCATGCCGGGCTGCCGCTCAAGACCGTGCTCGAGCAGATGGACATGCTGGGCGAGCTCGTCGTGCCGGTCCTGCGGCGCGAGTTCGACGCGCGGCGGGCGCCGGGGGTCCCCGATGCGCCAACCCATGCCAGCCTGCTGGCAGCGCCGCCGTCCGGCGAACCGGTCGAGCTGGCCGCCGGCTAGCCAATGGCCCAGCAAATTTCGAGCCGGGGGCTCGTCGTGGTCAGCGCCGGGCTCGGCCAGCCCTCATCGACCCGGCTCCTGGCCGACCGCCTGGCGGCTGCCACCAGTCGCCAGCTGACGGCTGGGGGCCAGGCGGTCGAGCTCGAGACGATCGAGCTGCGCGATCTTGCTCGTGACCTGACCGACAACCTGCTGACCGGCTTCCCCAGCCCAAACCTCAAGGCCCGGATCGAGCAGGTCCTGGCCGCCGACGGGCTGATCGCGGTGAGTCCCATCTTCAGCGCGTCCTACAGCGGCCTGTTCAAGCTGTTCGTCGACGTGATCAAGCACGATGGCCTGGCCGGGATGCCGGTCCTGATCGCGGCCACGGCCGGCACGCCCCGTCACTCGCTGGCCCTGGAGCATGCCCTGCGGCCCCTCTTCGCCTACCTCGGGGCCGCCGTGGTGCCGACGGCCGTATTTGCGGCGGCGGAAGACTGGGGCTCGCTCGACCACGGCCTGGTCAATCGAATCGAGCGCGCGGCGGGCCAGCTGGCCCGGGCGATGGCCGGCCCACCCCGGGCCGCCCCGGCCGACCCCTACAACGATCCGATTCCCTTCGAGCGGCTGCTCGAGCGGCGGCCCTGAGCCTCGTCAGGTCCGGCTGAGCGCGGCCAGGAGCAGGGCTCCGTCGATCCGGCCGAGCCCCGTGCAGGCGTCCCAGCCGGGCCCGGCCCGATAGGCGCCATTGTCGCCGACGGTGATGTCCCGGATCGCACCGGCCGCCGGACCGTACAGGGCCGGGTTGAGGAAGCCGACGGACCGGCCCAGGCGCTGGTTCAGGCGGGCGACCAGGCCGGCGTACAAGGGCGCGACCGCGCTCGTCCCGCCGAAGACCATGTCGCGCCCGTCGACTCGAACGGCATAGCCGGTGGCCGGGCTGGCGTCGCCGGCGACATCGGGCAGCCCGCGGCCGACCCGCCGGTCCGGATTGGCCGAGACCGGCACGCCGGCCCCAGACTGCCAGGCCGGCAGGTCGAACACGTCGCTGACGCCGCCGCCCGTCGAACCGCCGACCGAGCCATCGTTCCAGCTGACCTCGTCGGAGAGCGCCCCGGCCGTGCCCTCCAGGCGCGTTCCGCCACAGGCCAGCACATGCGGGCTCGAGGCCGGGAAGTCGGCATGGGCCCGGCCGTCACCGACCCGGTCGTCGGAGCCGTTGTCGCCCGACGCGCAGGTGACGGTGACCCCCAGCAGGGCCGCGTCGGCGAAGGCCCCGTCCATGGCCGTCAGCGCCTGGCTCGTCCAGGCGGACTCGGGGCCGCCCCAGCTGATCGAGATGACCGACGGTCGGTGAGTCGTGTCGTGGACGGCCCGGGTGATCGCATCGAGGAAGCCGCGGTCGGTGTTGGGCGCGAAGTAGACCACGATGGTCACCCCCGGCGCGACCGAGCCGGCGACCTCGATGTCGAGCATGACCTCGCCGTCGGCGCTGTGGGGCGTGCTCGGCTCGTTCCGGCCGCCATCGACCAGGACCGTCGCGACGGCCGGCTGGGGAATGCCCAAACGGGCGAACCAAGTCGCCAGGTCGGCCTCACGAAATCCGCCGCCCAGCTCAATCAGGGCGATCGCCTGGCCGCTGCCGTCGGCGTCCGGCACGAAGTCGTAGAGCTGGGCGACCTGGGGTGGGCTGAAGCTGCGAGTCACCGTACTGGCCGGCCGCGCCACGCCCGAGGGTGCCGGCGGCCCGGCCGGATCGGCCGGATCGTCGCCCAAGACCCGGAAGTGCGGCCGGGCCTGGGGCCGGTCGTCGAGCCCGAAGACGCCTTGGACGATCGAACCGAGCTCCTGGGGCAGGGTGATCGGACCGGTCCGGCCGCGCCAGCTTGTGCCGCCCTGCTCGAACCGGCGCAGCTCGACGCCAAAGGCCGCTGACACGGCGCTGACCGGGCCGGCCACCACGACCCGGCGTTCGGCGGCCTCGCTGGCAATGACCTCCAGGCCGCTCTCGCGGGCGAACGCCGCCACGGCCGCGAGATCGTCGGGGTCCGCTCCGGCCGCCTCGCGCAACTGCTCGCGGCTGAGCTGGGCCAGGCCGGCTCGGGCGGCCGCAATCGCCGGGCTGGCCCGGCCAGGCTGGCCGGAGCGCAAGCGGATCGTGACTTCGACCCGCTCCTCAGCCGGGGCCGGGCCCAGGTCGCGGGACCCGGGCGGCAACCCACGGACGCTGCCGTCGAGGGCGACGCGAGGCCCGTTGGCTGGCATGGCCCGAGCCTAGGCCGCGCCCGGCGTCGAGTCTATCGGGCGGATGCCCTAGCGAGGCGCGCCGAACGGATCAGGGCTTGGTCGAGGCCTTCGGCTTGGGCGAGCCGTTCGGGTTGCCGTTCGGCCTGCCCGGCGCCTTATGGCCCGGGCCCGGCAGCTTGAACTGGCCGCCCGACACCGACAGGGCATTGAACGAACCGTCGCTGGCCTTGGTGCCCTGGGCGCCGATCGTCATGCCCACCTTGAGGTCGGCGACTGTCGCCTTGGCGCTGCCGAAGATCCGGAAGGTGGTCGAGCCGCTGACGTGGATCGTGGCGGCCGTGCCGTTGAACTGCTTGATCGTGATCGTGTTGCCGCTGATCGCCGTGACCTGGCCGGCCAGGCTGGGCAGGATGACCGTGATCGCGTTGATCGTGAACGTGCCGTCGCTGGCCTTCGTCTCGCGGAAGCCGATCGCGTCGCCGACCTTGAGGTCGGTCAGGCTGATCGTCTGACCGGCCCGGCTGAGCTTGGTCGCGCTGCCCACGATGATCGTGCGGGTCCAGCCGTCGGCGGTCTTGAGGGACAGGCTCGAGCCATCGATCGCGGCGATGGTGGCCCCGCCGATGCCCGCGTTGCCGATCGAGCCAAAGCCACCGAAACCAAAGCCAAAGCCAAAGCCGCCGATCCGGGCGCCGAATCCAGTGCCGGAGGCCGGGCCGCGTCCGGGCGTGCTCGGGCCAACGTGCTTCGTGCCCGGCGAGCCTGCCGCGGCGCTCGGCGCGGCACCGATGACGGCCGGGCTGGGTGAAGCGGCCAGGGTGATCACGGCCGACAGGGCCAGCACGATCACGACGGCGGCCACGATGGCCACCCGGATCGGGTTGGGGCCTGGCAGCCGGGTGGTGATCACGGGCTGGATCGGTTCGGTCATCGCTTGCTCTCCACGGGCGGGCACGGCACGGTCGGCCAAGTCTCGGTGATCGCGCGCCAATAATCCTGACGAACGCTCGCCACCGGCCGATTCTGCGGTGCGTTTCGTCACCACCGCCAGGTCATCGATGCGACCAGGCTCGCCCCCGCGTCGAGCTCGACCAGGCCGCTGCCGGTCACGCCCGCCCCGGCCAGCCGGACGGCGTCGGGCCAGGCGCTGGCCGGCTCAACACAGACCGAGCCAGGCGGCGAGAAGACAACGACGCTGACGAGCGGTGGGCCGAACTCGAGCCGGAGCTCCAGGTCGGGCCAGCGCACCCGGGCCGGACTGCCCACGTCGACGTACACGTCGTCCAGGCGCCGATCCCCGAGCTGCGGTCCGGACCGGAGGTCGTCTTCTCCGGCGACCGGCCGGCTGGTCCCGGTCGGGATCAGGCCCGGGCCCAGCTCCAGGCGTCGATCGGCCAGGACCGTCAGCGCCAGGTCGCCCGAGCCGCGGACGAACCAGGGATGCCAGCCGATCGCGGCCGGCATGGCCTCGCCCGCCTCGATCTCGGCCGTGAACCGGATCGAGCGCTCGCCCAGGCCGATCTCCTGGCGGACCCGGCCCCCGAACGGCCAGCGGTCGGCCCGGATGGGGCAGCTCAACGCCGCCGATGCGGCGTCCTGGCGGTCGACCTGCCAGGGCCGGTCGAACACGGCGCCATGGATTGCATGCCCGTCGAGATTGCGGGGCAGCTGGGCCGATCGTCCGCGCCAATCGAGCCGGCCGTCGGCCAGCCGGCCGACCCAGGGAGCCATCAGGAAGCAGCCCCAGGTGATCGAGGGCAGGGCGGATCCGGGCTGGGGCTCGGTGACGAGGCGCTCCTGCCCCGCGATGATCAGGGACGCCAGCCGGCCGCCGGCCGTCGGGTCGATCACCGCCCGGTGGCCGGCCGCGGTGAGGACGACCGTCATTGGGCCGCCATCAGGCCGGCCCCGGCCACCGGCTGGACGGCGAAGACCCGGGGCTGAAGGCCGGTTCGGGCGGCATAGGACGAGGTCACCGAGGCGCGCAGCCGCTCGATGGCATCCGGCCGGACCAGGTTGACCGTGCAGCCGCCGAAGCCGGCGCCGGTCATCCGGGCAGCGATCACGCCGGGCGTGGCAAGGGCGACCTCGACCATCGCGTCCAGGGCGGCCGAGCTCACCTCGAACAGGTCACGCAGGGAGGCGTGGCTGGCGGCGAAGAGCCGGCCCACCGCAGCCAGGTCGCCCGCCGCCAGTGCTTCGACCGTTTCGAGCACCCGGCCGTTCTCGGCCACCACGTGCTCGGCCCGGCGCTGGACCACGGGCTCCAGCCAGCCGCCGGCGGCAGCCTCGGCCAGGAGGGCCGGACTGACATCGCGCAGCGAGGCCACGGCCGGGTCATGCCCGGCCAGGTTCGCCACGGCCGCGTCGCATTGGGCCCGTCGTACGTTGTACTCCGAGTCCGTCAGGCGACGGACCTCGCCGGTGTCGCACACGACCAGGCTGGCCACGTCCAGGGGCAGGCCAACGGGCCGCCAGTCGAGCGAGCGGCAATCGAGCAGGAGAGCCGCCCCGGGCCGTCCGGCGGCCACGGCGAACTGGTCCATCAGCCCGGACTGGACGCCCACGAACTCATTCTCGGCGCGCTGGGCGATCCGGGCCAGGACCAGCGGGTCGGCCGAGGCCGGCTCGGCCAGCAGGGCGTGGGCCAGGGCCAGCTCGATCGCCGCCGACGATGACAGGCCGGCCCCGGCCGGCAGGTTCGAGCCGATGACCGCCCGCAGGCCGTGAGTGGCCAGGCCGGCCCGGGCCAGTGCGCCGGCCGTGCCGACGGCGTAATCGAGCCAGCTGCCCTGGCGCGCTGGCAGATCGTCCAGGTCGAAGGCGCCCTGCTCGCCCGTGTCGAGCCGATGGAGGACGACTCGCCGGTCGGCACTGGGCACGAACGCAACCCGGATCTCACGATCGATCGCGGCGGGCAGGACGAAGCCCTGGTTGAAGTCGGTGTATTCGCCGATCAGGTTCACCCGGCCGGGCGCGCGCACGACCCGGATGGCTTCGGCCGCCCCGGCCGCCGCCGGTTCGAGCAGGCCGAGCCGGGCGCCCAGGCTGGCCGGATCGAGCGACTCAATCAGCGCCGGGAACCGGGTTGCTCAGGTAGTGGATGGGCGAGACCGTGCGGAGCTGCTCGGCGGCCTCCTCGGCGCTCAGGTCGCGCTGGGTCTCGGCGAACATCTCGTAGCCGGCGATGAACTTGCGCACGGCCGCCCGCAGCAGGGGCGGATACAGGTGGCCGTGGAGCTGCCAGTGCGGATTGGCCTGGCCATTGAACGGCGCCTGGTGCCAGCCCAACGAATACGGGAAGGGCAGCCGGAACAGGTTGTCGTAGCGACCCAGCAGCTCGATCAGGGCCGCGGCCAGCGAATCGCGGGCCCCGCCGGCCAGGTCGGGCAGGCGCTCGACCGGGTGCTTCGGGATGACCAGCGTCTCAAACGGCCAGACGGCCCAGAACGGCACGACCACCAGCCAATCGTCGTCCTCGACCACGACCCGGCTACCGCCGCTCTCCTGCTGGGCATAGTCCAGCAGCATCCGGCAGTCGTGGCGCTTGAAGTAGGCCAGCTGGCTGGCGCTCTCGCGGGCGGCCTGGTGGGGGAGGGCGGTGCCGGCCCAGATCTGGCCGTGGGGATGGGGATTCGAGGCGCCCATCGTCTCGCCCCGGTTCTCGAAGACCTGGACCCATTGGTAGGTCTGGCCCAGCTCGGCGGTCTGGTCGGCCCAGACATCGATCACGGCCCGCACGTCCGGCCGCGACATCAGGGCCAGGGTCACATCGTGGCGGGGCGAGAAGCACAGGACCCGGCAGGTCCCCGGTTCACCTTCGGCCAGCAGCAGGCCCTCCTCGATCCGTTCGGAGGGGACCTCCGGGCGCAGGGCGGCATAATCGTTGGTGAAGACGAAGGTGCGCTCGTAGGCCGGGTTGACCAGGCCATTGGCCCGGGTGTTGGTCGGGCACAGATAGCAGGTCGGGTCGTAGGTCACGTCGGGCCGGCGGGGTGAGGGGTCCTGACGGCCCAGCCAGGGCCGGCGGGTGCGCTCGGTCGAGACCAGGACCCACTCGTCGACGAGCGGGTTGTAGCGCCGGTGGGGATTGGCCAGGACCTCGGCCGCGCGCGCGGCCGCCAGGCCGGCCGGAATACCGTCCGTGCCCCGATCAGTCACCAAGCGTCGGCCCGCCGGTCGAGGCAAGGGCAGCGTCCGGCGGGCCTCCGGACGAGCTGATCCGCCGGCCCAGGTCGATGGGCTCGTCGTCGCCGTCCTGGCCCGCGC
>JBBSFD010000079.1:0-10991 GCA_038239115.1 Candidatus Limnocylindrales bacterium | reverse complement strand
AGCCGGCCAGAGGCCCCCGTCACGCCAGACCCCGACCGACCAAAGGAGTCGCCACCGCTCGACTGACCCAGGTCCACGCCATGTCCAGGTGGTCCTGCTTTACGCCATCACGGTGGTCCTATTTTCGCTTGACATTCGCACAGGGTGTTGCCCGCAACAATCTCGAAGTCTTCAACACCATGCAGGACGAGGTTCATGCGGGCGATGGCTGCGGTGATGTGGATCAACTCCTGGCCGTATAGCCCGAGGTTCCGTGTATCGCCGCCCCAACGCTTCACCTCGGCCAGCGCCGAGATGAGCATCCCGCCAGTGCCCACGGTGGGGTCGTAGATCCGCTCCCCCGGCTGGGGCTGCAGCATCTGCACCATCAAATGGACGAGCGTTCGGTTGGTATAGAACTCCTGCGCCGTGTGACCGCTGTCGTCGGCGAACTGCTTGATGAGGTACTCGTAGCCATTGCCGAGTTCGTCCTCGGGGACGGCAGCGAGGCTCAACGTGTGTTTGGAGAAATGCTCGATCAGGTTCTTGAGCGTCTCGTCGGGCAGCTGCGCCTTATCGGTCCACGAGGCATTGCCGAAAACCCCGGACAGTCGCTCGGGGTTGGCCGCCTCGATCGAGCGAAAGGCATTCAGCAGCGTACGGCCAACGTCGCGTGAAGCACCGCGGACGTCGGACCAGTGTGCACCGTCGGGGATCGCGAAGCGATCGTCCGCCGTGGCACGGGCGTAGGCCTCGTCGTCGGTCTCAGCGAGAGCGGTCTGATTCTCCTCGTCCCACACGTCAGAGAGCCGCTTGAAGAAGAGAAGCGGGAAGACGTACTGCTTGTAGTCGCCGGCGTCGATCAAACCCCGCAGAAGGTTCGCTGCACCCCAGAGGTAGGACTCAAGCTCCTGCTGGCTCATGCGTTCGGGAGCCTTGCTCATGCTAGCCAGCCATCTGCGGTCAGGACTTCGCGCAAGCGATCCTCGGCGACCCGGCATTCGAAAAGGGCCTGCTTGAAGGCTGCCACGGCCTCTGCCCTCGGCGGAACCTCTTGGCCGATAGGCGGCAGAACGTAGCGGGAGATATTGAGCGACCAGTCCTCGACTTTGATTTGGTCCAGGCCAATCACCTTGGCGCGATCTTCAATGTCCGCGAAGGCGCGCACCCAATCGACGATCTGCTGGGCGTGCTCCGGATCGAGGAAGTTCTGGGCGCGGCCTCTGCGGAACAGGCTTGAGGCGTCGACGACAAGGACTTTGTTCTTCCGCTCCACAGGCTTCGCGCGACGAATGATCACCACCGCGGGCGCGAGCCCCGTCCCATAGAAGATGTTCGGAGCCAGCCCAATGACGGCCTCGATGAGGTCCTGCTCAAGTAGCCCCTGACGGATCCTGCCTTCGGCGTCCTTCCTAAAGAGGGCTCCCTGCGGAAGTACCACCGCCATGCGCCCGGTGCTCAAGGCCATTGACGCGACCATGTGCTGGACCCAGGCATAGTCGCCATAGCCGTCCGGCGGCAAGCCGTGAGCAGCGCGACCCCACGGATCGGCTTCCCAGACTTCGCGGCCCCACTCCTTTAGCGAGAAGGGAGGATTGGCGATCACGCAGTCGAAGGTCGCGAGGCCGCCGGTGCTCGAATCGGTGAACGCAGGGTTCCGGAGTGTGTCCTCGCGCACGACCTGGAAGTCCTCGATGCCATGGAGCACGAGGTTCATCCGGGCGATGGCGGACGTCGTTAGGTTCTTCTCTTGACCGTAGATCTTGCCGAAGAATGTGCGAGGGTCGCCGCCAGCGCGTTGCACGTGGTCGATAGCGCCAAGCAGCATGCCGCCCGTGCCACAGGCGGGGTCATAGATGCTCTCGCCACCTTTCGGATCGAGGATATCGATCATCATCCTCACGACGCTGCGTGGGGTGTAGAACTCGCCGGCCTTCTTGCGCTTGGCGACGTCGGCGAACCTGCCGATTAGATACTCGTAGGCGTCCCCGAGGATGTCGGAGGTGACGGCCGCATTGCCGAGGGAGACCTCCGATAGCGCTTCGACGAGGTCCTTAAGGATCTCGTCGGTGAGGATCTCGCGGTTGCCCCAGTCGGCAGCCCCGAAGACCCGGTAGAGCGTGTTGGGGTTGGCCCGCTCTATCTCCCGCATAGCGTGAGCGAGCGCAGCGCCAACGTTCGCCGGAGTGCCGCGGACGTCACGCCAGTGACAGGCCTCTGGGACGTCGAAGCGGTGGACCTCGGGGAAGTCGACGGGCTCCACGTCGCCGTAGAGTTTCGCTGCTTCCGCCGCCTCCTCGTCCCAGACGTCGCAGATCCGCTTGAAGAACAGAAGGGGAAGGATGTAGGCCTTCCAGTCCGTTCGGTCGACGGCACTGCCGCGCAGGATCTCGGCGCATTGCCAGAGCTGGGACTTGAGGGCCTGGAGCGCCAATGCCATTCAGTCCTCGCCGTTGGTGTGCTTCGCTGGTGCCACTCGCCGACCTTCCGCAACTCTGCTCATGTCCGAGGCATCTTAAGTTTCGCGCGGCTGCGTAATCTGCTCCCGCCGAGCGCTGTCCAGCCATGGGCACATCCGCGACCGGATGACGGTAGCCCGGCCAGCCGCGGTGCAACGTTGGGGCTTGGTCCGGGTCACTTCAGGGTTAAGCTCAGGCGGTGCTCATCGGGTGTGACGTCCAAGACCTGGGCCGTAACGCCCTGCCCAGGCGTCAGGTACCTCTCCGGATATTCCCTCGGAGGAACATCGCCGAGTGGCTCCTCGCTGACCTGCGTGATGTGATGAGTCCGTCGACCCCGACGTCGAGCGTGACGAACGCGCCGAAGTCGGTCAGCTTCGACACGACGCCGGTGACATGGTTTCCTGGCGGCAACGTCGTCTCGAGTCCGAGCCACGGATCAGCCACCAGGCGCTTCATCGAAAGCGAGAGGTGCATGGCCTCTCTATCAAGGCCAATGACGACTGCATCGACGGTCTGTCCCACGTGATAGATCGATTCGAGATCCTCGAGGCGTGTCCAGGCAACTTCGCTTCGATGGATCAGCCCGAACGCTCCGAGGACATCGACGAAGAGCCCGGCCGGGCCGATGCGGACGATGGTTGCGGGCACCGCGAGCCCGACCGCCAGTCCCTCTGTCGATTTCTCCCACCCAGCACGCTCCGCTGACGGCATGGATAGCCCGACCTGCCCTACTCGGGCTCCAAGTTGAACACCTGGACGCTTACGTGCTGCCCGACGGCGAAGTTCCGATCCCAGCCACCATCAGGTAGTCGCGGCAGCGAGGCACCCCACTACGAGGATGTCGCAAGGCGCCTGGGGATGGCGACGTAGCCGGCTAGCGGCGGGATGTGGTTATGGAAGGGATCCCGGGATCGAGCCCCGCCTGCACTAACTGGTCGGTCTAGGGTGGTTGACATTGTCAGGCGATAGTAGCTAATCTCTGACCTACAGACCGCCTGATGTCAGAGACCTTCAAATGCCGGACCGCGATTTCATCTCGACGCGTGTACGTTCTCCGTGGCGCCCCGCCGCGCGGCTCTGGGTGCGCGAAGGTGCAACGAGCGCCACGATCGATCGGATTGCGGAGGCCCTGGCCAAGGTCCTTCGGGACGGTGGTTTGGCCTTGGAGCGGGCGCAGGCCGAAGCGCAGCGCTCGGGGAATTACCTCTCGACGGAAGAGCGCGAGCGCCTCGCAGTTCAACTTCTGATTCATCAGGCTGTCCTGGCGCCAGTCCGCGGGCACCGCCTGGCGGCCCTCGATGCGGCCGCGGTGGACCGGGAGGAACGGAGCGTGATGGCGGCGCTCTCACCCCACATCGATCGCTACCTGACGGCCCTGGCGGAAGGACGACGGCCGAGGGTTCAGCGTCGCACGCGCCCCGATCTGCGCCAGGTCCTCGATACCCCCGTGGCGATCCAGCTGTGATTGCCGAGTTCGACTTTGTCGCCCGGGTGGGCCAAGCTGCCGAAGCTCGCGACGAGCTGTCAGGTAGCTCTTACTGGATCAACGACCGAGTTTTCGTCCACAGGTTCGGTGCGGCGCTCGATCCGGCCGTGGCCGACCTAGTGACGGTGGCGCTTAGCTGCTACGCCGCGGACCGACTGACTCGACGCCCAATCGCATGGACGCGGCAGTTCCGGCTGCGCCTGGCTGTGAGCGATCCGGGTCGTTGGAGAGGGGCCAAATCCGAGCTCGCCTCCTATCTTGCAGAACTGACCGACGACGATTGGTCGTTCGACTTTGTTGGCGGGCGACCTGGGCGGATCAGTGAGCAGCAGGCGACGCTCTTCCCCGTCGATCTCTCGGGGCAAGGTGCGGTTGGCCTCTTCAGCGGCGGTCTCGATTCTCTGGCAGGAGCCGCGCACTGGTTGAGTGTCAATCATGAGCCGCTCATCCTCCTCGGTGCTCGGTCAAGCCCGGTCATCGGACGTGACCAGCAGCGGGTCGCAGCCGGTCTCCGCGAGCGGCACGGTGACCGGGTGGTCGAACTCGGCGTTCCGCTCCAGCTGCGTCATGCCTACTCGGCAGAGGACTCACAGCGCACGCGAGGGTTCTTGTTCCTGTCGCTGGCGACCGCGGCTGCGATTACTGCCAATGCCCGACGCGTGGTCGTGTTCGAAAACGGCTATGGCGCTCATAACCCGCGATTGGCGGAACACCAGTGGGGTGCGCAGGCCACGCGTTCGACCCATCCCCACTTGCTCACGCGCTTCGCGAGGCTGAGTGATGTCCTCGGCTTGCCGGTCGTCGTCGAACTCCCACACCGCTGGCACACCAAGGCCGAACTCCTGCGTTTGATGCCCGTTGACGACCACGACTTGGTCGCTCTTACGGCTTCGTGTGACGGCTATCCACTGCGGCGGGCCGGCTTCACCCACTGCGGCCGCTGTGGATCGTGCGTCCTTCGGCAACAGTCGCTGGCTGCCGCGGGCCTCGAACACCTCGATCGGCTCGACTATGTCCGGCGCCCGCTCGACCGAGGCATCGAGGCGAATGTAGTCACGATGCTCATGGCTCGTCAGGCGTGGTTGTTTGGCGAACTAGGTCACATCGAGTCCTGGTCAGAGATCGCCTGGCGCTGGCCGTCCTTGACGCTGGGACTTGAGGATTCGCATTGGGACCAACGGGGCAACGTCTTGAGGCTCATGAACGAGGTGGCGTCGGAATGGGTAACTCTGCTGACGGAACGGCCGCACCTCCGGAGACACATGCGGTGGCCGGCGCCCGAAACGGCGGCGACGGCATGATGGAACAAATCGAGCCGCACGAGTTTGGCCGCAGGCTCCAGGAGCATCGCCGATCGCGTCGCCAGACCCAAGGTGTTATCGCAACGCGGCTCGGAATGTCGCGACCGGCTGTAGCCGCCATTGAGGCCGGTCAACGCCGGCTCCCGCCCGAGCTGGTCGTGCGATTGGCCGACGTCTACGAGATGCCGGTCAGCCAACTGGTTCGTTCAGGTCCGCCGCCGACTCGCCTGGTGGCGCAGTTTCGGCTACCCGGCGAAGTCGCGTCCGACCGCGACGATCTGGCAATCGCCGTGGCCCGGCTCGAGGGGCTTGTCGAACGGTACGTTGCGCTCGAAGAGCTGCTAGATGCGCCCCTCCGGCCACTTCCTCCACCGCCCTACATCTATTCGCCGGACCGGATTGAGGCGGACGCGGACGCTGTGGCCGAAGCCGAACGGCGACGCATCGGGCTCGGTGACGGACCCCTTGTCGATCTTCGCGACACGCTCGAGCGAGAAGTGGGGCTTCGCATCTTCAGTCTCGATCTGCCGGGACGTGTGGCGGGACTCTTTGGGCTATCGCCCGTGGCCGGGCCATGTGTGGCAATGAATGCTGCGCACCCAGCGACCAGGCAGAACTGGACGCTGGCGCACGAGTTCGCCCATTTCCTGACGGCCAAGGATCGGTCAGAGATCACCCGTCTTGGAGCCTTTCAACGCCAGCCCGACAGCGAGCGCTTCGCGGAGCGCTTCGCCGGAGCATGGTTATTGCCGCGGTCGGGCCTCGAACGACGATTGCGAGAGGTAGTATCGCGACAGCAGGGCGTGAAGATCGCTGATCTCCTAGTGCTCGCGGCCGAGTTTGGAGTATCTGCCCAAGCTCTGATCCTACGGTTGGAGGACCTGCGCTTCCTGCCTGCCGGCGAGTGGGATCGGATCAGCTCGACGCATGTCGATCTCATGGCAGCGCATCGCCTGCTGGCTCTACCTGAGGGTGTGCGCGACGTACGGCGCTTCTCCCGTCGCTACGTCCTTCTGGCGCTTGAGGCATACGAACAAGAACTGATCACTGAGCACGAGCTCGCCGAATACTTGGAACTCGACCGCCTGGCGCTGCGCGAGTTGCTCTCAACGCTGTCGCGCTCAAGCGTGGAGTCCGAGGAGGGCATGGCAGAGATCGAACTGGATCTTGCTGTGCCGGTGGCGGTGGATGTCTAGCTCGCCATGGGATGTGACCCTCGACGCCGACGTCCTAATGAACCTTCTCGCGAGCGAGCATATCGAAGCCATACTTGCTGCGAGCGGTTATCGCGGGCTCGTTTGCCCGCGCACGGAGGCTGAGGCGATTTACCTCAATCCCCGCTCGTCCGGACTCCCGCGCGAAAGGATCGACATCGAGCCGCTCGTCGCCGGCGGCGTGCTTGCTCGAACCGTTCTCGATGCCGCCGAGACGTCGACGTTCGTCCGCCTCGCCGCCCTGGTCGATGACGGAGAGGCTCAGGTACTCGCAGTGGCCGTCCATCGCTCCTTTGCTGCCGCAACGGACGATCGCAAGGCCAGACGGCTTGCAATTGATCTCGGCCTCTCCGTGCTCAGCACTCCGGATCTCGTCTTGGCCTGGGCGCGCAGCGCTACCGCCGCCGAATCGGCGGCGGCCGTCCTCGATGTGGAAGTCCGCGCGAACTACCGCCCTCGTGCCGCAGATCCGCTGCGCCCCGAGTGGGACCGCTTGAAGGCAGGGTAGGCACGTCCCCCCAAGCCTCAACAGTCGTCTGACTACGTATCGGCGGCGCCTCGGCGGGCGACCCCCGGAGACGGCGAACAAGAACTCGCCCTGCTCGAGTGGGCGCAATACGACCGATCGCTCCCGGTCCAGCGCGAGCTAATCGCGACGGGCACGACAGGCTCCCTGCTTGAATACCAGCTTGGGATCCCCGGTCGGCCAGCTTCAGTCAGGTCCGCTAGGTGGCGACATCCAGATCAGGGCCCTGATGAACCGGCTCGGGCCTAGTGACCGGGACCGTCGGCTCCTTTAGGGCAAGCTGGATCCGCAGTGTCCATCGACGACGTCGCCAGTCGTCTGTTTGACCGTGACCTCGGCGACCCAGCCAACCTCAGCGGGCGCTTTGAGACTGCAGCCTGCTGGTCAGCCGGGTGGGTCCGCCAGTTGCGCTGGTTCGAGAAGAGCGCGGATGGCACGGCCTCGCCGTGACCAATGATGCGGCTGCGCCAGGGCGGGGAGCGACGGCAATCGACCGTCGCACGCGCGAATCCTCGTGGATGGGTCTAACCGTGCCATGCGGCCTGCGGTGCTACACCCACCTCACACATCAGCCCAACAGCAACGAATGTTCGGGCCTCGTCTGCACTGCATTGACAGCCGAATGACAATGCCTCTTGTGACTCAGAGGGGGCAGCTACCGGGATCCGATCGACACGAACTCCAAAGCGAGTTCGACCTTGAGCTGGTTCGCCTTTATGAGGCAACTAGGTCCGCGAGGGGTAGCGACTTCGCCTTGCGACGGGCTACTTTACTGACTGCGTCCCTAGGCCTTGTGGCGGTCGCGCTTGGACTCGCGGCCGACCGGGTCTCCGCCGGAGATTCCTCCATCGAGGGCCTCCTGGTGGCCACGGTTGTTGCCGCCTGCCTAGGAGTCATTTCCGGTTCGACGGCCGCCCTGATTAGCCGGGTGATCATTCGGCGGAGGCGCAGACGGGTGAAGGTCCTTGGCGCCCACGCCAGGAGCATCTGGGAGGCCTACGAACGAGCTCTCCAAGGCGTGGCCCCGAACTCGAAACTGCATGAGAGAGGAGAGCGTGCCGCCCGGACCAGAGCCTGATGAACTGGCACGCAGAATCGTAAACGACGCCGATCGACTCTTCCCCGTTGAGGCTAGGCCCGACTTCTCGGAGGTTGGATACGCCGAGTTCGCGACAACCGTCGCCTCCTACATTTCTGACTTCCTGAACGAGACCTATCGAGAGACCCGGCGTCAGCATGCGGACAGGGTGACACCCGCATATGTGCGCGAGGCGGCGAAGCGCCTGACCACGTCTCGTCGTCGCGTGGGCATCACCTTCCTCGGGAGCCTCGGCGGCATCATTCTCGGAGCTGGCGTGGCCAGTATCCCGGGGTGGATAGGCTCGAAGGCCATCGATTCTGGTCAAGCGCTATTCGTGTTACTCATGGCCGCCGTTGGTGGTTCGATGTTGGTCGGCGCGTTTGTGACGGAGCTCCTCGGACGATGAGAATTAATGCGGGCTCAGGACGCTCTCGACAAGAGTCAGTGCATCGTCTCTCTCAAACTGACGCCTGGGCCAGCTTCTCGTCGGATCGGGTTAGGGCAGCCTACGCCCTAGCAGGCCGGCGCTGCGCCCCGGGTCCCTGCTCAGCATCAGGATGCTGGTCTCGATCGACAAGATCGCGGAGCGCCCCGGCAAAGAGTGGTCCACGGTCGAGCCGGGCCGGAATGTAGACGTGCTTCCGGGCGTTGCCGACCCGGGTCGCGTTTAGCGGCCATAAGGAATTGATCCTATCCTTGCAAGCCACGACGGCCTTGATTTAGGCGGCTTCGGTTGTTGCAATCCAACATTGGAGGATTCGATTGGCACAGTTCAAGACGATCAAAGTTGGCAAGGCCCTGAATCTGGAGGACCTGAAAAAGAAGGTCAGCCCGCGCGCTCGTAAAGCGAATCCGCGTGATGAGGATCTGGCTCGTCTGGTCAACGAAGTCAGCGTGGGCCCCACATCACAGGTGCTGCCCTGGCATTACGACGGCAAAGCCGCCACGGCCCGAGCCGCAGCCAGCAAGGTGCTGAAGTCGTCTGGCACTGACGTCTACGTCAGCAGCCGGCCCGACATGCCCGGCGTGCTGCTGTTCAGCCGAGTCCCGCTTACCGGTCGGCAGGGCAAGAACAAATCTACCGCTGGCTAATTGGGCCGATTTTCTGGACGATCCATTCCCAGGCCGGTGCCCAGAACTCGCCTGAGCGCCTGTCCAAGCCACGGAGCCCTGCCTCAGTTTCCCAGCGGCAGGATGGGCACCGCAATCGTCAGCACCGTGAGAAACGACTGCCAGGGTTCCGGCGTAGGTGATCCAACCGAGGCGTCTCCGCCAACGGCGATGGCGGCGATGTCACTCCTCGACCGCCGCAACGAGCGGCCCCTCTCAGCTCGCGATCTGGAAGCGTTTCTCGACGCGACCGCTGAGCGCGGAACCTAAGTCGCCTATACCGGCTCGTACCTACTCATCATCGGCCCGAACCGGTCGCGGCCGGGGGCGTATTCACGGTCGGGCTCGGCACGGCCAGCTAGGCCGGCAACAGCCGTGCAGTCCGATGGCTAGGGAACGACAGGCACAACGACATCATCAACCCCGATGCCGACCACATATCCCCACCGACCCCTACGTCGACCCCGACCCCGTTCAGCGCTCGGCGGTGCGCGAGGACACCTTCCATAGGTACCACCAAGTCCAGCGCAGCGGGGATGCTCGCTTCGGTGCTCTCGCACGTTTGACCCCACTCCACTGCACACCCATGACCATGGGACCACAGATTCGGGGTTGAACTGACCCAAAGGTCGGGGGGCAGCTTTGGGACCGGCTGCCATAGGCTCCTGCCACGGCTCGGTACTTTCGCCGAGCGGACTGAGAGGAGGTACACGGAGTGCGCAGGATTGACTGGTTGCTGGGGCTCGGGGCGGTCGCGGGGATCCTGGCGACGATCGCCACGATCGCCCTGGCCATGCGCACCTTTGGCCTGCTGTGAGGTCAGGCGAGTGGCCTGAGCCAACCAGGTCGAACATCGGCCTTCGAGTGTTTCGCCGATGAGAAGTCGAAACACGCAGTCAACGGACCTCCGAACGCATCGGAATCTGTGGTCGGGTAGCGCAGGTGTAGGCGATCGAGCCCGGCGAGCGTGGCGCGTTGCAGCGTCCTGACAGTCAACGCTCCGGAAACGGAGGCGGCACCGGACGGTGGTGCGCGACCGCCTCGTCGATGAGATCCCGGTACTTCCGCCGCAGGCCATAGCTTTCGAACTTGAGGGCCTCAGCGTAATCCGGCTCTGGCCAGTCGGGCGGGATCTCGGCCAGCCGCCGCTCCACGTCGCGCCACTCCGCTCACCGCCTCTGCGAGACGCTGGTACGGCATGTCCTCTCTATCGTACGCAGCCCGCCGGCGTAGGTTGTCCCTGGACCCGGCCTCCAGGCGTCGATCCGGGTCCTCGCCAAGCGCGGTACTTCTGTGGGAAGGGAGCGGGCCGCAGGGCCGGCTACATTCAGCTCCTGGGCCGCCCTCCTGCCCAGCGTGGTGAGAACGCCTCCGGAGGCCTGAGGATCACAACAGGACCGGAGGCGTTCTATATGCCCGGCGGAGCCGGACTTCTGGGCTACAGAGTCCCGCCCGCTTGGCGCTCTAGTCTGCGGGCCGGACCAACGAACGAAGATCTCAGGCGCCGCGCTTGCCCAAAAGGTCGAGTGGGAGGGCGTGCGCTCGCCGCGCTCGACTACGGGATTGTCGCGGATCAAATTGAGGACGTCAGTTTGCGCGGTCTATGGCAGGACCTCCAGGATCGATCCGGGATCTCGCGCCGATCGTGAGAAACGTCGAGCGACGCTTGCGCGAGCTCGAAGGCGCCTGACTGTCAATGGCCATGTGAAAGTATCCACTGGTGGCCATGAAAAGTACCCACCCCAAGGCACGTCTCAGGCCCTCGGCGATGGCCCACCCGCTCTCGTTCTGGCCTCCTTCATCCGGTAGGAGTCGCCCGACGTCACGACAGT
>JBBSFD010000078.1:0-11029 GCA_038239115.1 Candidatus Limnocylindrales bacterium | reverse complement strand
GACCATCTTGATCAACCTTTCCTCCAGGGCGGCTGCGGCTTCAATCACCGGCACCGTACTGGATGGCTGGAGGGTCAAGGTGGTCCTGCTTTAGCCGATCATTCCGCCCCTGGGTGGGTCCGTTTCACGCTATCACTCGCAGTGGTGAGTGCCGAGAGCTCATCGGTGCCGCCCGAGTGCCCGCCTGGGGTAGGGAAGAGGAGCGGGAGAACCGCCAGGCAGCCGCTCGAGCGTCGCAAACGCCTCGTGGAGTTCGGCACGCTCGCGCTTGGCAAGGGCGTCATACGCGGCATCGCGAATGAGGATGTGACGAAACTTGAATGCCTCGCCGGTGGTCCATTCCGACCGGTCAGGCCGGACGAGTTCCTTTCGAACCAGCGACGACCGCTTTGATGTTGGAAGCGACGTCAAGGCCAAGGCGAAGGACCTCGCCCGGGCGGACGCTCATGCGAGGCTGACCCAGATCAAGTACGCCACGGCGGAGGTGCTTTCGACCTCCCAGGCGATCCTGCGCAAGGAGCGCCGCGGCAACCGGCCCGTGACGGCCAGCGACGCAGCCGCATGGGAGCGGCTACGGGGCGTGGTGGACGCCGGGATCGACGGCGGCAAGGACGGCTGGATCGTCGCCCAGCAGCGCCTGGTCGATGCCGCCGCTGATGGCGACCAGGCCATCCTCGAGAGCGCTCGCCTGATGCTCCGCGATCACCTGGTCGCCCGACGGCAAACCACGCTCCCGAGCGTGGATGACCTGGACGGGCTGAGCAGCGACCCCGACGTCCGCACCGCGATGGCGTTCGATATCGAGCTGCGGAAGTCCGGAGCGTGGGTCCAGCAGGCCGTCGAGCACGCGCTCTACGAGGTGGAGCCCGGTGTGCACGGTGGCCACGATGCCATGCTGCTGCCGACCTTCGATGGCCAGACGATCCACGTGCCGGATCCGCGGACTGGTGGCGTGCCTCAGCCGGACCGCGATCGGGTCGCCACGCTTGCCCGATCGTCGTTCCAGGACGGCCCGCAAGCGTGAGCGCGCTCGCGATGACCCGGGGGTACCCACACGGATCGGGAGGATCCTCCCGCAGGACGCCAGGCGCATTGCACACGCAGCTCGGTTTGCCGTTTTTGGTCACTCGAGGCCAAAGTGGGTAGCCGCGGCCCCGCTCCGACGCCCCTGCGGCTCCAGCTGGCCCGCGGCGAGACGCGCCCGAGTCGTCTGCACAGCGGCGAGCCGCGCGCATCGCTCACCAACGTGCGGATGCCGCGCGAGATGGACCCGGTCGCGAAGGTCGTATGGCGCCGGGTCCTCGCGACCGAGGCGCCCGGGGTCATTCGGGCCGTCGACGAGTACCTGCTGCGGATGTATTGCGAGTCGGTGAGCCGCTATGCCGACCTGGTGCGCCTGTACGCCCGCTCCGGCCCGGTCGTGAGGGGCGCCCGGGGCCAGGAGGTTGTCCGCAACCCGCTCAGCTCGATGATCCGCGCCGAGGTCGACCAAATCCGGCTCGTCGGCCGCGAGCTCGGGCTCTCGCCGGCGGCCAGGGCGGGACTGCACATCGAGATCTCGAACGGACTCGCGGACGAGACCGACCCGCTTGGCCTTGGGCCGTCCACTCAGCAGAGGTTCGCGATCGTCGAGAGCGAGGCCTGACCCTTGGGAAAGGGACACAAGCGCGGGGGCGGCATCTCGCTCAAGTACTCGATCCGGACGCTCGGGCTCAAAGCCTGATGGCGCTCATGTTGTCCGCGAGGCTCGGATTCGACGTGACGGAACCGAAGAATGAGCGCCGTTTCATGTTGGCCGTCGTGGGCGGCAAGCCGCCGTGGCCGCACGTCGCGCCCGGGCTGCGCGGAATCGTCGAGGACGGACCCAACGAGTTCGTCGTGGTCTTCCTCTGGCCCGACGAGGGCGGTCTGGCGGGCGCCAGGCTCATGCGCGACTACGTTCTGGCGCTGCCGCGCGACCGCCGCGTCGTGGTCACCAACCGGGCCAAGCGTCCCGACGGGTTCAGAAACCTCTTTCGCGGATTCCGCCAGGAGCGGGTCTGGGTCCGGGCATTGAAAGCCTGGCGCATCTGCTACGTGCGGGACGCGCACTCGACTTGACGGTCGCTGCTACATTTGTCCTGCCGGATCCGTCCGGCGGCCGGGGTCAAGACGGTCCGCAACCGAATATCCTGATCGATGCCCTGTCGGGCGGTGCTTGACCCACCATCCGGCGGGGCGTTCGCACTTCAGGAGGTGGTCAAGATGACCACGGCAACGATCCAGGCTCCCACCGAGGAGGAGATCCGGGCGGCGGTTCATGAGGGTACAGCTAGCTGGCCGTCTGACCTAACCCGCTTCTCGCCTGTCGATCCGGTCACCGATGTGCTCCGTGACATCTTCTTCGGTGCCGCGGACGTATTCGACGCGATCGTCTGGAACGCTGAGGATTTCCGCCCATCGGAGCAGGCTGCCTTCGATGAAATCGTCGCTCGCCATATCACGGTGGCCACCGAGGCCGCGATGGCCCGCGTGGTCGAAGAGGTCACTGCGGCCGGCATTGAGTTCGCGGCAGTTTGTCCGGAAGCGCCCCGGAAGGCGGTAGAGGCATGACCACGGCAACGAAACCCACGTCGATCGAAGGGGCGATCGCCAAGGCGATCAAGGCCCAATGAAGCGCGGACTTCAGCGCCCTGCGCAAGGTCGGGCCGCGGGTGCTCTGTGGGCGATGCGTGCCCTCGGGATCAAGATCGAAGACGCGACCGCCTAGAACGGCCCAGGACGAGGGCGCCGACGGCCCGCAGCTGTCACACGCGGCCCCGGCGGCTCTCGCGGGTGCTGGGGCCGCTACTTCCCGGGCCGCGGGCCTTAGGATGGGCGGCCAGCCGGCTCGGCGGGGCAAGAGGAGGGACCAGCGTGAAGTCGGACAACAGGAAACTGGGGTTCACTGGCGCAATGCGTTTTGCGGTGCCCAGGTGGATCGAGGCCCTCAACGCGGGCGAGGAGCTCGCCACACTGCAGCTCCCCGAGCCACCGCCCACCAGGATCTTGGTCGCAACCGCCCGCGGGATCATTGATGCCCGCGTTCGATCCGAGCGTGAGGCGGACGGCGTCCTCCACCCGTGGGCGTCGGTCCAGCTCGTGCGGCACTTCCAGGACAATCCGGAGAACGAGGGGCCGATCGTTCGCAGGGTTCACCTCCTCGACATGTTCATCGGCGAGTCCGACGCAGGCCGGATCGACGCCTGGAATGAGTTTGTAGACGCCGTCGACGAGCAGGTGGCTCGAGCGCGTCAGATATAGGCTCCTGGCCGGCGAGAAGGGGCCCGTCTCTGACCTTGCCGGCCACCGCTACGCTGTCACCGGCCCCTGATCGGTATCCCCCCATCGGTCGGGGGCCGCTCGCGCTCGCCGGCCGACCTGTCTCGCCGATCTGCGCATCATCGAGGTCATGGCCCGCCGCGGAGATCCCAAACTCATCGCCGCGGCCCGTCGCGCCGGCCATCGCTCGCGCCTCATCGCCGCGGCCAGGCTCTCAGAGGAGAAGGCCGACGCGCTCTTGGCTGCCTGGGAGGCCGAGGGCCGACTGCGCGGGCTGGATCCCGGGTCACCCGCGTTCTGGTCGCCCGCCTGGGACTGGATGGCGGAGCGGCGGGCCGCTGCTAAGCCCCACGTGAGCGAGCCCGGCTAGCCTCAAGGCACCCGGCTCCCCGTCGCGGCCGTCGATCCCTCCTGCGGAGGCCACCCGAGCCCCGAGCGATCGGGGTGTGGCCGCCTCAGGGGAGAGCCCTAGCCCTATGCTGCCTCGATGGGGGACGATCGAGATCCAGACGAGCTCCTCTGTCCGCGGGATCGGGCGATGACCGAGCGCTTGGTGAAGCTCCTCGAACACGCGCCGGAGCTCCGAGAGCGCGCCGCTGCCCTCGCCAAGGCCGGGAGTGCGCCCCGGTCGGACGCGACGCGGGATGCCGGTCTGCCGCTCGGCCACCACGTGGGCATCCTCGCCATGGACGTGCTCGCGACTGGGCTCGAGCACCTGTTCGTCTGGCAGCAGCTGCTGACCGAGGCAAAGCTGCAGCCCAACACGGCTCATATGACGCTCCTCCGGGGCGCACTGGAGGGTGTCGCCCGCGCTCGGTGGCTTACCGAGGAGGAGGCCGGTTCCATCTTCCGGGTCCGACGCGGCATCGCCCTCCTCGTCGAGGACCATCGCAACCGGCGCGAGTTCGAATCCGATTTCGAGGTCCCGACCGAACGGCTCGAGTCGCCGGCCAAGAGTGGCGGCGCACGCTACCTGGAGCTCATCGCCGAGCGCGACCTGGCGGGGATCAAGGCCGAACGAGTCCCGCCCATGACGGAGCTGTTCGCCAGGTACATCGGGCAGGACCCGGGTCCAGGGCGGGGCACGTATCGGCTCCTGAGCGCCTACGCCCATGGCATGCAGTGGAAGGGCCTGACGTCACAGATCGAGAAGATCGAGGGTGGCCCCGACGTCCCTGGAGGCCTGCTGGTGCGGACGAGCGCCAACGTCGCCGGGGCGGTCATGTTCACGTCGGTTGCGGTCCATGGCTGCCTCCTGGCGGTTGAGCAGCTCGAGCGCTATCAAGGACGGCGCCCGCGACAGTAGGACGGTACCCGGTCTGGCGTCCTCACCAGACCTTCGGTCAACAGAGGGTGGCCTCATTCGGGATGAGCCCGGCACTCGAGCTGACAATCTCCGCGAATGCACCGTCGCGGCCCAGCCCGCCTGAGCCGAGTCTACACGAGTCACGCGGGTCCGATCCAAGGCCGGCCTGAGCACATGCGTCGCTGATAGTCCGCCTCGTCAGCAGAGCGTCGCCTAGCAGATGTGGCCGCCGTCTCCTAATTCATCTATCCCGTCGTCGTCTCACCAACAGGACAACTCCAATGGGAAGCCCAATCAGCAGGATGACCGCGACTGCGTGACCAGCGGCGTATCCCGCTTGGTATGCGTCCAATGCGCCTCCATTTGCCCTGTCGTTCGGCCGAACTGTGGCCATCCGTCACTCGAACGCATCGACTCAGGCCCCGCCTTCACGACGTTCGAGCAGTAACAACGGCGAATCGCTTCAGTACCCTGGCGGCCGCTAGGCGCTGCTGGGTACCCCCCTCTTGCTCCTGGCGACCGATGCGTTCAAGCGCAGGACCGTCCGGTGGCACCCCTAGTTTGATTAGGGCTCGCGAGGCACGTCCCGCCGGCACGGCCTCAGAAAGGAGGTCGACAAGGACCGGAACAGCTTCGGCGCTCCTGGTCTGCCCGAGTGCCTGCGCCAAAGTCCCTCGGATGCTCGGATCTGGCTCCAAGGCCAGCCACTGAATGATCGCCGGCGCGTCTGCTTCGCCTGCGACCTCCGTAAGCGTATATGCGATTACCCACCGGAAATAGTCGCCTTCCGTTCTCGCTAGCTCACGGAATAGAACGGGCCCAGCGATACCCCGTGCGTCCTTACTGCGGAGGCTGCGGATGACCCCTTCACGGACCGCCGGGTCAGACAGGGTTGGGAGCAACTCCATCAGAATGGGGATGACATCCGGCTGCCGAATCCGCGAATTGACCAAGTCGTACACGCTTGCGACCTGGATGCCGGCCTTTTTCGACAAGACATGCGCGGCGCGATGGTCCTCGGCCTCTCGGCGTGACCCCACTACTCAAACCTCATTCGTCGAAGAACTATCGGAATCGCGACATCATCAATGACCGCTTGTAAGGGCCGACTGAGCCGTGTCGTCGTCTTGACCGTCAACTCCACCACTCTACCGGAGCGCTGCGCGATCGCAATGTAGTCGCGGAGTTGCGAACTCAAATACTTGGTAGGCGACGGTCTTGATCTCGCCTACGGCCGTTCTTGTCAAGTAGTCGGGGTACCTCGTAAGGCCGCTGGTCAGAGCTGACGGGACGCCTACTTTAGGACCATCGACGCCAGCAGCTCGCTCCCCGCGGAGCCCGAGGTTACGGTTAGCTCCGACCCCGCAATTGTGGACGAGCCATTGGCCAATTCCGACGAAGTAGGTGTGGTCGACGTCGACGGTTAGGTTGTACATGATCTCGCGGGTCGTCGTAAAGGCCACAGAGCTGACGAGCCCGTAGCTGCTCGATTCGCTCTTGACGTGTTCGCCGACGGCTAGTGCGCCTGCGTCGACCCAACCGTGCTCGGCGGTATAGAACGGATGCTCCGGCGTCGTGTAGATGGCCTCGCCTGCGATGACGACTGACCCTGTGATCGGATCGTTGTTCCGGTGAACGACGGTAATCGGTTCAGCCGTGACCTCCCCGGTCGAAGTATCCTCCGCCAGGACTGCGTCACCAACGACCAGGCTCACAATGGGGCGCTCGCCCGATGGGGTCGCTACAAGCGTATCGGGCGTGAAACTATTGAAGGTGGGACATGAGTCCAGCCTGCCCGTGACTCGTTCGGACAAGCTACCGCCAGCCTCCGCTGCCTTGCCGGCATCGCCAAGGACCTCGGCCTCATCAGCGGCGCGGCCGGCATCGGCCACCAGACGTCCAGCGTCGCCAACCTTGGCCAACACGCCTCCCACCGGTACGAAGGTCGCCGCGATCGCGCCAGTGATCTTCCCGAAGTCCTCGAAGTTCCCGGCCCGCCAGTCAGTTATGACCGTGTTGGCCGCACTACCGATCGCTCCTTTGGCCGCAGCAAAACTATCTCGGCCGGCCTGAACGGCATGACCCACGGGGTCGTGTGCAAAGTCCTGCGCCGCAGCGCCGATCGAGGCGATCGCTGAATTTCGGCATTTGCTGTCCATCGCACAGCCCGTCACCCCGACGGCTGCCCCTGCGAGCGCGACCGTGCCGGTGACAGTCGATACAACTGTGTCAGCCGCCCCTTCGACGACGCCTTTGCTGAACGCGATGGCATTCTTGCCGACGTCACCGATGCCCCCAGCAACGCTACTGACCGCCGATGCGACGTCGTCCCACGGCCAATGCCCAGTCGGGTCCGTCAGGGTCTCCGGATTGGCATCGGCGTACAGGAAGCGGTTGAACGTCGCCGGGTTGAGGGCCTTGCCCACCGTGTCGTCAAGGCTTGTGAACGCCCCGAGGCCCGGGTCGTAGCTGCGGAAGCCGAAATCATAGAGGGCCGGATCGGAGCCTGAGCTCTCCAGGAGACGGCCCTGGTAGCGCCAAGGGTTCGGCAGGGAGCTCGTGGCCGAGGCGACGATCTTGCCATAGGGGTCGTAGCGGAAGGCGTCCGTGATGGAAGTGCCGGCACTGTTGGTCGCCGCGGCCATGTCGCCGTGGAGATCTGGCACGAGCCAGCCGAAACCACCCGCACTCGTCTTTGTCGCGAGTCGATCCCCGAGTGCGTCGATCGCGGAGTTGGTTGTCGTCGTCGAGTTGGCGATCTGAACCACGGTCTGGCTCGAGCCGGCGTAGGCGTACGTGTTCGTCACACCGCCGACGACCTGGGTCCGGTGGCGGGCCAGGGCATCAACCGTGTAGGTCACGGGCCTGAGCCCGACGCGGGCGTCTGGCCGGTCAGAACGTCGTTGAGGTTGTAGGTGTAGGCCGTGGAGGTGGCCGTCCCGTCGGGGTTCGGCTCGCTCGTCATGTTGCCGTAGGGGTCGTAGGTCGCCGAGCGGGCGGTCCCGGCGCCGACCTTCTGGGTCAGGAGCTCGTCGGTCCTGTCGTACGCGTACGTCGTCGTCGAGCCATTCTCGTTCGAGGTGAGCCGGTTCCCGCACGATGCCCGTTGCTTCGAGCAGCGGGTAGTCCGTGCCGATGGCAGTAGCTGGACCGACGCGCCCCTGGTTGATCAGCGAACTGACGAGGACGATCGGGTTCTTGATCCTACCCGTCCCTAGGAAGCCAAATCTGTGTCCGTACAGGATGTGCGCAACGAACTGCTTTCGCTCGTGCGTGACGTCAGTAGCGCCAACTGCCAGTTGGCGCTCCAAAGACGGGGAGAATGCGAAAGAGCGCTCGGCGCCTCCACTCGTGACCACGCGCGTCGCATCGATCAAGCCGACCTTGCGAGCGGCGACCACGACCTCGGGCGTCGCTCCCAAGTCGTCGACGGTCGAGCCTGGTCTCTCCGCAGAGCGTCGGGCGACCGTCGCCAGAACCTCGCGCTCGTTAGACGGGATTCGATGAAGGAACTCCGCGATCTGGACGGCTTCCGTGCCCCAGACGTAAGGGCTGTAAAGAACATCTTCCCGCAACGCCAAGGATCGTTGTCGGCGAAGCATCCCGACCGCCTGCAGAGAACGAAACACCCCTTCGTGCTCAGTTGCCGGGTAGCCCTGCGCCTCGAGCATCCCGCGAACGTCTGACGCGACGTACGGCGCATACGCGAGATGGTCGGCCACGTCCACAGCACATCGCTCAATCCTGTCAGGGGCCGAAGGACTCCCAGATTCGAGCTACCTGATCGAGGATCGCCTCCGCGACGCCAACCTGCTCTTCAATACCAATCAGCTCGCCGTGCTCGTTCGTAAGGACTTGGGCTACCCGCGCTGCCTCCAGAGCGGGAAGCAGCCATAGGCGTAGATCGGACTCACGCGTGCCGCCCAACCGTGCGAATGCTTTGATCTCCTCATACGACACGCGCCCGTGGCGCCGAACACGCATGGCGAGGTCCATGGCGGCGCCTGCCCGATGCGTAGCATCGAAGATGGCCGTGGCGGGGGAGGGCGGAACATTTGCTACATTCAGGTACGCGCGCATCACGGCGAGCCCGCGGCTTGCGATCCGATCCGTGCGCGCAGCACGGGCTATGTCCATCCCCCCAGTTCCTCCCGATCAACATCACCTTTTGAGTTGTCTGGTACGAGGATACGGTACCCGCCAAAGTTCCAGCGCCCGAGGACGACAGCACCTCTCAGCGCCCCGATGCTGGCCAATCACCTAGATCCGCCGCTACAAACGGCGCGGCAGGACCATCGATCGCCACTTGACCTGCCGCTCATGATGGGGGGTATCGCTCGGCCACTAGGGGGGAATTCGATGGGACGTCTGCGATTCTGGCGCCGGGTCAAGCTCGCTCCAGGCGTGACCCTGAATCTGAGCAAGCGCGGCGCGTCCGTTTCGCTCGGGCCGCGCGGAGCAAAGATCACGACTGGGACCCACGGATCTCGGGCGACGGTTGGGTTGCCCGGTAGTGGGCTCTTCTACACCACCAAGCTCGAGGCTGGCGAACAGACCAGTCGCCGCACGGCATCACTTGCAGGCGGCGGGCAGACTCGACCGCCGCGAAGCAAAGTCGGCCCAGCGATCGTCGTAGGAATCCTCGTGGTGGCCTTCGTTGCCATCGCTAATGGATCGAGCCCAACCGCTCCGGGCGCGTCTCCGGGGTCTGGGCAGACCGGGCTTGCGATCGCGCCAACCGCAACGCCACCCGGCTTCTTCGTCGCCACGACTGGCCCGACCAACCCGCTCGGGGGCTCGCTCGGGTCAACCAAGCCGGGAGCGAAGCCTCCGGTTAAAGGGACACCCAAGCCGGTCGCGACGCACAAGCCGACCCCCCGACCAACGCCTCGCCCCACACCCCGACCAACGCCCAGGCCGAAGCCGAAACCGACGCCTCCACCAGGGGTCTTCGGTAATCCTTGGGGCTACAACTTCTCGCCGGGTCAGGTCATCTATAGCCCACCGAGCGCGTTCTGCGACTACTTCAACTGCATCGCGAGCTTCTGGTCAAGCACGAACGGCTATGTCGAAGAATGTGCCGACGACACGTTTAGTCACTCCGGCGGCCGCTCCGGGTCCTGTTCCCATCACGGCGGGAACTACCGGCCGCTTTATCGACACTAGTGGACCTACGCCGCCCGGGGGGCCCACCTCTACGAATACGCCGATAACTCGCCAGTATGAGAAGCCGATCTGTTGGAACGATCGCCAGCCCTAGCCGCGATTTCTGCGTGTGAGTAACCTCCGTCGGCCCGACACGGCCGGTCGGCTCGGGCTACCCGAGATCGCCGCGTGGGGACCGGAGCGGAAGCGGGCCAGCCTACTTCTTCTTGGGCTTGGCTTGCGAGAGTGCACTGGCGATCGGCCCGCGATCCTTCTTCGGGGTCGACGGATTGCGCAGGTCCTTGCTAGCCTGGGATGCTTGCTTGGGGCTCGTCTGCTTGTTCACCA
Source organism: Candidatus Limnocylindrales bacterium (assembly GCA_038239115.1). Classification (GTDB taxonomy): domain Bacteria; phylum Chloroflexota; class Limnocylindria; order Limnocylindrales; family CSP1-4; genus Palsa-1033. The sequence continues at coordinate 930 of JBBSFD010000078.1, read as the reverse complement.
TGGACCTTCTCCTAAGAGAGCGGGGTGATCTTGTACCTAAGGGCGGCTCCGGTAGCCTCGACGACGACCCACCAGGTTCCCGCGCCAGGCGCCCGGACGATCACCGGGCTGCGGGTGGCGTGGACGCTGTACACGGTGCTCGCAGCGCGCCCGGCGTTGACGTTGTTCCAGTTGAACTGGTCCATGACGTAGACGTTGGTCTGCACGTTCAGCTCGACGCCGAACGCGGCGGGCCCTCTGGTGGTGAACTGGTGACCTTGACCTTGCATCGAATTAGACCTCGCAGCCACTTCATGGTAGCCGGGTCGCATCGACGTCTCGCAGCCCAGTTGGGGCTACCGTGCGAAGAATGGGCTTGCTCGCTTGGCTCGACAAGGTGCGCGACGGTTTCGGCAAGGTTGCAGTTATAGACCGCCTGTTCGGTAGCCCTCCACCGCACGGCGTGACCTGGTCCGGCGACGCCGGCTCGACCCATCCGAGCCTGCTGGCTGGTCGGATCACGAGGACGGCAGGTGCGGGCGCCGGTCGTCCAGGAACTCGCAATTCGCAGAGCTCGGCCGCGGTCTCGGACACGAGCATCGCTGGATACAGCGTTGGGTTTCACCCCGGCGGGCGGTCCTTGTTCTGACTCCATGGAAGACATGCGGACTTCGCCCGTCGTCCTGGTGCAGCTTGGTATAGGGCGGACGCCACCCCACGCGACGGGAGGAAGTCGCCGCGAGGCAGGGTACCGCTCGCCTTAGATTGGATCACAGCCATCACCTGTGCGCTCGAGAACTACAGGCGGGTGTGTCAATGGCCATGTGAAAGTATCCACTGGTGGCCATGAAAAGTACCCACCCCAAGGCACGTCTCAGGCCCTCGGCGATGGCCCACCCGCTCTCGTTCTGGCCTCCTTCATCCGGTAGGAGTCGCCCGACGTCACGACAG
>JBBSFD010000077.1:0-11573 GCA_038239115.1 Candidatus Limnocylindrales bacterium | reverse complement strand
CCGTCAAGCTGATCACCTCGAACCAGGGCGGGACCACGTCCCAGACCCAGACGGTGACGGTCAATCCGAGCGCGCCGGGCACGCCGGTGGCCAGCTTCACGACGGCCCAGACCGCCGGTACCCTCCAGATCAAGTTCACCGACACCTCGACCAATACCCCGACCTCGTGGCACTGGGACTTCGGCGATGGCGCCACGTCCGTCAACCAGAACCCGACCCACACCTATGCCAACCCGGGTCCCTATGCGGTGACCTTCAACGCGATCAACGACAACGGCACCGGGACCACCTCCCGAAGCATCACCGTCAATCCCCTGCCCCAGGCCGGCTCGACCTACCACCCAGTGACGCCGAACCGCCTGGTCGACACTCGGTTCGCCATCGGAATCAGCTCGAAGCTCGTCTCCAAGAACTTCCGAACGTTCCGGGTCACCGGGCTCCATGCGAGCGACTCATCGATCAACATCCCGGATAACGCGGTCGCCGTCACCGGCAACCTCACGGTCACCGGCCAGACCAAGGCCGGCTACCTCGCCCTCACGGCCGTTGGCACGAATGATCCGACGAGCTCGACCCTGAACGTCCCCGCCGGGGACGTTCGGGCCAACAACGTGACGACGCCGCTCGGCACGGGCGCGGGCGGGCATGGCTACCTGAGCGTGACCTATGTGGGCAGCAAGGGTGGCTCGACGACCCAGGTGGTCTTTGATGTCACCGGCTACTTCGCCCAGGACGCGACCGGGGCGACCTTCCACAGCATGACCCCCAACCGGCTGGTCGATACCCGGACGCCGCTCGGCCTGCCGTCCCGCCTCAAGACCGGCATCGCCCAGACCTTCACGGTCCAGGGCACCGGCTCGGTGGGCGCCGGCACGTTTATCCCGGCGGACGCGACCGCGGTGACGGGCAACCTGACCGTGACCGGCCAGACCAAGGCCGGCTACGTCTCCCTGACGACCGTGCCGACCGACGCGCCAGGCACCTCGACCCTGAACTTCCCGGTCAGCGACACCCGGGCGAACGGCGTTACGACCCCGCTCGGTCCGGGCGGCACGCTCAGCCTGACCTACGTCGGCTCGGCCCCGGGCTCAACCACCCAGGTGGTGTTTGACGTGACCGGTTACTTCCTGCCGAATACCGATGGCGCGAAGTACTTCACCGTCACCCAGACCCGAATTCTCGACACCCGGTTCAACGTCCCGGCCGGCCAGACGAAGCTGCTGTCCAGCCAGGCCCGGACGATCGCGGTCATCGGGGGTAGCTCGCCCATCCCGGCCGGAGCGATCGCCGTCACCGGCAACCTGACCGCGACCGGTCAGACCACGGCGGGCTACTTCAGCCTGACCACGGTCGCGACCAACACGCCGCTCACATCGACCATCAACTTCCCGGCCGGGGACACCCGGGCGAACGGGGTGACGATGCCACTCACGAACCCGGCGGGGACCATGGGCGTCACCTACGTGGCCAAGGCCGGAGCCTCGGCCCAGGTGGTCTTCGACGTGACCGGCTACTTCGCTCCGTAGCCCGGGCAACAAAATGCCCGGGTCGCCCTCCGCGGGTGGCCCGGGCGGAGTGATCAGGCGGCGGGAGCGTCGACCAGGGGCTCGATGTCCGCATTGCGGCCACCGCCGAGCTCGCCCCGGACCGCGGCCGCGCCGTTGCGTCCGGACCAGTCCGTGACCGCCTCGGCAAGCCGGCTCGAATCGGGCCGCACCGACAGCTTGTCATCGAAGCTGCGAACGGTCGAGCCAAGCTCGGCGATGACGCCCCGGTAGACGGGCTTGGCATTCTCCAGCCGGGCGACCGGCGGATAGACATCGAAGTAGCCCTGCGTGCTCACGACGACGAGGGCTGCGGGCGTCTGAAAGGTGGTTCGGGCCACGACGGGCCGTCCGATCTGCCGTGCGCTGCGAGCAACTGGGTCGCAACCCGGCGCGTTTCGGCGTGGCTCAGGGTGGGGCCAACGGCCCGTTCGGTCAAGGCGGGCCCGTTCGGCCAGCGCGAGCAGGACGATCAGGGCCTCGCGCCACTGGCGCACAATGGGCGATCCTCGCCGGCAGGTCAGCCTCGTCGAGGTTGATCGTCGCTCGATTCGCACAAGGGGCCGGAACGTGGTCGACGGGAGCACCGAACCGAGCACGCAACCGCGGTCGGGCTGGATCCTGCCCGAGCAGTTCACCGGTCCGGCGCCAGGCTATGCCTATGCCGGATTCTGGCGCCGCTTCTGGGCGTTCCTGCTGGACGGGCTGATCCTGGCCGTCCCAAGCTGGATCATCGCCCTGCCGATCTTCCTCAACAGCGTCCCCCAGGCGACCCTTGATACGCTCGGTCGGGGGATGTACAACGTCGACCCGACCACCGGCCAGCTGGTCGTGGATCAGGCGGCCTACACGGCCTATTTCGCCGCGATCAACTCGCTGATCCCGCTCGCGCTGGGCGTGACCGTCGTGCTCGGCGTGCTCCAGATGCTTTACTTCGCGATCCTCTGGTCGCGCCGAGGGGCGTCATTGGGCCAGCTGGCCCTCGGCGTCCAGGTCCGCAACGAGCGTGACGGCAGCCGGATCAGCTTCGGCCGAGGCTGCCTGCCCTACCTGGGCATGCTCGTCTCGATCTACGTCCTGGACATCGGCCTGATCTGGGCGGCCTTCGACTCACGCAAGCAGGGCTGGCACGACAAGATCGCCGGGACCGTGGCCATCCGGCGCGTGCGCTAGGGTGCCCCGCGACGACGAGATCCCGGGCTGGACCGGAGCATCGATCGGTGATCGCCGGAGTCTCCCCGACGAGCCCAATATTCCGGCCCGGCTGAGCTCGATCTGGCAGGCCTGCCGGACTCGGCCGAGGCCGATCTTCGGGTTGGCCGTCCTGATCCAGGGCGCCGCCGGCCTCCTCGCCGCCCCCGTCCTCGTGGGCCAGCTCCAGGGCGTCGAGCAGGCCCTGGGCTCGAGCGACCCCAGCGGCGTCAATCAGGCCGTCGCGGCCGCCCAGCTCCTGCACGAGCCGCTGGTCGTGGTGGGCACGATCGCCTCGCTCAGCCTGACCTACGGCTCGATCCTGCTGCTGATCGCGGCCCTGGCCGTCCTGCTCCTGTCCAAACGCGACCACGAGGACACGATCCGAGGCGCCCTGCGCGCCCTGGTCGGCCATGCCATGGACCTGGTCCTGCTGTTCAGTGCGCTCGTCTTCGGGGCCACCTTGTTAGTGTGGCTGGAAACCGCCCTCGACAGCTCCTCGGCTGCCCTGGCGGCGACGACCGCCGAATCGACCGATGCCGCTCTGGGCCAGGCCTTCGGGATCGAGCTGCTCGTGTTCGTCGCGTTTGGAGTCGCCGTCTACGCGGGCGTTCGCTGGGCGATGGCGCTACCCGCTCTGGTCCTGGAGCGGATCAGCCTGCGGGCCGCCCTGAGCCGGAGCACTGACCTGACCCGTGGCCGGCGCCTGTCGATTGCCCTGACCCTGCTGATCGTGGGCCTGATCGAAGGCATTCCGGTGGCGGTCATCGCCTTCGGGCTCGTCTTCCTGGTCGGCCCCGGCCACGGGCTCGACGCGGGCTTCATCATCGCCACGCTGGCGACCTTCGTCGCCTGGATCGTCATCGCGCCGTTCCTGCCCCTGGCGATCGTGGTCATGTACCGCGACTTCAGCGCGGCTGGTCCTCGACCACGTCGGTAGCGTCCGCCGGCTGGGGCGCGTAGCGCAGGTATGCCACGAACATCAGTCCCGTCGACACGGCGGCGGCGACCGACGCGATCGTTCCCACGATGTCCGGCAGGCTCGACTCGAACATGACGATGGCGATCGCCTGAGGCAGGTCGACCAGTCTGGCCCCGATGGCCCACAGCGCGGCGGCCGAGAGCAGAGTCCAGAACAGAACCGGCGGCTCGTGACCGAGCCAGGCATCGATGACGATCCAGGCGGTGAACCCACTTGTGACCGCGGCAAGGACCGCCCACCAGTCGACCCCCGCGGCGATGAAGCTTGTGGGCGCCGTGGCGTTCTGGATCGCCACGATCGCGGGAAACGCGAGCTCGAGGGCAACCAGGATCGCCACGAGCACGACCAGGAGGACCCGACGTCCCGGCCGGTTCACCCGCAGCTGAAGCAGGCCATAGGCAATCAAGGCTCCTGCCACAGGTTGGAGGTATCGGAGCCATGACTCGCTGTCGATGACCCACGTCGGACCATTGAAGTCGGTCACCCACACACCCAGGACGACACCGAGGAGTCTCAGGGTGGCCAGGATCGACAAGCCCACGAACAGCAGGCTTCGAGAACGCAGCGCCGACGGAACGCGCCATAGCAGGGCGACCGGCAGCAGGACCATCAGCACGTCGGCCAGGCCCTCGGCCAGTCCGCCCGCGATGGAGACGACCGAAATGCCCGGAATCGCGAGCGCGGAGGTCATCTGGCGCAGCCACCAGCCGCCCACAACCACGGCCGCGAGGATGAACAGCAGGCTCAACGCCCGGGCCGGGATATTCATCAACCGCCGCAGCGGCCGAAGGTCGTCCAACGACAACGCCCCGACGACGTCCGGTGAGTGATCTGGATCGCTGGAGGCGGGCCCCTCGCTGTTCACCCGTCAACAGTCCGCCGTCGTTTGGCCGCCGTCAAGCAGATGTCGCGAAGCGCCACCTCGTTGCCCCGAATGGCTCGACATTGGCGACACCATAGGCGACGTCGAAGACCAAGCGGTAGAGGTCCCACGGCGGCGGGCCGGCGCTCGGTGCGCTGAACGGGGCCGTGACCTGGCCGTCGCGGAACTCGGCCGGCCAGCCGCCGGCCCGGAACCGGGCCAGGACCGCCTCGCCCACGGCCTGGTCGCGGACGATCGAGGCCGAGCCCTCGACGACGAGATCGATCCCAGCCAGCCCGCACGAGATGGCGCAGGCCGGATTGGCGGCCAGGTACTTCGACTTGGCGGTGCCCGCCGCGCTGGTGAAGTACAGGTCCCCGTCGTACCAGATGGCTCCGATCCCGGCCGAATGCGGCCGTCCGTTGGGCCGAGCGGTCGACAGGAACATGGGCGTCCCGGGTTGCTCCGGGCCCGCGATCAGGATGCCCCGGGGCCGGCTCCACTCGAGCGGTGCGAGGCCGTAGTTGAACGTGTCAAGGTTGGTGACCTCGGTCGGTGCGCGATCTGGCATCGGGAGCCTCCTCAGGCTGTGACGGGTTCGGCGGCGAAATGCTCAGCCATCCGCTCGAAGAAGATCAGGTAGCCGCGGAGTGCCCGCGAATACTCGTCGGAAGGCAGGTGTCCGCCGAGCTGGGTGAACGTCATCTCGGTACGCCCGCCGCCGAGGTCGCGGAACACCGCAGTCAGGATATCGACCGCATCGTCTGACGGCTCCGGCTGGTCGGTCATCGTGAGCACGACCCGTTCGGGCGGCACCACCTCGCGGAAGCGGCCGGAGAACGGGATCCGAGTCTTGTCTGGCCCATGGACCATGATCGCGCTCCAGGCGCCACCCGGCCGGGCGTCCATCGATACGGTCTCGAGCGGCATGGCCGAGCCGTGCTCGCCGAACCAGGCCGCGAATCGCCGGGGCTCGGTCCAGGCCTTGAAGACGAGCTCCCGTGGGGCGTCGAAGACCCGCACGATCTTCAACCCCGATGCGTCGACGGACAGCGAAACGATGCCTGCCGGCGGCTGCTTGTCGGTCATTGTTGAACCTCCTTTTCGCCGCTCTCGGCGGCCTGCATCTCCCTGAGGTGGTCGGCCAGGCGATCGAAGCTGCCTTCCCAGAATCGCCGGTAGTGCTCGAGCCAGTCGGTGACCTCGGCCAGCGGAGCCGCGCGCAGGACGGCCGGCCGGTGCTGGGCCGACCTCGAGCGAGAGACGAGGCCGGCCCGCTCGAGGACCTTGAGGTGCTTGGAGACTGCCTGGACGCTGACGGCGAAAGGTGCGGCAATCTCGTTGACGCTCGCCTCCCCGCCGGCCAGCCGAGCCAGGATCGCCCGGCGGGTCGGGTCGGCCAAAGCCGCGAACGTGGCGCTGATGGGGTCGACGGTCATGCCCGTGTTAATCCTCCTAGTTGTACAACCGTATGGTTGGATACTAGCTACCCGCTGACTGAGCTGTCAAGCCGGCAGTCCAAGTCGGCAGCCAGGTAGGGCCGACTGGCATACTCGGCCGTGGAGGTGGCGTCTTGGTGACATTTCGGGCAACCGTCGAACAGCGGGGCAAGACTGCCTGCGGTATCTCCGTGCCGCCGGCGGCCGTCGAAGCCCTGGGCCGGGGCAAGCGGCCGCCGGTCAGGGTCACGATCAAGGGCTACACCTACCGGAGCACGGTGGCCGCCTACACAGACGAGTACCTCGTGGGCGTGAGCGCCGAGCATCGCGCCGCCGGTGGCATCGCCCCCTGGGAGGTCGTGGACGTCACCCTCGAGCTCGATACCGAGCCGCGGGTCATCCAGGTGCCCGACGATTTCGCGGCCGCCCTGGCCGGCGAGCCCGCGGCCCAGGCCTTCTTCGAGGGCCTCTCGTACAGCAACAAGAGCCGGTTCGTGCTCGGCGTCGAAGGCGCCAAGACGCCCGAGACGCGCCAGCGCAGGATCGACAAGGCGATCGTGTCCTTGCGCGAAGGCCGGCTCTGATCGAGCTCCAGGTCTCGCTCCTGCGCGGGATCAACGTGGGTGGCGCGAATCGCGTCTCGATGCCCGCGCTGCGCGCGATCTACGAAGGGCTCGGCGCGACCGAGGTGGGCACCTACGTCCAGAGCGGCAACGTCATCCTGGCCTCGGATCAGGAGCCGGCCGCTCTCAGCCTGCGGGCAGCCGCGGCGATCGAGCGCGAGCTCGGCCTGAAGATCCAAGTCCAGGGCCGCACCCACGCCGTCCTGGAGCGGATCGTCGAGAGCAACCCGTACCCCGGCGTTCCTGACACCAGTCACCACGTCGTCTTCCTGGCCGGGCCGATCTCGCCGGCCGGGCTTTCCACGCTCGAGCGCCTGACCGCCGAAGGCGAAGCATTCGAGGTGGTCGACGGTGAGCTCCACCTCCACCAGCCCAACGGAATGGGCCGCAGCAAGCTCGGCCAGGCCCTGAACGAGCGCCAGCTGGGCGTCGTCGCAACGGCCCGAAACTGGCGGACGGTGGTCGCGCTGCGGGAACTGAGCCGGCCGCGTCCCTGAGCCGGCCGTCCCGCCGCGCGGTCGGGTGGCAGTGACTCGAGCCTCGTAGAGAGGGGTTCGTGACAGATTCGCGCTGCAGCGATCCTTATGGCCAGTCGAGAGGCGATCGGCCGTCGCTCTGGCAGTCCATCGCGGTCTACCCAGCGTGGGCCGACGTCCTGTCGAGGAGATTTCTGCGATTCCCGGCGCGTTTCCGACCATAAGCGTCACTACAGCACGAATCTGTCACAAAGGATGCTGCGGGTCCTGAACCGAAGCCGCGACCCGGCTCGGGCGGTACCATCGAGGTCAAACCCCTCACCGCACCACCGGGAGACCTCGTGAGCGACGACGTCAAGGAACTTGCGGCCGAGTATTACGACTTCCGGCATCGGGTCTCCCCGACGGCCGCCCACCTGGACGGCGACTACCGCTTTGCCGGCCTGTTCGAGGATCCCAGCCGCGTGGCCGAGGACGGCCAAATCCACGAGGACCGCGACTTCGTGCGGCGGGCCCAGGCGATCCCCGAGGCGGGGCTCAACGCCCAGGACCGGATCAGCCGCGAGATGATCGCCTGGGACGGCCGGACCCGGGCCGACCTGCTGGGGGCCCGGATGGCCGAGTACACGGTCAACCCGATCTCCGGTCTCCAGGCGATGCTGCCGGTCTACCTGCCCAAGCTGTCGATCCCGACGGTCGAGGTGGCCGAGGAGCTCGAACCGAAGTTCCGCGGGATCGGCCTGGCCTTTCGAGCACTGGCCGACCGGCTCCGGGCCGGCGCAGCTGGGGGCAAGACGCCGGCCGCCTTCGCCGTGCGTGACACGATCCCCCAGCTCGACGCGTGGCTGGCCCTGTCGATCGAGGCCGATCCGCTCCTGAACGTGAGCCTGCCGGCCGCCCTGTCCAACAAGGACGCCTGGCGCAGCAAGCTCGAAGTGATCATCGAGAGCGATATCCGGCCGGCCCTCCAGGTCTACCGCAACGTCCTCCACGACGAGATCCTGGCCCAGGCTCGCCCCGACGAGCATGTCGGCTTGTCCTGGCTGCCCGACGGCGCGGCGGCTTACGACGCCGCGATCCGGCTGTTCACGACGATCGACAAGACGGCCCAGGAGATCCATGACATCGGCCTCCAGCAGGTCGAATCGCTGGCCGCCGAGTACCGCCAGCTCGGCCCCGAGGTCACCGGCTCCGACCAGCTCGAGAGGATCTTCGATGCCCTCCGGTCGGACCCGGCCCTCCATCACGAGAGCGCCGAGGCGATCGTGGCCGAGGCCAAGGCCGCCTTGGGCAAGGCCAAGGGCGTGATGGGCGGCTGGTTCGGGATCCTGCCCAAGGCCGACTGCGGGGTCGAGGCGACCACCAGCGGCGCGGTCGCCTACTACTTCGCGCCGGCCCTCGACGGCAGCCGAGGCGGGACGTTCTTCATGAATACCAGCGAGCCGACCGGCTGGGGTCGCTTCCAGATCGAATCGACCGCCTACCACGAAGGGATTCCGGGCCACCACCTCCAGCTGGCGATCGCCAGCGAGCTGACCGACATCCCGGATTTCCGCAAGCACGCCTTCATCGCCGCATTCGGCGAGGGCTGGGGCCTGTACGCCGAGCGCCTGTCGGACGAGATGGGCCTGTACACGACGCCGCTGGACCGGATGGGCATGCTCTCGGCCGACTCGATGCGGGCCTGCCGGCTGGTCGTCGACACCGGTATGCACGCCCTGGGCTGGAGTCGTCGCCAGGCGATCGACTACATGCTCCACAACTCGCCAATGCGCGAGAGCCACATCACGGCCGAGATCGATCGCTATGTCGTGAACCCGGGCCAGGCCCTTGCCTACATGATCGGCCGGCTCGAGATCCAGCGGATCCGGGCAGCGGCCGAGGAAAAGCTGGGCGAGCGCTTCGAGATCAAGGCCTTCCACGACACGGTGCTCGGCTCGGGCAGCATGCCCCTGCCCACGCTCGACCGACACGTCAACGACTGGCTGGCCGCCAGCGCGAGCTAGCTCGGTTCGGCGATCACCCGTCCGTACGCCCGGGCGCGCAGCTCGGTCCACACCCCGGTCCGGACATAGACATCGTCGCGGAACAGGTCGAGCGCTTCGGCCTCGCTGCCGGCCTGGACGAGGAGAATCGCCGTTGTGAAGTCGAGATAGCCACCGGCCTCGATCACCCGGCCTGACCGGAGCAGGTCGCCGATGTGGCCGAGGTGCTCGGGCCGTGAGAACGGCCGGAGCCGCTCGGCGTCGGGGCCATAGGTCGCCTCGACCACGTAGATCGTCTCGACCCGCACGCCGGCCGGAACGCCGCTGCCGCCGAAGGCCAGGAACTCGCCGTCGCTCGTGCGCGGAATCGGCTGCTCGCGCAGAACGGCGGCCGGGGCGATCGGGCCGTAGATGTGGGGGTAGATGCCGGTGTCGTCATCGAACCGCCAGGGCGAGCCGGTCGCGTCGAGGTCGACGGTCAGGACGAGATACGCTCCAGGCACGTCGCCATAGTGCCGATTGGCCGTGGCGACCATGGCCTCCTCGCCGTCGGTGCAGTGGATGAAGCCCTCGCCAGCCAGGCTCGGCGCGGCGTACGGCGCCGTCGGATCGTGGTCCCGCCAGGCGGCTTCGGGCACGAGGTGATACGTCGGCCGCATCGCGTGGTCAGGCCGGGTCGAGCACGCCGGCCGATCGCCAGCGCCGGTCGAGCGGAAGGTGGATCACGGTCGTGGTCTCGGCGGCAAGGGCGGCGGTCAGCGCCGGCTCGAATGCCTCGTCCGTGTCGACCCGCACGCCTTGCGCACCGAGGGCAATCGCGGCGGCGGCGAAGTCGACCGGTCCGAGGTCGGTCGTCTCCCCTGCCCCGGTGCCGCGCCGGTCCTGGTGGACCCGGATCGTCCCGTAGCGCTCGTTGTCGAAGACGAGGGCGACGACGGTGGCGTGCTCGCGCACGGCCGTCTCGAGCTCGCTCATCGTCATGGCGAAGCCGCCGTCGCCGGTCAGGGCAACGACCGGCCGGCCGGGATGCTCGAGCGAGGCGGCGATCGCGGCCGGCAGCCCGTAGCCCATCGCCCCCGAGGTCGGCCCGACGAACGTGCCCGGGCGGCGGAAGCGCAGCCCGCGCGACGCCCAGCCGGCGAAGTTGCCGGCATCGGTGGTCACCACCGTCTGCGGCGGAAGCAGCGCGTTCAGCGTCTCCATCACCCGGCCGGGGTGAACCCCAGGCCCAGTCCAGGGATCGTCGGTGACCCCGGCGGCCGCCTCGTAGGCCGCGCGGTCCTCCTCGTTGGCCGTCCGCCGGGCGTCGAACGTCTCTGCGGCCAGGACACCCATCGATACCCGCCGGCGCGCCACCCGCAGGAACGTCCGGGCGTCGGCCGTCAGGGCCAGCTCGGGACCGGACAGGCCGTTGGCCGCGACCCGCGGCTCGAGGTCGACGTGGGCCCAGGCCTGGCCGGCATGGGGAATCTCGTAGTCGAACGAGGCGACCTCGTTGAGGCGCGAGCCCAGCACGAGCACGAAGTCGGCCGCGTCGATCCGGGCCCGGACCGTCGAGGCGGCGGCGTAACCAGTCATGCCCAGGTACAGCCGGTGATCATTGGGAAAGACATCCGGCCGGCGCCACGAAGCGATGACCGGCACCTCCAGGAGCTCCGCCAGGCGAACGAGGTCGGCTGTGCCGCGCGAGCGCAGGACCCCGGCCCCGGCCAGGATCACCGGCCGGCGGGCCGCCGTCAGGCGATGGAGCAGCCGGCGCACGTCGGCGTCCTCCGGCTCGACCCGGGCCGGCCGAAATGGCAACGATTCGATCGTCTGGCCGGGCACCATCTCATCGAGGAGGTCTTCGGGCAACGAGATGAGGACCGGACCGGGACGGCCGGCCAGGGCATGGCGGGTCGCCTCGAGCATCGTGGCCTCGGCTCGGCTGGCGCTGTCGATTTCGGCCGACCATTTGGCCAGCCGGCCGATCGAGCCGGGCAGGTCGATCTCCTGGAAGGCTTCCCGGCCACGGAATGGCCGGGCCACCTGGCCGACCAGGACGAACATCGGGGTGGAATCGGCCCGGGCGGTGTGGATCCCGATGGCCAGGTTGGCAGCCCCGACGGCGCGGGTCGCCAGGCAGGCAGCCGGCTTCCCGGTCAGCTGGCCGTGGGCCTCGGCCATGAACGCGGCGCCGCCTTCGTGGCGGGTCGTGACGACGCGAATGCCGGCCTCGGGCAGCGCGTCAAGGAGGCCCAGGAAGCTCTCGCCGGGCACGGTGAAGGCGACTTCGACCCCGGCAGCGCGGAGGCTGTCGGCGATCAGGCGGCCGACGGTCCGTGGAGCGACGGGCTCCGGCTCGGGCTCCGGCTCGGGCTCCGGCGGGGGCAGTTCCACCCATTCGTAGTATTTCGCGTACCGCTTGCCGAGTGTCTCCATCTCGCGGAGGAACTGCTCGACCAGGAGGCGCGTGGCCGGCTGTGTCTGGT
>JBBSFD010000076.1:0-11820 GCA_038239115.1 Candidatus Limnocylindrales bacterium | reverse complement strand
CCTCCGGGGGCTCTCTTCCTCCGGGGGGTCACCTGGCTGTGCGGGCCCGCATCATCGGGCAGCGCGACACCCGCTGTCACCGTCTCCATTCAGCGCGGCCATCACCAGCGGGTTCATGCCCATACAGACATGCCGCCAACACCGCCAATGGTGTTGGACTGAGACCAAAGTTGAGCACCGTCGTCGTTCCGCAGTCCACAACGCCGCTCATTAGCGGCTGGACAGCGACCGGTCGCCTATACGCCAAGCCGGACGGGACGTACTCGTTCGCGGCATACCCGGGCAAGGTCAACTATCAAACAACCGCCGGCTCCTGGGCGCCCGTCGACCTCAACCTGGTCGCGAGCAATCAGGGCCAGTTCGACCTCACAACGAGCGCCAATGACATCTCGTTGAACCTCAGTGACCAGAATGCCTCAGTCGCCCTGGGCCAGCTTCAGGCAGGGGCCTACACCCTGACCCTGCGCGTGCCGGGATACGGGGCAGCCGCGACTTCAAGTCCCAGTCCAAGTCCAAGCGTGAGCCCAAGTCCAAGCCCAAGTCCAAGCCCAAGCCCAAGTCTGAACCCGAGTCCCACGCCGAGGCCCACGCCGAGTCCGACTGCAAGCCCGTTGGGGAGCCCGAGTCCGGAAACCAGTCCGATACCTGGATCGCCGGCCCCGAGCCTGCCGGGACAGGGCTCTGCGGCTCCGTCCCAAGCCGACGCGACGCCGGCGGTAGGCGACCCGTCAACACCATCGGCCAGCTCAGAACCATCGGCAAGCGTCGCGCCCTCGCCCTCGCCCTCGCCCTCACCATCGGCAGCCGGCAGCCCGTACCCAGCTCCGAGTGGCGCACCGGTCGGGTCTCCATCTCCCGAGCCTTCGGCGTCTCCTGTCGCGGATCTGCCCACCTCTTTGACTTTCCCCGGGACCAGCGGTGCCGGTGACCTCGGGGTTACCCCGACCGCTGAGGGTGTCGACATCAGCGCAACGCTCTCGAGCTCGACCTCGAACAACGTCTACGCCGTCGCCTTGGATACAGGAGGCCTGCAGGCAGTCGTTGAACTCGACGGCGCTACGATCAACCTCATCGACCCCTCAGGTCCCTCGCCACTTGGGACCTCCGCGCCCGACGTTGTTGGTCGGGTCAGCGCACCTGGTCTGACTGATGCCAACGGGCATGGCGCTCTCGACTCCGATGTCGGCGTTCAGCTCGTGCTGCCTGGGGCTGTCACGATTCCGTCCGGCGTGGATCCCGCAACGGTAGCCGGTCTCGGACCGACCGAGGTCCTCCTTGTCTATACGATTAACCCAAGCTGGCTGACTGCTGCCGGGCGAGCCTTTCCGGTGAAGCTCGATCCCTCGGTCTGCATCCAGAATGTCTCGGGCTGCACCGGCACCGTGTCGGACACGTTCTTCATGGCCGCCCTCCCCAACAACCACCCGGTCGGGTGGAGCATCGATCGCGTCGGCATCGACAACCAAGGCAACGGCTACGGGCTGATGCGCAGCCTGATCTATTTTCCGTTCGTCAATCTGCCGGATGGGGCCCAGGTCACCTCTGGCGCGCTCAACCTCAAGCAAGTCGCCCGATTTGGGATCGCCAATGAATGGTTTCAGGCGCGGGAGGTGACGAGCGGCTGGGACCCGAGCACCTCCTGGTCTGGCAATCCCACGGGCACCGATGCCCAACCTGCGACGACGACCACGAACATCAGCCCGCAGGTCGCCGTGTGCGCAACGCAGACGTGCGTACAGACGGCCGATGTGTCGGCGATTGTCCGCGATTGGTACACCCGCCGTGGCGCCGACTGGAAGAACAATCTGGGCTTTGAGCTGCAGCTCACCAACGAAACGAAGAATGAGGTCCAATTCGACAACGCGACCGCATCGCCCGCAGCGGACGAGCCGGCCCTCGTGATCGGCTATGCCCTACCCCATGTGCAATTTAATTTCGCGTCGGCCCTCGGGATCGACTACGCACCTTCGACGATGGTTGCTGGCGCCACGACGAACCTGCCGATCATCCTGACCAACAACGGCTCAGGCGTGACGTGGAACGCGACCGCCGGGGCAGATCTGTGGAAGTACGAGGTCGGTTACCGCTGGTTCGACTCGAAAGGCAAGGTCGTCAGCTCGGCGGTAACCGCGTTGCCAGGGAGCATTTCCTCCGGCGGGACGAGCGCCATCACCTTATCGGTCCTTGCGCCGCCGAGCCCTGGTGGCCAGTTCACGCTGCGTCTCGATCTGGTCCACGACTACAACGGCACGCTCGATTTGTGGAGCTCGGACTGGGCCGCGCCGTCGCTGTTCTACAGTCGCGACAAGCGATCGTTGAGTCCTTCGAACACTCGTTGGACCGGAAGCTCCGTGGTCGAACGCGATGAGTTCTCGATTGGGGTCTTGACTGCCGGCGGTACCACCCAAGGTCCCAACGAATCGGTCAGTCTCAACGATGGCAGTACGCTGGGGATCAATCTGTGGAGCCACGATCTGACCCTCGACGCATCGGGCGGCGTCGGATTCAACGATCTCCTGCCGGTAGATCTCACCTACGGCTACGACAGCGCCAACACCGGCGATTGCACCGGGATCCTCTCGGCCTGTGGCTGGTTCACGAACTGGGACGAGCGACTGATCGCGGGCACGAACCAGGGTGAGTACACGTATCAGGCGCCCGATGGCAACCGCTATCTGGTCGGGACGGACGAGAACGGACAATTGACGAGCTCCGCCCCAGTGTCGCTCCAGCGCGCGCGGTTCACGCTCTTTGACGATAACGTCTTGCCTTGGTCGACGCCCGTGCCAACCTACGACACAACCACGACCTATGGCGGCTCTGCCTTCAGCACTGAGATCAACACCAGCACCACGGCCGGCGTCACGGCGGCCCTTCTCCCGACGGTCCCGCTTAATGCCTACCCTTCGCTCGACTTCTCGGTCAAGGTTGCCGCCACGACGAACAAGGGCGCGATCGCGCTCAACCTCAAAGACGAGGCAACCGGAACGACCGGCTGGATCGGCTACAGCTTCGGCACGTCTTGGACGATTCCTGCGATGAAGTGGCAGACAAACATCGGCAATGCGGCCACGAGCTGGCCGACTGCGCCAGCCGTGAGCTTCACCGAGTACGCCTGGCACGACGCCTATCTGAATGCCGGCACGATCTTTGGCGCGAGCGCGAACGGCCGTGACCCGCTCAGCATCATCTCGATTGAGCTGATCGGCGGGGGCGGGACCGCGGGCTCGATTTGGTTCGATGGCGTGACGATGAGCCCGCGGTCGAGCCTTCAGTACAACGAGATCCTGCCCAGCTGGACCGCTAATGGCGGCAATGCATCGCTTAACCCGACCGACGTCGCCATCGGTTCCGAGTCGATCCAGATTGCGCCCACGACCATTGCCCTGAGCCCCTCGCTCCAGGGCCTCACCCAGCAAATGACGACCTATCCATACCTGTCGTGGCAATGGAAGAAGGTTGGAGGCTCCTCGATCGCCGAGATCTTCAGCGTCGAGGACTTGCGCACCTCCACGGTCGGCAAGATCACGTACTACGCGGGCCAAAACCGCGGCTACACCAACGCGATCCAAGTCTCGAACAGCCTACCGGACGTTTGGACTCAGGTCACCCGCGACGTCGAGGATGACGCACGCCAGATTCTCGGGTTCTACAACGACAACCCAAGCGGAACGAGCCCGGTGCCTTCTCAAGGACCGATTCCCGACGATCTGCTCCTCACGGGCTATCAGCTGGTCGGGCTCGACGGCAACTACGCCCTCTTTGACGACCAGTACCTGATCAGCCAGTCGGGGGTCGATCCCGCGTCAGTTACCACCAACTTCGACTTCCTCGCGACCGAGTCCAACGGTGACCAGCACTGGTTCAACCGGGACGGCATGCTCGAGGAGATCACCGATCGCGACGGCCACGCGATCACCCTCGACTACACCTACGATCGAACCGGGCTCGGTGGCCCGGCGGCCTACACCCTGACGACGATCCACGCCCCGAGCGACGGGCTGCCTCTGAGCTCAGGTACCGCCCAGCGCGAGTTGCAGGTCGCCAGCGCAGGGTCGGGCAAGGGCATTCGCTTCACCGAGTCGCTGGGCTCGACAACGAGTTCGACCGGGCGCTACACCGAACTCGATCGGGCGACGACGGCGGCTGGCGACCTCGTCACGGTGATCCCTGCTCGCTACGACGCGGCCTGCGCGACCGGAACGACGCCTCAGGGCTGTCTCACGTTCTCTTACACGGGCTCGCATCTGTTGGCCGGCGTCCACGACCCGCGTGAGTCGAGCGCGGTGACGATGAAGACCTCGATCGCCTGGTCGGGCGGCGATCCGACCACGATCACCGACGCCCAGTCGGCCCAGTCGATGCTCAAGATCCTGACCTTCGATGCCGGATCGAGCGCCGGGTACCTCCGCCCGCTGTGGGAGGACCAGGCCGCGATCAAGGCCAACGCTGCCCGCTATGTCGACCTGAGCCCGGACGGCTCGACCCTCAACGACTATGTGCCCAAGAACTGCACCGGTTCGTGCACGATCGGCTCGAGCGGGACGTATCCGGCGACACCGACCGCCAGCGATCTGCTCGACAGCACGGCCTTTGATGGCCTCGGCCGCCCGGCGCTCCAGATCTCGTATCAGACGACCGGCACAGGTGGCGTCGCGGGCCCTGAGATCGTGACCCGCCGAGCGACGAATGCGGCCGCGGGCGTCGACAACCTCAACGATCCCTTGAGTGTCGCGGAGACCGTCTGGCAGCAAAGCTCCGACCAGTACTACGCGAGCGTCGCCTCGGGCATGGTCGATCGCTACCGGACAACCTATGCCTACGACGCCCTCCACGACACGATCGATACGGTCGTCCCCCATCTCGCCCCCTTGCCGTCCTATGTCCGCTCCGTCACGTCTCCGGGCAACCTCAAGGGCGAATGGCGCCTGAACGAGACGAGCGGCACAACGATGACCGACTCGTCCGGGCTGACTCACAACGGGACGTACTCCGGTTCACCAACTCTGGGTGGAACGGGCTCACTCGTGGGTGATGCGACGAACAAATCGGTGGCGCTCAATGGGACGACCCAATACGCGAGCGTGACCGGGTCGAGCCTGGGCACGATCAGCAGCAGCTACACCGTTGAAGCCTGGGCCAAGACCACGACGACGACAGCCTACCAAGACATCTTCGGTACGCGGGGTCCGAACAACTTCGGCTTCGATCTCAAGTTTGGCAACGACGGCCAGACCCTGCATTCCGACATCGGCTCGGGCACAGCCTGGCTGACCACGACCGCGGACGCGAAGTTTCCCTTCGTCGCGAACCAGTGGTACTTCATCGCCGAGACCGTCGGGGGCGGCTCCTATGCGATCTATGTGAACGGCGCCCGAGTCGGCTCGGGCGGCTATTCCGGCACCGCCCTCCTGACCGACTCGAACCACAACCTGTACCTCGGCCAGTACGGTGGCGGCGGCGAATACCTGGCAGGTTCACTCGATGAGGCCGCGGTCTACTCGGCCGTTCTTGATCCGGCCACGATCGCGGGGCAAGCCGCCCAAGGCAGCTCGATCGCGCCGCAGGATCTTCAGACGAGCTACTCCGCGACTGGCCATCCAGTCACCGTCAGCGACAACACGTTCATCGCCAACCCCGACTTCGAAGCGGGCCAGGTCGGCTGGACGTTCGCCGGCTCGAGCGCCACGGCGACGACCGGCGCCGGCATCGCCCATGGCGGACTGTGGGATCTTCAGGTCACCGGCTCCGGCTCCGCGACCCAGGTGGCCCAGCTCCTGCCGGGTCAGACGGCCCGGTTCCAGCTCTACGGCAAGGTCGCGAGCTCGGCTCATGCCACCTACGCCCTGACCTATTGGCAGACCTCGTCGTCAAGCTGGCACACGTTCCCAGGCGCCACCCAGCCGGCGGGCTCGCTCACGAACACGAGCTGGACCGCGGCCGCCTACGACGTCAGCGTCCCGTTCGATGGCGACGGCCGAGTCCAGCTCGTCCTGTCCAACAACGCCGCGACCGGCACGGCCTCGTTCGACGACGTTGCGGTCCTGACGACGTATGAGACCGCCGGTTACACGATCAGCGCGCCCACCGGGCTCCTGACCGATCACCTGACCTTTGCCCCGCAAGGGACCGCCGGCGGCGCGCCCGGGATGGTCGACACGAAGACGACCTATGCCGCCAATACGGTCCTCCCCGCAATCGAGCCG
This sequence comes from Candidatus Limnocylindrales bacterium, assembly GCA_038239115.1. Classification (GTDB taxonomy): domain Bacteria; phylum Chloroflexota; class Limnocylindria; order Limnocylindrales; family CSP1-4; genus Palsa-1033. Next base: position 5,614 of record JBBSFD010000076.1, on the reverse strand, counting down.
CGAACGGTGACCCGCAACTACATTGACGGCACCTACGACCCGACCCAGCCCGATCAGGACCTCACGAGCTCGACCGACTACGACACTTGGGGGCGGACGATCAGCCAGACCGACGCAGACGGGGTGAACACGACCACCGCGTATGCCGCCAACCTGACCGATGTCGCTTCGACGACGGACGGGCTCCAGAAGACGACGAGCTACACCTACGACGGCGTCGGCAACCAGCTGACCGTCAAGACTCCGCTCAACGAGACGACAACGACAACCTACGACCTCGAGAGCAACCCCCTCACGGTCACGAGTCCGGCTTCGTTCTCGATCCTCACCGCCAACACCTACGACCATGGCCAGCTCACCCAGGCGGTCGCCGACTCGGGCGGTCTGGCGGTCACGACGACCTACGCCTATGACGCCTTCGGTCACTCGACGCAAACGATCGCCGATACGGGCACCGGTCACGCCAATGCCGAGACCGACACCGCGTACGACTCGATCGGTAACGTGGTCCAGACGACGGTGTACTCCGACTCGGCCCATACCCAGAGCCGGGTCTCCCACGCCGCGTTCGATTCGACGGGCAGCCCAGTCATCACTCGCGCCAAGCCCTCGGCCTCCTGGGGTCCGATTGCGCCGAGCACGGGACGACTGTGCCCGGATAGCGTGTCGCAACACTGCAACACCGATGCTGTCCTTGCATTTGATGGCGCCATCACAAGATCGTATGACGCCTTTGGGGTAGCAACGGCAGCGAGCTACGATCTTGGCGGCAATACCGTCCGGTCGATCTCGAACTTCGTCACAGGAACGTACTCGAGTGCCCATCCGGACCAGGACGTGACGACGGCGAGTTCCTACGATCTTGCCGGGAATCTCGTCGGCCTCAGCGACACGCTCGGCCAGGCCACGACGACCATACGCGACGCGGTGGGTCGCCCGACCAAGGTCATCAAACCCGACAGCTCCTGGATCCGGACGGACTACACGGCGGCTGATCGAGTCCTAGCCACGAGTCACGCCGGATCGTCGGCCCAGGGCGACAGCGACGTCACCTGGACGAAGAACCTGTATGACGCCGCCGGCCGCCAGGTGGCCACCCTCGACCATTGGGACCGGACCGGATCGCCCAACGCCCAATTCCAGCTCACAAGCTTCGAATCGGGCCTGGCCGAAGGCGTGCAAGCAAACGTGAGCAACCTCTTCGTCATCCCGCTCGCGAGCTCCGCGGTCACGGTCGGGACGGCGAGTTCCGGCAGTGCGAACACCGGCTTCGATGCGCTCCAGGTCGGCTCGAACACGACGAGCAATGAGGGCGCAAGCCTGCCAATCACGGGAACCTTTGTTTCCGGCCACACCTACTCCGCGGTCCTGTGGGCCAATGGCAACTCGGCGGGCCAAGCCTGGGCTGCCTATCTCGGCGTGCCGAGTGCTGGCTCCTATGCCTCGAGCACCCTGACCTCCACGAGTGGCTGGCAGAAGGTGACGGTGTCCTGGACGCCGTCATCGACCGTCACGACCGGTGTGCTCCTAGCCTTTCGGGTGAATAACGGTCAGTCGAGCGCCAATACCGCCTCGATCGACGATCTGGAAGTCTGGGACACCGGATCGCCCTCGAACAACATCCCGAGCATCACGGCGTTCGACGCCGACGGCCATGCCGTCGCCTCAGCGCTGCCCGGCGGCCACGCGGGCGACGCCCCGATGGTCACCCGGACCGCATACGACTCGCTCGGCCGGGTCACCGATGTGACGGTCGCTGCGGTCGCCGGTGGGGGCACAGCGGGCACTGCCGCCAACCTCGTGACTCATTCGACCTACGACAACCTCAGTGACAAGTTGAGCTCGACCGATCCCAAGGGCGTGAAGACGAGCTATGTCTATGACCGGATCGGAGATCCGACCTCCACGATCCAAGGCGATGACGGCGGGAGCTGGTCAAGCTCCTCGCCCGACCACGACGTCAAATCAACGTTCGCCTACGACGCGCTCGGCGAGCTCATCGGCTACTGCCCGGCCCGCAACATGGTCTCGGGGCTCTCATGCACGGTCACCTCCGGCTCCGACGCGAACGCCTGGCACTACGGCTTTGATGCCGCGGGCCATCAGGTCCTCGTCATTGCGCCCGTGGCTACCGGTCTCTCGTCGGCGAACCGGCTCGACGTGACCTCGACGACGTATGACGCGGGTGGCCGCCAGACCCAGGTCTGCAGCTATCCGACGAGCGGTTCGCCGTGCACGAGCGCCGATCGATACACCACGACCGGCTACGACGCCCAGGGTCGCTCGACCCTCGTTCAGACCTACTCGGGTGCGCCGGGCTCCGGCACGCTACGCCTCAAGTGGACGACGACGTATCAAGGCGATGGGTATCCGACCCAGGTCGCTTTCGACGGGACCGGATCTTCGCCCTCGGAGGGGACTGACACCCTCACCTACACCCCGGACACCCTGGATCGGACGACCGCGATCAAGCGCGGAGCGACGGTCCTCACGAGCTACGTCTACAACCCTGATGACACCGCCTCCTCAAGGACCGATACTTCGACGTTCGTGACCAGTCTGGCCTACGACTGGGCCGGCCGGCCGACCTCGGTCGCCTCGGCTTCGATCGACTCCGGGGCCGCGGCCACCTTCGCCTACCGCAATGACGGCCTGCTCGACACGCGGGCCTGGTCGGGCACGGCAGCGACCGCCGCCGTGACCTATGACGCGGCCAAGCGTCCGACCCAGATCGCGATCTCCGGGTCCGGCGTGGCGGCCGCCTCAGTCTCCCAGACCTACGACCGCAACGGCAATGTCGCGACCGAGGGCCGCAGCTTCGCGGGGATCTCTGGCGCCTCAGGGACCGGCACTGCGACGTTCACCAACGACCAGCTCAACCGGGTCACCGCGGACGCGATTTCCGGTGGCAACAGCTATGCCTATGCCTATGACCCCGACGGCAACCGGACCTCGGTCACGATCAATGCCGGCACTCCGACGGTCTCGACCTACGACGCCACCGACCAGCTCCTGACCCAGGGCCCATCGGCCGGCACGCTGCTCAGCTTCAACTACGACCCGTACGGGAACATGATCCAGAGCGCCGAGACGTTCAACTCAGGGGTCACCGCCTACACCTACGACTTCGGTGACCGGCTGACCAAGATCACGCCACCCGCCGGGCTCTCCGGAGCCCAGAGCTTCACCCTCGACGCCCTGGGCCGGATCGGGACCGAAACGGTCGGGGCGACAACCACCACGATCAGCTACGTCGGGACGTCCAAGACCGCCGGTCGGTTGACGACCGGAGCGACGAACGTCGACTCGCTCCTGGGCTCCGACGGCAGCCGCCTCGCGACGGTCTCCGGTAGCGCCTTTGGCTGGCTCTTGCCCGATCTCCACGGTGACATCGCCGGGGCGAGCTCGGCCAGCCTCGGGAGCGTGACCGATGCCCTCCGCTACGACGCCTTCGGCACGATCGCGGCCGCCACCACCTCGGCCCTGCCCTCGCCGTGGCGCTACCAGGGCGAGCTCCTGGTGAACCCGGCCGGAGCCAGTGATCTGTATTCCGACGGCGCGCGCTTCTATGCCCCGGGCCTTGGTGCCTTCACCCAGCTCGATTCAAGCCAGGGATCGGCGCTCAACCCGTTGAGCCTCAACCGGTTCCTCTACGCCGCGTCCGACCCCGAGACGCTAATCGACCCCTCCGGCCACTCCGTCGATGGACCGGACGGAGGCAAGCAGTGGGACAAGCAGCACCCCATTTGTGACGATAAAGAATGTCGCGACAAGCAAGGCCCACCGAACAAGGTAAGCAGCGGCCCGCCGGCTAAGGTCGTGGGCTGCGCAGCAACAGGGGACTGCAAGCAGGGGGCTGTTAGCCCGAGCCTAACGAACCCGTTCGGGATCACTTCGGTGTGGCCGCATTCCGACTGTGTCCAGACGAAGTGCAAGTCATTCATCGACAAGCTGGCGGACATGTTCCCGGGTACGGATCCGATGAAGCTTGCTGTCTCGTTCATGTACGGCGTGGCGAACGGGATGGCCATTGCCTTTGTGTGCGGCCTATCAGCGGGAATTGGCTGTGTTGTCTTAGGAGCAATTTCCCTAGCCGGCCTGGCGACAGCGTCAGCAACTGGCCGCGGGCCCAAGACCGTCTACGATTGGGCGAGCCTCGCCGGAGGGTTCGCCGGAGGAGCGCTGGCCGGGGGATCAATCGACAGTCCGGTGGTCGACGAGCCCGCAGTCGGCTTCGCGTTTCAGCAACTACCCCAAGATGCGGCGGTCTCGCGTACGGCGCCTGGGGCCCTGGATTGGATCGGGCGAACGGCGAGCCAAAATGCCGACCAAAATGCGCTGATCCAGTCGCATATCCTCGACCTGATCAATCAGGGTGCAAGGGACATACGCCTCAACCAACAGCAGGTGACTGCCGGCCTTCAGCGCGTTGGGATCAACCGACCCGATCTCCAGTACACGCTTAACGGAATACGGTATTACGAGGAGTACGAGACTACGGGCATGGATGCTGCCGTGGAACACATGCCTCGTATCTTGGGCAACGATCCTTTGGGAGTGTTCTTGCCGAACCCGGGCTATATGCCCTGATGCGAGCGCTACTCGACAATCGCTTCGCGCCGATTACCTCTTCGATTGGATTCGTTGAACGGCCACTTGATGAAGCTGCGTCAGGTTTGGAGCAATGGCGACGGCGTCTATATCCACGAGTCGACGTCCTGCGGCCTAGTGAGGGTTTCCCGGAGGTCCTCCGGCGGCTGGAGCCGCTAGTGACTGGCTCATGGCCGCGAGAGCTGCTAGTCAGTCTTGGCGACTGGACCGCCTACTTTGACTGCTCGCTATTTGGTACGGACACGCAGCCCGTGATCTCGTATTTGTGTCGGGAGCTCCACTGTCGCGGGCTGACGACCAAAGCGGTACCGCACACGATCGGCACTTCTACGACCGGTCGCGGCCAACCTGGGATTGTGGCGTTCCAGTTAGTCGGTCCCGCCCCCGCAACCTTCCTGAACTTCATTCGCGGCGTGAGCGTGGCATACGATGGAAAGTGGGTCTTCTCCGCGGTAGGTCCCGAGCAACCATTCGAAGAACTGGAAGCCTACACGGCGCCGCGGGTTCGAGATCGGTTCAACTCGGACATGCTCGAGCGCTATTGCCTCGCGCTTGGGGTCGATGCCTTCAACGGGGCCGCTTACGGACCTGAGACGGTCCTGATTCGGAGTCAGGTCGTCATGGCCGAGGATCAGATGTCCAAGTCTCTCGAGGAAGCCCAACGCTGGCTCGGTATCCCCCCGGGCTCGATCAGCACGCTTCCGGGGTAAAGATGGCCCAATTAGTCACCGACCGATCCGGAATACCGGATCGACGGTGAGGACGGCGCTGACCTTCACCGCGGATCGATGGAGCCTTTGTCAAGTTGCGTGGAAATGTCCTTCCAGCAGCTTGATTGATCAGGCGGCCCGAACCTCCTCTTCCGGCTGCTCCTGGACGAGGATCCCGTCGGCGAAGCGGGCGCCGGCGAGGACCAGGGCCATGACCGTCGCCCCACCGTTCAAGGTCCGCCAATGCTGGCCCAGACGCTGCACGATCTTGAACACGAGATACAGCGCGTTCT
>JBBSFD010000075.1:0-12313 GCA_038239115.1 Candidatus Limnocylindrales bacterium | reverse complement strand
AGCGTTGCCTCCTGGTCCTGGCTCAGCACCAGCGCCGCGCGCTTCGTCCTTCCGGCCATGCTCGCCTCCGACAGCGGTGGGGTAGATCAGCATGGCGAGTATAGATCAGACGTAAGTGTATTGATGGAACGATCTACTAGATCGTCGACCGGTCGATTCGGCCCCAAGTTCCCGCCCAGTACTACAGGGGTGAGTATTCGCCAGAAACGAACAGGGCACGCGCGGACCGAGGCCGGGCCGCCGAGGCCAGCCGAGCCCGGCCAGGAAGTCGGACGTCGCTACAACTTGATCATCACGTGCTTGACGACCGTGTAGTCCTCGATCGCGTACATCGACTGGTCCTTGCCGTAGCCGGACTCCTTGAAGCCGCCGTGGGGCATCTCCGACACGAGCATGAAGTGGTCATTGATCCAGACCGTCCCGAACTGGATCGCCTTGGCCACGCGGAGGGCCTTACCCACGTCGCTCGACCAAACCGAGGCGGCCAGGCCGAAGCGCACGTCGTTGGCCCAGGCGATCGCCTGGTCCTCGTCGGTGAAGCGCTGGACGGTGACGACCGGGCCGAAGACCTCGTCCTGGACGATCTCGCTGCGCTGGTCCGGACGGGCGATCACGGTCGGCTCGAAGTAGGCTCCGACCCTGGCCGGGCGATGGCCGCCGGCCACGATCTCGGATCCGGAGCGAGCCCGCTCGACCATGCCCTCGACCTTGTCGGCCTGGGCGCCGGCGATGAGCGAGCCCATCTCGATGTGGTCACCCTCGGCCGGATCGCCCCATTTGATCGAGTTGACCTCGTCGGCCAGCTTGGCCACGAACTTGTCGTAGACCTTGGGCCCCACGATGACCCGGCAGGCCGCCGTGCAGTCCTGGCCGGCGTTCCAGTAACCGAAGAGCTTGATCGTCTCAGCCACGGCGTCGAGGTCGGCGTCGTCGAAGACCACGACCGGGGCCTTGCCGCCGAGCTCGAGATGGAGGCGCTTGACCCGGTCGGCCGCCGTCCGGGCAATCCGCTTGCCGGTGTCGGTGTCGCCGGTGACCGAGATCATGCCCACGCCCGGATGGGCCACAAGGGCATCGCCGATGGCGGCACCCGTCCCGGTGATCACGTTTAGCACGCCGGACGGCAGGATGTCGGCCGCGATCTCGGCCAGGATCACGGCCGTCAGCGGGGTCCGGGCTGACGGCTTGAGGACGACCGTATTGCCGGCGGCCAGGGCCGGCCCGATCTTCCAGCCGGCCATCATCAAGGGGTAGTTCCAGGGCGCAATCGAGGCAACCACCCCGACCGGCTCGCGCCGGATCATCGAGGTGTGGCCGGCCATGTACTCGTTGGCCGCCTTGCCCTCCATGACCCTCGCTGCGCCGGCGAAGAAGCGCAGGTTGTCGACCACCACGGGGACCTCGTCGATCGCAGCCCCGACCGGCTTGCCGGCATTCCTGCTCTCGAGCCGGCCGAGCTCGTCCGAGCGAGCCTCGATCGCGTCGGCCAGCTTGAGCAGCGCCGTGCTGCGTTCGGCCGGGGTGGTGTGCTGCCACGTCTGGAAGGCCGCCTCGGCCGCCTTGACCGCCCGGTCGACGTCCTCCGGACCGGACGCCTGGACTTGGCCGATCACCTCGGTATTGGCCGGATTCTCGACGGCCAGCGTCTCGCCGCTCGCGCTGTCGACCCAGGCACCGCCGATGAACTGCTGATAGGTGGTTGTCTTCTCCAGGGTCTCGGTCATCTTGCAAGGTCCTCCGGCGGGCGTGGGGTCACGATCGTGCGGGCATTGTGCTCCGGAGTCGCGACCTGTTCCAGCCCGCGAGCCGCCCAGGGCTATTGGCCCTGGCCCTAGCCGAAGGTCGTGCCCGGCGGGTACGACTGCGGAACCGCCCCGTCCTGCCAGTCGGTGAGCGTCGTCGGCTGGCAGCTCGCGTCGCCTGAAAGGACATTGTTGCTCGTGTAGCCGAGCATGCAGCCGAGTCCGATGACCCGCTGGCGGCCGTCTGCGAGTGTGATCAACGCGGCCTCAAAGGTGTCGATGCCCCACCGGACACGCGGCGTGCGTGGCTCGCCTCCACTGGTCACGAAGTGGGTCGGCAGCGAGACCCAGGCGACCTGCTTCACCTGCGACCGTTCCGCCTCGGGCAGGCCAAGCTGGCCACCGATCGCGATGGCCACGCATTCGTCCCGGGCCGGCGGGCAGCCGATCTGCGGCCCGATCCACATGCCATCAACGAGGCGTGTGCCGGCGTCCGTCCAGTGCCCGGCCGGCATGCCGCCACAGCCAGCGACAATCACACCGAGCAAGAGCCCGAGCAGACCGCGAGCCTGCCTCGGAAGCCTCACCACGAGTTCATCCTGGCGGTCACGATGACGCGAAGCAACTATCCAATGGGACCAGAATGAAGGCGCTGGGCTCAGTTGGTGAACGTCGCTCCGCAGGTGAGGTCCCCGACCAGGTGAATTACGTTGGGAGCGGCCGAGCTTCCAGCCACAGCGGCTTGACTGAAGTCTGCATCGACGTGAGCGCCGGTCGCGCTCAAGGTGCTCGGGGCGTGGAGGGGAGCCAGGAGCGATTGCTGAGCGCCGGTTGCCGGGACCATGAACAGCGACGACTGGTAGGGCGAGTCCGCCGCACGGACGACGATGATCGCGAACGTCTTGGTCGTGCCGGCCGTCAGGATGCCGTGGACCGACACATAGTTGCCGTAGGTCGGGTCGATGTCGCACTCGACCCGGACCGGATCGAGCCCACCCGTGATCGCGCCTTGGGGGATCGAGCCCGCCAGGGTCACGCTCGAGCTGCCTGACTGCTGGCCGGCGCAGTCGATCGATCCGCTCAGGTGTTTCATCGCCTCGAGCTTGCCCGGATTGGAGCCGTCGGCCACCTGGGTCAGGCCCGAATCGATGGTCGCGCCGTGGGCGGCATCGAAGCCGCTGACGCCCGAGCCAGTGAAGTCGCGCTCGGTGTAGGTGGTGCCAGATCCGGCCCGCAGGCTTACGTTGACCGAACCCGCGGTCACCGTGAGGAGGACGGTCGTGGCCTTGTCGGGCACGACCGCGAACGCGTCGATCTCGGGGCCGGTCAGGCGAGGCTCGCCGCAGCGAACCAGTGAACCGCTCCAGGCGCCCGTCACACCGGCGTCGCCGGTACCCGTCAGGCTCATCGTGGCGGGACCCGACGGCGCGGGGCTGATGGCGGCGACCGAGCCGCCGGGCGCGGCGCTCGAGCCGGAAGCGCCGCTCGATGCCGGCGGGACGAGCGTCGGGTTGGCAGCAGATGGCTGGCTGGCCGGAGCCGCCGAGCACGCGCTCAGCAAGGCGAGCAGCGCAGCGGCGGCGAGGCACCTGACCGCCAAGCCAGGCTGAGCCATTCCCGGGTTGGTCGGAAGCTTCATCTCACCTCTCTTCGCCGACAGCCCGGTCGGGCCGCTGCGCCGACAGTCTGCTCCGGGCAGTTTGCTCCGGGCCTTGCAAGCCCACCGTCAGTCCGTGATGGGCTCGCCGGTCAGGGCCAGGCGCTCGATCAGGTCAGCGGCCCGGACCGTGCCCGGATTCGCCTTGAGGCGGCTCGAGAGCGCGGCCAGACGCCGGCCCAACTGCTCGTCCGAGAGGAGGCGCTCGATCGCCCCGGTCAGGGCCGGGCCGTCCGCCTCGTAGGCCGGCAGGCGCGCCCCGAACCCCGTCTCGGCCAGGCGCTGGGCGTTGTCGACCTGGTCCCAGAAGAGGGGCAGCACGACCATCGGCTTGCCGTGGTGGAGCGACTCCGTGACCGTGTTGTTGCCGCCGTGGGTGATGACCAGATCGACCTGGGGAATGATCGCCGGCTGGGGCAGGAACGCGGCGCCGGTCATGTTGTCGGGCAGGTGGAGCTGGTCGGCCAGGGGGCCCTTGCTCACGATCACCCGATGCCTGGTCCCGGCCAGGCTGTCGACCAGGCGCTGCATCAGCCCGACGTCGGCCGAGCCCAGGCTGCCCAGCGACAGGTACAGCAGGGCGCCGTCGCGGCCACCTACCCCCGGCGCGAGCGCGTCCGGCAGGGTCCAGCCGTCGCTGGTCGCCCGGACGCACGATTCGAGCCGGTGCCAGGTGGGCCCGAGTGGCCTGGCCCGGTGGTAGTCGGCGTCGGCCGGGTACAGGACCAGGTTCAGGAAGGGCGATTCGTGGATGAACTCGGGACCCAGCGGGCCATTGCCCAGGCCCGGTGCGCCGGCTTCGCGCATGAATCCGTCGAAGGCTGTCCACATCTCGTGGTGGGTTCGGTCGACCTCGGCCAGGAACTCCGGCCAGTCGCTGCGATCGCCGGTTGGATAGCCGCTCGAGAAGGGTGGAATCGCCGGGTCCTTGACCTCGGCCGGGTTGCAGCTGACGATCCGGGCCCAGGGCCGGCCGCCCGTGACCACGGCCGCGAAGCCAACCACGTTGTCCTCGACGATGGCGTCGGGTTGGAGCATGTCGAAGATCGCCTGAAGGCGGGGCTCGACGTAGCGCGCCCCATCGCACAAGGCCTGCCAGGTCGGGGCGATGAACTCGGCCAGTTGCTGAATCGTTGGCTTGCGGAAGACCGGCGCGGTGTCGCGGATGAAGTCGATCCAGAACTGACCGGGAACTTCGGGCTCGGAGGGCGGCGGGCCGAGTCGCATCAGGCGCTCCTCGAAGCCCTGGGCCTCGAGACGGCCGGCAAACGACTCTTCGACGATGAAGACGACCCGGTGGCCCCGCTCGCGCAGCACGTTGCCGATCCCGACGCAGTTGTTGGTCGGTCCGAAGGCGCCTTCGGGGAAGAACACGATCGTGCGCGGCTCAGTCATCGGCGACTAGGATGCCATTCGGCGACGAGCCGCGGCGGCCCGCGCGACGGACGGCGAGGAGGCCGCCAATGAGCTCAGCCAACCCTCCCTGGCAGGAGGTCGGCGATCGAGTCTTCAGCCGGCAGTACCGGTTCCTGCACCAGCAGATCGGGGCGATCCTGACCGACGCCGGGCCGGTCGTGATCGACACTCGGAGCACGGTCGGCCACGCCCGCGAGGTCCTGGCCGACCTGGCCCAGATCAGCCGGCTGCCCGTCGCGGCGGTCATCGACACCCACCACCACTTTGACCACTCCTTCGGCAACCACGAGTTCCGGCCGGCGCCGATCTGGGGCCACGTCCGCTGTATCGAGCGCATCCGGCGCAACGTCGAGGATCCTGCCGATCACGCCCGCAACCTGGTCTCGATCGCCGAGGAGTACCCGACGATCGCCGGTGAGCTCGCCGAGGTCCAGCTCGATCCGCCCGATCAGCCGGTCGGCGACGAAGGTGCCGATATCGAGATCGGCGGGCGGCTGATCGAGCTGCGCTGGCTCGGGCGCGGCCATACCGACAACGACCTGGTCATCCGGGTCCCGGACGCGCCGGTCGTCTTTGCCGGCGACCTGCTCGAGAACGGAGCCCCGCCCTGGCTCGGTGACGGCTACCCCCTCGACTGGGTGGCCACGATCGAGGCGATCCTGGCGCTGGTGCCACCGACGGGCTCGAGCGAGCCTGGCATGGCGGTCGTGCCCGGCCACGGCGACGTCGGCGACCGGGCCTTCGTCGAGCGTTCGCTCGCGGAGATGCGTTCGATCGTGGAGCTGGCCGGCCGAGTCCAGGGCGGCGCGCTCCGCCTGGCCGACGCCGTCCTGGCTGCCCCCTACCCTGCCGAGTCAGCCAGCGAGGCCCTCGGCCGGGCCCTGGCCCAGCTCCGGGGCGAGCTCGTCAGCGGCTGACCGCGGCCGGCAGGTGGGCCGAGATCCAGTCTGCCACCTCGCCCACCACTTCGGGTCCCTCGGGCTCGTTGAACGTCTCGTGGGCGAGCCCGTCGAACACGCGTCGCTCGATGCCCGGCCGGCCGATGAACGTCTCAGACGAGCGGGTCGGCACGAGATGATCGGCGCCGCCATGGATGACCAGGGTGGGCACCCGAATTCGACCGAGGTCGACCACGGTCGGGCCCTGGATGGCAGGACCGCGGCGCCCAGCCGGGCCGAGGTGGAATGGACGTTGAGCGGATCGGCTACGTAGTCGCGCCCGACGGCTGGATCCCGGGACAGGATCGAGCCATCGAAGTCGTTCTTGACCATGAGCCGGGGAGCGAGCCGGCCGAGGACGGGCGCCAGGGCCTTCTTCCAGCCCGGGATGTTGCCGTCCAGGGCCGGTGCGCTGAGGACCAGCAGGTCGGGCTGGGGGCGGTCCGTCTCGGCGTAGCGGCAGGCGATCAGGCCACCCATCGAGTGGCCGAGCAGGACCACCGGCCTGCCCATGGCCTTGAGCAGGCCGACCTCGTCGGGCAGGTCATCCAACCAGACGTCGATCCGCTCGACGTACGCGCGCGGGCCGCCCGACGCTCCGAAGCCACGCAGGTCGGGCGCCCAGCAATCGAAGCCGCGCTCGGCCAGGATGCCGGCGGTCCGCTCGTAGCGGCCGCCATGCTCGCCCAGGCCATGAACGATGAGGATGCTTGCTCGGGGCTCGCCGGCCGGCTGCCAGCGGCGGATCGCGAGTGATTCGCCGTCGCGGGCGCTGATCGTGGACGAGGTGCTGGACGAGCGGCTCAAGAGGTAGTCAACCGGCCAGCCGGACGATCCAGCGGCCGTGGGCCTGCCCGGCCAGGATCCCGTCGAGGGCGCCGGCCAGGCCGTCGAGGTCGACCTCGGTCAGCCGCTCGCCCAGTTTGCGCGGCCGCAGGTCGCTCGCCAGGCGATGCCAGAGCGAACGTCGCTCCTCGATTGGGACGCCCGCCGAATCGATCCCGATCAGGCTGACGTCGCGCAGGATGAACGGGAAGACGGTCGTGGCAAAGGCCGCCCCGCCGGTATTGCCGGAGGCCGCGATCGCACCGCCGTAGCGCAGCGTCCGGAGCAGGTAGGGCAGGCTCGCCCCGCCCACGCAGTCGACCGCGGCCGCCCAGCGCTCGGACTCGAGCGGCCGGCTGCTCTCGGCGGCGACCTCGTCGCGCGGCACGAAGCCGCTGACACCGAGCGCCGTCAGGTCCTCGACCGCGGCAGCCTTGCCGGTCGAAGCCCAGACCTCGTAGCCGCGTTCGAGCAGGATCGCGCAGGCGGTCCGGCCGACGCCGCCGCTGGCCCCGGTGACCAGGACGGGCCCCAGGCTCGGCGTGAGGCCGCGGGCCTCGAGCCGGGCGATCGACAGCCCGGCGGTGAATCCGGCCGTCCCGATGGCCATCGCCTCGCGTCCGGTCAGGCCAACCGGCAGGGGCACCACCCAGTCGGCGGGGATTCGGTTGTACTGGCCGTACCCGCCGTGATGGGAAACGCCCAGCTCGTAGCCATGGGCGAGGACCGGCAGGCCGACCGGAATGGCGGGATCGTCGCTGTCGATCACCTCGCCGGCCAGGTCGATGCCCGGAATCAGTGGGCTGATCCGGGCCACCTTGCCGTGGGGGATCGTGGCCAGGCCGTCCTTGTAGTTGACGCTCGACCACTCGATCCTGATGGTCACCTCGCCCGGCCCGAAGTCGGCCGGTCCGACGGTTCGGACGCCGCGCTCGACCCGTTCGTCGAACTTCTCCGCGACGAATGCCTGGAACGAATCGGGCAGGCTGCTCACCGCCTGATTCTACGGCCGGATCCTCCTACCCCGGGCTGTGGGATTGACGATCCCGGCTCGGTCAACCACCATTCACGACGTGAACCACACGTGCGTGTCCTGGGAGATGTGTATGCCCTGGCGGCCCCGCCGTGCGGAGGATGGCGCCTAAGGTCACGCACACCTGATCAGCAGGAGGCGGGACCGCAGGCCGGTCCCGGGGTCGTAGATCCAGAACGGATCTGCGGCCTTTTTGATTCTCCGGCACAAGCGACGGGCAACCGCCGAGCCACCAGCGGCCGGGGCCGCGACTGCGAGCTAACGCGCGAGCAATTCGATCAAGCACCGAAGGAGTTCCCCAGATGAGCGAAGACAACAAGCCCCAGCTGCACCCCGAGACGCTGGCCCTGCACGCCGGCCAGAAGCCGGATCCGACGACGAACGCCCGAGCCGTGCCGATCTATGCCACGACGAGCTACGTCTTCAACGACGCTGCCCATGCCGCCCGGCTCTTCGGGCTGCAGGAGTTCGGCAACATCTACACCCGGATCATGAATCCCACGACCGGTGTCTTCGAGGAGCGGATCGCCGCCCTCGAGGGTGGCGTGGCCGCCCTGGGCGTCGCGTCCGGCCAGGCGGCGGAGACCCTGACGATCCTCAACCTGGCCCGGACCGGCGACAACATCGTGTCGAGCTCAAGCCTGTACGGCGGCACCTGGAACCTGTTCCAGTACACGCTACCCAAGATCGGGATCACCACCCGCTTCGTCGACGGCACCAAGCCCGAGTCGTTTGCGCCGGCGATCGATGAGCACACCAAGGCGGTCTTCATCGAGACGATCGGCAACCCCCGCCTGGACGTCCACGACATTGCCGCGATCGCCGACGTCGCCCATGCCCATGGCGTGCCGCTTGTCGTCGACAACACGTTCGCCCCGCTCCTGACCCAGCCGATTGCCCACGGCGCCGACATCGTCATCCACTCGGCCACCAAGTGGATCGGCGGCCACGGGACCTCGATCGGCGGCGTGGTCGTCGACGGCGGGACGTTCGACTGGGCCTCGTCGCCGCGCTTCAAGGAGGACTTCGTCGATCCTGACCCGAGCTACCACGGCGTCAGCTACACCGGCGCCTTCGGCCCGCTCGCGTTCATCCTCAAGCTCCGGGTCCAGGGCTTGCGCGACATCGGGCCGGCCCTCAGCCCGTTCAACTCGTGGCTCTTCCTGCAGGGCCTCGAGACCCTGCCGGTGCGCATCCAGCGCCACAGCGAGAACGCCCTTGCCGTGGCCCGCTGGCTCGAGGGCCATCCCTCGGTCACCTGGGTCAGCTACCCCGGCCTGCCCTCCCACAAGGCCCATGCCAACGCGGTCAAGTACCTCAAGGGCGGCTTCGGCGGGGTCGTGACCTTCGGGGTCAAGGGCGGCGTGGAAGCCGGCCAGAAGCTGATCGACGCGGTCGACCTCTTCAGCCTGCTGGCCAACGTCGGCGACGCCAAGTCGCTGATCATCCATCCGGCTTCGACGACCCACTCGCAGCTGAGCGTCGAAGACCAGTTCGCAACGGGCGTGACCGACGACCTGGTCCGGCTGTCTGTCGGCCTCGAGAACGTCGACGACCTGATCGCCGACCTCGACCAGGCCCTGGCGGCAGCCACCGGCAGCAGGATCACCACCGGCGCGGCGGAGCTCGCGGGCGCCAGCGCGTGAGCCCCAACCGGGGGGCGGGGCCACGCAGCAGCCTGCGTCCCGCCCTCGGAACGGGTCGGATCGAGACAGTCTCGACCGGCCCGTTCGAGCTCGAATCGGGCGTTCGCCTGGCGGACCTGGCCGTGGCCTTCCGCCATGACGGGCTGCCTCCGGGCGAGGGCCCACAGGTCCTGGCCGTCCATGCCTTGACCGGTTCGGCCGACGCAGCCGGCGATTGGTGGCAGCCGCTCATCGGACCCGGCCGGGCGCTCGATACCGGTCGGGTCGGGGTGCTTTGCGCCAACCTGCTCGGCGGACGCTATGGCTCGACCGGTCCGACCTCGATCAACCCGGCGACCGGCCTGGCCTACGGGCGTGACTTCCCGGAGGTCTCCACCCGCGACCAGGCCCGCGCCCAGTGGCGCCTCCTCGACGCCCTTGGAATCGATGAGCTCGCGGTGGTCACCGGCGGCTCGCTGGGCGGGATGGTCTCGCTCGAGGTCGCCCTGGACCGCCCGGCCGCTGTCCGGACGGTCCTGCCGATGGCCGCGCCGGCCGCGACGGGCGCCCTGGCGATGGCCTGGAATGCGATCCAGCTCGAGATGATCGATCGCCTGGGCGAGGAAGGACTGGCGATCGCCCGGCAGCTGGCGATGACGACCTACCGCTCGGAGGTCGACTTCGACAGCCGCTTCGGGCGCCAGCTCGAGCCGGACGGCCGGCTGTCGATCGCCTCGTACCTCGACTACCAGGGCCGCAAGCTGGTCGAGCGCTTCGATCCCGACTCCTATCGGATCCTGGTCCGGGCGATGGACCTCCACGACATCGGCCGCGAGCGGGACGGGATCGCGGCCGCCCTGGCCGGCCTGGCCGCCGGCGGGACACGCCTGACCGGGCTGGGCATCGACGGCGACATCCTGTACGGCCCGGCACAGGTCCATGCCCTGGTCGATGCCGCCGCGGCCGCCGGGGTGACCGCCGCCTATCGCGAGCTCCATTCGAACAAGGGCCACGACGCGTTCCTGGTCGAGTGGGACCAGCTCGGCGCGATCCTCAACGAGGCCCTCGAGGCCGTAGCCCAGACCGCCTGAGGCGGCCGCTTCGTCAGGAGCGCGTGGGTCAGGATGGCGCCGGCGAGTGCTCCTCGGACGGGCTGACCGCCGGAGTCGGCGTCGGCGAGCCGCCGCTGGGCTTGGGCGATGGCTTCGGGGTCGGCTTGGGCGTGGGCTTGGGCGTCGGAGCGGGAGCGCAGCTGCCCACGCCCGATCCCCCGCCACCACTCACCGCGGGCGGGGCCGAATAGGTCGAGTTGGGCATCGTGCCGGGCACCGTGAACAGCTTCGCCGAGAGGGCCCGGATGGCCTTCAGGTCGGGCAGCTGGATCGAGCCTCGGTAGTCCGAACCTGGCTTCACCAGAGGATGGTCGATCACCGCCCGATACGTCTGGTTGCGACCAACTTTGGTCATGTCGTCGGCCAGGTCGGGCAGGATCGATCGGGGCACGTTCGTCGTCAGGAGGTTGCCGATCGCCCGCAGAAGGCCGACGGGATCCCTAAGGAAACCGCCCTTGACGACGGCGTCGCGCATTCCGTTGAGGACCTCCTGCTGACGGGCCGCCCGGGTGAAGTCCGACTCGCCTGACGCCTTCCTGACGCGGGCATAGGCCATAGCGGCGTCGCCATTCAGGTGGTGATGGCCGGCAGTGATCGAGAACCCGTTGGGAAGCCGTTCATCTGGTAGGTCGGATCGCAGAACCCGTGGGCGACATTCACGTCGACCCCACCGAGCAGAGTCACGACTTTGGGAAAGGTGTACAGGTTGACCGCGGCGTAGTAGTCGATCTTGATGTTCAGGAGCGTGCCCAGGGCGGCCATCAGGACGTCGTGGCCGGTGCCGTTCGAGCCCGGAAACTGCTTCGGGTGATTCCGGGCGAACGAGTCGAGCCCATTGATCTTGCCGCTGAAGACCCGGCCGTCGGGCAGGGGCACGTTGACCATGTCGCGGGGCACCGAGATCATCGAGACCGTCTCGGTCACCGGGTCGAGCGAGGCGACAATCATCGTGTCGGTCGAGGCCGTGTCACGCCCGGGTTCGGAATCGAGGCCCATCAGCAGGATCGTGATCCGCTGCGGGCCGCTGGTGGCCGACGGGGCAACCGAGGGTGGCAGCGAATCGGAGGGATCCGGCGTTGCGAAGTCGCTGGGATCGGGAGCGATCGAACCCTGCGGGTCCCACGCGCCGGGCGCAACGTTGGCACCGGCGAACACCTCGTCCGCCGCGAGCCGAGCCTCGTTGCTGACGTAGCCGAGGACCGCCTGCGGGCCGACCAGAAACAACATCAGGAGCGCGATCGGCAGAGCGTCGAGCACCCGCAGGCGGGGCAGGCCCGGCGCCAGGAGGCTCGACCCGGCGGCCAGCACGCGCCAGACCAGGACGAGGCCCTGGAGCCCGATCAAGAGCCAGACGTCGTTGACGGCTTCAGCGGCGAGGCGACCGCCCGAGGTCGTGGCCACGATCAGCAGGCTGGCCAGGACGAAAATGAGGAACGGGATCCCGAAGATCGCCGCCAGCCTGGGCCGGCCGGCGACCAGGTGCCCGAGACCCGGCACGATCGCATCGAGGATCGCCGGGACGTAGCGGGAGCGCCAGCTCGGAACGACCGGGGCGGCGCCGTCCGGTCTCGGATTTGTCACGGCGGAAGGCTAGCAGACAGTGCGAATCTGAACCTGAACGCCGTGTCGTGGCGTGGTTCGGCCTCGCGACCGCCGTGAGGTATCATCCCGACCGGCCCAATGGCGAGTGGCCAAGCGGTAAGGCGCCTGACTCTGGATCAGGAGATCGAAGGTTCGAATCCTTCCTCGCCAGCCAAACCACAACATGTAGGGTCTGAGCAACGGTCGGACCACCAGATGATGTGGTTTTGAGCGTGACGGATGGCATCTCCAAGGAGGCTCGGAGATGCGAATAGCGCCTGACTACGACCCAACTTGTGCGCCTGACTCTTTTGGCGAAACGGGCATTGCGCCTGATTCTGGGGGCCTTGCGCCACTCGGAATCGGGGCCGCGGCCGACTTCTT
>JBBSFD010000074.1:0-12864 GCA_038239115.1 Candidatus Limnocylindrales bacterium | reverse complement strand
GGCCCTCGGCATCGACCACCTGGTAGCGATCGGCGGCGACGACACGCTCAGCTTCGCCCGGGTCCTGGTCGACGCCGGGATTCCGTTAACGGGCATCCCCAAGACGATGGACAACGACGTCCAGGGTACCGAGTACTGCATCGGCTTCTCGACGGCGATCACCCGAGCCAAGGAGCTGATCAACCGGCAGCGGACGACACTGGGCTCGCACGAACGGATCGGCGTCTTCCGGATCTTCGGCCGCGATTGCGGCTTCACCGCCCTGTTCACCGCCTATGTCGCCTCGGGCCGCTGCGTCATCCCCGAGGCGCCCTTCGACCTGGACGCGCTGGCCGAGCTGCTCAAGGCCGACTGGCACAACAACCCCAGCCGGTATGCCTTCGTGATCACGGCCGAGGGGGCGATCTGGCAGGGCGCCACCCTGGCCGAGTGGGGCGAGGCCGACTCGTTCGGCCATCGCCACAAGGTCAATATCGGGGAGGTCCTGGCCGACGAGCTGCGCAAGCGGACGGGCATCGACTCGGTCGCCAGCG
Organism: Candidatus Limnocylindrales bacterium; assembly: GCA_038239115.1. Classification (GTDB taxonomy): domain Bacteria; phylum Chloroflexota; class Limnocylindria; order Limnocylindrales; family CSP1-4; genus Palsa-1033. Next base: position 12,331 of record JBBSFD010000074.1, on the reverse strand, counting down.
AGCTGACCTACGACCTGCGCAGTGGCGAGGCCGACCAGCTCGACCAGATGGTCGCGATCACCTTTGCCAACGTGGCCATGGACCTGATCCGGGACGGCGTGAGCGGCCGGATGGTGGCGATCCGGGACGGGCGCTACGCCCAGACGCACCTGCCCGAGCCGGGCGTTCCGCCGCGCTCGGTGGACGTCGCCACGATGTACGACACCGGACGCTTCCGGCCGATCTACTCGGGCAAGCTGGGCGAGCCCCTCCTCCTCCTCGGGGCGCCCGGCAGCTAGCTCAGGCGGGCAGGCCGGCCAGGGCCCGGATCCGGCGGGCCACGGCCGCGATGTCGTCATCGCCGTGGCCGTCGGCAACCAGGCCGCGTTCGATCTCGGCGCACAGCTCGCTGACGGGCAGCTCGGCGCCGGACTCGGTGGCCAAGGCCAGGGCGATGCCCATGTCCTTGAGGTGCAGCTCGATCTTGAACCCGAGCGGATAGTCGTTGGCCAGCATCCGGCCGCTGCGGTTAGCCAGGACCCAGCTCTGGGCGGCGCCGCCGCCGAGCGCACCGACCACCTGCTCGACGTCGAGACCGGCCTTGATCGCCAGGACGATCCCTTCGGCCACGCCCAGGTAGGTGCCGGCCAGGATGACCTGGTTGACGGCCTTGGTCGCCTGGCCGTTGCCGACCGGCCCCACGTGGGTAATCGTCTTGCCCAGGACCTCGAGGACCGGCCGAGCTCGTTCGAAGACCGCCGGCTCGGCGCCGACGAAGATCGTCAGGGTCGCCTTCTGGGCGCCTTCGGAGCCACCCGAGACGGGCGCGTCGGCAAACTGCACGCCCTGACCGCCCAGGCGGGCGGCCATGTCCCGGGTCGCGCCGGGGGCGATCGTCGAGCAATCAATCACCAGGCTGCCCGGCTTGGCTCCGCTGGCCAGCCCGGCCGGGCCGAACAGGACCGACTCCACGTCGGGCGTGTCGGACACGCACACCACGATCACGTCGCTGGCGGCCGCCACGGCCGCGGGGCTGTCGACCTCGGTCGCCCCCAGCTCGACCAGCTCGGCGGCCCGGCCCGGGCTCCGGTTCCAAACCGCAGCCGAGCCGGCCGACCGCACCAGGTGGCCGGCCATGGCCGTGCCCATCGTCCCCAGACCCACGAAGCCAATGCGTTCCATCGGTCGATTCTAGGCGACCTGGCAGGCTCGTGGCGGCCCTCCTCGGCGGACCGGGTGGTGCACGCAGGACCCACTCGCTGCCCGAAAGGGTCACGACCGAACGGGACGGATAGGCCACGGACATTGGTGCCGGCCCGATCTAGGCTCGGGCGACCACGCCGTGGAGAAGCAACAACCACTGTGATTCGGGCCACTGTCGCAACGTTGGCCGCGCTATTGCTGGCCGTCGGGTTGACGGTCACTTCTCCGGCGCGCCCGGCCGCGGCAGCTGGCGCGGGGACGATGTTGCCTGCCGCAGTGGACCCGTGCACCGACCCCGCTCACACGACGCACATGTGCAATGGCGGCGTCTCGGCCGGGACGGGCACGACCACGACCACCTTTACCTTCAAGGTCGTCTATAAGGACTCGCAGCTTCGAGCCGGGGCCTGCGTGACCATCTCGATCTTGGATGCGGTAACCGCAGCCGTCGAGCTTCCTCCAACCTTCATGGCGGGCCCGACGTACGCCAAGGACGACCCGAGACTGAACAATCCTGGGGTGACGTTCACTTATTCGACCAAGCTTCCCAAGGGATCTTGGTCCTACCAGTTTCACGGCGACCAGCATGTCCCGATTGGCCCCGCGGTGAACTGCAAGAAGATCCCGGCTGGGGGCACCCCAACCCCTATCGCAGTCTCGAAAGCTCCCTCACCAACGCCAAAACCCACGCCCAAGCCCACGCCCAGGCCCACGCCCAGGCCGACGCCCAGGCCGACGCCAAAGCCGACCCCGGCCAACACGCCCGCCGCAACCCCGTCGGCGGTGCCGACCCCCGGACAGGCGACGGCCAGCCCAACCGACGGCCTGATCGGCCTGATCGGCGGAGGTTCGAGCACCGGCCCGAGCACCCCGCCCGGGGCGGCCGGCCCGCTCTTGCCGGGCTCACCGTCGAGCAGCAGCGGCCTGCCCCTCCTGATCCTGCTGGCCGCCTCGACGATGGTCGCGATGTGGCTCTGGATCCTGGCCCGCAAGCGCCGGCGGCCCGAGCCAGCCGGCGGAGTCGGCCCGGCCCTGCCCGGTGGGCCGCTGCCCAGGGGGCCGTTGCCGGCGCTGCCGGCCGCGGCTGCTGTCGTGGCCAAGCCGGGCAAGGCGGACAAGACCAGGAAGTCGAAGGCCGACAAGACCGCCCCGGTGATCCCGGTGGCGTCACCGGTGGCGGCCATCTCGGCCGCCGCGATCCCGGCTGCACCGAGCGCCGCCCTGGATGAGCCCTATGGCGAGGCACTGATGCCTCGCTGGCGGCGGCCCTCGCTCAAGACCGCGCGCTACGAGACACCCAAGATTATCGCCATGCCCTCGCCGGCGATGACCTTCGCGCGAGCCACCAGCACAGGCCTCGAACGGCGGATCGTTCGCTATGACCTGGTCGCCCTGACCGACATCCCCGATGAGATCCGGGGCGCCCAGGTGGGCCAGCTGCAGGCCAACGACGAGGTCGAGCTGCTCGAGCGACGCGGCGCCTGGGTCCAGGTTCGAACGCCGCTGGGGACCGAGGGCTGGATCCATCGGACGACCCTCCAGTCGCCTGAGGACTCGGTCGCGCCGCCGGCGCCCCGGCAGAGCCAGGCCGCCTCGCCACCCGCGGCCGCGCCCGTCCCACCACCTCAGGCGGACGTTTCGGCCTCGATCGAATCCGATGGCGCCATGGGCGCCTTCGCCGCCGCCACGGCGGCAGCCAGTGCTGCCCGGGAGCGCGAGCTGGCGGAAGCGGCCGGCGCGGCCGCAGGCTCGACCCCGGTCAGTGGCCCGGAGCCCGCTGCCGATCCGAAGCCGGCCGAACGGCGCAGCCGGCGGCGAACCACCACCAGGTCGTCGCCCAACTCCTAGCCGGCGTCGGTCAGACCGTCGGGAGCACCAGGACGAACTTGCCATCCTTGGCCGGATACGCCCCGGTCGGGCGTTTCCAGGGCAGGTAATCGCGCGACAGCGCACCGACCGGGACCAGCGAATCGGGCGGTCGGGAGTAGCCCCAGATCGAGGACAGGCGGGGGTACCAGACGTCCTCGATCCGGACGGCGATGACCGTGAAGTCAGGGGTGACCGCCGGATCGGCCGTGGCGGTGAAGCCCGAGACCACCCAGGAGTGGGCGCCCCGCCAGACCATCAGGCCGGCCGGGCGATTGGTCAACCGGATCTGGCGGGCCGCCAGGTGGATCGCCTCGGCGATCGAGCCCTTCTGGGTGACCTGGTAGTTGCCGTAGCCGAGCTCCCGCAGGCCGGTCGCCCATGCTTCCGGCTCGGCCGCCCCGTCCGGGGCCGGCGCGATCGAACGAGCCAGGGCAAAGATTCGAGCCTGGGTCTTCTCGCTGGTGTCGGCCGCCGTGTTCATGATGTTCATCGAGGTCTGCATGGCGGCGGGCACGCACCAGGTGTCCTTCAGTTCGCCCACGTAGTCGCCCTTGCGGTAGACGTCCATCGCAAACGGACCGGGCGGGGCCGAGGGTCGTGGACTTGCAACCGGGCTGGCGCCCGGTCCCGGGCTCGGGCTGGGTCCGACCAAGGGCGGGCTGGCGCTCGCGATCAGCGTCGCCGGATCGACTGTTGGCTCGCTCGACGGGATCAGCGCGTCCGGGCGCGCCCAGGGCGTCACCAACGGATCGACCGCGATCGTGGCCCCGCTGGTCAGGGTCAGGTCGGTGGCGTAGACCGCGCCGGCACCGAGGACGGCCACTCCCAGCGCGATCGCCACGGCCCGCCCGATCCGGGGCCGGACCGCGATCGGCGGCCAGATGGCCGGACGCCGGGCGGGGCTGATCCGCCGGCCAGCCGGGGGCCGGGTGCCGATCCGGGCCATGCGCGGGACGAGCCCGACGGCCATGATCGCCAGCTCGACCGCCAGGCCCGCCGCGAACGCGCCGGGAATCGCGGCCAGGCCGACCGGAGCCAGCAGCAGCTGGGCGACGATCACGGTGGCGATGAACCCGGCGATCGAGGCCACGGTCGGCAGGAGCGTGTTGTGAGTCGCGTAGATCGCCCGGCTGAGGAGCTGGACCAGGCTCTCCAGGGGAACCGACAGGGCGAAAACGGCCAGGATGCCGCTCGTCCGGGCGACGTCCGCGTCGTCGAAGGCACCACCGCCCAGCAGGACCCGGATGGCCACCTCGCTGACCAGGAACAGCCCGATCGCCGCCACGATCGTCAGCAGCGTGATCGTGATCAGGCTGGTCCGGAACTGGCGGACGAAGGCCGGTCGGTCGCCGGCGGCCGCCGAAGCCGACAGGACCGGAAAGGCCGCGATCGCAAATGAGGCTCCGATCAGGCTGACCGGCACGCTCTGGAAGTTGTGGGCAAAGCTGACCGAGGTCACCGAGCCGGGCTCGAGGGTCGAGGCCAGCGCGGTGAAGTACAGGAACATCAACGGCTCGACCGGATGGCTGATCATCTTGGGCAGCATCAGGCGCAGGAACTCGCCGACTCCCTTCGTCCGGAGAGCCAGGCTCGGCCGCGGCCTGAACCGGGTCCGCCAGATGCCGAGGGCCCGAACGGCCAGGTGGCCGAGCGCCCCGACGACCGCCCCGATCGCGGCGCCGAACACGCCGTAGCGCGGCCCGAGGACGAGCGTCCCGCCGACGATCCCGGCGTTGTACATGAGGGGGGCCAGGCCGTACGCCACGAAGCTGCGCTCGGAGACCAGGATCTCGCCCAGGACGAGCGAGGCCGCGAAGATCACCGGCGTGACGCACATGATCCGGAACAGCTCGACGTACATCTCGCGCTGGTCCGCCTGGAAGCCCGGGGCGATCAGGTCGACCGTCTGCGGGGCAAGGATGAACAGCACGGCGGCCGCGATCGCCATGACCACGATGGCCAGGGTCAGGATCGTCCGCCCGAAGGCGGCCGCGGCTTCGGCCGCCTCGGAGCGCAGGCCCACGAAGATCGGCACGAACGGCGCGATGAGGCCGCCCGCGACGAGGACGTCAAGGGCCAGTTCGGGCAGGATGAACGCGGCGTTGTAGGCGTCCAGCTCGGGCCCGGCGCCGAACGTGTGGGCAAAGATCCGATCGCGGACCAGGCCCATGAGGTAGCCGGCGAAGGTCAGGACCGACAGGATCAGGGCGCCCCGAGGCAGGGCCGTGGACAGGAGCCGCCAGGTCCGGTCGGCGATCGATGCGGCGTGGGCTGAGCGGTTGGGCATGCGGGCTCGTACTGGGGCTGACGGGATGGTCGGCCAGTCGACGACGTTGACGCAAGCCGGCCCGGCCGTGTGGCGGTGTCCCCCGGCACCGGTCGTGGCGGCAGCGGGCCACCTCAGCTACGGATCAGGCCGGTGGTCCGCCGTGGCGCTCCCGCCAGACCTGGTCGAGCACCGTCGTGAACGTCTCCGTCGCCTGCGCGGCGCTGACTCCGTAGGCTCGATCGAAGACGTAGAACGGGACACCACTGATCCCCAGCTCGCCTGCGATCGCCTCGTCGGCCCGGACTCGGTCGGCGTACGTCTCGTCCCTTACCACCGCGGAAGCTTCGGCGGGATCGAGGCCGGCTTCGGCGGCGATCTCGACCAGCGAGGCGGGCTCGAAGATCGAACGGCGCTCGGCAAAGTTGGCCTGGAACAGACGGCCGACCAGCTCGTCACCGGCGCCTCGCTCGATGCCCAGCTGGACGAGGCGGTGGGCATCGAAGGTGTTGCCATGGAGTCGGTCGGCGCGGTAGCCGAGGCCAAGCTCCGTGGCCATGTCGACCAGGCGTTCCTCACCTGCCCTGATCGCCTCGGCCCGTCCGCCGTACTTCGAAGCGAGCATCTCGGCCACCGTGGTCGTAGCACCCTGGGCGGCGTTGGGGTCGAGCTCGAACGAGCGGTAGCTCACGTCGACCGAATCCCGATGGGCAAACGCCGCCAGGGCCAGCCCGAAACGCGCACGTCCGACGTAGCACCAGGGGCAGACAAGGTCGCTCCAGATCTCGACCTGGAGCCGGCCCGGCGAGACCTCGCCGGCCGTGTCAACAGGTGGAGTGCTCACGCCGGGCATCGTAGGCTCGCTTGGTTGATCGCGCAACTACCGCTGCTGCGAGTGGGTGCGCAGCTTGGAGCCCAGGGATGGCGCGCCCGGCGGGACTCGAACCCACGACCTTTAGGTCCGCAACCTAACGCTCTATCCGCTGAGCTACGGGCGCATTGCGGGAGTGGCGGAGAGGGAGGGATTCGAACCCTCGAAGCAGGTTACCCCACTTGGCGGTTTAGCAAACCGCTGCACTAGGCCTCTATGCGACCTCTCCGCTGAACCGCGGGCGCCAGAATAGCATGAGGTCCCCGGGCGACCCGGGGCCGGTTCGTGACTGACCGGCCGCGGCGGAGCAACGTTGCACGAGGCGTGACAAAACCGGGGTTTCGAGCCGTCGCAGCGGCCAACGGCTGGGCTCGCCTCGAACTTGTACCGAGCCACGCTCGTGATGTGTATGAGTTTGGCGGCCGAGGGGCTGGACAAGGGACGCGTGGCAGTCGAAACCCGCCGTTTGTCACGCCCGGCGAAGCATCGGCCCGGCCGGCCCGACCGGCCCGGCCGACCCGACCGGATTGGTGCCCGGGGCGCGACAAAACGCGCGTTTCGAGTCGATGGAGCACGTGCCGGCCCAGGCCCAGCCGCGAAGTTGTGCCGAGTCACGCTCAGGTCGTGCATGAATCGGCGCCGGGCGGGCTCAACGAGGGTCCACCGGAGCGAGATGGCGCCTTTTGTCTCGTGGCGAGCACCAGCGAGGCATGGCCGCGAACGCAAACGGGCGATGCGCCACGCAACCTGCGTTGACAGCGGCGCTCGCCCTCGACTACCGTTCGGGGACGCACATGCATACCCTCTTTTTCACCTACCAACGCCCGGCATGACCGAACCCGGAGACTGAGACCCGGGGAGCACGGGTCGTGCCGGGATGAGCAGAGGTCAGACCTCTGCTTTTTTTGTTGGCCGAGCGAGGTCCGGCCAAGCGCAGAGCAACCCTGAACCGACGCGAAAGGACGCGCAGCAGCGATGTTCGTGGTGATGAGTGCCACGGCCACTCCGGCCGAGGCGAACGCGGTCAAGAGCCTGATCCTGGCCGAGGGACTCACGCCGTACGACCACGTCGGCGAGCAGCGCTCCGTGATCGCCGTCGTCGGTGAGATCGGGACGCGCAAACCGGTCCTGATGAGCCGCCTTGAAGCGCTCGGCGGCGTGGAGACCGTCACCCCGATCAGTCGCCCGTTCAAGCTGACCTCGCGCGAGTTCCACCCCGAGGACACGGTCATCCGGATCCTCGACGCGGTGGTCGGCGACGGCGGCCTGACGGTGATGGCCGGGCCGTGCTCGATCGAGAGCCGGGAGCAGCTCCGGGAGACCGTCGACGGGGTGGTCGCGGCCGGCGCGACGATCATCCGGGGCGGCGCCTTCAAGCCGCGGACGAGCCCCTATTCGTTCCAGGGCCTGGGCGTTGAGGGCCTGCGCTACCTGGCCGACGAACGCGAGCGGACGGGCCTGCCGGTGATCACCGAGGTGATGGAGCCCAACCAGGTCGACATCGTGGCCGAGTACGCCGACATCCTCCAGGTCGGCACCCGCAACATGCAGAACTACTCGCTCCTCACCGCGGTCGGCCGGGTCAGCCGGCCGGTCATGCTCAAGCGCGGCTACGGGGCCACGATCGAGGAGTGGCTGATGGCCGCCGAGTACATCGTCAGCTCGGGCAACCCCGAGGTGATCCTGTGCGAGCGGGGCATCCGCACGTTCGAGACCTATACCCGCAACACGCTCGACCTGGCCGCGGTTCCCCTCCTCCACCACCTGACCCACCTGCCGGTCATCGTCGACCCGTCGCATGCCACGGGCAAGCGCTGGTTGATCAAGCCGATGTCGCTGGCCGGCGTGGCGGCGGGCGCCGACGGGGTCATGGTCGAAGTCCACCCCCGGCCGGACGAGGCGTTGTCCGACGGCGAGCAGTCGATCACCCCGGCCCAGTTCGCCGACATGATGATCGGCCTGCGCGCCGTCCACGCCCAGGTCGGCGACCTCCATGGCGATCCGGTCCTGCCCAACGCCGTGCTCAAGGTCGGCGGGGCCAGGTAGTGACCGCCCTGACTCAGCCCAACGTCGCCGGTGGCAGCCAGCCTGATGTCGCTGGAGTCCGCCCGGCTGCTCGACTGCGGGGCAGCCCCGGCCTGCCCGGCGACAAGTCGGTCAGCCATCGGGCGCTGCTCCTGGCCGCGATCGCCAACGGCCGCTCGGAGATCCGCGGAGCCGGCGACGGGGCCGATGTGCGGACCACCGCCGGGTTGATCAGCCGGCTCGGTGCCGAGGTCGAGCGGCTAGCCGGCGACGGCCGCCGGGTCGACTACCTGGTCGTGTCCCCGGGCATCGACGGCCTGCACGAAAGCGACCGGATCCTCGATTGCGGCAACTCCGGGACGACCACCCGGCTGATCGCGGGGATCCTGGCCGGCCTGCCCGGCTACCACGTCCTCGACGGCGACGATTCGTTGCGCCGGCGACCCCTCGCCCGTATCATCGAACCGCTGCGAGCGATGGGTGCTGAAATCCACGCGCGCCGGTCCAACTCCCTCCTGCCGATGACCGTGGTCGGCCACACCCCGCTTCGGGCGATCGAGGCTTCGACGACCGTCCCCAGCGCCCAGGTGAAGTCGGCCATCCTGCTGGCGGGCCTGCGGGCGGAGGGCCGGACCACGGTCCGCGAGTCGGTCGCGACCCGCGATCACACCGAGCGGATGCTCCGGGCGCGAGGGATCGTCGTGCGCAGCCAGGGATCGGGTGATGGGCAGATGTCGGTCAGTCTGGAGGGCGGGGGGTCGGTGCAACCATTGAACGAGGTCGTGCCCGCGGATCCCTCGGCCGCCGCCTTCTGGCTGGTCGCCGGAGCGATCCACCCCGACGCCCGGCTGCAGCTCGCCGGCGTGGGCGTGAACCCGACTCGCCGGGGGATCATCGACCTGCTCCTGCGGATGGGCGCCCGGATCGAGGAGGAGCCGATCTCCGGCGCGTCGAGTGACGGCCAGGCCGGCGAGCCGCTGGCCAACCTCACGGTCCGCTCGAGCGAGCTCCGGGCGATCGACCTGTCGCCGGCCGACGTGGCCCAGGCGATCGATGAGATCCCGATCCTGTGCCTGGCCGCCAGCCAGGCTCAGGGCACCACGACGATCCGGGGCGCCGGCGAGCTGCGGGCCAAGGAGTCCGATCGGATCGCCGGGATTGCCAGCGGGCTGCGGGCCCTCGGCGCGGACGTCACCGTCGACGGCGACAACCTTTCGATCAAGGGCCCCACCGCCCTGGTCGGCGCCTCCACCGACAGCTGTTCCGACCATCGCCTGGCGATGACCTTCGCCATCGCCGGACTCATCGCCACGGGCGCCACGACGATCAGCGATCCGGGCTGCGCGTCGATCTCCTATCCCGGGTTCTTCGCGGTACTCGAAGGAGTGCGAGCATGACCAAGCGGGTCGTCCTGATCGGCCATCCGGTCAATCATTCGCTGTCCGGGGCGATGCAGCAGGCGGCGTTCGACTCGCTCGGGATCGACGCCGGCTACGAGCTCTGGGATCGCGCCCCGATCGCCCTGGCTGACGCCATCGCCGAGCTGCGCTCGGACGAGTTCCTGGGCGCCAACGTCACGATCCCGCACAAGGAGCGGGTCGTGCCCCTGGTCGATCGCCTGACCGAGGACGCCCACGCCACGGGGGCGGTCAACACGATCACCCGCGAGGGCAAGCGCCTGATCGGCCACAACACCGACGTGCCCGGCTTCAAGCAGGCCATCGACAAGCTGGTCGGCCGCCAGAAGATGCCCCGCCAGGCGGTCGTGTTCGGGGCCGGGGGCGGCAGCCGGGCGGTGATCCACGGCCTGATCACGGCCGGCTTCATCCGGATCGTCGTCTTCAACCGGCATCTCCATCGGGCCGAATCGCTGGTCAAGTTCTTCGGCAAGAGCGCCGCCCACATGGAGCTCAAGGCGATGCCCTGGCACGAGTCGATCATCGAGGCCGAGCTGGCCAAGACCCGGGTCCTGGTCAACGCGACCTCGATCGGCCTGCACGGCGATGAGTCGCCCATCCCCGGCGAGATCATCCCGGCCGACCTGCTCGTGCTGGACCTGATCTATCGCCGGACCCGGCTGCTCCGGGATGCCGCGGCCAACGGCGCGAGCGTCTCCGATGGAGCCACGATGCTCCTCCATCAGGGCGCCGCGGCTTTCACCCTGTGGACCGGCCAGCCAGCTCCGCTGGAGGTCATGGAGGGCGCCCTCACGGCGGCCCGAGCCGAGGGGATCGAGTCGGCCGAGGGCGAACCGACCGGCGTGGCCGCGGAGGCCTAGGTGGGCCGGCTCCGGTTCCTGACGGCCGGCGAGTCGCATGGACCGGCCCTCGGGGTGACCCTCGAAGGCGTGCCCGCCGGCCTGACCGTGATCGCCGACGCGATCGCGCTCGACCTGGCCCGCCGCCAGCGCGGCTACGGGCGCGGTGCCCGCCAGGCGATCGAGCACGACCAGGCCGAGATCCTGGCCGGCGTGCGCCACGGACGAACCCTCGGTTCGCCGATCCTGCTCCTCGTGCGCAACCGCGACTGGGAGAACTGGACCCGGGTCATGCAGGTCGAGCCACTCAGCCCGGCCGAGGCTGACGAGCTGGCCGGGCTGGCCGGCGAGGGCAACAAGCGGGCGACTCCGGTCACCCGCGTCCGGCCCGGCCATGCCGACCTGGCTGGCGCCCTGAAGTACGGCTTCAACGACGTCCGGGACGTGCTCGAGCGAGCGTCGGCGCGCGAGACGGCGGCCCGGGTCGCCGCCGGCGGCGTGGCCCGCCTGCTCCTGGCCGAGCTGGGCATCGAGGTCTGGTCGTTCACCGCCGAGGTCGGCGGCGTGGCGGTCGATCCGGCCAGGGCCAGCCGCAGCCGGGCCGAAGCCGACGAATCGCCCCTGCGCTGCCCCGATCCCGAGGCGGAGGTCCGGATGATCGCCCGGATCGACGAGGCCCGCTCGAATGGGGACACCGTCGGGGGCGTGTTCGAGGTGGTGGCCCACGGCCTGCCGATCGGCCTCGGCAGCTACGTCCACTGGGACCGCCGGCTTGATGCCGCCCTGGCCGCCGCGGTCATGAGCATCAACATCGTCAAGGGCGTGGAGTTCGGCCTCGGCTTCGAGCAGACACGCCGCTTCGGCTCGGCCGTCCACGATGTGATTGCAGGCCGAGGCGAGGGTGGCCGCTGGATCCATCGCTCGAACAACGCCGGCGGCCTGACCGGCGGAGTGACCAATGGCGAGCCGCTGGTCGTGCGTGGCGCGGTCAAGCCGATCTCCACCCTGGCCCGGCCCCTGCCGTCAGCCGACCTGATCACCGGCGAGACGGTCGACAAGGCCCACTACGAGCGGAGTGACATCAGCGTCGTGCCCGCCGCCGGGGTCGTCGCCGAGGCGATGGTCATGCTCACCCTGGCCGACTTCGTGCTCGACAAGTTCGGCGGCGATTCGATCGACGACACCCGGGCCAACCTGGCCAGCTACCGGGCCCGGATCGCCCAGGCCCCCGAGGCGCCCGTCGCCGGCGGGTCGCACCCAGCAGGAGCCAGGGCGGCGGGAGGCCGGCCGGGACCGACCGAAGACGGCGAAGCCGGCTCCGGCGGCGACGACTAGGCCGGCCGGATGCATCAGGCCTGATGGATCTCGTCCTCGTCGGCCTGCCCGGCAGCGGCAAGACCGCGGTCGGACGGCGCATGGCCGCGCGCCACGACGCCCGCTTCGTCGACCTCGACGCAACGATCGAGGCCAGCGCCGGGATGACGGTCGGCGAGCTGTTCGAAGCCGAGGGCGAGGCCGGCTTCCGGGCCCGCGAGCGGACCGCCGTGGCCGGGCTGGGCCGGCCCGATCCGGCGCCCGAGCTGCGCCGGGTCATTGCCACCGGCGGTGGCGCAGTCGTTGATCCGGCCAATCGCTGGGCGCTCTATCGCGACCGCAGGGTGGCCTGGCTCAACAGCCCGCCCGAGGTCCTGGCCCAGCGCCTGCGCAACTCGCCCAACCCCCGGCCCCTCCTCCAAGGCCGCGACCCGGTTGGCGCGATCCGAGATCTGGCGATCAAGCGCGAGCGCTTCTACGCCCCGGCCCTGCGCCTGAACGGGCTGTCCCAGGTCAGCGCCGTCCTGGACCGCCTGGACGCGTTCCT
>JBBSFD010000073.1:0-13036 GCA_038239115.1 Candidatus Limnocylindrales bacterium | reverse complement strand
ATGATCCGGCACCAGTTCGGACAGGTCGAGTTCGCCAGTGAGCAATGGTTCCGCCTGGCGGCCACCACCCTGGCCTCGATGACCCGTTCGGCCGGCCTGGCCACCGCCGCCAAGCCCGCCGCTGCCCGCGTTCGCCGGATCGACCTGGTGGCCATCCAGGACCGGCTGGCCAGCCTGATCCTCGTCCTGCGTGAAGGCTCGATCAAGCAGGGCCTGATCGCCCTCGACCTGCCGGTCACCCAGGCCGACCTGACCCGCGTCGCCAACCTGCTCAACGAACGGCTGGCCCAGCTGACTGCGACCGAGATCATCGCCGTCCTGCCCAACCTTGAGCAGGCCCTCGGCGGCGACGAGGACAGCCGCAATCTCACCCGTAAGATCGCCGAGCGGATCATCCGGACCGTGGCCGAGTTCGACGCCCTGCGCGTGGAGGAGGTCTACAGCGATGGCCTGCTCAACGTGATGGAGGCACCCGAGTTCGCCCAGAGCGAGAAGCTCCGGCGGGTCTTCACGGCGCTCGAGAACCGGGCCTATCTGGCCGATCTCATCGCGGTCGTGACCGAGACCGGCCGGATCCACGTGTTCATCGGCCGTGAGAATGCGCCGGCCGAGATGGGCGAGGTATCGCTCGTCCTGGCGCCCTATGGCCAGGCCGGCCGGGCCGTCGGCGTCGTCGGCGTGCTCGGTCCCACCCGGATGGCCTACGCCCAGGCCATCGGCACGGTCAGCTTCGTGTCGAGCCTGATGAACGAGCTCGTTGACCACCTGTACGCCTGAGAGCTTGTCCATGACTGAGCCACGACCCCTGCGTTCCGACCGCCACCGAACCCGCGCCGAAGAGCGCCAGGACGAGCTCGACATCTCGCCGGCCAAGCTCCTCGCCGACATCGAAGCCCTGTCGGCGGAACGAGATGCCAGCACCGTCCAGGCGGCGGACTACCTGCTGGCCCTCCAGCGCGAGCGCGCCGAGTTCCAGAACTTCAAGCGCCGGACCGCCGAGGAGCGCGAGCGCGAGGCCGGCCTGGCCAACGAGTCCCTGATCTTCAAGGTCCTGGTCCTGGCCGACGACTTCGACCGGGCCATCGAGGCCCGGCCGGCCAGCCTGGCCGACGGTGACAGCGCCGCCTGGGCCGAGGGCGTGGCCGCGATCGATCGCAAGCTGCGGGCCCTGCTCGAGAGCGAGGGCGTGCGCCCGATCGAGGTCAGCCCGGGCATGGCCTTCGACGCGCACCAGCACGAAGCCCTGGTCAACGTGCCCGGCAGCGAGCTGCCCGAAGGCTCGATCGTGGCCGAGCTCCAGCGCGGCTATCGCATCCGCGATCGGATCCTGCGGCCGGCCCGGGTGGCCATCGCCGCCGGGCCCGAGGCCGCCGATCCCGGCCACCCGTTCAACTGACCCACGCACCACCAACGAACCGGATCCCAACCGACCACCATTCAAGGAGAACCATCAGAGATGGGCAAGATCATCGGAATCGACCTCGGCACGACCAACTCGGTTGTCGCGGTCATGGAGGGCGGCGAGCCGACCGTGATCGCCTCGGCTGAAGGCGGCCGGACCGTCCCGTCGGTCGTGGCCTTCACCAAGACCGGCGAGCGCCTCGTCGGCCAGCTGGCCAAGCGCCAGGCCGTGACCAATCCAACCAACACGATCTACTCGATCAAGCGCTTCATGGGCCGCCGCTGGGACGACCCCGAGACGAAGCGCTCGATGGAGCTGGTCCCGTACAAGGTCCAGAAGGACGCCAAGAGCGACGGCCTGGTCGTGGTCGCCAACGACAAGCCGTACACCCCGCCCGAGATCAGCGCGATGATCCTGCAGAAGCTCAAGGCCGACGCCGAGGCGTACCTGGGCGAGAAGATCACCGAAGCCGTGATCACCGTCCCGGCCTACTTCGACGACACTCAGCGCCAGGCAACCAAGGACGCCGGCCGGATCGCCGGGCTCGAAGTCAAGCGGATCATCAACGAGCCGACCGCCTCGGCCCTGGCCTATGGCCTGGACAAGAAGCACGACGAAAAGATCGCCGTGTACGACCTGGGCGGCGGCACCTTCGACATCTCGATCCTGGAGCTGGGCGACGGCGTCTTCGAGGTCAAGGCCACCAACGGTGACACCCACCTGGGCGGCGACGACTTCGACCAGCGCGTGATCGAGTGGCTCCTGGCCGAGTTCAAGAAGGACCAGGGGATCGACCTGCGCAAGGACCAGCAGGCCCTGCAGCGTCTCAAGGAAGCGGCCGAGAAGGCCAAGATCGAGCTCAGCTCGACCAGCCAGACCGAGATCAACCTGCCCTACATCACGGCCGACGCCGGCGGACCCAAGCACCTCGTGGTGAACCTGTCCCGGGCCAAGCTCGAGGACCTCGTCCGCGACCTGATCGACAAGACCCGCGAGCCGGTCGAGAAGGCGCTCAAGGACGCCGGCCTCAAGCCGGGCGAGATCGACGAGGTCGTGCTGGTCGGCGGAATGACCCGGATGCCCTCGGTCATCGAGGCCGTCAAGGCCATGTTCAACGGCAAGGAGCCCAACCGGGGCGTCAATCCGGACGAGGTCGTCGCCGTCGGGGCGGCGATCCAGGCCGGCGTCCTGGCCGGTGACGTCAAGGATGTCCTGCTCCTCGATGTGACCCCGCTGTCGCTGGGCATCGAGACCCTGGGCAGCGTCATGACCCGCTTGATCGAGCGCAACACGACGATCCCGAGCTCCAAGTCGCAGACGTTCTCGACCGCCTCCGACAACCAGAGCCAGGTCGAGATCCACGTCCTCCAGGGTGAGCGGGAGTTCGCCCAGGACAACAAGACCCTGGGCCGGTTCATCCTCGACGGGATCCCGCCCGCGCCGCGCGGCGTGCCCCAGGTGGAGGTCACCTTCGACATCGATGCCAACGGCATCCTCGACGTCAAGGCCAAGGACCGGGCAACCGGCAAGGAGCAGCAGGTCCGGATCACGGCCTCCTCGATGCTGTCCAAGGACGACGTGGACAAGATGGTCCGCGACGCCCAGGAGCACGCCGAAGAGGACCGCACCCGACGTGAGGATGTGGAGGCCCGCAACCAGGCCGAAGCCCTTACCTTCCAGGCCGAGCGGACGCTCAAGGACCTGGGCGACAAGGTCTCGGCCGAGGATCGAGCCGAGGCGGAGAACAAGATCGAGGCCCTCCGGACGGCCCTCAAGGGCTCCGATTCGGCCGCCGTGACCAGTGGCGCAACGGCCCTGGCCGAGGTTCTCAGCCGGATCTCGACCGCTGCCTACCAGGCGGCCCAGGCCGAAACCTCGGCCAGCGGCGACGGCTCGTCGGCCGGCTCCGCGGACGGCGCTTCGTCCGCCGACGGCGCTTCGTCCGCCGACGGCAGCTCGACCGAGGAAGCGGCCGGCGACGCCGGCGAGACGGTCGAGGGCGAGTTCAAGGAGGTCTAGCCCTCCGCCCGGCCCCGGCGATCCTGCCGGGCCAGTTCCGATCGAGTTCGAGCCCGCCGGCGCACAGCCGGCGGGCTCGCTGATTCCCCGGACGGCGTCTCGAGGCAATGCCCGGCGGGCGAGTCGGCGGTACCATTCCCCTCCCGATGACGACTGCCCAGCCCATCGACGCGCCCAACCTGCCCGAGCCCGGCCCGGACCGCTTTGGCGCGCGCGCCTCGGCTGCGCTCGACGGCCAGGCCGCCGATGGCAGCCCGCGCGAGAGCCTGATCCGGGCGCGCGGCCTGACCAAGAAGTTCGGCCAGTTCATGGCCGTCGATGCGATCGACTTCGACGTCGCGCCGGGCGAGTCGTTCGGCTTCCTCGGACCGAACGGTGCCGGCAAGACATCGACGATGCGCATGATTGGCTGCGTCTCGCCGATCACCGCCGGCGAGCTCAGCGTGCTGGGCATGGACCCGCGCACGGACGGTGCCCGGATCAAGAGCCGGCTGGGCGTCGTGCCCCAGCAGGACACCCTGGACATGGAGCTGACCGTCCGCGAGAACCTGATCATCTACGGCCGTTACTTCGACCTCAGCCGGCGGGAGGCCGGCCGGCGGGCCGATGAGCTGCTCGAGTTCGTCCAGCTCAGCGACCGGGCCAAGGATCACGTCGAGCCGCTGTCGGGCGGTATGAAGCGGCGCCTGACGATCGCCCGTTCGCTGGTCAACGAGCCGGATCTGCTCCTCCTGGACGAGCCTACGACCGGCCTCGACCCACAGGCTCGACACCTCCTCTGGGACCGGCTCTACCGGCTCAAGCAGCGTGGCGTGACCCTCGTCCTGACGACCCACTACATGGACGAGGCAGAGCAGCTGTGCGACCGCCTCGTGATCATGGACAAGGCCCGGATCGTGGCCGTCGGCTCGCCCCGCGAGCTGATCGAGCAGTACTCGACCCGCGAAGTCCTCGAGCTCCGTTTCCCAGTCGGCGTACAGGAGACCCTGGGCAGCGAGCTCGACGGCCTGGCCGAGCGCCTCGAGCGGCTGCCCGACCGGGTGCTCCTCTACACCGACGACGGCGAGGCCGCCGCCGCCGCGGCCCATGCCCGGGGCCTGCGTCCGGAGACCGTCCTCGTGCGCCGCTCGAGCCTCGAGGACGTGTTCCTGCGCCTGACCGGGCGGAGCCTGATCGAGTGAGCGCGGCCGCCCCCGTTGCGCGCGGCCAGGCGGCGGCCAGCCCGCGCCGCCCGATTGCCCGCGGTGCGCGCCAGGTGTTCGAGTTCCGGGCCCTCGTCTACCGCCGGGTCTGGCGCGGCTCGATGTTCTCCACGTTCCTCTCGCCGGTCCTGTTCCTGGCCGCGATGGGCGTGGGCCTGGGCACATTCGTCGACCACGGCAGCGCGATCGCCTCGCTCGGTGGCGTGTCCTACGCCGCCTTCCTGGCGCCGGGCCTGCTGGCCGCCCAGGGCATGCAGACGGCAACCTCCGAATCGACCTGGCCGGTCATGGGCGGCTTCACCTGGGATCGGACGTTCCACGCGATGTACGCCACGCCAGTGTCCATCGCCGGGATCGTGGCCGGCCACCTGGCCTGGCTGACCGCCCGGCTGATCCTGACGGCGACCGTCTTCTTCCTGGTCATGGTCGCGTTCGGGTTCGTGGCCTCGCCCCTGGGCGTGCTTGGGATCGGGGCGTCGGTCCTGACCGGGCTGGCCTTCGCCGCCCCGGTCACCGCTTTCTCGGCGGGCCAGACCAACGACACAGCATTCAGCGCGATCAACCGCTTCCTGATCACCCCGCTGTTCCTGTTCTCGGGCACGTTCTTCCCGATCGAGCAGCTGCCCGAGGTCATCCGGCCGATCGCCTGGCTGACCCCGACGTTCCACGGGGTCGCCCTGGCCCGCGGCTTCTCGCTGGGCACGCTCGATCCGATCGGCCTGCTCGTCCACCTGGCCGTCCTCGGCCTGTACATCGGCGGGGGCGTGGCCTGGGCGATGATCGCCTTCCGCCGAGCGCTCACGAAGTAGGCCGATGATCGCCAGCCGGGTCCTGCCCGGATTGCCCTTCGCCCCGCGCGCCGACCGCCTGGTCGAGCGCAACGTGATGAACTACCGGCGGACCTGGCTGGTCCTCGTCTCGGGCTTCTTCGAGCCGCTCTTCTACCTGCTCGGCATCGGCTTCGGGATCGGCGCCCTGGTCGGCAGCGTCACCGGGCCCGACGGCAACCCGATCCCGTACGGCGTGTTCGTGGCACCCGGCCTGCTGGCCTCATCGGCCATGAACGGGGCGATCTACGACTCGACCTTCAACATCTTCTTCAAGCTGCGCTACGCCAAGACGTACGACGCGATCCTGTCGACGCCGATGGGCATCAACGACATCGCCGTGGGTGAGATCACCTGGGCGCTCATCCGGGGCACGCTCTATGCCATCGGCTTCCTGGGCGTGATGGTCCTGCTGGGCCTGGTCCGCTCGCCCTGGGTGATCCTGTCCCTGCCGGCGGCGCTCCTGATCGGCTTCGCCTTTGCCGCGGTGGGCATGGCCGGCACGACCTATGTCCGGAGCTGGACGGACTTCGACTACATCTTCGTGCTCACCCTGCCCCTCTTCCTGTTCTCATCGACGTTCTACCCGTTAAGCGTCTATCCGGAGCCGCTCCGGACGATCGTGGCCCTGACCCCCCTGTCGCGCTGCATCGACCTGCTCCGCTCGCTGGCCCTGGGTGACATCGGGCCGATCCTGCTGGTCGACATCGCGTACCTGGCGGTGATGGGCGGAATCGGCCTGTTCGTCGTCTCGCGCCGCCTCGACAAGCTGCTCCTCAAGTAGCGCCGGTGGCCGTGGATCGAGCCGGCCTGGCCGAGCTCGCGGCGGAGATCGTGGCCTGCCGGCGCTGTCCCCGGCTGGTCGAATGGCGCGAGCGCACCGCCCGCGAGAAGGTCGCCCGCTACGCCGACGAGCCGTACTGGGGCCGGCCACTGGCGGGCTTCGGCGATCCGGCCGCCCGGATCCTGATCGTGGGCCTGGCGCCGGCCGCCCATGGCGGCAACCGGACCGGCCGGGTGTTCACCGGCGATCGCTCGGGCGACTTCCTGTGGACCGCCCTGCACCAGACCGGCTTCGCCGATCGGGCCAGCTCGCGCCGGGCCGATGATGGCCTGACCCTGACCGATGCCTGGATCGCCGCGGCGGTCCGCTGTGCCCCGCCGCTCAACAAGCCGACCAACGCCGAGCGCGACACGTGTGCCCCGTTCCTGGTCCGCGAGCTGGCCCTGCTGGCGAACGTGCGGGTGATCGTGCCGCTCGGTGGCTTCGGCTGGGAGGCTGTCCTGCGGACCGTGGCCGCCCTGGGCCATCCGGTGCCTCGCCCGAAGCCCCGCTTCGGCCACGGGGCGGAGATCGAGATCGGCCCGTACCAGCTCGTTGCCTCGTTCCACCCCAGCCAGCAGAACACGTTCACCGGCCGGCTCACCGCGCCGATGCTGGCCCGGGTCATAGCCCGGGCCGCGGCCCTTGCGGGCGGGCCAGATCGGCCTACACTCATCCCAGCGTGATCTACATCATCTGGTTGGTTCTGGGGGTTGGCCTGCTTCTGGCCGAGCTCCATACGGCGGCGTTCTACGCGATCTTCCTGGGGGTCGGGGCGCTCGTCGCCGGCGTCATCGCGTTCGTCCTGCCCGACAGCCCGATCTGGGCGCAGGCGGCCGTGGCCCTGGCCGTCGCCGTGGTCGGCGTCGCGATCGTCCGGCCGCGCGTTGCTACCCGCTTCCTGCGCCATCAGGGTGGGTCGGCCTCGCGCGCGGTCCACGGCGGGTTCGTGGGCGAGAACGCCCTGGCGACGGATCCCATCGGCGACGAGCTGCACCCGGGTCACGTTCGCCTGGCCGGCGAAAGCTGGCTGGCCATCTCTCATGACGGTTCCGTGATCGGGGGCAATGCCCCAGTGATCGTCACCGCAGTCCGGGGAACGACGCTCGTCGTGCGCCCAGCCGTTGAAGCGGCCGCTTCGGGAGTCCCTGCCTGAATGGATGCCACGACCGTTGCCGGGATCGTCGCCCTGATCCTGCTCGTCCTGATCGTCGTCTTCGCCCTGAACCTGCTTCGATCGGTCGTCAACCTGGTCCAGCAGGGCTCGGTCGGCGTCGTCAAGCGGCTGGGCGAGTTCCGCGGAATCCACGATCCGGGCCTGGTCCTGATCATGCCCTTCATCGATTCGATCGTGATGGTCGACATGCGCGAGTTCCCCCGGCCCGGGGATCGCCAGGAGGTGATCACCAAGGACAACGTGGTCGTCGCGGTCAACGCCACGATCTTCACCCAGGTAGTCGACGCCAAGCAGGCCCTGTTCAGCATCGCCAACTTCGACGTCGCCATCGACGCCCTGGCCCGCACGGCCCTGCGCTCGGTCATCGGCACGCTGTCGCTGGACGAGGCCCTCTCGGAACGCGAACGGATCAACGTCGATGTCCAGCAGCAGATGGAAGCGGTGACCGATAAGTGGGGCATCCGGATCAACCGGATCGAGATCGTGGAGATCACCCCACCACCCCAGATCCTGCAGGCCCTGGCCCTCCAGAAGCAGGCCGACCAGGAGAAGCGGGCCAAGATCCTCCAGTCGGAGGGCCTCCAGCAGTCGGCCGTCAACGTGGCCGACGGCAATCGGCAGGCCGCGATCAAGAGCGCCGAGGGCGAGCGACAGTCGGCCATCCTGCGGGCCGAGGGCAATCGCCAGGCGGCGATCCTCGAGGCCGAAGGCCGGGCCCAGGCGATCAAGACGGTCTACGACGCGATCACCGCGGCCGCGCCCAGCCCGACCCTGGTGGCCATCCTCCAGCTCGACACCCTGTCCAAGTTCGCGGCCAGCCCGAATGCCAAGCTGATCATTCCGGCCGAGTCGTCGGCCCTGCTCGGTGCCGCGGCCGCCCTGCGCTCCGTCTTCGCCGACGTGCCCACCGAGATCATCGGCCCGCCGTCGGGCTGATCCGGGCGAGCGCGCCCCTCGGTCACCTCTCGTATCCTTGGCGATCGAATGGTGACCGAACGCGACTACTACGAGATCCTCGAGATCGAACGCTCGGCCGGCGATGCCGAGATCAAGCGCTCGTTCCGCCGGCTCGCCCAGAAGTGGCACCCGGACGTGAACACCGAGGCCGGCTCCGAGATCCGCTTCAAGGAGATCAACGAGGCCTACCAGGTCCTGTCCGATCCGACCAAGAAGCAGGCCTACGACATGTTCGGCAAGGCCGGCGTCGACGGGGCGCCCGGGGCCGGCTTCAACCAGGGCTTCGGCGGCTTCGGCGACATCTTCGACGCGTTCTTCGGCGGGGCGGCCACCGGTGGCCGTCGGACCGGCCGGGCGAACACCGGCTCGGACCTGCGCTACGACCTGCGGATCACCTTCGCCGAAGCCGTCCTGGGCACGGACAAGGAGATCGAGTTCCCCGTCCTGGACCGCTGCACGACCTGCGCCGGATCGGGCGCCAAGCCGGGCACGAGCGCCACCAAGTGCCCCCAGTGCGAGGGCCGCGGCGAGGTCCGCAGCGTGCGCCAGACGATGCTTGGCCAGATGGTCAACGTCCAGCCCTGCCCGCGCTGCCGGGGCAACGGCACGATCGTCGAGACGCCCTGCGAGACGTGCCGGGGCGACGGCCGGGTCGAGCGGCGCAAGAAGATCCGGGTGAGCGTGCCGGCCGGAATCGACGAAGGCCACCAGATCCGCCTGTCGGGCGAAGGCGAGGCCGGACCCCACGGCGGGCCGGCCGGCAGCCTCTACGTGGCGGTCCACATCCAGGCCCATAAGACGCTCAAGCGTGAGGGCACTGAGCTGTACCTCGAACGCGAGATCTCGATCGCCCAGGCCGCCCTCGGCACGCGCATCTCGATCCCCACGATCGAGGGCGAGGAGCAGGTCGAGATCAAGGCCGGCACCCAGCCCGGCGCCGAGATCCGGCTGCGGGGCAAGGGCGTGCCTCACCTGCGCCGGTCGAACGTGCGGGGCGACCTGCACGTGTTCGTCAAGGTGGCGGTGCCCACCCGGCTCAACAAGAAGCAGCGCGAGCTGCTCGAATCGCTGGCCGCCGAATCGGGCGAATCGGTCGCCTCCGGGGCGGGCATCCTGGACCGGGTCAAGGATGCGCTTGGCTGAGGCCGGCCCGCCGGCCGGGATCGAGGGCCTGCCCGAAGATGACGAGGGCGTCAGCGCGGGCGACACCTGGATCGAGCTGTCGGTCCGGGCCGATCTCGAGGCAGTCGAGGCCGTCAGCGAAATCCTGTCCCGGGTCGCGCCGGCCGGGACGAGCGTGGAACCCGGCTTCGAATTGATCGACGAGGGCCTCGGAGCGCGGATCGACCCGAACCAGCCGGCCATCGTGCGGGCCTACCTGCCCGGCCGTGACCGGGCGGCCGTCCGGGCCGCCGTCCACCAAGCTCGGGTGGCGCTGGGCCACCTCCAGGCATTCGACCTGCGGCCGATCGGTGAGCTCGAGCTGTCGGTCGTCCACGAGGCCGACTGGGCGCACGCCTGGAAGGCCCACTTTCCGGTCCTGCGCCTTGGCCGGCGGCTGGTCATCAAGCCGACCTGGCGGCGCCATCGACGCCGGGCCGGCGACGTCGTCCTGGCCCTCGACCCGGGCATGGCCTTTGGCACCGGCCTGCATCCGACCACCCGGCTGTGCCTGGCCGGAATCGAGCGTTGGGCCGACGCCGGGCTGGTCAGCGGCGCGTCGGTGCTCGACGTCGGCTGTGGCTCGGGCATCCTGCTCATCGCGGCGGGCCTGTTCGCGGGGGGCCCGCTCGTGGGCGTCGACACCGATCCGATCGCGGTCGAGGCCAGTGCCGCCAATGCCCGCCGGAACCGGGTCGCGATCGAGGTCCGCCAGGGCAGCCTGCCCAGCCGCAGCGGGCCGTTCGACCTGGTCGTGGCCAACCTGATCGCCAGCCTGCTGATCGACCTGGCCGGCGAGCTTGCCGCCGAGCTGCGACCGGGCGGCCGGCTGCTCGCCTCGGGCATCTTCATCGACCGGGAGGCCGCCGTGCTCGAGGCGCTCGAGGGTGCCGGGCTGCGCTTCCACGAGCGAGCGGCCGAAGGGGAGTGGGTCGCCCTCGGGCTCGAGCGGCCACGCTGACGGTCGCGCTCGAGGGGCGCGGCTGAACGGCCCCTGGCCGGGGCCCGACTACAATCTGGCTCGTGCCCGACGACCTGATGGCCGACCCTGACTGCCTCTTCTGCCGGATCATCGCCGGCGAGATTCCGGCCGAGCGCGTCTACGACGATGACGTCGTGATCGCGATCCGGGATATCGCCCCGCGCGCGCCGACCCACGTCCTGTTCCTGCCGCGCCGGCACATCGTCTCGGCCGCCGCGCTGACCGAGGCCGACGCGCCGATGCTGGGTCGCCTGTTCGGCGCCGCGGCCGACTTCGCCCGGGCCCAGGGCCTCACTGAGGACGGCTACCGGCTGGTGACCAACGTCGGCGACTGGGGCGGCCAGACCGTGGGCCATCTCCACGTCCATCTCCTCGGCGGACGATCGATGACCTGGCCGCCCGGGTGAGGGCCGGCCTGATCGGCGGGCTCGTCCTGGCCGTCACGATCGCGGCCGGCTGCGGCTTTGCCGCCGACGGCGCGGCCCAGCCGACGGTCCTGGTCACCCCCGAAGCGAGCCTCAGTGCGACCCTCCAGCTGTGCTGGAATCAGCTCTCGAGCGCCCTCGGCGCGGCCAGCTTCAACCTGGTCCAGCCGGCTTCGGCGGTCCGGCCGGCCGAGTCGCCGTTGCTAACGAGCGCACCGCGCACCGTCGGCCAGGTCCTCCTGCCCGGCGACCCGGATCATGGCTTCATCGAGATCTACGAGTTCCCCGACCCGGCCCGGGCCTATGCCGCGGCCCAGCAGCAGGCGGCCTATGTCGCGAGCGGCGAGGGCAAGATCCAGTTCGTGCCCGACACGAAGTTCAGCCTGCGCCAGTACGGCTCATGCGTGATCTTCTACGCTTGGTCGCCGTCGGCCTCGACCGACCCGCGCTCGCCGGCGATCGAGACCGTCGTCGACGCGTTCGGGGTCGCGGTCCCGATCTCGCGCTAGCCCTGGCGCACGGGCAGCGGCTCCTCGACGGCCGCCCAGGCCCGGACCTGGTCGCGCTGGACCTTGAGGGTGTGGGTCCGGGGAAAGTCCGCATCGGGCCACAGTCGCCAGGCGCTGATCCGCTGGTGGGCGGCGAGGGTGATGTTGGCCGTCCGGACCGACGCGTCGATCGCCGCCTGGACCAGGGCCGGGTCCGAGTCGCCCGGGGCGAGGACGATCGCTTCGATCCGGCCGGGCCGGGTCTCGACCACCACGCTGTCCCGGATGCCGGCCACGCGGAGCGCGTTCTCGATGTCCTCGGGGTAGACGTTCAGGCCGTTGGGCAGGACGATGATGTCCTTGGTCCGGCCCATCAGGATCAGGTGACCGCTGGAATCGTGCCGGCCGATGTCGCCCGTCCGGTACCAGCCGTCGGCGGTGTAGGCCTCGGCGGTCGTCGCCGGATCGCGCCAGTAGCCCGAGAACAGGGTCGGTCCGCTGACCTGGATCTCGCCGTCCTCGGCCAGCCGGACCTCGATCGGCGGAATCGTCCGGCCGACCGTGCCCAGGCCGTGGTCCTGGCGGGTGGTGACCGAGGCCATCCCGCACTCGGTCGCGCCGTAGCCCTGCATGACGACCACGCCCAGGTCCTCCCAGGCCTGCTGGAGCTGGGGCGGCAGGAAGGCCGCCGCGCAGACGAGCAGGTTCAGGCCGCCGCCGAGGCGCTGGTGGACCTGCCGGAAGATGAGCCGGCGGGCGCCGTAGGGCAGGTGCCGGGCGACGCCCCGCAGCCGGTTGAAGGTGGTCGCCCGGCCGGACGCCTCGACCTCGCGCTCGACCGCGCTCCAGAACAGGTCGAGGATCTGGGGCACGACCAGCATCGTGGTCACCCGGTGATCACGGATCGCTTCGAAGATCACCCGCGGATTGCGGCTCCGGACGTACAGGATGTCGCCACCCACGGTCATCGCGTAGAACAGGGCGGCAACCTGCTCCATGAGGTGGGACAGCGGCAGGAGCGAGACCACCCGGTGCTCCTGCGGTGGGATCACGTCATGGATCGCCTGGACCGTCTCGCAGATGCTCCGATGGGTGAGCATCACGCCCTTGGGGTTACCAGTCGTGCCACTGGTGAAGATGATCTCGAACAGGTCTTCGGGCTGGGGCCGCGCCCAGGCGAGCACCTGGGCTTGCCAGTCGGCCGGGAAGGCAACCCCCGAGTCGCCCTCATCCGGCTCGGCGGCCAGGGCATCGACGGTCGACATCGGGAAACGACCGAGCTGGGCATCCCGCGGATCGGGCGCATCGCGGCCGGTGCCGATCGCCAGGCGGCTGGCCTGGGCCCGCTCGGCGATCCGCTCGATTGCGTCGGGCGCCATGCGCAGGTCGAGGGGCACGACTACGACCCCGGCCCGGATCGCCCCGTAGTACACGGCCGGCAGCTCGGGCGTGGACGGCGACCAGGTCAGCAGCCGGTCGCGCGGCCGCCAGCCCCGCCCCCGGCTGCGCCAGTCGAAGAGCCGGCAGCGCCGTACGAGCACCCGAAAGATCCAGTGCCTCGAGCTGCCCTCGT
>JBBSFD010000072.1:0-13039 GCA_038239115.1 Candidatus Limnocylindrales bacterium | reverse complement strand
GTCCTCGTCATCAACCAGATCACCCTCGACGGGGTGATGCAGGCACCGGGGCGCCCGGACGAGGACACCCGGGGTGGCTTTGCCTACGGCGGCTGGGCGGCGGCCGATAGCGACGAGGTGATGGTCGCCAAGATGGGCGAACGGATGGGCGAGGACCGGGCCTTCCTGTTTGGCCGGCGGACCTACGAGGACCTGTTGACGTCCTGGAACGCCAAGGGCGGTCCATTCAAGGACGCGCTCAACAACAGCCCCAAGTACGTGGCCTCGCACAGCGCGGCGACGAAGCTCGACTGGCCGAACTCGACCTTGCTGTCCGGTGACGTCCCGGCCCAGGTAGCAGGCCTGAAGCAGACTTCCGACACGACTCTCGCGATCATGGGCAGCGGCGTCCTGATCGGGTCGCTGATCGACGCCGACCTGGTCGACGAGTACCTCTTGATGATCCATCCGTTGGTGCTCGGCACCGGACGGCGCCTGTTCCCCGAGGGTGCATGGCTTTCGCTCCACCTGACCGACAGCGTCGCTTCGTCGACGGGCGTGCTGATTGCCAGCTATGAGCCGTCGAGAGACTAATCGGACGGTACCGGGCATTGATTGTCTAGATGACTGGTGAGATACTCAACGGGAGCCCCTAAGGATGAATCCCCCCTCATCCCGCGGGGTTCTTTCTATTTGACAGCCAGGTCCTTGGCGCTTTGCGGGTCAATCGGCGCGTTTGCCCGTGTGTCCGCAACGCGTTGAACGGCGGCGGCCGCCCAAGCGATCGCAAGAGCCATCGGCAAGATGGGGACGATCTCGGCACCCATTGACGGAGCCTCAAGGGACACGGCCACGGTGAGCAAGACGACCCCCACCAAGGTGACCGCCATTCCGATGAGGCCGATCCGCGCCACTACACACCCCGACGGAGGAATGTCGGATCCAGTGCCGGGGTCCGATTATCCACACGATGCACCCCGCCCCAACCGCCCACACGACGACGGCCAGGAGCAGGAGCTGACCGCCATCTGAGAGGTTCTCCATTCCGGCGCCGGCCATCCGAACGAGCCCGACAAAGGCTGCGGACACGGCGAGCCCCAGGCCGAGGGTCAGTGCTATCGCACCCTGCAACTTCCCTGGTCGCCTGGTGGCCGACGCAACGAGGACGGCGCCCGCCAGGATCGCGACAAGGCTGCGGGCACCTGCCACCTGAACGAGGCCGATCGCACGACCGATGTCGAGGTGATTCTGCAGGTCGTTCGCGTGACCAATCGTGGAGCGCAAGCGCACGCTAAGAACTGCCGCCCAGGCCAAGGCGAATACGACGCTGGCGAGGAGCAACGAGGCGAAGCTCGATCGCAGCCAGCCTGAACTCGAGACCGCTTCGGTAGGCGCGAGCTCCGCGTGGCGATGAGCATCGAACGCACCGATCGCGAGATCGACAACCGTGGAAAGCGTCAGCCGATGCTGATCGAGGACATGGTCGAGCTCGGCGCCGTAGCGTGCCCGCCAGCTCGCCGGGTACACCGCGAGGATCAGTCGGCACGCTGCTCGGAAAAAGCAGCCGGGCTTCATGATCGAGTCTGCGAGAGCACGCCGTGCGTTCGTTCACGGCCAACGGTCAAGACTCGCTCCATTGTCGCGAGCCGTGCCTCGAGGACGGCCTGACCTGCTCAAGTCCCTGGTGGTTGGGGGATTCGATGGCAACGACACCTGCCCGCGGTCGGATATCGCATACGGCTTCGATCGGCCTGCTGCTCTTCTTCGGTCTTGTGTTGGTCGCATGCCAAGGCCCCGTTTCGTCAACACCAGCACCAACGGGCACGGCCGGTGGTGCTGCCAGCCCACCCGCCTCGTCCGGTCCGTTGAATAGTCCGGCGCCCACCCCTGCGGGCAGCGCTGGACCAAGCGCCGCGTCGGCACCGAGCGCAGGACCAACGCTCCTGACCAGGATCTGCGACATGCTCGACAGCGCCAAGATCACCAGCGTCACCGGACTCAGCGTGGGTGTCGGCCAGGAGGCGAAGGGCAACTCCGGGAGTGGCCCGACGGCGATTGATCATTGCCTGTGGGGCAAGCCATCGACCGGAGTCGGCGTGGAGATCACGGCCTTCCCGGAGGTTCCCTTCAAGGCCTTCTTCAATGGCACCCCGGCGATGACACCGATCACCGGCGTGGGCCTGGCGGCCAAGGGCTCGGCCACGACGATCAGCGGCGTCGTTCATGCCGGCCTGTACGTCGACTTCGGGACCTTTGGCATGCCTGTGACAACGGACTCGCCGACCGCCACCCTCGCGATGTCGGCCGCGCTCGCGAACGCCATCAAGTAGCCTCCACTTCGGGGGTGGGGCCAGAATCGATGAGGCCCTCGGCATTGCGCCGGGGGCCTCGCTCGTGCTCAGAGTAGTGGTCGGGGCGGAGCGATTCGAACGCTCGACCTCCTGAACCCCATCTGCGTCGGGGGTGGTTTTCTGTGGTCCGGTGAGGCCCTGTCACGCTCACTGGAGCCCTAGCCTACTGGCCGATGGCCTCCTGAGAACCGTTTAGGTGCGGTCCGGTTGGCGATTTCATTGGCGATTGAGGATTTCAGTCGAGTGGCACCCCAAGGGTCAGCTCGGCCTCTCCGTCGCGGAAGACGTCCTCAAGATTCTGAGCCTCATATCGCACGGTGTGGTCGGGGTACTCGAGGTACACAAACGTGCGCGGCAGGATGACCGTGTGAACCTCCCGGTGCGTCACGTTCACCGACATCGGTTGCCCCTGGTCGAAAACGTGGCGTCGCAGTGCGTTGCGGACCATCCCGGAGCAGGACTTGCACTCCTGTTCGTCGCTATTCATCGGGCCGCCTCCTGAAGGATCCCGGCCATCCGGTCGGCCGTGCGCTCGGCCATCGCTTCCGTGAAGTGGGCGTAGACGTTGGCCGTCGTGCCGATGTCGGAGTGACCGAGCGCCCTGGACACCTCGAAGAGCTCCGCGCCGGCCTCGAGCTGGAGCGTCGCGAAGGCGTGGCGCAGCTGGTGGAAGGACTGCGGGCGCATCCCGGCTCGCGCGAGGACGAGCTGCAGCGCCTGGGTGACGTGGCGCGAGTCGAGTGGCCCGCCTGCCTGGCTGGGGAAGACGTAGACCGACGTCCGCGGTAGGCGCCGCAGGGCGACCGTGACGGGCAGCGGTAGGCGCAGGACACGCCTTGAACGCTCGGTCTTCGGCTCGGCCAGGCGCCGGCTCTTACGCTCGAGGGTGTGCCGGACCGTCAGGACACCGGCCTCGAGGTCTACGTCGGACCAGCGCAGCGCCAGGAGCTCACCTTGGCGCAGTCCGGTGCCGATGGCCGTGAGGATCAGGGCCTCGTAACGGTGGCCGACGAGCGCCGTCCGGAGCTTGCCCACCTCCGCCACGGAGAGCGGCCGGATCTGGTGCATCGCCTTGGCAGGCGGATCGACCAGGGTGGCCACGTTGCGAACCACCCGACCGGCCTTGACGGCGCGACCGAGGGCGATCCGGAGGACGGAATACGCATACCGGACCGTTGTGGGCGATAGGTCCGTGGCCAGCAGCGGCGCGATCAGGCTCCGCGTGATGTCCGTTTGGCTGAGCTTCGCCAGCTGGATGCGGCCGAGCGCCGGGCGGATGTACCGCCTGGCGGTCTCCTCGTAGCTCGTCATGGTGGAGGGCCGGAGGCGGCCCCGGACGTTGCTGGCCAGCCAGTCATCCAGCCATTGGTCGACCGTCCCCCGCTGGTCCTGCGACGGCAGGCCATCCCTGGCGCCCTTCAGACGGTCCTGGAGGGCCTCCTCGGCCGCTTGCTTGGTCGGCCTGCTTATCGAGTGGCGGAGGCCCGCCGCGTCCGTGTAGCGGGCCTCCCAGCTGCCATTGGCTCGCCGGCCGAGCGAGCCGTTGCGGTTGGTGCGCTTCATTGCCGCGCCAGTTCGCGAGCACGCTTGAGGGCCTTACGACGGGGGTCCGTGAGCGCCGGAACCGGGATGAGGCCCCGGCGCTGGGCGATCGCTCGCCTCGTGGCCTTCGCTACGGCCATGACGAAGTCGGCCTGGATGGCCTCGAGTTGCTCGGCCGACGACTCGGCCCGCTTCATTCCGTCGCTCCGGCGCGTTGAGCGTCCGGATATTCCGCGGCGAACGCGAGGCCCACCGCAGTCAGCTCCATCTCGATGATGGCGAGGCACTGCTCGACGGCGCGATCCTTCGCCGACGAGACGAGCTCCATGAGGCGCACGGCCTCCGAGGGCCGAAGGTCCTGCCAGATGGCGAGCGGTCCGGTCTCGTGAATCGGTTCCCAGGCCGATCCGCCCGCCGACTCGAGTGTCCGGGCCGCCGAGTCGACGAACGGCTCTGCCGCCGTCGTGATGACGTAGCCAAGGCCTCCCTCGAGGCTGTCCGCTTCGTCGGTGAACTCCGCGCTCCATTGGGCCTTGATCGCTTTGGCGATCGCCGCCTCGAGCGAGGCCGGTTTCGTTGCCGTGGTCATGTTGACCACCTCCTGAAATGCGAACGCCCCGCCGGATGGTGGGATAAGCACCGCCCGACAGGGCATCAGGAGTTTATTCGGTTCAGACCTGCTTATCCCAGGTCGCCGGACGGATCCGGTAGGGTCAATGTAGCCGCCACGTCAAGAGGGCAAACTCGCGACCGCCTGGAGCGCGATAGCCATGGTGCTGGTCAAGCGCGGAGCGAAGGCCTTGGCGTCGCCCTCCCGCTCCTCCCAACCCATCTGGAGCCCGACCAGGTAGGTCCGAATAGTGATCCGCAGGGTGATGATCACGTCGCGCTCCACCGGCGTGGCCCGCTCGGCCGCCCGGCGCAGCCTGGTGACCGCGATCTCGGCGGCATCCTCGGCGGCAATGCTGGCCGACATCGAAGCGCCGGCCTCGATCTGCTCGGAAGTGGTGACCACGACCGCATAGAACTCTGTCCATGCATCGCGAATCTGTTGGGCGGTGCGGGTCATGTCGTCATCCTAAGCCCCGGTGATGCCCGGGTTGGCCTGGAAGCCTGAGGTGAAGCCGCTGGCGAGCTGGAAGAGCTTGCGGTCGAGCTTCTCCGCGATCACCTCGCCGTCGAGCTCGGTGACGTTTCGGATCTCGATCACGATCGGCGTCCGAGCGGCTGCCGCCGCGGGGCCGCGGGCCATCGCCGGCAAGCCGGGTCCGGCCGCCGCCTGGCTGATCGCGTTCTCGGGCAGGATCCATTCGCGACCGTGCACAATCGCGAGCTGCGGGCCGGCGCCGGGCACGATCCCGCCGAGAGCGAACGCATGGATCGGCGGCAGCTTGGGCGCCGGGATCGTCTGGTGGGTCGCCAGCACGGTGTCGTCCTTGCCCGCCCGGCGGGTCGCCGACGTCGGCACCTTCAGGGCCGCCTGGATGCCCTGGACGTAGGTCTGGGCGACGTTGTAGCCCAGGCTGTAGTAGTTGGCGGCCAGGCCCTGGGCGACCGTCGCCTGGAGGTCCTCTGCGGCTTTGGGGGTCGGATTCTGGGCATCCTTCATCGCTGTCTCGAGCGCGTGCGCTGCTGGGCCCGACAGGCGGCGATTGGACACGCCCAGGGCGGTCAGCTGGTTGCCGATGTCCTGGGCCACGGCGATCGCATCGGTCCGGACCTGGGGCCGGCCATCCCGGAGCGCCTTGGCCAGGGCCTGCGATGACAGCTCACCCTCGAGCTTGGCGATCTGCTTGGGCACCGAGAGCGTGTGCTTCATGTCGCCGAGCATCTGCTTCAGCCCGGAGTCGACGGCGCTCTGCCCCGACGCGAGGCCCTGGCCATAGGCCACGGCCGCGTTCACCCCGGCCAGGCGGGTCGCCGCGAAGGCGCCGGCGGCGGCCCTGCCGGCGATCGCCGTCTCGGCGTTGAAGGCGGCCTGAGCGTGACTGCGGGCGGCGGCGCTGGCGTTGTCCGCCTCGGTCAGCATCAGGTCGTTGTGGGCTCGCAGCTGCGCCTGGGCATCGGCGTAGTACGGCTGGCCCGCCGCGTTGGCCGCCTGCTGGGCAATCATCTGGAGGCTCGTGGCCCGGGCGTAGTAGCTCGTCAGGGCGCCCAGGGAGGCGGATTCGCGGGCCGTCTCGATCGCTGCCTGCTGAGCGGCCGCAGCGGCCCAGATCCGGGTCTGGGCGTCGGCCGCCTGGCCGGACATCGCCACGATCTTGCCCGTGTTGGGGTCAACGATCAGGGTCTTGAAGAACCGATCGAACACGTCGTCGGCGTTGCCGGCCGCGACCGAGGCATCATCCATGGCCGCCGGCAGGGCGGAGTTGAGGAAGCCAACCACGTTCTTGAGGACCGGGAGCAGGCGCTGGCCGAGGCTCACTTCGAGGTCGTGGACGGAGTTTTCCAGCAGGCTCATCTGGCCGGCTTCGGTGCCCAGGTAGGCGGTGTCCTGGCCGGCCACAACGCGGTTGATGGCCGCGAAGGCCGTCATGGAGTCGGTCACGCCCTTGGTGCTGATGCCGAGCGCCCGCAGACTTCGGAAGTTGCCACCCTGGATGGCCACGAGCTGCTCGGTCGCGGTGGCGAGGTCCTCATTCCGGTATCGGGCCAGGTTGGTCGCCGTCGAGACGAGCGCCTCAGCCGTCGCCACGTTGTGGGTAGCACCGACGAGGTGCTCGAGCGAGCCGGTCAGGGTGTCCCGGCTGAAGGCCGAGGCCCGCTGAGCCGTACTGAGCCAGTTTTCGATCGCGTCGGTGCTGCCGCTCCAGGCAGGGACGTTGGCCTGGAGGGACGCGGACAGCCCCTGGAGGACCTGCTGCTCATCGGCCGCGGCCCGGACGGATTCGACCAGGACGGCCGACAGGGCCGCGCCCGCGCCGGCGGCCACGGTCATTGGGTTGATCAGGCCGCCGGTGAGCGAACCCAGGGTGCTCGTAGCGAGACCTTGCGCCTTGGTCGCCTCCGTTGATGCGATCCGGGCTTGGGCCAGCCGGGCCTCGGCGAGCGATGCCTCGGCCGAGCCCACGCCCAGCTTCGCCACGGTAGTGGCGTAGTCGCGTTCGGCCAGCGTGGCCATCGCTGCCTTGGCCTGCGCCTCAGCCTGAACGGCCGTCAGGGCTCGGATCTGGCCCGCGGTGACCTCAGAGGCCACACCGGTCTTGGTCAGGGCCGCCGCGGCCAGGCTGGAGCTCCCTTGGATCGAGCCCGCGAACGTGGTGGCGATCGCGCTGGACTGGGCGAACCCCTTCGTCAGGTTGGAGTTATCCAGCATGAGCTTGATGACGAGCTGGCCGACGTCCATGGCTAGCCGGCCGCCATGACGGTTGGCGTCAGGGCCTTGGCCGCCGTCTCCCGGAGGTTCGGCAGCTGCTCGAGGTAGTGAGCCTCGCACTCCGGTCCGGTCGGGATCCACAAGTCGGCGCCGTGGGTGACGAACCAGACCAACCGAGCCGGCAGCTCGTCGGGCCAGGGCGGCGGCACTGGCGGGTAGCCCTGGCCCTGCTGGGCCCAGACGTCGCGCATGTTCTTGACCTGCCCGTAGACGTCGAAGGCCTCTCTGGCCGGCTCGCTGGTGAGCCTCTGGAGGAAGCTCTGGGCGGCCCGCAAGGCACCGTAGCGATCCGCGGCGGCCGAGACGGTCTCATAGGCCTCGAGGACCGGCTCAGAGGCGCGAGAGACGGCCCGGGCGTCGTTCCACGGGATCGTGGTGGCAATGTCGACGCGGGCCTTGACGGCGGCCACCACCTCAGCCAGCGCTAGGGCCAGGTGCTCGGCCAGGATGACGTCGGCCAGGTCGCTCACTGCGGCACCGAGGCGGTTTTCGATGTGCTCGACCGCTTCGGCCAGCAGGGTCGGCCGGACCTCGGCATCGTGGGCCGACGATTCGGCCCGCGACTCGGCCGTCAGGGCGGCGTCGAGCGATGTGGCCGTCGAGTCGGCCAGGACTGCCTGGAGGGCCGAGGCCCGCGGGTTGGCCGGCCGAGGTTCGCGTCGGATCTGGTCCTGGAGCGCCTCGAGCTCGGCGAGCTTTGCTCGCAGGGCGACAATTTCGGCGGGAAGTGTGAAGAAACCCGCATCGGCGGGCCGAAAAAGGGCCTGCTCGGCCTCGCTGCGGACTCGGTTTCTCATCGGTCGGTCTCCCCTTGGTCGAGCGGCTCGTTGGCGATCCGGCGGCGGAGCCAGGTATTGCCATCGGTTTGGACAGGTACGGGCGTGCCGCGCGGGCCGCCGTCGAATGACCCTGGGCCGGCGGGCGGCGGGTCCGCGGGTGGCGGCGGCTTACCGGGCGTCGCCGCGGCCCTGAGCAGGGCATTCATATCGGTCTTCTCACCGGCCATCGGTGACTCCTTCTGGTCTGGTGGCGGGGGGTGACCACACGGGGCGCTGATTGCGCTCAGCGAGGACGCCAGGCGCATCTCGCAGGCGGCTGAGTTTCGCTGTTTTTAGGTTCAGATCGCCCGTGCTGAGCGGCCGGGTTAGGCCTTTTTTGTGGTTATTCACAAAATGCCTCGCACTGCGGGGTTGCGAGATAGTCGGAGCGTCCAGGCGCAATCGGGCTCGAGGCTGGTCCCACCCCCCATGCCACCCGGTCATCGGACTCGGGGGAGAGAGATCTGCGAGCGTAGCTCGCGGCGCGGTTAGGTCGGTCCGTGTGGGTGGCCCCGGTCGTCATTCGTCGCCCTCGTCGCTCTCGGCCTGGCGCTCGGCTTCGCGGCGAGCTGCCTGCTCGAGCAGCTCTTGGAGCGGCAGGTTGCCGGTGGCCAAGAGGGATAGGGAGCTCGCGAGCGCCTTGGCGGCGGCCAGGTTGCTGCGGGAGGTCGAAACCGCAGTTTCGACCGCATCCCGGAGGGCAACCAAGTCGGAGTAGGCGAGCGTGGTCACGCGCTCTCCTCGGTTCGCCGCTGGTAGGCCGTCGCGAGCAGGTAGCTCGCGGTCAGGACAGCCGTGATCGCCGTCCGTTCCTCAGCCGGGAGCGTGCCCAGGTTCGCCCGGAGGTCGTCTCTGAGGCTGACGGTCATCGTCAACAGCCGGATGAAGGTCGCACGGCGGTTCGGGTCCGGGGCCGCGTTCAGCAGGTCGCGAAGATCGGCGCCCCTGATCTGGATCAGCTCGTCGTCGGCGACGTCGATGTCGGCGGCGGGTTGCATGGTCATTTGGTCTCCTTCGGTAGGTCAGGGCGGTGCAGGTAGACCGGCCGAGCCGGGCGCTCCAGGTCGGCTAGCTGGATCGGATGGCAGGCGCAGGACACGACCGGCCGACAGGTCGAGGCAAGCGGCCAGCCGATCTGGCGGACGTGAACCGGAGCGATCCGATCGAGGGTCATGCCACCGACCGTCGCTTGCGTAGCCGGTAGTCCTTGGCGGTGGCCATGTCGAGCAGGATCCCGTCATCGGCCATCCGGCTCACGATCCGGCCATAGCCGGCCGAGGTCAGCTGTCGAACGCTGAGGTTGCTGGTGATCAGCAGCTGCGCCTCTTCGTCGTACCGGCTCGACACGAGGTCGAACAGGATTTCGAGCGACCAGTCGGAGGCCTTCTCCGCGCCGAGGTCATCGATGATCAGCAGCGCCCGACTTGCCTGGATCGACTCGAGCTCGGCCTGGGCCGGGCGGTCGTCCTGGTGCATCTCTCGGCGTAGCCGACCGAAGAGGCGCGACACCGACACCCAGCGCGGGCACACCCGGTCGACCAGCCTCTGGGCCGACGTCACGGCCTTCATCGACTCGAGGTAGCTGGCCGTCTGCCGACCCTGGAGCGTCGCAGCTTCAGCCTCAGCCCGCTTCTCGCCCAGGAGGATCTCGGCCGTCCGGAGCTGGTTACGCGACCAGTACGCGCCGTGGTTTGCGGCGATCGCTGCCAGGAGCGTCTTTCCGGAGCCGACGGGTCCGGTCAGCAGGAGCGACACGGCTTCGGCGTTCCCATGGAGCAGCGCCTGGACGGCCTCGAGGCCCATCTTGGCCGCCGTTCCGACCGACGTATCGAAGTCCTCTTCGAACTTGCCCCAATACCGCTCGGGGACGTGGTGGCAGCCCATGCCGTAGCGGTCATCGGGGTCGACGACTGCCAGGCCGACTACCGGCTCGTCCGGGTTAGAAGACATCTGACTCGGTCGCTTCCTGGCGTGCCCTGGCACGCCCGGGAAACGGGAGAGAGGTGATTGGATTCTGGCTATAGGTATTAGGTATTCGGTTTGTCGTCACTTCCTCGGAACGTGCCTCACCCTGTGCCTCACCCTGTGCCTCACCCTGTGCCTCGGAACGTTCCTTGGAACGGTGCTCGCGCATCTGCTCGGCCTTCATAGCCCGGTATTCGAGGACTTGGTCTCGACTGTTGTTGAAGGTCAGGAAGTCGTGGAACCGAAAGCCGGTCGGAGTCGTCTCCCACAGCCCGACATCGACCAGCCTGGCCGCGAGCTTGGTGACGTCGCAGCCGGCCAGGCGGGGCAGTTGCCGGCGCGGGATCTCGCCATCGGTCAGCTCCTGGCCGACCCACGACAGGGCGATCGCCCAGAGGCCCATCGCCTCGAGCATCTCGGCGTCCAGGGCTGCGACCTTGCGGTGCGACCAGAGGTCGTCTGAGACCTTGATCCAGCTCATTGCGGCCTGAAACCCTTGGCCTCGTCGGCGGTGACGAACTGGCCGATCTCCTGGGCCAGGGACGGCCGCGACTCGAGGATCTGGGCCATCGGACCGCGTGTATGCTGCGTCTCAGCCGGTTGGGTCGTTTCCTGCATCTGTTCGATCCTTTCGGTTAGACGAGCCGCGGTTATCTGGGCCGCGGCTTCGTCGTGTCGGGAGACATCCGGGCCGAAGATTCTGGGCGTGGCTTCCCAGCTACCCCCGGCCCGGACGCGATGGCCACCGGCGCAGGAGGGTACCCAGCACCGGCTTGTGTGGTGGAGCTGCAGCTCGAGACGAACTCTTCGAGCGCAACCCGTGTCCAGCGCCGCTCCCCGCCGAACGGGGTGCATGCCTGGATCCGGCCTTCTCGCGTGATCCGGTGGAGCGTGCCGACGCTGCAGCCCAGCCACTCAGCGGCCTGGGATGGATTCAGGAGCTCGCTCACCGGCGGGTCCGCTTGTCGGTCGGCGTCGCCGGCTCGGGTCGCCAACGCTCGACTCCCTGCTCG
Organism: Candidatus Limnocylindrales bacterium; assembly: GCA_038239115.1. Lineage (GTDB taxonomy): Bacteria > Chloroflexota > Limnocylindria > Limnocylindrales > CSP1-4 > Palsa-1033. The sequence continues at coordinate 1,995 of JBBSFD010000072.1, read as the reverse complement.
ATCAGGATCGCCGCCTGGTCCTTCGGATTGCGCCGCTCCTGGGCTGCGATGCGGAGGAGCTTCTCGACGACTGCCTCGTCGATGGGGACGTACAGGTTTCGCACGCCCCAGACGCTAGATCGCCCGCCCGCCTTCCGGTAGATCGGCAGGTGGACTAGTGGTTAACTTGTCCGCCTCGTCGAAGCGCCTACGGACGGTCCTCTCGGAATAGCCGAGGGCTGCGGCAATGGCCTTCGGGCCGTTGGGCATACCTAGCACCGCCAGCTCGGCCTCTTTCCGCTTGACCTCTGGAAGCGTCACGATCGGCTTCGGGCCTGGGCGAGCTCGTGGAACTGTACCGAGCAGCTGTTCAACGACTGCCGGTGGCAGCGATCGGAGGACACGCTCAAGCTCGTCCGGCTGGAGCAACAGGCGTGAGCAGGCGTCGATCGCAGCAGGTGTTGGCTTGACACCAGGTTCAGCGGCGAGGGCCGCAGCCGCGATCGGGCGCAGCCGGCGGAGTTGGTTCTCCTCGATCGTCGCGAACACGGCCGCGACCTTGAACCCGAGGATTGGGTTTGTGTCCACCTAGCCGGCGGCCTCCCTGAAAGGCTATCGGCCGGCGGGCTTGGCTTCAGGGACCAGGTCCGCCGGCTTGCCGCGATTCTACCGTGCTCTTACCCCCAACAGCGTTGGCGATTTCATTGGCGATGCGGCGGAAATCGAAAGGCCCCCGGATCGTCTCCGAGGGCCATTTCACGCTCGATTTGTTGGTCGGGGCGGAGCGATTCGAACGCTCGGCCTCCTGAACCCCATTCAGGTGCGCTACCAGGCTGCGCCACGCCCCGACAGGCCCGGAGTCTAGCACCCGAGGCGAGGACGGGGCGATCGCGGGACGGGTCCGCAGCTGGGCTAGGTCGTTGCAATGGTGTTTGCCATAGGACAAAACGGCAGTTTCGGGCCCATCAGCTGCTTCTTCGACGAAGCTGGCCCAGGAATCCATCCCGAGCTGAGCGTGGCCCGGGATGAATCGGACTGGAGTCAGGCCGGCAGACCGGTCGACGCGGCTGAAACTGCCGGTTTGTCCCACCACAGGAAACGTTGGGTCAGACGGGCGGGCCCGGGGCTCGTGGCCGCCCGAACGCCCGCCTGAGCCGCCCCGAACTTACGAGTGGCTGGCCTTGGCCGGGCCGTGCGAGCGGACTCGGCTGGCGCGCCGGCCGCCGCCTCGTCTGGGCAGCTCGATCGCGCTCCGTTCGCGGAAGAAGATCCTGATCGGGGTGCCCTCGAAGCCGTAGGCGTCGCGCAGCTGGTTCTCGAGGTAGCGCTGATAGCTGAAGTGGACGCTGCCCGCGTCCTTGGCGAAGAACACGAACGTGGGCGGCGCGACGGCCACCTGGGTGGCGTAGAAGATCTTGGGCCGGCGGCCCTTCACCAGCGACGGCGATTGGCGCCGGATCGCCTCGCCGATCAGGCGATTCAACTCGCCCGTGCCGATCCGGCGGCGGCGTTCGGCCCAGATGTCGACCGCCGCCTCGAGCACCCGGCCGACCCGCTGGCCGGTCTTGGCGCTGATCGAGATGACCGGCGCGAGGTCGATGAACGGAGCCTCGCGACGCAGGGCGATCACGTACTGGTCGAACGTCTTGTCGGTCTTCTCGGTCAGCAGGTCCCACTTGTTGACCGCGATGACGAGGCCCTTGCCCTCCTCGACGACATAGCCCGCCACGTGCGCGTCCTGGGCGGTCAGCCCGTCCTCGGCGTCGATGACCACGATCGCGACGTCGGCCCGGGCAATCGCCTTCATCGAGCGCAGGGCGGCGTAGCGCTCAGCGGCGGGCCCATTGGCCACCTTGCCCCGGCGGCGGATGCCGGCCGTATCGATCAGGACGACCTCGCTCCGGCCGTAGGCCAGGGTCGTGTCGATCGCGTCGCGGGTCGTGCCCGGGATGTGGCTCACGATCACCCGCTCCTCACCCAGCAGGGCGTTGACCTGGCTCGACTTGCCGACGTTCG
>JBBSFD010000071.1:0-13178 GCA_038239115.1 Candidatus Limnocylindrales bacterium | reverse complement strand
GCCGTCGAGGGCCTGCCCGGTCGGGGGGCGACCCGGAGCCTGTCCTTGGCCGCCGACCAGCTCGGCCTGGCCGTCCGCCGAGAGCGCCTGGCGGCCCTGGCCACGACCGCCGAGATCGCCCGGCGAAGCGATGCCCTGAAGAGCGCCCTGCTCGACTCGGTCTCGCACGACCTGCGCACGCCACTGGCCACGATCCGGGCCCTGGCCGGGGGCCTGCTCGACGACGGCGTGCCAATGTCCACGGCCGAGGTCCGCCAGTCCGCGACGTCGATCGACGAGGAGGCGCTCCGGCTGAGCGACCTCGTCCGGGGGCTGCTCGACCTGAGCCGGATCGAAGCCGGCGAGCTCCGCCCGGACCTGGCCCTGCACGAGCTGGGCGACCTGGTCGAGACCGTCCGGCGACGCTACCGCACGCTCGAGGGAGGGCACGAGGTCGTGGTCGACATCCCGGACGACCTGGCCGTGATGGTCGACGCCCTGTTCTTCGACCAGGCCCTGACCAACGTCTACGAGAACGCCCTGGCCTACTCACGCCCGGATTCGCTCATTCGGCTCCGGGCGGAGGCCGGCGATCACCGATCGCCGGCCGGCGAGCTGGCCGAGCTGGTCGTTGAGGACAGCGGGCCGGAACTGGACCCAGCGGTCCTCGAGCACGTATTCGACAAGTTCTTTCGCGGCCAGGGCGTCGAGGGTGGCTCGCGCCAGGGCCTGGGCATCGGCCTCACCATCGCTCGGGGCATGACCGAGGCGATGGGCGGTCAGATGGAGGCCGGGCGAAGTGAGCTCGGTGGCCTGGCGATCACCTTTCGATTCGGGCCGGAAGCGTGAGCGAGGCCGGCGGCGCCCTGCTCCTCCTCATCGAGGACGACGAGCCCACCCGCCGGGCGCTGGTGGCCAACCTGGTCGGGCACGGCCACCAGGTGGACGAGGCCGGCTCGGCTGCCGACGGGCTGCGGGCCTGGTCTGCCCGGCGGCCGGACCTGGTCCTGCTCGACCTGGGCCTGCCCGATCGCGACGGGCTGACCGTCATCCGCCAGGTCCGCCGGGAGGCGGCCACGCCCATCCTCGTCCTGTCGGCCCGGGGCGATGAGGGCGACCGTGTCCTTGCCCTGGAGCAGGGCGCCGACGACTACCTGACCAAGCCGTTTGGCCTGGCCGAGCTGCGGGCCCGGATCGGGGCGCTGCTCAGGCGGGCCGCCGGACCGCTGGCCGACCCATCCGGGCGGTTGACCGTCGGCGCGGTGACCCTGGATGTGGCCCGCCGCGAGGTGCTCGTGGCCGGCGCGCCGGTCGAGCTCACGCCTCGCGAGTACGAGCTGCTCAAGGTCCTCCTCAGCCGGGCCGGCAGCGTCGTGACCCGGGGCCGGCTGCTTCGCGCGGTGTGGGGCGCGGCCTACGCCGAGGAGTCGCACTACCTGCACGTCTACGTCAGCCGGGTCCGGCGCAAGCTGGCCGCCGCGGGCGCGCCCGACGTGATCTTGGCCGAACCCGGCGTCGGCTACCGGGTGCGGGCGGTCGATCCGCCCGCCGAATCCCCCGTTAGCCGGCCGGCGGCGCTGGATTGAGGTTTTCTTGAGCGCCTGTTGAGGCGCCGGACCCGGCTGGCGGCCAGCCACTCTTGGCGGAGCGGCCTACGGTCGAGTCGTGAAAGACGAGGACCCGTACGCGGCCCCCGAGCGCGTGGCGCTGCCCGGGCGGCACCCGGCCGACCGGCGAGTGCGGGTAGCCCGGCCTCACTCCCCTTATTTCCGCTACGAAGGCCCGGGGACCGTCACCGCCAGACGCGAGGCGATCGACCCGGTCCGAGCCGGCGAGCGTTTGACAACCAACCTCCGCCGCTTCGTCTTCGGACGCGCCCTGGCCTCGGACGAGGAAGGTGACGAGCGCCTCTCGAAGCTCAAGGCCCTGGCGGTCTTCTCGAGCGACATGCTCTCCTCGGTGGCCTATGCCACCGAGGCCTCGATGTTCACCCTGCTGGGAGCCGGCACTGTCGCGTTCGCCCTGACCGTGCCGATCTCGGTCGTGATCGTGGCGATCCTGTGGATCATCGTGGTGTCCTACCGCCAGACGATCCGGGCCTATCCCAACGGTGGCGGCAGCTACATCGTGGCCAAGGACAACCTGGGCACGACGGCCGGCCTGATTGCCGGCGCTGCCCTGTTGACCGACTACGTCCTGACCGTGTCGGTCAGCGTGGCCGCCGGAATCGCGGCGATCATCTCGGCCTTTCCCGGGCCGCTCGAGTCCTTCCGGATCGAGCTGTGTACGGTCGCGATTCTGGCGGTGATGCTGGTCAACCTGCGCGGGCTGCGCGAGAGCGGCACGGTCTTCGCCATCCCGACCTACATCTTCGTAGTCGCCACCCTGGGCCTGATCGCGGTGGGGGTGAGCCGGGCCATGCTCGGCGATGCGCCCCATGTGACCGGGGTCGTGCCGGCCACGGTGCCGCTCGAATCGCTGAGCATCCTGCTGGTCATGCGCGCCTTCGCCGACGGCTGCAGCGCGATCACCGGGGTCGAGGCGGTCTCGAACGGGGTGCCCGCATTCAAGCGGCCCGAGGCCGCCAACGCCCGGGTGACGCTGACGATGATGGGCGCCCTGGTCGCGATCATGTTCCTGGGCATCTCGACCCTGGCCGGCGTGGTCGGCGCGGTTCCGGCGGCCAACCACGAGACGGTCATGTCCCAGATCGCGCGAGCCACGTTCGGCACGGGGCCGCTCTACTACATCCTGCAGCTGGCCACGACCGGGATCCTGATCCTGGCCGCCAACACGAGCTTTGCCGACTTCCCCCGGCTGGCCTCGATCCTGGCTCGCGACGGGTTCATGCCCAGCGGCTTCGCCTTCCGGGGCGAGCGCCTGGCGTTCAGCACCGGGATCGTGGCCCTGGCCTTCCTGGCGATCCTGATCCTGGTCGCATTCGGCGGGACGGTCGATGCGCTCATCCCGCTGTACGCGATCGGGGTGTTCACCTCGATCACCCTGTCCCAGGCCGGCATGGTCCGCCACTGGTTCCGGTTCAAGGGCGACGGCTGGCGCCGAAGTGCCCTGATCAATGGCTTCGGGGCGGTCGCAACCCTGATCGTGACGATCGTCTTCGCCGTGGCCAAGTTCGCCCTGGGGGCCTGGCTGATCATCCTGATCATCCCGGTGATCGTGGTGGCGATGCTGTTCATCCACAGCCAGTACGAGCGGCGCCGGCTGGAGACCCGGGTCCGGCCGGAGGCAATCATCCCGCCGCCCAGCCGCCACCAGCGGGTGATCGTGCCGGTGCCCGAGGTGACCCGGGACGTGGTCCAGGCGATCCGCTTCGGTCGGACGATGTCCGAGGACGTCACCGCGGTCCATGTCACCGACGACCTGGAGCGCGGCGAGGAGCTCCGCGAGCGGTTCAACCGGCAGCTGCCCGGGGTCCCCCTGGTCATCGTCGAATCGCCCTATCGCAAGCTCGTCCGCCCATTCGTCCGCTACCTGGAGTTCAGCGCCCGCCAGAACCGCGATGACCTGATCGTGGTGATCCTGCCCGAGTACGTGGCTCGCCATCGCTGGGAGCGGATCCTGTTCAACGAGAACGCCCGGCGGATCCGGGACGAGCTGCTCGGCCATCCCAACATCCTGGTGGCCCAGGTGCCCTTCCGGCGCGACCTCTGACGGCGATGCGCGATCGGTTGGAGGGCGCACTCCGGCAGCGCCTGAGCCGGCGTACCGGCCTGCTGCTCCTGGGCGAGGTGGCCGCGCTGGCTGCCGCCACGGCCCTGGTGGCGCTCCTCCAGGGCCGCCTGAACGTGGCCAATCCCTCGGCCGCCTACCTCCTGGCGGTCGTGGCCCTGGCCGCCGTCTTCGGCACCCGATGGGCTATCGCCGGTTCGGTGGCCGCCTTCCTGCTGAACGACTTCCTGTTCGTCGACCCGCGCTTCACCCTGACCGTCTCGTCGATCGAGGAGTGGTTCAACCTGCTCCTGCTGCTGGTGGTCGGGATCGTGTGCGGGCAGCTGGCCGGCACGCAGCGCGACCGGGCGCGCGAGGCCGAAACCCGCGAACGAGTGACCCGGGCGCTGTTCCGGATCAGCCGCGAGCTGGCCAGTGCCCAGTCGGCCGGACCGGCCATGGTCGCGATCACCGACCTGCTCCGGGTGGAGACCCGGATGGAGCGAGTGTGGATCGGGATCAGCTCAGCAGGCTGCCAGGAACGGGTCGCGGCCGACAGCGGCCCTGCGCCCGCCAGCACTCCACCCGCGGTCCACTTCGTCCTGCGCCGGATGCCCGGCGATGAGCCAGCCCAGTGGGTCAAGGTCCACGCTCCGCGCGGCCTGCCCAGTGGCGACACGGCGGGCCCCCGGTCCCAGGTCACCCTGCGCATCCCGATCACCTCGAATGGGACCACGCTCGGTTCGATCTGGGCTCGCCGGGCCCGCCAGGCTGGCTTGCCCGAGCGGCCCGAGACGCGCGTCCTGGCCGCAGCCGCCGACCAGCTGGGGCGGCCCTGGAACGGGATGACCTCGTTCGGGAGGCAATGAGCGTGGAGGTCGCCCGACGGAGCGATGCCCTGAAGAGTGCCCTGCTCGACTCGGTCTCCCACGACCTGCGCACCCCGCTGGCCTCGATCCGGGCCGCCGCCGGCAGCCTGATGGACCCGGCCGTGCACTGGTCGGCCGAGGAGGAGCGCTCGACCGCGGCTTCGATCGATCGCGAAGCCGACCGGTTGAATCGGCTGGTCTCGAACATCCTCGACCTGAGCCGGATCGAGGCCGGTGGCCTCGTCGCCCAGCACTCGGCGTTCCCGCTCGAGGACCTCGTCCCGGACGTCCTCGAGCGGCTCGCGCCGGTCCTCGGGAGTCAGCGAGCAGGGCATCACCGGAATCCGGCCGGTCAGCGAGCGGGTCATGGTCCTGGTCGACGAGCGGGCCGTGAGCCGCCGAGCCCTGCGCCGCGGGGCGATGCTGGCGACCGCGCTGAGCGCGAGCCTAACCGCCGCCGTGGTCGAGACGCCCAGCTTCCAGCGCCTGTCGTTTGATCACACGCGGGACCTCCAGGAACACCTCGATTACGCGGCCGACCTGGGCGCCGAGATCGTCCGGCTGCCCGGCCGCGACCTCGTCACCGGCCTCGTCGAGCTTGCGCGCGAGCACCGGGTCAGCCACCTCGTGCTGGGCCGCGATGTGCACCGTGGCCTTGCCCAGCGCCTCGCGCCCGACATCACCGACCGCTTGCTGGCGGCCCTGCCCGAGCTCGAGCTGCACCTCGTCGCGGGTTAGATCCTGGCGCGCCGCGACCCGGGCCGTGGGCTCGGGGGTGGCTGCGGGCCGCCATAGGACCCTCATGGTTGGCGTTCGGCTTTTGCCACGGAATCGCGCCTCACAGCCGCCGCGCTCCGCTTGGGAGTGACCTTTTCACGCTCAGGTGGTGGCGAATCGTGCTCGAACCGCGGGCCAGGACCGGTGGAGCCGCCGATAGCGCGACGCCTAAAAGCATGGGGGTCATATCCGGGTCCTCATTCGGGCCGCTGAGGCCCGCACGATGCTCGCAGCGGCTGAAAGTCACGCTCGAACTAGGTCAGATGCCCGATGGACAGGCCGATGCCACTCGGCCGATGATCGTTCGGGGAAGACACCCAGCGGCCGGGACCGCATGGAGGATTCAACTTGGCTGACGCGCGCCGCCGAGTCAATGCCCACTGCCCTGCCTGTGGCTCGGTCGAGTGGTTTGGCCAGCATCGGGCAATCATTACGGGGCCTCGGGGCACCCTGACCTGCGTCGACGTGGCGGGCGTCGAGGAGGTCGAGTGGCTGTGCAATCGCTGTGGCCGGCCCGAACAGGCCAAGACCAAGCTTCGGGCCGTCCTGGACCGGGTGGCCGCTCGCTCGGGAGCCCTCTCGGCGCGCTAGCCGGTCGAGCTCCGCGTGCCCGACAAACAGGATCCCTCCCGCGGCGCGCTGCCGGTCGACGTCCGCGCCGAACGCCCTGGTGAGGAAGCCCTGGTTCGAGTGATCAACGCGTCGGCCTTCGGTCGGCCGGACGAGGCCCTGATCCCGGAGCTCATTCGCGGCTCGGATCGGTGGATCGAGGACGGCTCGCTGGTCGCGGTCGAGCCCGGCGGTGCGCTCGTCGGGCACCTCCTGCTGAGCGAGGGCGAGCTCGTCGCTGCGGACGGCTCGCAACGGCGAATCTGGATGGTCGGTCCGGTGGCGGTGCTGCCCGAGTTCCAGAGACGCGGGGTCGGCTCGGTCCTGATGCACTCGGCCATCGCCCTGGCCACGGAACGCCGGCAGCCCGTGCTGGTCCTGCTCGGGCACCCGACCTACTACCCGCGCTTCGGCTTCGAGTCGGCCCGGTCGATCGGGATCGAGCCGCCCCAGCCCTGGTCCGATGGCGCCTGGATGGCTCTCCGGCTGCCAACCTGGACGCCCGACCTGCGCGGCGTCGCCCACTTCGCGCCCGCCTTCAACGACTAGCCCGGGACCCACAGCCGCCGTTGGTGCCGGCATTCGCCGAAGGTTGACCCGGCCGGAAACGGACGGCTACACTCGGATTCCTTCCGTGCGTCGGTAGCCGTGGGCGAATCCGCCCACGATTCTGCTCGTCCGGGATGATCCAGCCAGCACCGGAGGACCCCACCGCTCGTGGAGTCAGGACCCAGTCGAGGGACGCCCGTCCAGCCCGCCGAAGCGGGCAGCGCTGAGCGTGCCCGCCAGCACCCGGTCCGCCTCGCCCGCTGACGGCGGCACTCCCCGCGTGGAGTGCGCCACCGACGCGCGGGGACGGACCCGCCCGCGAGGTGGCAGATGCTCTACCTGAGCCAGGTGATCGGCCGGCCCGTCCGCGACCGGAACGACGAGCCGATCGGGAAGGTGGCCGACCTTATCGTCGCCGTCGGTGACCGCTATCCGCCGGTGACCGGCCTGGTGGTCGAGACCGATCGGCGGCGCATCTTCCTGCCGTGGACCTCGGTCGACAGCCTCGACGATTCCGGCGCCAAGCTGAGCACCCTGACGATGGACCTGGGCAAGTTCAGCCAGCGGCCCAACGAGATCCTGCTGCGCTCGGACCTGATGGACAAGCAGATCGTGGACATCGACGGGCGCAAGGTGGTCCGGGTCAACGACCTGCGCCTGGACGAGGTCGATGGCGCCCTTCACCTGGTCGCCGTCGACGTCGGCACGGCCGGCCTGCTCCGCCGGCTGGGCGTGGAAGGCGGCCTGCGCACGATCGCCCGCAACCTTCACGTCAGCGTCCCCGAGAAGTACATCGACTGGGAGGACGTGGACCCGGTCGAGACATCGATCGCCTCGATCAAGCTGCGCGTGCCCCACGCCGGCCTGGCCGAGCTCCATCCGGCCGACCTGGCCACGATCATCGACCAGCTCGCCCCGCGCGACCGGGCGGGCGTGCTGGCCTCGCTCGGCGACGACGCCGTGGCCGACGCGATCGAGGAGATGGAGCCCGAGACCCAGGTCGAGGTGCTCGAGGACCTGGAGCCCGGCCGTGCCGCCGACATCCTCGAGGAGATGTCGCCGGACGACGCGGCCGACCTGGTGGCCGACCTGTCGGAGACGACCCGCGACGAGATCTTCGCCCTGATGGAGACCGACGAGAAGGCCGAGGTCCAGGAGCTCCTCGGCTATCCCGAAGACTCGGCCGGCGGGATCATGACCACCGAGTTCGTGGCGGTGCCTGCCCACCTGACCGCCGGCGAGACGATCGACATGCTTCGCCAACTCGAGCCGAACGCCGAGACGATCTACTACGTCTACGTGACCGACGACGACGGCCGCCTGGTGGGCGTCCTGTCGCTGCGCGACCTGATCGTGGCCGGCCCCGAGACCCAGATCGGGGAGGTGATGATCAAGGAGCCGGTTGCGGTCGGCGTGCTGGCCGACCAGGACGAGGTGGCCGGGGTCGTGGCCCACTACAACCTGCTGGCGGTCCCGGTGATCGACCAGGATGGGCGCCTGGCCGGCATCGTCACGGTCGATGACGCCCTGGACACGGTCCTGCCCACCGCCTGGAAGCGGCGCCTTCCGCGCCTCTTCGCGCGCGGCTAGGCCGGACACCGGCCGAGGCCAACGACGATGCCGCAGCTGCCCACCGTCCGCGGCGTTGCCAAGCAGGCCGAGACCGGCGCCCGCCGGGCCGTCGAGACATGGCGGCATCCGACCGAGCGCCGGCAGCGTCCGGGCCGGCCGCCCAAGATCGGCTTCATCGAGCGCGTCCGCGACCGAATCGAGAGCCGCGAATTCCTGCGCCTGCGCGGCCGGTTCCGAGGCCGGCGGGGGCTGCTCGCCTTCCTGGCGGTCATGGGCCCAGGCCTGATCGCGGGCGTGGCTGGCAACGACGCCGGCGGTATCACCACTTACAGCGTCATGGGCTCGACGACCGGCCTGACCCTGCTCTGGATCTTCCCGATCACGATCATCATCCTGGCCGTCGTCCAGGAGATCGCGGCCCGGCTCGGCGTGGTCACCGGGCAAGGCCTCTCGGACCTGATCCGGGATCGCTTCGGGGTGCGCTGGACGGCCTTCGCCATGCTCGTCCTGCTGGTCGCCAACCTGGCCAACACGGTGGCCGAGTTCTCGGGCGCCGCCGCCGCCCTCGAGATCTTCGGCATCTCGCGCTACCTGACGGTGCCGCTGGTTGCGGTCCTGATCTGGGCGCTCGTCCTGTTCTCGAGCTATCGCACGGTCGAGCGAGTCTTCCTGGCGATCGCCCTGGTCTTCGTGACCTACATCTTCTCGGCCTTCCTGGCCCACCCGGACTGGGGCCTGGTCGGGCACGCCCTGGTCACACCTAATCTCAGCGGCCTGTCGGCCAGCGTGCTGCTGCTGATCGTGGGGGTGGTCGGCACGACGATCACGCCGTACATGCAGTTCTACCTCCAGAGCGCGGTGGCCGAGAAAGGCATCGGCGAGGACGAGCTCGTGCTGGAGCAGGTGGACGCCGTGGGCGGGGCGGTCTGGACCAACGTGATCGCGGTGTTCATCGTGATCGCGACGGCGGTCACGATCTACGCGGTCGGCGGCACGATCAACTCAGCCAGCGATGCGGCGCAGGCGCTCAAGCCGGTGGCCGGTGACCTGGCCGAGGTCCTGTTCGCCGTCGGCCTGTTCGGGGCGAGCGTGCTGGCGGCCACGATCATGCCGATCTCGACCTCGTTCGTGATCTGCGAGGCGTTCGGCTGGGAGTCGGGCGTGGGCAAGCGCTTCGGCGATGCCCGGGCGTTCTTCGGGATCTACACGTTCGTGCTGTTCGCGGGCGCGCTCGTCGTGCTCATCCCGGGGATCAGCCTTCTGCCGGTGATCCTGTCGTCGCAGTACCTGCAGGGGCTGCTGCTGCCGATCGTGCTCGTGTTCATGGTCCTGCTGGTCAACGACAAGACGCTCATGGGCAAGCACGCCAACGGCCGAATCGCCAACGTGATCGCCTGGATCTCCGTCGGCCTGGTGATCCTGCTGGACGTGATCCTGCTGGTCGTGGCCGGACTGGGCATCTTCGGGGTGAGCCTTGGCTGAGGTCGTCTGGCTGTCGAGCGCGCCGGTCAAGGCGATGGCCCTGTCCCTGCCGTCCAGCGTGCAGGTCCGGACGGGCGGGATCCTGGGCGACCGGCGCTACGCGGTGATCGATCCGAACAACCGGCTGGTCAACGGCAAGCGGATCGGCCCGCTGGCCACGATCGTGCCCCAGGCCCTGGACCAGGACGGGGATGAGCCGGAACGGCTGACCCTGCGCTTCCCCGATGGCTCGGCCGTTGCCGAGTCGGTCGAGCTCGGCCGGCAGCTCACGGCGATCTTCCACGGCGAGGAGCGCTCGGCCCACGAGGTCGGCGGATCATTCTCGGCGGCGTTGAGCGCATGGGCCCACACGCCCCTGCGCCTGGTGCGGCTCGAGGTCGAGGGCGGCGGGATCGACCGGGCTCCCGAGGGCGGCGGTTTCTCGATCATCTCGCGCGGCTCGCTGGCCGCCCTGGCCGCCGCCGCCGGCCTGGACGAGCCGCTCGACCCGCGCCGCTTCCGCATGTCGGCCGTGATCGACGGCGTCGAGGCCTACGCCGAGGACGGCTGGATCGGCCAGCGGGTGCAGCTGGGCGAGGTCATCGTCGAGCCACTCGGCAACGTCGGCCGCTGCGCGATCACGACCCAGGATCCCGACACCGGGCGGCGCAGCCTCGACACGCTCGAGCTGATCGCGACCACCCGCGGCCACCTGCCCACGACCGAGGCGCTGCCCTTCGGGGTCTACGGCCGGGTCATCACCCCGGGCCGGATCCGCATCGGCGACGCGGTCGCGGTCCTGCCGGGGGAGGCTCGCGGCGCCTGAGGGCTATGCGCCGCCGGGGCCCGAGCCGCGCTCAACCGGCAGGCCGGCGGCCTGCCAGGCGTCGTTGCCGCCGGCGACCCAGCTGACGTTGGTGAAGCCGGCCGCGTCGAGCAGGGACGCCGCCACGCTGGCCCGGTAGCCCGCAGCACAGATCGCGGCGATCGGCCGATCGCGGGGCAGGTCGGCCAGGCGGCCGGGCAGCTCCGCCGCCCCGATGTGCCAGGCCCCGGCCACGTGGCCATCGACGAACTCGCTGGCCTGGCGAACGTCGACCACGAGCGGGGCCTCGGAGCCGCCCCGGTCCACGACCTCGGCCAGCTCGGCGACCGTCAGATAGCCGTTCGACTCGATCGGCAGTCCGGCCGCCCGCCACGCTCCGAAGCCACCCTCGAGATAGCCGGCCAGCGCCTCATGGCCAATCCGGAGGGCCTGCCGCAGCCCGTCATCCCACCCCGCCGCAACCGCGTCGGGCCCGCCCGGCAGGATGAAGACGACCTCGCGGTCCAGGTCGACCACCCAGCCCAGCCAGGTCGAGAACGACGAGCCGGCCGGGATCGACAGCGAACCCGGAACGTGCCCGGCGGCGAACGTCCGGGGCGAGCGCAGGTCGACCACCAGCCCGCCCGAGCCGACGACCCTGCGGAGACCCGCAAGATCCAGAGGATTCGGCGCCGGGATTCCGCCCAGGACGCGCGGGCCGGCCTGGTTCAGCGGGCGCATCCGGGCGAAGTAGCGGGGCACGGCCGGTTGTCCGGCGAGGAGGGCCCGGGCGAACGCCTCGAACTCGGCCGGCTGGAGGAGCGGGTTGTAGCGACGCTCGAAGCCGATCGTGGAGCTCAGCGTTGAGCCGATCCCGGTCGAGCACAGCGAACCGGCGCCGTGGGTCGGGAAGACGCTCACGAAATCCTCGTGGGCCAGGATCCGGTCATGGAGCGAGTGGAACATCTGCTCGGCGTAGGGCCGGGCGTGCTCGGCGCCCAGCAGGTCGGTCCGGCCGACCGAGCCGACCAGGAGCGAGCCGCCGGTGAACAGCAGCGCCGGCTCGGCCGCCCGGCTCGTGTCGGACACCGCGTAGGCGACGTGCTCGGGCGTGTGTCCGGGCGTATCGACCACCCGGAACGAGAGGGCGCCGACCGCGGTCGCCTCGCCATCGGCCATCGGCCGGTGCTCATAGGCCAGTCCGGCGCCCGCCCCGATGACCTCCTCAGCGCCGGTCGCCGCGCTCAGCTCGCGGCCACCCGACACGTAATCGTTGTGGAGGTGGGTCTGGAAGACGTGGCTGATCCGGAGGCCACGCTCGCGGGCCGCGTCGACGTAGATGTCGATGTCGCGGCGCGGGTCGACCACTGCGGCCAGGCCGGCCTCCTCGTCGCCGATCAGGCTCGAAAGGTGGCCCAGGCCCTCGATCTGGAACTGGCGAATGAACATTCCGGCACGGTAGCACGAGCACGAACGGGAGCACGGGCAAGAGCACAGGGCAGGGCGCAGCCGTCATACTTGGGCCGGATGGGAACCCGGTGACGCAGCGAATCCTCGTGCTCGGCGGCGACGGCTACCTCGGCTGGCCAACGGCCATGGCCTGCTCCCAGGCGGGCCATCGCGTCGCCGTCGTCGACAACTTCGCCAAGCGCCAGTGGGAGCTCGAGCTGGGCGTCCAGCCCCTCTTCTCGATCAAGACCCTGCACGAGCGAGTGCGCGCCTGGCGCGAGGTCTCGGAGCGGGAGATCGAGCTCCAGGTCGGCGACCTGGCCGACTACGAGTTCGTCGAATCGGTGATCGACGGCTTCCGGCCGGACGCGATCGTCCACTACGGCGAGCAGCCGTCGGCGCCCTACTCGATGATCTCGGCCCGCCACGCCGCCCTGACCCAGGCCAACAACGTGATCGGCAACCTCAACGTCCTGTTCGCGATCCGCGACCGGGCGCCCGAGGCGCACCTGGTCAAGCTGGGCACGATGGGCGAGTACGGCACGCCCGATATCGACATCGAAGAGGGCTACCTGACCGTCCAGCACAACGGCCGCGAGCACACGTTCCTGTACCCCAAGACGCCCGGCTCGATGTACCACCTCTCGAAGGTCCACGACAGCCACAACATCCATTTCGCCTGCCGGATCTGGGGCCTCCGGGCCACCGACCTCCACCAGGGCGTGGTCTACGGCGTCGAGACCGACGAGTCGGCGATGGACCCCCGGCTGGCCACGAGCTTCCATTACGACGAGGTCTTCGGGACCGCCCTCAATCGGTTCTGCGTCCAGGCCGCCGTCGGCCATCCGCTGACCGTGTACGGCACGGGCGGCCAGACCCGGGGCTACCTCAACATCCGGGACACGATCCAGTGCGTGGCCCTGGCCGTGGCCAACCCGGCTGGCCGTGGCGAGCTCCTCGTCTACAACCAGTTCACCGAGCAGTTCAGCGTCCAGGAGCTGGCCGAGAAGGTCCAGGCCGCCGGCCAAAGCCTCGGTTGGAGCGTCGGCATCGACCACATCGAGAACCCGCGGGTCGAGCTCGAGCAGCACTACTACAACCCGAAGCACGAGAAGCTGCTGTCGCTGGGCCTCCAGCCCCGTCTGCTGTCCCAGGAGCTGATCGACACGATGCTGACGAAGATCGCCGAGCACCGCGACCTGGTCGACCCGGCGACCTTCGCCCTGAACGTCCGCTGGGCACCCACCACTCAACCGCGCGACGCAGTCGAGGCAGAGCCCGCCCGCTAGCTGCCGGGCCTTAGGGCTCGTCAGGAAACAACAGCCTCGGACAGGGGTAGCCGCTGGCGTGGCAGGAGCGAGTAGTTCCAGTCGCCGTGGAAGGCGTCTCGTTGAAGGAAGAGGGTCGCCATGTCGGCTTCGGACACGCTCACGCCCTTG
>JBBSFD010000070.1:0-13257 GCA_038239115.1 Candidatus Limnocylindrales bacterium | reverse complement strand
TGGTCATCGTGGCCGGATGCGAGCCGAATGTCGGAGCGCGGGTATCCCAGCGGCCTCACGATTCTTGAGCCGGGGGAGGTCCTGCGGCGCCAAACGACCTGGTCCTGGCGCGGACTAGTGTGGGAACCTTCGGAGCGTAATCAGCGGTCGCCAGCCATTCCTTGACCTCCCCACCGCCCCGTGTCCTCCCAGAGCCTCGCTCTCCGCACTGGCCGAACGAGGTGCACGATCGACCCTCGGTGATCAGAGTCGCGGGGAGTAGGCTGTCCTCGATGTCGGCGTCCGTTTGGCATCTGGAGGACCCGTGCGCTATCTCATTGCCATCCTGCTCCCGCCCGTCGCAATGCTCACCGTTGGCAAGCCGTTCCAGGCGCTTCTGTGTCTGATCCTGATGCTCACTCTGATCGCCTGGCCGATCGCAGCGATCTGGGCGATCTTCGTCGTCCATTCGAGCTTCGCCGACGCTCGGAACAAGAAACTGATCGCCGAGATGCGAAAGAGCGGCCGATAGCGTTCGGCGCCCAGTTGAGACGTGCCGCACCAGTGATATCGAGCAAGCCGCGATTCGGTCTGCTCGGTCGTCAATCACCAGTCTTGCCCTCGGGATCTCGCTCGGGGTGTTCCTCGGGTTGGCAACCTCGGTGACGTAGCGAGACCCCGCGCAACGATCAACGCCGGAGTCTCTCGTAACATCGATCGAGCAACGCCCGTCTCCACGACCGATGACCCGACGATTCTCGATCGCGATCTTCCTGCCCCTCGCAGTCCTCGCGACGGGCCTGAGTGGGATGGTCTACGTCGGCCTCCAACAGGACCTGCGATCGGGCGCCAACGAGCCGCAGCAGCAGCTCGCCGAAGACGCGGCCGCCGAACTCAACGCCGGAGCCTCGCCCTCGACAGTTGTCATCGGTCCGAAGGTCGACATCGCTGCAAGCCTCGCCCCGTTCGTCGCCGTCTACGACCGCAGGGGTGCCGTCCTCGCAACGAACGGCGAGCTCGATGGCCAGCCACCGATGATCCCGAGCGGGGTCCTTGTGAGCGCGACAGCAAGCGGCCTCGATGCCGTGACCTGGCAACCGCGGGCTGGCGTTCGGATCGCGACCGTGAGCGTGCCCTGGAGCGGCGGGACGGTCATGGCCGGTCGCTCCCTGCGAGTCGTCGAGAACCGCGAATCTCGGCTGGAGGCGCTCGTCGCTGTCGGCTGGCTCGCCACCTTGGTCGCCGTCGCCCTCGCCTCCATCCTGGCGGCGTACATCGCGAGTACCGGCCGGTCCGCGAACGACCGCTGAGTTTCCCACCGTGAAAGGTCAGGACGAGTGACGATCATCATCCGCCCGGTCGAGCCGAGGGAGGTCGAGGCGGCTCCCCTCTATTGGATCCGCGACGCCCTTGTAACAGTCGCGGCTACCGGGAGTTTGCGTTTGCGATGTCCGTAACGGGAAGGTGGAGTCCGCTCCTCTACAACGGACGGCCCTGGGGTTGTGGAAGTCCTTCATAGAACGCCTCCGATCCTGGGCAAGTGCAATGCCGCGATCGGGGGCGTTCCTCTGTTTTGGCGTCGCCACGCGCCTGCAAGGCCGGAACGTCGGCGGCAACACATCGGCAATCAGCACCGTCAGACACTCCCGCGATGAACCCGAGGCGGACGTTCGACCGGTATCAAGCCCTGCGCTATGGCGTCGTTCGCCGGCTGCTCCACGCCCGCGTGCCCGAAGCGGAGGCTGAACGGTGGGTTGCGGCCTGGGAAGTGGAGGCGCAGCTCCGGGGTCTCGATCCAGCAACCGCTGAATGGTGGCGCCTCGCTTGGCAGTGGATCGCCGAGGAGCGGGCCCAGTCGGAATAGGGGCTACCGGCTAAGTTCGCCAGCGAGCAGGCGCGGGCGCTGCGGTCCGACCGGACTTCTGTGCTAGAGAAATCCCACCGGGGGCGTCGGTAGGATCCAGCGCGGACCCGGGTGCTGGGAAAGGCCCGGTCCGGCCAAGAACGCCTCCGGTCGCCTCCAGGCCCGCCGGGGGCGTTCTTCTCCTGCCCGGCTCAGAAAACCGATCTGGCTGATCTCATCCAGGCGCACGGTCATCGGATCGCCCGGCAGCTGCGCATGAACCGGCGTGACCCAACCAACGGGGAGTGATCTCCCGACCTTCGTTGCCAACGCCCGCCACCCGTCCGCCAGCCTCGTCCGGAGCGCCCTCAGCGGCCTCCTCGCCGCGAGCTTCGCCCTGGCCATTGGCCAGGCCCTGGCGGGTCTGGTCGGCCCGATCAGCGCCCCCATTATCGCCGTCGGTGAAGCGGCGATCGACCTCACGCCTGAGTTCCTGAAGTCCTTCGCGATCCAGACCTTCGGCTCGAACGACAAGCTGGCCCTCGTGTCCGGCATTGTGGTCATCCTGGCCGGTGCGGCGATCCTCATCGGAATCGCTGCCGGCCGTCGGATCCAGCTGGGCTGGCTGGGCATCGGCCTGTTCGGTGTCGTCGGTCTGGCCGCCGTCGCCACCCGTCCCAATGCGAGTGCCATCGACGCCCTGCCCACGATCGTCGGGGTCATCGCCGGCGGCATTGCCCTGTCTGTCCTGATCCGGTCCGCCCGGCCTGAAGGCCCCCGACCGGAACGGGCCACCCGCGAGCCCTCGACGACCGAGGCAGCCGAGCCAGGCCGCCGGCACTTCCTGGCTGCGGCCGGTGCCGTGGGCGGCCTGACCCTCCTGACCGGCGGACTGGGCCTGCTCGGGCTGCGCACGCCGCCATCGAGCGGTCTCAAGGTGCCCGTTCCGAGCGACCAGGCTCCCCTCACCCCGCCGGCCGCGATGGCCGACGTGCCCGGGATTTCGCCGTTCATCACGCCCAACAACCGCTTCTACCGGGTCGACACGGCCATCATCCCGCCGGCCGTCGACCCCGCCACCTGGCGGCTGCGGGTCCACGGCATGGTCGAGCGCGAGCTGAACCTCGACCTGGCCACGCTCCTCGGCCGCCCCACGATCGAACGCGATATCACCCTCACCTGCGTATCGAACGAGGTCGGTGGGCCGTACGTCGGGACGGCCCGCTGGATCGGCATCCCGCTCCGGCCATTGCTCGAAGAGGCCGGAATCCAGGCTGGCGCCGATCAGATCATCTCCCGAT
Organism: Candidatus Limnocylindrales bacterium; assembly: GCA_038239115.1. GTDB lineage: Bacteria > Chloroflexota > Limnocylindria > Limnocylindrales > CSP1-4 > Palsa-1033. Next base: position 10,134 of record JBBSFD010000070.1, on the reverse strand, counting down.
CGGTCGACGGCTTCACTGCCGGGACTCCCACCGCAATCGCCATGGATGGCCGCGACGCGATGCTGGCCGTGGCCATGAACGGCCAGGCGCTGGCCGCCGAGCACGGCTTCCCGGTCCGGCTGCTCGTGCCCGGGCTGTACGGCTACGTGTCGGCCACCAAGTGGCTGACCGATCTCGAGCTGACCACGTTCGCCTCGAGCAGCTCGTACTGGGTCCAGCGAGGCTGGCAGCCGCAGGGCCCGATCAAGACGATGACCCGGATCGATGCGCCGGCCGCCCTGACCACGGTAAATGCCGGACCGGTCGCGATTGGCGGCGTGGCGTGGGCCCAGCACCGGGGGATCAAAAAGGTCGAGCTCCAGATCGACAACGGTCCGTGGGCCGCCGCCAACCTCGCCGAGGTCGACACGATCGACACCTGGCGGCAGTGGTCCTACCCCTGGACGGCCACGAGCGGCCGTCACTCGATCACGGTCCGCGCCACCGACGGCAGCGGCACCACCCAACCGGAAGAGCGGCTTGAGCCGTTCCCGGACGGCGCGACAGGCTGGCACAGCCTGGTCGTGCTCGTTTCCTGAGCGACCCATCCGATCGATCCGGGCCGAGACCGGCCCGGGCATAGCAAGGAGAAGCACAGAGATGAACGTTTCGCAAGATCACAGGGGCCGTTGCCCTGGGGGGCTCGTTGCTCCTCGCCGCCTGCAGCAGCGCCGCGACCGCGGCTCCCGCCACCACGGCCCCGACAGCTGCTCCGAGCGCCGCAGCCGCGGCCTCGGGCGACGCGATGACCAGCCCGTTTGGCTCGGCCTGCTCGGCCGTCCCGGCCTCGGGTGCCGGTAGCTTCAGCGGAATGGCCACGGCGCCGGTCGCCACGGCCGCCTCGAACAACCCGGTCCTGTCCACCCTGGTCACTGCGGTCACCGCCGCCGGCCTCGGCGACACGCTCAACAGCGCGGCAGGCATCACCGTGTTCGCGCCGGACAACGACGCCTTCAAGGCAATGGACCAGGCGACCCTGACCAAGGCCATGGCCGACCCGAAGGGCCTTCTCACCTCCGTCCTCGAATACCACGTCATCGGCCAGCGACTGAGCCCCGACCAGTTGGCCGGGACCCACAAGTCGCTCCAGGGCGGCGACGTCACGGTCACCGGTAGCGGGACCTCGTTCACCGTCAATGGCAAGGCGATGGTCGTCTGCGGCAATGTCCAGACGGCCAACGCAACGGTCTACATCATCGACTGAGTCCTCCTCCCGCCGGCGAACTAGACCTTCCCTTGTCCTGATCAAGCCGGCCCGACGAGGGCCGGCTTGATCGATTCGGCGCCCCTGCGCAGTCCCGTCCTCGCCAGACGACCATCGCTTCGGCCGGACCATTGCTTCGCACGCCAACTTCGCCCGCACCGTGGTGCATCCAGGCCGCCACCCAGGTCGGCGGCAACTTGGCCTACCGCGAAGCCGAGGAGGCGGTGGGGCCGTCGCTATCGTGCGAGGTGGTCTCGCTGTCGCGGCGCAGGTCAGCCGCAATCTCACGTCCCTTGGTCGCCACTCGGCCGCCGACTTGGTCGGTCGCGTCTGCGGCCTTCTGAACGGCCGGTCCGGCCGCCTCCGCCGCCTTCGCGGCGAGCTCTGCGGCGCGCGCCGCGATTTCGCGCAGGACGGGCCGCGCATACGTCGTCAGATCGGCCAGCATCGCCTCCAGCTGGCGGATCGCCGGGTTCGGTCCCTCGGGACTAGCAGGCGGGCCCCAGGTCTCCTGGACCGGGGTGGGTTGGGCCACATCGGCACTCGGGGCGTCATTGGAATCGGGGGTCTCCGGAACCTCAGGCGGAACGTTGGAGAAGGTCATTTAAGGCTCCTTACCTATTAAATGGATGGCACGTAAATCAGACGTTCAGATCCCCGGGGTTAGGACAGCTCCGCCGTTGGATGGTGCACAGGCCATCGTCCGCTAACGCCCCTCGTTCGGTTCAATTCGACTCTCACATTCGACCAGAAGTCCGGAGTCCATCACCTCGCCATAGACCTTCGCCGTCTCCTCCTCGGCAGCATGGAAGTACACCGCGCCATCCGGATCGTCCGCCATCGCCACACGAACGACGAGCGTGTCGGGACCGAGAACCTGGTCGTCAAGAAAACAGTGGTGCGCCGGTTCCAGCCGAGCTCCGACGACAGCGGGCTCGGAATTCGGGCCAATCCCCATCAGCGGCTGGAGCCCCTCGCCGACTCCGGTTCCTGGGTGCTTTTCATCAAAGGCCTCGTGGAGGCTGGCCTGGCGCGCTTCGATCTCGCGCTCGTCGCGAGTTTGCTCGGTGTCCACCACGTGGATCTCCTGTCATCTGGCCCGGTCGGTATAGCGAGCAACGGGCGAACGTCGATGCCATCGATGTCGGTCAGGAACTGGCAGCTCGAGGGTTACATCTTCGACGCGTCAGGTGCCACGCGCGGCGGCTCCTCGCCAGGCTTGGGCGTGATCCGCTCGGGGTGTTCACCGTGGCGCTTCGTTCCGTCCCGGACCGGTTCCTTAGCCGGAGGCGGGTTCCTGTCTGGGGTTGCTCGTTTTTCGCTCATGTCCGCCTCCTGCTGGATTAGGCCTATCGTCACAGGGCGCCCGCTACGCCGATGCTGCCGCTTCGGCGGGCTGCGTTGCAGACGAGATGCAATCGCAACGGCTCCATCCCACCGGCGGAGCGGTCCGCAATGACCGGTGCAGGAGTCTGGCGGCTAGCACCAACCATGTCATCGAGAGCGGGGTCATTTCGGTGGAGATCTTTGGGGCGGATCGGCCTACGACGGCAGGCTTTGTCAATACGTATCCGCCCCGGCAATGTGGCATCGCGACGTTCGCCCGGGACCTCGCCGCGGCCACGCTCGGAGTCCCTGACCGCGCCGTCGGACTTCGGGCTGCATCGTCAAGTGTGTCCGTGGAGGTTGTCGCCCTGGACGCCGAGCGGCGGGATTTTCCCGACGAGGTTCGGCTCAGGCTCAACCCCGATGAGCGGGCGGAATACGTCGCCATCGCCCGACGGATGAACGAGCGCCACTACGACGTCGTATCGGTTCAGCACGAGTTTGGAATCTACGGCGGCGAGGACGGCGAATGGATCCTCGACTTGCTGGAACGACTCGAGGCGCCGATCGTCACCACTCTGCATACGGTCCTCGCCCAGCCCTCGGCGAACCAGCGCAGGATCATCGAGGAAATCGGACGGCTGTCGAGTCGGGTGGTCGTCCTTTCCCGGGCGGCAGCAAGCCGACTCGGACCCATCTACCGAGTTGATCCCGCCCTGATCGAGGTCGTTCCCCATGGGGTACCGGATCTGGGCTTCGTCGATCCCGAGACGCGCAAGCCCGAATTCGGATTGGCCGGGCGGCCGGTACTCCTCAGCTTCGGGCTCCTCTCGCCGGGAAAAGGCTTCGAGCTCGCGATTGAAGCGATGGCCAGTGTCGTTCGGGTGGTACCGGATACCGTCTACGTCATCCTCGGTAGCACGCACCCGGAACTGCGTCGCCGGGAAGGCGAACAGTACCGCGAGGCGCTCACGGCCCGGGCTCGAACCCTCGGGCTTGAAGACCACGTTCGGTTTGTCGATTCGTACGTCGACCAGCCCACGTTGGGGCGCTGGTTGCAAGCCGCGGATGTTTACGTCACGTCCTATCCGGGCGCCGACCAGGTAGCCTCGGGGACCCTCGCCTACGCGCTGGGTGCGGGCAAGGCCCTCGTCTCCACGCCGTACGCCTATGCTCGTGAGTTGCTGGCAGATGGACGTGGCCAGCTCGTGCCGTTCGGCGAGCCCGAAGCGCTGGCGGACGCGGTCGCCCAATTCCTCACTGATCCAGCCGTGCGCGATCGAGCCCGGCGCCTCGCCTACCGCCACGGCCGCTCGATGACCTGGCCCGTTGTCGGGGAGCGCTATCGACAGGTCTTTGCCGACGTCATCGACCGCCGGAGCCGCGCTCAGCGATCGGTCGGGACTCCGCAGGCAGTGACGACCGCCCGCCCGAGGTCGCTCATCGAGTCGGGCGCATGAGCCCCGACCGCTGGCTTCAGCCCTTTTTCGGCGCGAGCCGACCAATCCAATCATTCGCGCAGGCGACTTGCCGTTCCCGGCAAACAGCGTCTTCAATCCGGGCGCGACCACTGTGGACGCGGAGACGCTCCTCCTCGTGCGCGTAGAAGATCTCAGCGGAATCTCCCACCTCCTCGTTGCCCGAAGCTCAGATGGCGTCAGCAACTGGCGATTCGAGCCCCGGCCCCTGATCAGCCCGGACCCCCAGATTCATCCCGAGGAGACATGGGGCTGCGAGGATGCCCGGCTCACCTGGCTCGACGCGCGCTCGCTGTGGGCCATCACGTACACCGCCTACAGTCGCCGTGGGCCACTCGTGGCGCTGGCTCTGACTGAGGACTTTCGAAGCATCACCAGGATCGGGCCGGTCCTGCCCCCTGAGAACAAGGACTCGGCCCTGTTTCCACGCCAGATCGGGGGCCGCTGGGCGATGATCAACCGGCCGACCCCGGGACAGGGCGGAGCGGGGTTATGGCTGTCATGGTCGCTTGACCTGAAGTACTGGGGGGATCACGCCCTGCTGCTCGAACCACGGGACGGCCCATGGTGGGACTCGGGCAAGGTGGGCCTGGGTCCGCCCCCGCTGGAGACGGCCGAAGGCTGGCTGATCATGTACCACGGCGTCCACGTGACGCCCGGTGGTCCCATCTATCGAGCAGGCCTCGCCCTGCTCGACCTCGACGATCCAACTCTGGTCAAACGCCGAAGTTCCGAACGGGTGCTCGCCCCGACCGCCACGTTCGAGCGTGTCGGCGACGTGGGTCAGGTGGTCTTCCCGTGTGGCTGGACCGCCGATGCAGACAACGATCGCCTCAACGTCTACTACGGAGCCGCCGATACCAGTGTCGGCCTGGTCACTGCATCGATCCGGGATGTCCTGGCCTATCTCGAGTCATGCCCGGGGCCCGCGCAGGTCACGGCGGGAGTGTCGACCGAAGGCGTGGCTTCGTGACCGCCAAGTCGGGCGGCACACCCACGACGGCTGGCGAGACGGGGACGTGGGCCTCAGCCGCGGCTGGTCGAGGGCGAACTCCGCCCGTCTTGCGGAGGCATTTTCTGGGCCACCAGGCGCCGATATTCAGCTCGAAAATGACCAAGGGCCTCCTGGGCGGCCTGCCAATCGCTCGAGTCAGGGGCCACTTCGGCAAGGCGACGCTCGGTCGCCCGCCATGCAGACAGCACGCCACTCGCTGTGTAGAGCTCGGCAGGCGCATCGACTGGATCCGCGGCCCGGTCCAGAAGGACCGCGAATCCGCCGTCTGGGAGGGGGCTGATCAGATACCGCACCCGGATAAGCCCGCCATCCGGGAGCCTAATTGTTCCCGCCCCGACGATGTCGGCGCGTCCGGCCTGGGCCCAGGCCGATTCGAACGCCTTGGACGCCTCTGCGTCGCGCTCCAGGCCGAGGCCCCCGGGCGGCAGCGCCTGCAACTGTTCGAGGCTCATTTCGAGCAGACTCAGGGCCCCGGGACTGGCCTCGATCACCGTCCCATCCGGCCCGAGGATGACCCTGTTGTCGTTCGGCATGATTGCTCTCCCGCGAGGCGGACCCGAAGCTACATCTCAAAAAGTATTTCGCAGATCACCGCCAGTCAAGAGGCTCCGACGCCGTGTGGTAGTCGAACGGCGGTCTCGTGCAACTGATCACGATTCCAGCTGGCGACGTGGCCTTCAGGAAGCAGGTCGAAGACGCCTTTAATCGTGCCGCGCCGCCGGGCCCCGACGAATTCGAGACCCACCTCCGCCTACTGTTTCCAAGGGCGGTCGTCCGCCGGCGTGAAATCTCGGGCGAGCCGGCCTGGTATGTCTACCGCGACGGAGGCTGGCGCCCTGAGCTGTTGAGCCGATGGTGGGATGCCGCCGGGCTTGCTCGCCTCGCAATCGATCGAGCGGGCTGGCTGGTGGACGCCAGTGCCACCGCGCTGGGCTTGCTCGGCATTGGCCGGGACGAGCTCGGTCACCGCCATTTCACCGACTTTGTGGTCCCTGGGACGGTCGCCGACGTCGTGGCCATGTTGGCGCTCGTCGAGGCCGGCCACGAGCTGAGCGCCACCGTGCTCCTTCGGCCGGCTTCCGGTGACGTCCTGGCGGTGGATCTCCATCTCGAGCTCCAGGGCGAAGCCCTCGTCGGGCTACTGCGCCTGGCCGAAGACGTGCCGGCCCCGGCATCGATTCCGTCGCTTCCCCGTCCTCCAATCCAGTCGATGCCGGCCTCGGATGTCGCCTTTCGCGGCTATGTCCAGCGGGCCGTCGAGACCATGCCCGAGCCAACTCCAGATGGGCTGGCGCTGCGACTGCGTCGACTCTACCCGCACGCTCAGGTGATCGTCGGCTCAAAGGCGTGGACCGTATTTCGGGACCGGACGGAGGACATTGCGTCGGACCACGAATGGTGGCGCGACCCTGACCTGCCCAGGGTCCGCTACGACGCCCGGGCCCTGATCGTGGAGGCCAATGCTCCCGCCGAGGCACTGTTGGGGGGGCCATTGCCCGGCCATCATTGGCAGGAGTTCGTGACCCCAGGGTCAACCGAGCAAGTGAGCGGAATGCTCGAGATCCTGGCCAAGACCGGCACGGCCACCTCGCGTTTTCGGATGCCTCGAGCAGACGGGACCCTGGTCGAGTTCGACTCGCACACTCAGCTCGAGGGCGACGACTTCGTGACCGTCATGCGGCCGCGCGAGGCGCAACCCGAGCACGTCGGGGAGGCGACGAGGCCGACGGCAGGAGCGTTGGATACGGACGCGGGCATTGGTTGATGCGGTGCTCGCCGAAGAGGCGGGTTTCGGGTTCGCCCTGATTTCAGACCATTTCCATCCTGGACCGACCGCCAGGGCCAGAGTCCATTTGCCTGGAGCGTCCTCGGCGCCATCGCCGCCTCGACCACCCGCCTGAGGGTCGGCACCGGCGTCATCCGCTGGTCGGGCATGCTGTTCAGGAATTCTGGAATCCGTGCGATTCAGCGGCCGCGTCACGGAGCCCGGCATCCTTGCAGCCGCCTTCAAGTCGGGGACGCAAGCAGGACCAGCCGGCGAACGACCAGGCGAGGACGGCCGGAGCGGGACTTGTGTCCTATACCGACGTACGCCCGAGCTAGGGCTGCGGGAACAGGTGCGGGAGCACCGTCCCAATCACCAGCCAATGGGTCCCCTCCGGCTCGGCGCAGGCCGCAGGTCGGTCCGCCGGTGAATGGACCAGGGTCGTGGACGTCCGGTCCGCGACCTCGATCGGCTCCGAACCCACGACCGCAGCCGCCTGGCTGTACCGCTCGACGATCGTTGCCTCGACGACGGGGTCGAGCGCCCCACCGCACCAGGAGCAGTTCATCGGCATGACCTCCGTTGGCGGGCCATCTGGATTGCAATCCTACAGGGACGACGGCGCGTGCCCTACCCGGCGCGCTCTCATGTTCCTCTCATGATCGTGAGCGAGAACGGGTCGCAATGAGCCCCCGGCGGACGTTCGACCGATATCAATCTCTGCGCTATGGCATCGTCCGACGCCTGCTCCACGCCCGAATCACGGAAGAAGCCGCCGAACGGTAGGCGTTCGCGACCGGCAAATTCGTCCCCTGTGCATCACTGCCAGGCGGCGGTCGACCAGGTGTTGCCACTCCATGTGTTGCCGCTGAGCGAGCTGCCTGCCCACGTGTTGCCCGTCCAGGTGTTGCCTGACCAGGTATTGCCGGTCCAGGTGTTCCCCGCCCAGGTGTTGCCCGCCCAGGTGTTGCCTGACCAGGTATTGCCGGTCCAGGTGTTCCCCGCCCAGGTGTTGCCCGCCCAGGTGTTGCCGTTCCACGAGCCGCCCACCCAGCTCGCGTCTTTCGCTTCAAGCGCGGCCATGGCTTTCGAGTTGAAGGGGGCGCCGAAGATGTCGCGCTCACCCTGCAGGACCACGCCCGCCGAGCTCAGGTGATCCGACCCGCGGGTTGCCTCGAGCGACCCGTCGCCCTTGGCCTGGAGTCCGGGAACGTCTCCGCCGGATGGCCGCAGCGCCAGCAGCGCGACAAGATTCGCCTCGGGAACCTGCTTCGTCTGGCCAATGGCCGGCGCCAGCGGACGGGCATTCCTGGCCAGGAACGCCTTGACCTGGTCGGGCGTCAACGAAGGGTTCTTCTGGAGGATCAGCGCGACCATTCCGGACACGATGGCGGTCGCCTCGGATGTCCCGCTGCCCCGGAAGAAGCGCGTGCCAGTCATCCCTTCTGGATGGTGCATGTCGAGATACGAATTCGGCACGCGCAGGCCCTGGAGATGGGAGCCCACGGTCCACACATCGGGATTCCGGCACTTGTCGCAACTGGCCGTGTATGCGCCGGCCACGTCATCCAACGCCGACAGCGTTCCCCGCGCGTCCAGGCCGCCGACGGCGAGGATGCTCGGGTCATAGGCCGGGTCAGCCAGGCCCGCGGCGCCGTGGCCGCGCTGGTAGCCGGTGTTGCCGGCGGCCGCGACCACCACGATCCCCGCCTTCCAGGCCTGCTCCACGGCGAAGGCCAGCGGATCGGCGCCATAGGCCTGGGTGGTGTTCGTGCCGTATGAGAGGCTCAGCACTCGGATGTGCAGCCCGTTGTCGTTGCGGTGCTGGACGACCCAGTCGATCGCCGCGATCATCTGACTGACGTCCACACCGCCATCCGCTGTCGCCACCTTCAGGCTGACGATGCGTGCACCGGGTGCGACGCCCCGGTAGACGGATGGCCCATCCGCCGAATACGGGACCGTCGCCGCACCGTCGAGGCCAGCGATCAGGCCGGCCATGAACGTGCCGTGGCCGTAGGTGTCGAGGTTGCGCAGGCCGGGGGCCTGGGACTCGAGCGAAAGGTCGGGACCGTAGACGAGCTTGCCGGGGGTGCGCAATCCGTCGACCGGGGCCACGCCCGAGTCGATCAATGCCACATCGACGCCGGCGCCCGTGTAGCCCGCGTTCCACCATGCCTGGGCACCCACGATCGCGTCCGTGCCGGCCATGGAGTACGGGTCCACGGCAGGGTCATAGGTCGCCGTCGCGGCCAGGGCCTCGCCGGCACTGGCGGCCAGGAGGACCAGCACGGCCCCGCCGACGATCGCGCGTCGAGAGAGGTCACCCCAGGTGAAGCCTCGATCCGGATGCATCAGCGAGCGGCTCCCTTCGTTGCCCACCGGTCGGCAGGTGAGCGCAAGGTAGGCCGATCGCGCTCGCACCAAAGCTGGCCAGTGGTAAGTGCGGAATGGAGGTCGTCGTAGGCCGGTGCGTCAGCGCCGCGGTGCATTCCGGCACAGTCCTGCGCAGCTATGGGAAGGACGTCCCAGGCCGGGTGGGGTCCGGTCGGGACGAGGGCGGTCAGCGCCGGGCCAGCACGGGAGCGCGAGGCCCGCTCACGATGTGCCGGCGGAACGCCTGGTCGCTCATCGGGCGTCCAAAGAAAAAGCCCTGGGCCACCTCGCAGCCATACGCAACGAGGCGGGCCCTCGTGGCCTCGTCCTCCACCCCCTCGGCAACGACTGCCAAGCCGAGGTTCCGGGCGAGCTCGATGGTGGAGCGGACGATCACCCCATCGTTCTCGTCGGTGGCCATCCCGAGCACGAAGGACTTGTCGATCTTGAGCGCCGTGATCGGCATCCGGCGGATGTAGGCGAGCGAGGAGTAGCCGGTGCCGTAGTCGTCGATGGCGATGCCCACCCCGAGGTCGCGCAGCCGACCCAGCGCCTGCGCCGTTCGGGCGGGGTCGGCGATGAGGGCGCTCTCGGTGATCTCGAGCTCCAGGGCATGGGCCTGGAGGCCATGCTCCCGGAGGAGACGCGCCACGTCCAGGGCGAGGTCGACGTCGAGCAGGTTGCGCATCGACAAGTTGACTGCAACGACCAGGGCATAGCCCGCCGCGTGCCAACCGGCGCCGGCGGCGAGGGCCTGGTCGAGAACGTGCAGGGTGAGTGGCCGGAGCAGGCTAGTAGATCGTTCCATCAATACACTTACGTCTGATCTATACTCGCCATGCTGATCTACCCCACCGCTGTCGGAGGCGAGCATGGCCGGAAGGACGAAGCGCGCGGCGCTGGTGCTGAGCCAGGACCAGGAGGCAACGCT
>JBBSFD010000069.1:0-13272 GCA_038239115.1 Candidatus Limnocylindrales bacterium | reverse complement strand
GAGACGCCGCCCGTCGCCATCGCGAGTGGGATCTTCGCCGAGCTCGATCATTACGTGACAACCGATGCCGCCCTGACGGTCCACGGACTCCTCGATCAGCCGGTGCCCACCATCACGGTCGTCTTGCCGACCGTTCGTCGGCCGATCCAGCTTGGCCGGTCGGTCGTCAGGCCGGTGAGTCTCGCCGCTGACCGGTTCGCGCAGGCGGACGCCTATTCGACGACGGTCGACGGTTTCGCGGTCCGGCTCGCGAGTCGCGAGCAGGCGGTCGTCGATGCGGTCGCCGAGCCGGACTGGATGATTCACGGGACGCTCCTGCCGGAAATCCTGGCAGCGTTCGATGACGGCGAATTGGCGAGGGCGGCCGAGCGGGCGCTCGAACGCACGACAGCCGCAGCCCAGCGACTCGGATACCTCCTGGACGAGGCCGGCCGGGAGCCACCGCCCGCGCTCGCAGCGCTGCGACCCACCTTCGCGGTCAACCTCCGACCAGGCCACCGACGCGGGCCGTACTCGACGCGCTGGCGGGTGTATGGCTGAGCCGCGGACCCGAGCTGCCATCGCCGCCGACTATCAGAGCGCGCGAGCGGCCGCGGATGGAGCTGCCATGGCCCGCTATCAGAACGAGGAGGCGTGCTTCATCCTGCTCAGCATCCTCGAGCGTCTCGCGGCCGACCAGGCCAGCTTCATCCACGGTGTCGCCATCAAGGGTGGCATCCTGATGGCCGGTGAGCTTGGGTCACCCCGGGCATCCGCTGACATCGATGCGACCAGCGGAGCGCAGAGGCGGGTCGAGCCCGACACGATCCTCAACGACCTGCGCCAAGCAGGCCGCACATTCAACCTCCGTCAGGACCGCGAGCCTGAGCGGACACCCGGCGGCACGATCGTCCATCTCCGCTTCGACTCGCTGACCGACGCGGGCACGGCGAAGGTCGAGGTGAGCATCCGCGAAAACCTCGTGTTCGCAGTTCGCGAGGCGTTCTTCGACGTGAGCGATCTCGGCCTCGAGCCGTTTTTCGTGCCGGCTCTCGCCCAGACCGAGCTCGTCGCCGAGAAGCTCCGGACGCTCGTTCAGCGGGCGCAGCCCCGCGACCTGTTTGACCTCCGGCTCTACCTTGTCGACTCGGGTTGGCACCTGGATCCAGTCGAATTGCGCCAGGCCGTCGACGCGAAACTGGAGCTGACGAAGTTCAAGCGATGGCGCACGGGGCTGTGGAAGAATCACCTCGACGAGATCGAGGAGCTCTATGAGTCCACGCTCCTCGAGTGGGTGGCACCTGAGCGGTTGCCGGCGTTCGCGACTGTCGTCGCGGAGATCGACCATCGCCTCCGGGCCCTGCGCCTGGACTGACCGAACCGGGCGTGACCTTTCGCAGAGCGGCCCATGCCTGCGTCGGGCCCGACTGAGGACGCCTCCTGGAACTCACCAGAGGATGAGCCACCTCGCCGATCCGTCGGCGATCGTCTGGTGCCCGGCCGCAATACCATCGCCTACGAACGTCGGCGCGACCAGAACCCCGGCTGCCGAGGCGAAGTCGTAGTGCCGTCGTGACCTCAGCGACGGTTGCCGGGCCGGGCCGGGCTTCACGACCTACCCCAGGAGCTCGCCGCGCTCCTCGCCGCCGCCCGAGCCGAGCAGCTCGAGCCAGGCGGGTGACGCGACCGGAGTGACGCTGCGGCGCGGCCGAGCATCGGACAGCAGGGCCGTGAGCGTGACGGTTCGGGCCGGACCGGCGGTACTCGCGAGCTCGGCGGCCGCGCCGTCGCGATGAAGGTCGTCCGCGGTCACGACGAAGATGGACAGGCCGCTGAGATCGCAGCCCCGCGCGACCCGCCGGAGCCAGCCACGTCGAGTGCTACTGGGCACGACGAACAGGGCATGCCAGCCCGAGCGTCCACCGATCGCCCGGTGGTAGGCGCGCAGCTTGGCCCGGATCGGAGCCACGTGCTGGGTGGACTCGTCGATCTCGAGGCAGACGACCCCCGAGCCTGCCGGGCCGGCAAGCACGACGACGGCGTCCGCCACCGGCCCGGCCGGAAGGGCGTCGGCGACGATCGACTCGGGCAGCCACAGTTGGACGAGCGGTTCGATCTCAGGGTCGCTCGCAGCGATCAGGGAGCACACGGCCTCGACCCCATCGAGCGTGTGGGCGAGGTAGCCCGGACCCCGCCAGGGAATGCGACCGTAGCCGAGCCTGTGGAGGCAGGCGGACGACAGGCGGTACGCGAAGGGTGCACCCCCACGTGGACCGGCGGGCGGGAGGGTCGTGCGCTCGAGGTAGCCCATCTGCCAGAGCTGACGCAGGCGCGCCTGGGCCAGACGGCGATTGTGGTAGGCGAGGACCGCCAGCTGGGCGGCAGTCGCAGCCTCGGCCCGGTTGAGGATCCGCAGGACCGCCCGATCGCGGACACGCAGATGAGCGGGATCGCGCAGGAGAGTCGTGCAGGCGGAGCGGAAGCGGTAGGTCATTGATGTCCCGATCGCCGATCGTCCGATTCGATCGGGGGAAGTGTGCGTTGGATGCGCGTCGGAACGCACGATCCGGCGAACGATCCGGCGCGCGACGGGGGTGGCCTCATTTCTCGTCCATCCCGTCCACGTCACCGGCGGGTGGGGGCGGCTGTTCGTCGCCGCCCGCCCGCTCACGGACCTCCGTCTGAACCTCGGCACGCGGCCGCGTGTCCCGCAGGTCGCTGGCGGCCACGATCTCGGCCGCCGTCGCGGGATCCGGCAGATCAGGCGGCAGGATCATTCCGCCGGCAACCGCCGGTCGGCCATCCCGCCCAGGCATCCGCAGGACGACCTCGTACGCCCGCAGGCCCGACAGTTGCTCCGCGGTAACCGGCGCGAACAGGCGAGCCAGCCCGCGGACGTCCTCGGCGCCCGGCGCCAGCAGCGCGATCGAGGCCGCGTTCGTGAGGATCGTGTGGCCGAGGCGCTCGCTCAAGCTTCCGAGCGACTGCGACGCGAGGGCCAGGGCCAGGCCGAACTTGCGGCCCTCGACCGAGATGTTCTCGAGCGCCCGCGTCCCGAAGCGCTGTGCCTCGTCGATGACGAGCACATGCTGGCGGCGCTCTTCCCGTGGGATGGTCTGCCGGCCGAGCGCATCGACGTAGTAACGGCTGACGAGCATCGCCCCAAAGAGATTGGCATTGTCGCCCCCGACCCCCGACAGGTCGACCAGCAGGATCTCGCCGCGGTCCATCAGCTCACGCGGCCGGATCGTGGAGGTGCCCTGGCCGACGACCTGACGGATCGACTCATAGGTAACGAACGCACCGAGCTTGTTGAGGACGGCCTTGATCGAGGTGTCCCGCTCCCGCTCGCCTTTGGCCGGCCACTGGGTCGCCCAGAACGAGCGCAGCATCGGGTCGGCGAGGTGGTCGACGAATGGCTCTCGGAAGGCGTCGTCGGTCAGGATCCGGATGAGCTCGAGGATGGTCTGGGGGCGCCGGTCGGCAAGGAGTGTCAGGAGGCCGTGGCGGAGGTAGTGCTGCATCTTCGGGCCGCAGAAGCGCGGCCAGAGATCCTCGAGCATGTACACGAACTCCGAAGTCACGAGCTGCGCTTCGTCACGTGTCCGGCGTTCCAGGAAGTTGAAACCGCGGGGATGGTTGCGATCGGCCAGCCGCAGGACGTGGACCCGCGGCGCGGCCGAGGCCGGAAGACGGGCGAGGAGGTCGTTCGTCAGGTCGCCGTGGGGATCGATGACGGTCGCCCCGATTGGCGACTGGGCGAGGGCAAGGACGAGATTCAGCAGGAGCGTGCTCTTGCCCGAGCCAGTCGAGCCGAAGACCCCGAGATGACGGGCCAGGACATCGGCCGAGATCGCCAGCGGCCGGCCGCGGCTCTCGCCGATGACGAGGCCGAGCCCCCCACGCTCAATCGGCGGCGCGCCGGTCAGTGGACGAGCCCTCGCGAAGCCGCCCCGATCAAACGACACGTCTGGCAGATACCACAGCTGGGCGAGCTCCCAGTCCGCGAGGCGTGAGGATGAAGGGCGCGACGCAGAGCCACGCTGGATCTCCCAGCGAATTCCCTGGCCGGCTTCGTCGAGCTCGTTCGTGAAGTGGCACAGATGCCACAGGAGCGCCTCAGCCGCGTCGACGCTGATCCCGGCGACCTCGAGCGCCAGGCCAACATCGAATGCAACCACACCGCGCTGCTTGCGGGCCAGGGCGTCACGCTCGACCGGCGAGCGGCGGACGGGCGCCGGTGCCGACGCTGCAGCCACAGTCGGGCGCAGGAGGAGCGCGTCGATGATCGCCACGCCGACCAGGCCAGCGATCGAGGATGGCGCGCCGTCGTCCGGCCGCGCTACTTGGCGTCGCCAAGCGTCCGGCGGCACCGGTCGGACGATGAGCCGCAAGCGCACCTCGGCTGCGGCCGGTCCACCCTCAAGGGCCCCCGCCAGCACTCGGAGGACGCGCGCCTCCGGCAGCACGAGCTCGCGTAGCGGCCAGGCAGCGGAGCGTTCGAGTCGCCCGAGGGCGATCGCAACGGCCGGCCGATCAGCTGTCGTGGACTCATCGACTGCGACGCCGGGATAGAGCGCGCGGAGTTGCGCCTGGGCCAGGGCGGCGTGTTGGCGATTCGTCGCAATCTCCCAGGCGAGTTCACCAGCACGCCAGACGACCCGGAGCTCTGACCTCGGCCAGCCGAGGCGCCAGGTATCGAAGCCTCGTCGTCGGCGCGGGTGCAGGCCGCGAATCAGCTGGATCGCAAGCTCTGGGTTGGCGTCGAGACCCGCCGGAGGGGCAATTACTAGACGGATCGCTTCGCTCGCGGAGGCTCGGTCGTAGGCGCGCTGGCGGAGGATCGGCACGAGCCGCAGGAAGACCGCAACGCCTACGACCAGTCCGGCGACCAGTGCCAGGCGCGGGAGCACCGCCAGCAGACCATGGAGGATCGGGGCGAGGTCGAGGATCATCGGCGCGCCATCGTCGGGTTCACGGGCGGACCGGCAGGATAAGCAGCGGATCGATCGGCACGCCGGCGTCATAGATCGCGAAGTGGAGGTGCGGGCCGGTCGTGTTGCCGGTCAGACCGACCCTGCCGAGCACCTGGCCCGCGACGACCGAGTCGCCCAGATGGACCGCGAGGGTTACCTGCAGGTGGCCGTACAGCGAGAGAACATCGGGGCTGTGCTCGATCTCGACGACGACCGCGCCATCCGATAGCCGTCCGGCGAGGACGACTCGCCCAGCTGCGATCGCCCGCACCGGCGTACCGAGCGGCGCGGCAATGTCGAGCCCGTCGTGGAAGTGGGCGTAGCAGTGACCCTCGTAGCAGCGCGGCGGCTCGGCGGTGAACGTCGTCGGACCGAAGCCCTGGGTGATCCTGCCGTCCAATGGCCACACGACAAGCGCTCCGTCGCCGTAGCGCTGGGCCCAGCTCATCACGAGCGGCGGATACCAGGTCGCGGGGTCATAGCGATACAGGGCGCGCGTCCAGTCCCCTGGCGCGCCATTCGAGACGAGATAGGCCGCAGCCGCGGGGATCGCGTCGGCCGGGTTACAGATGTCGGGCTCCCTCAGGCCGGCGAGCTTCGCGGCATGGGCGAAGGTCGCGGGCAGGAACTGCATCGGGCCGCGGGCGCCGGCCGCGTTGGGGGCGCAGCCGTTGGCGTTGCGACCATGGTTCGTCTCGACCTCGCCGATCCCGGCGAGGACCTGCCAGTCCAGGCCAAAGCGAGCCCCGGTCTGCTCGTACAGGACGAGGTAGTCCGCCGGGATCGTGGCGACCTCGCTCGAGACTGGAACGCTCGGGTGGGCGATCCCGGCCCAGTTGCCGATAAGGACGCCGAACCCACCGAGCAGGATGAACGCGACGACGAGCAGGCCCAGACAGCCGCAGCCACAGCCGGTCCCACAACCGCAACCGGGCCGCTTCAACCGGTATCGGGGGGCGCGTACCTCTGATCGGCTGCCAGCAAGTCGGCTGGTCGCGTGGTGAGCATCGCGTATTCGCGCCGGCTGACCGCCGCCTCGAACGCGACATGGCTGCGCCCGACGAAGAGCAACCCTTCACCGGGGCGGGCATGGACGAGCGAGCGGCGTTCGGCCGCCGTCAGATCGAAGTAGCGAGCGAGCGCATCGGCACCCTCGGGCGTCTGGCCAAGGAGAACCCGCAGATCGGATTGCTTGACGATCGACTCACCGAAGTCGCTTCGTAAGAACTCGACGATGTCCTGGGTCGCGAGCTGCAGCCCAGCGTGGTAGTGGCGGGCCGAGCGGGCGAGCTCCTCGATGAACTCAGCGCCCGCCGGCTGGCGCATCACCTTCCAGGCCTCGTCGACGACGATCAGCTTGGGCGCGAGGTCCCGCCGAACCGCGTCCCACAGCACGCTCAAGGCCGCGAGCTGGGCGACCGCGCGGACTTCCGGATCGCTCAGAGACGCGAGGCCGATGACGAGGAGTCGACGATCAAACGGCAGGGTCGACCCGCCCG
The DNA here is from genome assembly GCA_038239115.1 of Candidatus Limnocylindrales bacterium. Lineage (GTDB taxonomy): Bacteria > Chloroflexota > Limnocylindria > Limnocylindrales > CSP1-4 > Palsa-1033. Next base: position 6,818 of record JBBSFD010000069.1, on the reverse strand, counting down.
CAAACAGGTGGGCGAGCGAGCCTGTGGCCCAGCGCTCGAGGCGATGGGCGAGCGGCTCACCGCCGGGGAAGCCTGGCAATTGATCGACGAGATCGGCGAGGGTCGGGGGTGACCGATCGAGCGACGCCGGGTCGGGGCCAATGCCGGCCGCCTCGTACGTCGCGCGCAGGGCCCGATCGAGGGCCGGTCGCTCGTCGCGGGTGATCCCGCTGGCCATCGCGGCGACGAGCCGACTCAACGACGCGATCTTCGCCGTGAGGGCGCCGTCGGTTGCCGTCCCGGTGAACGCGAAGGGGTTGAGCCCGGTCCCAGCGGCGCCGAGTTCGAGATACGAGCCGCCGAGCTCATCGCTCAGGCGCCGATAGTCACCGAGCGGGTCGACCGCGAGGACCCGAATCCCCCGGATGAGACAGCGGCTCATCTCGGCGCCGGTGAACATCGTCTTCCCGGTCCCCGTTTGACCGAGCACGATCGCGTTATGGCTGGCGTGAGCGAATCGATCGAGGACGATCGGCGCACCGCTCGTCCTTGCTCGACCGTAGAGGTGCCCGGACGGCTCGTAGAGGTCCGATGCCGCATGGAGCAAGCTCGCGGCGAGCGAGCCGGAGTCGAGGTTTCGCTCAGCGATCGGCCGGGGGGCAGGACCCGGCAGCGCCGCCCGCCAGGCATCGCCAAGGCGGAACGTCGCGACCTCGAGCTCAAGCCCGAGCCCACGGCCTTCGAGGCGGAGCGACTCGATTCGCTCGCTCAAGGTCGGCGCCTCGGCCGCGTCGACCAATATCACGGTGTCGACGAGATAGATCCGACCGCGACCCGCCTGGACCGATCGGCGCGCGGCGGTCGCCGTGTCACCGACCCGCTCGCGTTCGACATCGGCGAGCTCGCCCCGCTCGGCGGCGATGCGATCCGCCGCCCGCACCTGGCGCAGTCGGACGGTCATGAATGACATCGCTTCGCCGCGCGCGAGGGGCCGGACGCGCATCGCGACCGGCCCGACGCCCTCGATCGCGAGAAGACTGGTCAACCAGCCGGGTTCAACCTCCGCCGGCCAGCGTCGTGCCGGCGCCAGGGCGGTCATCAGGCGCTCGCCCCGGATCAGCGCGGCAGTGACCCGGTGCGCCACGCCACTGCGCCCCACGGTCGCCCAGAGCGTGCCGAGCTCGTCAGCGCCGACCTCGCGCGCGACGACGCCGCGCTCCTCAGCAACCCGGGCGAGACTCGTCAAGACCCGCCGGAGCTCGGGCTCGCTCGCCGCATCGAGCAGCAGGTAGGTCCGTCGCAGTGGTCGCCGCGGGGCTGCCGCGATCTCGCGGTACAGGGCGCCATAGGCGGCGAATGCTCGTAGGTTCCGCTTTCCTTCGACCCGCACCTCCATGGCCGCGAGGTGCTCCTCCGGGTTCCGCTGCGCCGGGACCGAGAGGAGTTGGAAAGGCCGGGAGATCGCGTCATAGAAGGCCGCCAGTGACTCGAGAGCCGCCTCCCGCTCAACCTCGGCCATGAGCTCAAGATTGAGGGGAGCGAGCTCGAAGCCCGCGACGAGCCGGCCCTCGACCGAGAGACCGCCCTCCTGCACCCGGGCAAGCGGCCGACTGGCCCGAGGGATCGGCGTCGCGGTGGCCGCACCCGGTTTCACGTGGCGCACCAGCGTGATCACGGCGCCGCCGAGGCGGGCGGGCCCGGATCCAACGCGAGGTAGAAACTCGAGGTCAGGGCCGCGGTGGCGAAGTCGGCGACCCGGGCCGCCGGGATCGCGACGACGACCGAGCCAAGCTTCGGTGGGACCACGGCGCTCGAGTTGCCGGTGCCGGGATCCGTGAGCTGGTACCCGTCCGCCGTGCGGAGGGCAAGGATCGTCAGTCCCTGCCCCAAGCTGATCGCCCCTGGCCCGGGACTGGCGCCGATGGAACCGTTCTTGAGCGCATTCGGGACGGCGATCACATCGACTCGGGCGCCCGGCGAAAGCGCGCCGCCGACCGCCTGGCTGGCCTCGACCGGCAGGGCAAACGCGACCTCACCGGGGCCCAGCGGCGCGCCGAAGCCGAATGCACGCGATCCCGGGGTCGTCTCGACCGCGCGGGCATCGACGTCCTGGCCGGCGAGGATCGGCAGGGCGGCGTATTGGCCGACCACGGCATCGAGCGTGCGGGCGGAGTCGGTCGGCGCATCGAGCGGACTCACCCGGACGAGCTCGACCATATCCGCCGTGATCTGGGTGAGGACTGGAATGTCGGCTGTCGCCCGGACGAGCTCGACCCGCGGCTGGGCGAGGTAGTAGGCGCCCGCGGCGACGAGGCTGGCGACGACGAAGATGACGATGTAGACGGTCCGACGAGCGTGCATGAACGTCTCCTGGCTCTGCTGGCTCACGGCCGAGTACACGACGGTCACCGCCACGACGCCTGAGACCGTCGAGGCCACGACCGTGCCGTCGGCATAGGTCGTCTCGACATCGAGGACGAGTTGGACCGGATACGTCTCGGCCCCGGGCAACGGCGTGTCCCATTGGATCTGGATCGGAGCCGCGGCGGGATAGGTCCCGCTGGCGGTCGGGGCGGAGGCGTCGTTCGAGCCCGCCTCGTAGCGGTAGTCGAGAAGACGGGTCGTCGCGCTACCGATGACGACACCCCCGGAGCTCATGAAGCCCTCGCGTTCGATGATCGGCCGGACGAAGAGCTCCGCGGGCAGGCCTCGGGGCCACCATAGGGCGGCATGACCGGCCAGATCAGGCGGCACGGCGACGCCGCTCGGCAAGGTGCCCGACGGACTGCCACCGACGGTTACAACCGGTGGGACGTAGTCGATCGGCAGCGCAGCAAGGGTCGGAGCGGTGTTGCTGATGTCGAGACTGAACGGCAGGAGCTGCTCCGACGGTGTGCCGTCGGGCGCGAAAAACGCTCCGTAGGCGTCCCCGGTAACGTGCGCGGTCACGACCACACTGAATTGACCAACCGCGTAGGCGTGGGTCGTCAGCAGGCGATCCGTCACGATCGGATCGCCCGGAAATGTCTGTGTCGTGCCATCTCCGAAGTCGACCGTCCAGCTCTGGACTCGCACGGAGTCACGCACGACGTAGGCACTGATCGCGTCGCCGATCCAATCGCGCCAACCAGCGGTCAGTTGCGCGGTGACGGTCCGGACCGTTCGCGCCGGCGCGGACACCGGGTCGACGGTCACAGCAAGATAGAGGCTCAGGTCGCCCGTCCCTGACGGCGAAACCCCGAGGACTGGCTCTGGGCCACATTGGACCAGGATCGTCGGACTACCGGGGTTCACGACGGTGCCATCCGCCGTGCGGAGAACCGTGACCCACCAGTCGTGGCAGAAGGCACTTGGATTGCCCATGTTCTGCCATTGCGAGAAGAATTCCGTCTGGACCTTCGACGGCGTCGAGGCAGGAGGTGCCCAGTTTCCGTTGACCTGAACAGCGACATAGCCGTGGCCCGCGCCAGAGGTCCAGGTTTGGACACTCACGTCGAACCCGGGGTCGATCGCAACCACGGCCTGCACCGATAGTGCGAGAAGGGTGGACAGCCCCGCAACGGCAACAACGAGCCGAGCAAGTCGGCTCACGGTTGTGAGGTGGTATAGCTGTCCACGAGCCAATGGCCGCCGACGTTCTTGAGTTCGACCGTAAGATTTCGGGGAGCGAGCACCTTCGGCGATTCGATGGCATCGCCATTATTCAGGTCAATGTCGTACCCGCCTTCGGTGTACACGAGCCGTACGATTCCCGAAGTCCCGGAAAGCTGGACCGCAACGTCATCGACTTGCTGGATCGTCAGCACCGATGCCTTGTTGACAGCCTTCTGACCTTGGAGGAAACCCTGCACCGACAGGTATGCCGATGACTGCTCGCTCGTGACGTAGGGACGAATGAGGCTTGGGTCGTCTGTACGCCTCGCCGCCGCAAAGGCCACGAAGAACGCCCGCACCGCTCCCTCCGGCGTTGCGGTGGGATCTGTCGGGGCGGCGGAGGGACCAGAGGAGGACGGGCTGGGTAGGTCCGCAGGCACGCCGACCCGACCCACGAGCAGGATCCCGCCGACCACGAACAGACCCACGGCAACAGCCGTGAGCGCGAGGATCGGAGGCCGACGGCCGGTCGGCGGCAGCATCATCAGCTCCGGGCCGCAGCCGAGCCAGTAAGGGTTAGCTCGACCGTTGGCCCTAGCCCCGCCAGGCCCAGGAGCGGCACCCGAGCCGAAATGCGGATCCGGATGCTCACGGTGGGCGCAGCGTCCAGGACTCCGGTGATCGGGTCCGTGCCAGGAACGTTCGAGACGACGACCTCGGCGGCCTCGGCGATCGCCGCGGGTGAACTGCCGAGCTGGTCACCGAGAGCGGCCAGGTTTCGAGCGAGGTACTCCCGCGCGAGCTCCTCGGCCATCGGCACGATGAGCGTGGGCGGACCGCCACGGGCGAGTGCCTGGACATCGAGCGCCTGGGTTGCGGTGAGGGCGGCCAGGTCGAGCTGGGCTCCAATCCGCGCCCGCAATCCTTCGATCGTACCGACTGCGAGAACGAGGCTCAGGACGAGCATGAGCATCGGGAAGAGGAGGATCGCGTAGACGGCGACCTGACCACGCTCCCCCTTGCGAGACCGAGTCATCAGTGGGTGACCTCGCTGCGGGTCACGAATTCGGACGAGAGCGGGATCGCCCAGGTACCCAGGAACGGGATGCTGGCGTCCTCGGCGGTGCTGAGCCGGACCCGAATTGGTTCGCCCCAGTTCGCGGCAGCCGGCTCGATCGTGACGTGGACCGATCTTGGATCGAGCCCACCGTCACGGAGCTCAGTGGCGATCCGTTGGTCGACTGAAGCCGTGTCGGCGCCGGCGACCGCGGCGGCTCGAGCCCCGGCTGCGGCCGCCGCGTCGAGGACGATCCGGGTGTGGGCGATCCGGCCAAAGATCACGACCGCGAAGAGGACCGGAATGAGGACGAGGGGCACGACCAGGACAGCCTCGACGGTCGCGACTCCTTCCTGACCCCGGCGTCGATGTCGACGCGGCGGAGCGCCAAAGGCCGTCATTGCCCGCTCAGCTGGTGCACGAGCTCGCCGATCTTTGCGGCGAGGCCCTGGTTCCAGGCCAGGATCGCCGCCGCCAGAACGACCAGGATGATTGCCGCTGCGATGACGTACTCGAGCGTCGTCAGGCCGCGCTCATCCGTGAGGAGTGCGTGGACGGCCCGTCGGAGCAGGCGGACCGCATTCTGTCGGTTTACGCGATGTCGGTTCACGCTAGGACCTCCCAAATTAGATACGGCCAAGGGTCGAAAGGAACAAGGGCAGCACGACGAGCAGGACGAACTCGGGCAGGTAGATCCCCGCGAGAATGGCGGCGAGCTTGGGTTGGACCGTGGATGCGGCGCCCAGGAGTCGGTTGCGTTCGGCATCGCGGAGCGAGCGTTCATGCTCGGCGAGCGTCTCCGAGATCCCCTTGCCGAGCTTGCGTGACTGCGACAGCGACGCGGCCAGCTCATCGAGCGCCTCGATATCCGAGGCGGCGGCGATGTCGCGCAGGGCGGTGTACAGGTCGGCTCCTGTGCCATAGGCGGCGACCGCGCTGCGGATCTGGCGGGCCAGCAGATTCGAACCGGCCGACGCTTCGTGCAGGGCGTCGGAGACGTCGGCAACCGCGTGTTCGAGGCCGTGCTTCGCGGCGAGTGGACGAACGAGCGCCAGGAAGTCGGGCAGCTCGCGGGCGATCTGGGCCTGGCGCGACTTCGCCCGGGCTCCGAGGTATTCGGTCGGGAAGACGTAGCCGACAAACGCGAGCGGGAGGGCGAGGAGTAAGCCGCCTGAGAAGAACGGGCCGATCGCGATGCCGGCGGCGAGGATCGCAGCAGCGAGGACGATCTTGGCCGCATAGATCTCGGCCGGGGTGATGACCGCCGGATCGAAGCCTGCCCGGATGATCTCGCGGTCGCTGACCTGCGAGGCGAACGCCGGGGCGCGCGCCGCAAGGCGGGTCGCAACGGGCGCGAGGATGCGCTCCCAGAGCGGCTGATCGGCGCTCACGAGTCGCTCGTAGCGGTGGCGAGGGATCGCCACGGCCCGGATCGCATCGAGCCGGCGCGGCGTCAGGAGCTCCCGCCCGAAGATCGCCATCAGCAACGCCAACACCGCGAGTGCCGTGGCAAGCGCACCGAAGAGCTCCACCGCTAGGCCTCCAGCCGGGTGATCCGCCAGGACAGGACGATCCCAGCGACTTCGAGGAGGGCCGCAGCGGGCAGTAGGACGTAGCGACCCAGCGGCGTGGCCGTCACCGGGCTGATGAGCTCGCCATTGGCGATGGTGAGGTACAGGAACAGTCCTGGAATGACAATGGCGAGGATCGCTGCCTGAAGCCGGAGTCCGCGACTCTCGGCCGCCGCCTGCCGGGCGATCGACTGGTTCGCCCGCGACGCCTCGCTCAAAGACGCCAGGACCTCGCCGGCCGCCGACGCCGGCTGGTGGGTCCGGGTCAGGACGATCAGCGCGTCGTACACGAGACCCAGGTTCCGGCCGGCCTGGCGGCGGCGGACCTCGACGAGCGCATCGGCCGGCGGTTCATTGGCGTAGTAGCGCCCGAGGATCTCTTCGAAGTCGGCCTTGACCCAGCGATGCCGGGCCGCTTCGGCGGCCGCGGCGAAGAGATCGGGATACGTCCCTCCGGCCGCCGAGCGATTGACCATCGCGCGGAGCACACGCGGGGCATCGTCACTGGCCGCGCGAGCCTCGGAGCCAACGAGGTAGCGGACGTACCAGCGCGGGATCAGGGCGCCGACAACGAGGCCGAGGAGCGCCATCGGGGTTGACAGGAGGAGCCCAAGGCT
>JBBSFD010000068.1:0-14050 GCA_038239115.1 Candidatus Limnocylindrales bacterium | reverse complement strand
GATCGCTGCGGATCATCGGGCGCGCGTGGAGGCGATCCTGCCGCGGGTCGATGCCGTCGCCTGGGTGACCGACCCCGAGAAGTACCACGACGCGGCGCTGCACGACGATCTCCTCCGGCGATGGCTTCCCCGGCTCGCTCGCCAGCTGATCATTGTCAACAAGGCCGATCGCTTGTCACCCGAGGACGGCCGGCGCATCCGGCGCGACCTCGAGGCCGACGTCTCGCAAATGCGTGGGACCGGCGACGGCGGGGTGAAGGTGCCCTTCGCGCTGGTGGCCCCGGTCGCAGTCGTCCTCACGAGTGCGACCACACCCGGGATCGATGGGCTGCGGCGCTGGTTGGCCGATGGGGTTGCGGCCAAGACGATCGTCCGCGGCCAGCTCGCGGCGACGGCGGTCGAGCTGGCGACCGGTCTGGCCCACCAGGCTGGCGTCGACCCGACACGCCCCGCAATGCCGTACCTCGACGCCAACGCCCGCACGGCCGCGATCGAGGAGGCGACGGCCGCCGTCCTCCGCGCGGTCGACCTTCCGGGGCTCGAGCGCCAAGCCATCGCCGCGACGCGGGCCAGGGCACGCGCGCGCGGTACCGGGCCGGTGGGGCATTTGACTTCGCTTCTGTACCGGGCGTTCGGGCGCGGCACGCAGGTCGCCGATCCAGAAGGCTTCCTCGTTCGCTGGCGGGACCGGGGCCCGCTGGCACCGGCCGTGGAGACCATCCGGTCGGCCCTCGCGGTCCCGATGCGCACCGCCAGCCCGGGTGTGCGGGGCGCCCTGGCTGCGGCGCTCGAACCCACCGAGTTGCGACGCGGTCTCGCGCGCGCCGTGGATCGCTCGATCGGCGGTCTCGGCCCGCTCGAGCCACCGACAAGCCGCTGGTGGTCGGTCATTGGCTTCCTCCAGACGCTCACTACGGCGGGGATCGTCCTGTCCGCCGCTTGGGTCGTGATCTGGATCCTCGGCGCCCCGACGACGACCTCCGTCCAGGTGCCGGTCTTCGGGCCCATTCCGTCGCCGTTCGCGAGCCTGGTCCTGTTCGTGATCGCGGGGTACGTGCTTGCCCGACTCCTGCGCGTTCACGCGGGCTGGCTCGGCCGTCGGTGGGCCGGGCGGTTGCGCGATCGGGTTGCGGCCACAGTCCGCGTCGAGATCAGCGAACGCGGCCTCTCGCCGCTCGACGCCCTGGAGGCGGCGCGACTCCAACTATGGACCGCGACATCGACGCTTATGCGGACGTGCGGGCCTGGCGGCATGAACCAAGGTTGACCGACGGCGCGGTCCGCGACCGTAGGGATTGGGCGCTTGGGTAAGTTGATCGATTCGATGTCCGTCTCGCACGATGGTTTGGTCGAAACGCCGAGCCGATCGCTAGACTGTTTGCGGAGCGGTTGCCGCGCTGACCGACAGCGGCAGGAGGGCCAAGACCTGGCCCAGGTTGTGCCGCAGTTCCGGGCTGAATGCCTCGATCGCAGGTCGATTGTTCCCGGCGACGAGTAGCTCGCACAGGGTCTAAGCCTGCGAGCGTCCTGTTCATCCACGTTGTCACCTACTTCGCAGACAGCGGATCTCCTCGACCACATCCCAGTGCGCCTCAAGCAGTTCGCAGCACGCCGGCGCCGCTCTCGGGCCGACGCCGCGATGCGCTGAACCCCCTGACGATGAAGACCCAACCGACCCGCTAGATCAGGTACGGACGTCGCGGAGTCGGCCGCGCTAACGCACAAACGACGGGTAGACGTCAGTTTCTCGAAATGATGAGCTGGAAGCGACGGCCAAGCTGGCGAGCCAGCGAGGCTCTTCGTCCGTTCGTTATAGGACCGCAACGCGCTGAAACTCCTGAGGTAGCTGCGCTAACTGTTGCCCGCCATCCTGACCGTGAGACGCGGCCTGCGTCATCGACCCATCAAGGAGCCGAAAAATGAACGAGTCGATCGATCCTGTGACCGGCGAGAGCGTTGTGAGCGAGGAAAACGAAGAGACAATCGAGACCCAGCACGAGGTCGTCCACACCGAGACGGGCGAGCATGGCCACGAAGCGATTGGGGCAGGCGCCGGAGCTCTGGGCGGAGCAGCCATCGGAATGGTCGTCGGCGGACCGGTCGGCGCGGCCGTTGGCGGCGTGGCTGGGGCGATCGTCGGCGCAGTCGCCGGTGAGGCGACCGAAGGCCACGACGAGGCCGGGTCCGGTGCAGATGCGGGGATGGGTGCCATTGGTGGGGCTGTCCTGGGCGGCATCGCCGCGGGTCCTCCCGGCGCGGTCGTCGGCGGGGCGGTCGGTGCGGGCGCCGGAGCGGGCATCGGCGACAAAGCTGAAGAGCGTGCCGAAGGCGAGACGGGCACCCGGACGACGGTCGGGACGGACCGCCCCCTCTAACACTCGAGAGGCTGTCGTACGACGGCCCAACACCAATTATCACGACGAGTAGGCGACGACCTACGAAGGAGACAAATGTATGAATGCCCTGAACCTGCTCAAGCAACAGCACGTCGAAGCCCACGCGATGTTCGGCAAGATCGAGGCTGCCAAACCATCCGAGCGGGCCGGGCTCTGGGCCGAGCTTCATTCACAACTGGAGCTTCACGAGCAGATCGAGGAACGTTTCCTCTACGACCCTGTCGCCCGCGACGCGGGTTCGACCGATCCGATCCTCGCGCGCTGGGAGCGTGAACATGAGGACCAGGTCGAGGAGGCTGGCGAGGTGATGCGCAAGATCGACGGGCTGGTCCCGGGCGGTACCCCATGGATCAAGACCGTCAAGGCCCTTGGCGTCACATTGGACAAGCACATCGCCCACGAGGAGAACGACATCTGGCCGCGCATTCGCGCCGCCTGGGACGCTCCCAAACTCGAAGCCTCGGGCCCAAAGATGGCAGCTGCCAAGGAGGCCGTATCGTCCGGGACTCCGATCCGCGAGGCGATCGAGTCAGCCAGCTGACGGAATGCCTCCCTAGCGTAGAGCGCCCGTCGCTCGGCGGTGTCGTGGGAATGACTGAGGAGCATGCGGCCTTCGCCAAGATTAAGCGGCTTCTGCCTACAGCCGAGCGCCTGAATGGGCCGCCCTCCGGCCCCAACTGGAATTGAATGAGCAAAGCGAGGAGGCCTTCGTTTACGACCCGGTGGCCCGTGACCCGTCAGAGGATCCGGTCCTCGCCGATTGGGAGAGCGAGCACGAGTCCCAGGTGACGGAAGCCAATGAGGTCGTGGCCAGGATCAACGCCCTCGACCCGACAGGCGACCCACTGGATGCAGCTTGTCAGCACGCTCGGTGCGACCTTTGACGCTCACACTGCCCACGAAGAAAACGACTTCTGGCCGCCGACCCGGAGTGCCTGGACCCAGGCAAAGCTCGACCGAGTCGGGGCGCAGATGGCCGCCGTCAGGGCCGCCGTCAAGACCGGAGCTACCATCGTCGAGGCAGTGCCAAGGAGGCCGACACGACCTGACCAAGGGTCTGACTTCGATGTCGGCGATGTCGTGCGCGAACGATCACCCAGGCCTGGCTGACGCCGAAAACGACAGGTGTCACACTCCGCAGGAGAATCGCGGTCGGCGTTGAAACACTACTGTAACGGCACCCCAATCCGGTCGGCCGAGCGACGTTGTGACGCCCGTGTACCATCGGCCGCAGAGCAAGCGGATCACCGTGCCGGGTCCTTCCGCACGCGGACGATTGCTCACAGGAGGACTGTCATGGGCATCATCACCTGGATCGTTTTGGGTGCAATTGCGGGATTTGTGACCAACTTGATCATGGGCGGCAAGGAAGGCGTCCTCGAGACAATCATCCTTGGCATCGTCGGTGCCGTCGTCGGTGGGTTCCTTGCGGGGACCGTCCTCAAGGTAGCGGACGTAACTGGAATCAATATCGAGAGCATCGTGGTGGCCGTGATCGGGGCAATCATCGCTGTTCTCGTTTATCGAATGCTGACCGGTCGGCGCTCAGCGGCGTGACGTGGGGCCGCTGGCGGACGACGCAGCGGCCAGCCACCTCCGGTAGGCGGCACCTCGCTTACGTTCCACAAATCGCCTGGCCCCGAGGAGATGTTTATGCACCTTGATCAGCAGATTGACCAGTTGGGAGCCACGCTCGGGACGGGTCGCCGCCGGTTGGCGGAGGTCGATTTGGGTGATGTCCTCGACTCAGCCCTGGCCGAAGTCCGAGCTGCCGGTCCCGAGCGCTGGCAGCCTAGGCGGCGCTCGCGCTGGCCGTTCGTTGCAGCCGCGTTGCTTCTCGGCGCAGCCGCCGCTACGTTCGTGTACCTGCTCCCGACATTGCGGCGTGCGATCGAGGGCCGCCGCCTGGATCCCGACGCCGGGCCCCACACCGTAGCGGCGGGCGTTCCCGAGCCGATCCTTTATCCGGCCAACTCTTGGGGCGGTCCCTCTGAGGAGAGGAATGATGGCGAAGAAACAGGATTCTGATGTCGACGCCGGGGAGGAGCTGCGGGGGCGCGCCGACCAAGCGTCCCACTCGATCGTCGAGCGGGGACGAGTGGTCATGGATCAGGCCCCGGCTGTCCTCGAGGGGGCAGGTGCTGTCATCGGAGCCGCATCCTGACAAGTGGACGATCTCTCAGATCAGGGCGTCATTACCGCCCTGGCCTTGAGCTCCGACGTCTTGATCGGGCTGTTCCTCGCCGGGGCACCCCGACCGATCCTGGTACTCGGCCTGCTGCCGATCGCGATCACGGCGCGCGCGGCGATGCACCGAGGGTTTCGAGTCTCCTCCCGGCTGCTGAACTAGGTACCCGTAGCCTTCAGCGCCGGCTGGTTGAGGAAAGCATGCGTGAAGACGCGCTGCCGGCGGCCGCGGCACCCGAAGTTCCCGGTCATTCGGCCGTCTGAGCTCGCCCGACTGAGGCGGCGCGTCTGATCCGCTCAATCAGCGGCGACTCTCTGATCAATTCGTGCACGGCATGATCTCTTGCCACTAGGCTGTGTCGAGGTCCCGGTGCACTGCCACCTAGACAAGTCATCGGAACCAACCAGCACGGATCCTCGAGCTCCGCTCAGGCGCCGGCGCTGCAGTACAGGTGGTGTAGAAATGATCGGACCAACCGACGAGCCAGCGCCCAACGACCCACACCGTGAGCCGAACACGCCCACCGGGCCGGCGCCTGACGACGGCGGGCTCGGCAGCGACGGGATCGACCAGGGACTGCGCGGTCCGCAGAAGTTGCCCCTCGGGGTCGAGATGGGCAATGAGCCCGACGAATTCGAGCCCGAGGGAGGGCTGCCCGCTCCGCTCCCAGCCTGAATCCGGTCGCGCCCCGAACCAAGGTCGGCGGAGACAACGGCTCGTGTGGATCTTGTCCTCGCGGCTGCCCGAACCCGAGGAGGCATCAACGGGGATAGCGGGCGCGAGCTCGGCCGACAGTGATGTCTGTGCGCATCCTTGCGCTTCGAAGCGCCGATGGACGAGCCGCTCGACCTGCCGCATGGACCGAGGTCTTCTTCACGGGCGTCGCGGCGAGTGCTGCCCTAATCGGCCTGATCGTCGTCGGATTTGTCGATGCTGGGCTGACTATATCGCGAGGAGCCTGTGCCATCGCTCGCACGCGAGAGCGACAACCGAGTCGGCAGCGGCCCGATTCGGCGTTTCAGCGCTGCTTCTAGCCGCCGCTCCGCGCTGGGATCCGGGCTAGACTTTGGATATTGAGCTGTTGGAGGTCGGCCTCTCATGCGCATGATCGACCTAAAGGTGGGCTGGGCCATCGTCGGGAACGACGGTCGCCCCCTCGGAACAGTGCACGAGGTCGGTCAGAACTACGTGCTTGCTTCGAGAGGTGCCCTGGCCGCTCTCCTGTTCGTTCCGGCGTCCGCGATCGCCAACGTCGAGCACGAGGTGGTCCACCTCAACTTCGCCAAGACGGACGCGGAACAGATGGGTTGGGAGCAGCCACCGCGGGAGCCAGACGCGCCCGAGACCGTTGGCGACTCCGACCTCCTCCACCGGCACATTTGACCAACCGAGAGGTGGTCCGCCAGGGCTTCGCCGGAGGTTCCGCGGAACGCCGGCGCCGTCGCACTCGGCGTCGTCGCAATCGGCGTTGAGCTGGGGTTCCTCGCGTCGCGGATGCTCATCCTCCAGTTGGCGACCCTCATCCCTGGGCGGTGGCGCGTTTGTCGTCGGCGCGATCAGCCGGGACCTCCGTCAGACGCTCGCGATCGGTGCCGCCATATGAAACTGCGAGCCTCCTGCGGCTCGTCCTGGGGCGTTCTAGGGGTCCAGAGCGCCGGCTCGTGGCCCGCTGGGCGACCCGGATGTCCTCGGCCTCCACCAGTCACCAAATCGGCGGATTAGTGACCTCTATTACATGACCGAGGTGGAGGAAACTGGGCGAGAAGCGACGCTTGGTAAATCCTCATGCCGTAGAGCCGAGTTCGCCGCCGTAGCGGGCGAACTACCGCCTACCCGGATCGAGGCCTCAATCCCGGCCGAAGCCAGTGCCCCGCCAGACCCAGTGCCGCTCCGAACCCAGCACGGACCACCGCGAGGATGGCGAAGAATGGGATCTTGGTGGGGAACGGATCGGCACCGCCGTAATCGAAGGCGATGAAGCTGAAGCCGAGGGCGAAGCCGTTTCGTTACATGCGCTGGAGACGGTCTTACTGCACAGCGGCCGAAGTTCGACTCATCACTTCCTACCAGCGCCGAGGTGGGCCCGACGGGTCGACCTCAGGTTTCGTAAACAGCACCTCGGTTCAAATCCGAGTGTCGGCTCCATTCCCGTTTGACAATGATCGCCGGCTTCAGTCGGAAATGCCGTCCACCGGGTCCGGGCGACTCGCCGATCGCCGAATCTGTGAGATCGTTGCCGAAGCAACGGTCGAGACGGGGACAGTAAGGGGAGATCGACATGGCTAATTGGGACCCGCGGGCATTCACGGCGGCGCTCATCGCCGATCTTCGCGCGAATGATGGGCGCGCATCGAGTGGGCCAATGGCCGGTCGGAGCTTGCTGATCCTGACCACGACCGGGGCAAAGAGCGGCGAACCCCGCGACGCGATCGTGACCTATACCCGGGAGGGTGATGCCTACGTTGTCGCGGGCTCCAAGAGCGGCGCTCCCACCGACCCGGCCTGGTTCAAGAATCTCGTCGCGGACCCGAATGTGACGATCGAGGCTGAGGGCAAGACTTCGAAGGCGATCGCAAACGTCGCCGTCGGGTCCGATCGCGATGCCCTCTGGAATCGGCACGTCGCGGAACACCCCGAGTTTGCCGACTACCCGAGCAAGACCACTCGGGTGATCCCGATGATCCGGTTGACGTCGATCGCTCCGTAGCGGGAGCTTTCCGGTGCCTTCCCTCGCGAGGTCACGAGCTGCTGGAATCGCCTTGGACCTAGCCGCCTAGGCAGACGGGCCGAGGGCACGGCGCCATGTGGTGATGCGCCGGAGGATCCGAAAGCCGAGTCGCTCATAGAGTCCGAAGGCGCCGGTCAGGCTCGTCGAATCCACGTCCAGCGCGACCTCGGTCATGCCGCGCTCTCGCAGGCCGGCGCAGGCGGACAGGATCAGCGCGGCAGCAAGCCCGCGCCGTCGCCATGGCCGACGCACGCTGATCTGCTCGAGCCAGCCCCGCTCCAGACCGAGCGCGGCGTTCTCCTCAGCGATGATCCAGGCCGCGACGACCCCGGCGTTTTCATCGCCGTCCCAGGCCACCCGCCAGAGACCCAAATCGAGGTCCGGCTCGTCGACCAGTCGAGCGAAGTTCTCGTCACTCCAGTCGCGCTGTCCCCAGTGGTCCCGAAATGCCTCAGCCTCGGCGTCGTAGATCTTGCGGAGGTCGGCGCCGACGACGGGTCGCAGCTCCAGACCAGCGGGCAACGGCGGCTCGACCAACTCGTCAAGGTCCCGCCTGATCATCTCGACAAAGGTACGGATCGGTGCGTACCCAGCGGCCTCCACCAGCGCCGCGAAGCCGAGATTGAGCTCGGGCGCCGAGGCATCAAGCCAAATCGGTCCCGCGGAGAGCATCGCCGCCCGTTCGGTTGCCCGGGACTCGAGTCGGGCGAGGAGGGCGGCCCCGATCCCTTGCCGACGGACATCGGGATGGACGGTTCCGCTGAGGTGGAGCGTATGCTCCTCGTCGCGCCGCACATATCGAACTTCGCCAACCGCGACCACCCGCCCACAGAGCTCGCCCAAGAAGGAGTCCTCGGCTGGCACGAAGCCGTCCGGGTGGGCGAACTCGTTGGCAACCTGGTCATCGGAGGGGACGAGGTCCGTGCCGTCGAACAGGTTGGCCGCGCGCAGCAACTCGCCGACCAGCCGGTCATCGGCGCGACCGGCGTAGGCGCGGATCGACAGACCAGTCACCGGGTGATCCGCGAGTGGGCTGGGGCCATCCCAACCTCGATGAGGTTCATAGTTGCTCCAGCGCAGGTTATCCGGGTAGACGCGCAGTATCCCCCGGCGGCGTCGGCACGATGAGTGCGTCACCCTCGACGGGCCGTCGTGAGAGTGCGATGGTTCGATTGAAGAGGCAGGTGGCTCCCCACGATGAAGCCGAGCGCGAGCTCTGGCCAGATTCACAAATGCTCCGCCTTCGTGATTGAGGCTGCTCGGCGGCTACGCCGACTGCTCCAGCAGGGGCGAGCGCGCCGCTCCCAGCCACCTCGGTCGCGACCGCGTTGCCAAGCTCAAGCCCATCGCCCTCGGTCGCGCCGAGCCCCACACCCGCTGCCACGCCATCGCAGGACGCCATTCGGAAAGCCGCGGCGACCGCATATCTTGCAGCGGTCAAACCGTTCAACGCGGCGATTGTGACGCTCGACAAGCAGTATCGGTACAAGACCACGTTGGCGGCGAACAAGCAGTACTGCGGCAAACTCGCGACGGTCACACATGCCGAGCTAGTCGCCCTGAATGCCATCCAGTATCCGACAGACACCGTCGGGGACGCCAAGGTCGTGATCCGCTACGACGCATCGGACGAGGCCGATCTCCGGTCTTGCGCAGTCTCCAGGACCGTCGCCGACTGGAACCACTTCTGGGCTCTCAACTCGACCGCCAACCAACGTGCCCACGCCCACCACAGACCCTATGGCCGGGGCCGGAATCGAGGCGGCCAAGGTCACGACAGGTTCGGCGCTTGACGAGCCCTTGGTCCGAGTATCGTTCCAGCAACGGCACGGCAAGAACCTTGAGGACCCGCCACATTGCCAAAACCGGACCGCCTGTTCACCGACACGCTGCAATTCAAGATCATGAGGGTGGCGACGGTCGGTGCTGCGAATCCTCTCATCAAGCGCATGCTGGCGCGAGGCTCGGGGGGTCCGCTCGGCAAATCTCTGATGCTGTTGCGCTTCAAAGGCATCAAGACCGGCCGTACGTTCACAACGCCAGTCGGGTATGCGCGAGCGGGCGACACTGTCGTCATCGTCACCTTGCCAACCTACCGCTGGTGGCGGAACATCGTGGGCGGCGCCGAGGTGGAGGTCCGCCTCAACGGCCGATGGCGGGCCGGCCATGCCCGGATCCTCGTGCCGAGCGATGCGGACTACGACGAGACCGTCGCGCTCCAGGTGGGCATCAGCGGCCCCGGGACGCTCCGCACCTTCGGCGTCGACGTCGATGATCAGGGCCGTATCGCCTTGGCGGGGCGAGCGGTCGCGGCAGAGCGGGCCCATATCGTTCGGATCGAGCTCAAGTCCGGGCAGGGTTCGTCGTGACGACCGCGGAGCCGCTCGCCCGGCCCGTCGCAGCGCCCGACTAGCCTGCTCGAGCACGCCTGCACTATGCAAGAAGCGACGCCAGCGTTCGGCGAAGGGGCACTAAGGGCCGTAGCAAGCATATTCGGTGAGGTATTCACGCCGCCTCGCGCACCCGCGTCTTCTGGGTCCTCGACAACGGCAGCTCGCATCGCGGATGCGACTGGTCCCGGTCCACCTGCCGATCCACGCCTCCAGGTTGAACCAGGTCGAGATCTACTTCAGCATCCTCGAGCGTAAGGTCCTCACCCCACCTCACGGAAGCCCCAGGAGCGTCGGAACTGCCGGAGTCGGCCCTCGAGCTGCTCGGCGTAGTTCGCCACCGTCTGGACGCAGGGTTGCCGATCGAGGCGCGACAGGAGATCGTGAGGCTGCTGGTTGGGCGGATCGAGATCCGCGACGAGACCGATCGGGACGGAAGGCGGTCCCTTCGGGCCTTCGTTGACTACCGCTTCCCCGGTGTACTCCATGTCGACACGGACAGGGGTTCATCGCGGCGACGAGCTGGAAGCGGGCCGGCAGGATGATCGAGCGGGCAGCCCGGACGATGGCCACCCGCCCGTCTTCGAGCGGCTGCCGGAGGGCCTCGAGCACGTCGCGGCCGAATTCGGGCAGCTCGTCGAGGAAGAGCACGCCCTGGTGCGCCCGGGTCACCTCGCCGGGTGTCAGGAGCGGCCCGCCGCCGACCATGCCGGCGTAGGTACCGAGGGATCGACGTCCGGACGCGGAGGCGGGGCGAGTTGGAGGCGAGCGAGCGCAGCTCGCCTGCCGCATATCCGAAACCCAACCGCGAAAGGTCAATGCGTCGTTCACCTTGACCTTCTGCTCGAGGCGGCGGAGGGGTCCGAACCGACACTCGGGATAGCCAAGGGGATACCAGCACTTGAGGGGGTGGGTGATGTCAGTCGCACTGCTCGCGGCGAAGGCTGACCGGCGGCGAGATACGAGCGGGCTTCGACATCCAACATGGGCAAGTTGCACCCAACACGATGAGCGTCTTGCGTGGAGCCCGGGTCATTCGAGCGCTTCGTACAGCATCCAGGGGTCGGGGACGCCCCTGAGGGACTGAGTGCCCCGTTCCGTGAACCCGATACCCGATCCGGCCACGAGGTCCTTCACGGTACTCGAAGCCAGAACCTCATCCGGGCCCGCGAGTGCGCAGATCCGGGCCGCGATGTGGACGGCAATGCCGGCGATCATGTTGTTCGCGGTTAGCTCGATCTCGCCCGTGTGAAGCCCGGAGTGCACCTGGATGCCCCGAGCGCCCGAGCGCTCTCGGATGGCCATCGCGCAGCGCACCGCTCGGGCCGGGCCATCGAACGTCGCAAGGAAGCCATCCCCGGTCGTCTTGATTTCTCGTCCGCGAGAACCCTGGAGCACATCGCGCACATCTGCCTGATGCAACTCGAGGAGACGTCGCCACCCGGCATCACCGAGTTCGGCCGCTCGTCCGGTGGAGTCGACGATGTCAGTGAACAGCACCGTTGCCAGGACCCGATCCGGCTCCAAGACGGGCCGTGCCCCAGTGAGGAACTCCTCGACCTCGGCGCCCAGCGCATTCGTGTCCCCGGCCCATAGGTAGTTCGCGTCCCCGGGAATTTCCATGTACCGCGCCCCTTTGATCCGATCGGCGATGTAGCGGCCCTGGGCTGGCTGGATGCGAGGCCCATTCGCGTGATGGAGGATCAGGGTCGGTGCCTGGATCGCCGGAAGGACGTGACGCACATCGGACTCGAACAGCATGCTGACCATCGCCTCGGCCGACCCGGGGCTGGCGGATTGTCGTTCGTAGCGGATGAACTGCTCGGCCAGGCGACGATCGGCGAGCAAGCTCGGCCCGAGGACGTTCATCGTTCCGCCCGACACGCCCCAGTTCGCTCGCATCCGTTCGATCTCACCCGGCAGGCGGGCGAGCGGGATGCCCCACGGGTAATCGTCGGCCTCGGCAAGCCGTGCGGTCGCGTCGACGAGCGCGAGGGCTGCCGTGCGGTCCGGATACGTAGCGGCGAACACGAGGGTCATGAACGAGGCGGCGGTCCCCGAGAGAAACGCCGGCCGCGTGACTCCGATGGTGTCGAGCACCGCCCGCAGGTCGTCAATCCATTCTTCAAGCGTGGGCAATGTTTCGATGGCGACCGGATCGGACAGGCCCATGCCCCGCTTGTCGAACACGATGAGGCGGCTGAACGAGGCTACCTGAGTCAGGAGGTTCGCGAGTGGCGGGAACTCCCACTGTGCATCGACGTTGCTGAACCAGTTGTCCGCGAACACGACGTCGAGTGGGCCATCGCCAATCGTCTGGTAGGCGATATGGAATCGACCACTTCTTGCGTAACGCGTCTGCGGGACCACGGTGCAACCTTACGCGTTCTCTCCGCCGCTGCAACCGCCATGAGCCGCGAGACGTGGCCTGCCCGATGGGCGGCGTCGAGGCGTTCGGGATCTGCGCGTCGGGCCATGTCCCTGGCCCTTGACCCGTCGATCGTGCCGGGCACCTACACTGTCCCGATCACCGGACGGCCGCCTCCGGTTCGCATAGCACGAATGTCTCGCTGAAGGTCGCGGTGGGAGGGCTGCCCGGCGCCTGAAATGGGGGCTCTCAGCTTTGCTAAGATCGCGCCCTCCCGAGCGGGAGTAACTCAGCTGGCAGAGTGTCTGCAGCGTATCCCTTTGCGGATCGCGGAGGGGATCCGTGTCGACCTTGAAGCCGTATCGATCGAGGCCGGGACAGAGAAGCCGCTCCGCGTGACGGTGTCGGCAGGCTGCGCTCAGGTCGGCGCTGCTAGGGACATCGCGACTGCGTTGACGTTGGCGGACGTTTGGCTCTCGCAGGCGAAGCGTGCCGGACGCAACCAGGTCATTGGCCTATAGGGGAGCACGCCCGTCAAGTGAACGATTGGCGCCAGGCCCAACTCCGGAAGTCGCTGGGCCCCTTCCGATGACCCTTGGCCGCCCAGAACGCGGAGCGTGATGCCGCCTGTTGGTCCGGGCGCCGACCGGCCTACCTTGGCGGCAGCGCCGAAGCGAGGATGCGCGCCAGCTGGGCGATGTCCGCCTCGTCGAGGACCTCTCCGACTAGCTTCTTCCGCAGCGACCTCGGGCTCTCCAGTTGGACGCCGCGGAATACGTCGGGTGGCGCGATCAATGGCCAGTCGCCGTCGACGAAGCAGAGTACGGGTGTGATCGGCGGCAACGGGTCCACCCCCGCCGCAAGCAGCGCCTGCTCGACGGCGGTGACCTGCCACGCCATCTTATCCGCGAGGGCCGAGCAGTCCCGCCGTCCGACGTGGAGCCGCTTGTCGGGCCACAGGAACCAGCCAAGGGTCCGGATCTCAATCCGGCCCTCGTAGCGCTTCGCGTCGACGACGAATACGCCTGCGGGGGCGATGACGATGTGGTCGATGTTCGCCCTAGTGCCGGGGACGCGTCGGTCGTGCAGCACGCTGAAGCCATCGAGCGCCTTGGCCAGGTTCTCCTCGCCGCGGGCGCCGACCTCCCAGGCCCTCGTAGATTGGGGTTCGTCAGTCAGCGCGAGGACAACGCCGCCGATGCGGTCCCCCCACCGCTCCTTGACTGCAGTCGCCCGCTTCGCGGCGCGCCGCTCATGCTCCTGACGGGCAGACCGGCCCGCGGCGCCGGCATCGATCTCAGGCTCGGGCGCGGGAGCGATGGGGCACGAGACGCAGTGGATCGTGCGGGTCGCCCGCTCGTAGACGGCGACCTGGCCGGCGCGGATCGTGACGCCGCACCTCGAGCAGGCACCGTCGTACTTCACACGCCATACGCCCATCCCGTACGAGTCGGATCAAGCTGCTCAAACGCGAGAACGAGGAGGCCCTCGCCCCACCGTTTGCTAAGATCGACCCCTCCCGAGCGGGAGTAACTCAGCTGGCAGAGTGTCTGCTTCCCAAGCAGAATGTCGCGGGTTCGAATCCCGTCTCCCGCTCCACTTCCCGGTCCGGGCGGGCACTCGGACGGCCGGGCGGGCGGTAGACTTAGCTCGGTTCCTCGTCGGCCGAGCGATCCTCCTCGTCGTCCTCCGACGGGTCGAGCCTGCGGCGGCTGACTCGCGGCATCGCGGCCTGAGCGTCGAACGGCATCCGCTCGGCATCCTCGTCCAGCGCGTGCAATGACCGGGCCAGCAGCCGATTGATGATCAGGGTCAGACCTTCTTCGGAGACCAGCTCGGTCCCTCGCCAATACGAAATCTGGGCCTTGGTGAGAGGTACCCGGAAAATGCTCCAGGCGTAAACGGCGCCGAGCGCAACCTGCATCAGCACACCGGCCGCCGCGATAAGCCATCGATTGTTGGTCGTCATATGCTCAAACG
>JBBSFD010000067.1:0-14118 GCA_038239115.1 Candidatus Limnocylindrales bacterium | reverse complement strand
GTCGGCGTCGCAGATGCTCGGCAGCGTCGGCTACACGGGCCAGAGCATCATCGAGAAGCTCTATCGCGACGCTCGTCATGTCGGCATCGTCGAGGGGGCCGAGGCCACCCACAAGGAGATCATCTTTGCATCGCTGCTCCGTCGGGGGGGCTGGTAGCGGTGACGTCCCAAGCCAATGCTTGCAGATTGAGAGCGCTCCAATTCTCTGGGAATCGGGTTCGCCACGGCGACCGGGACCAGCCAGGCCCAGTCCGACCTGCTAGCCATGCGGACCCAGCCGTGCGGGCATTTCCGACGGGCTGGCTGCGGCGCTCGGCACCAATCGGGTTGGCGGCGCTCTTCCTCGGCAGCGGCACCCTTCTTCCGGTCCGGCCGGGGCTCTACCTCGCGCTGATCCCGAGTGTTCTGCCGGTGCCCGGGGCCATCATTCTGGCGAGCGGGATCGCCGAGCTCGTATGCGCCGGCGGGCTGCTCGCCCGGGCGCGCTGGGCCGGGCCGAGGCATGCGGGATCGTCCCAGGCTGGGCCGTCATCAAATCGTCATCCCCTCGTCATCTGTGGAGACCAGGGTGGTGACTGGTGAGATACGTATGGGCGAGACACGCATGCGTCAACTGCAGGCCACGACGCCACGAAATGAACTTGCCGACGCGTCGCGTCCCGAAACCTGTCATAGGCCGTGCCGGCCTGGTTGAACATGTTGGCCGAGAAGTAGACGGCGCTGCCATCCAGGCCGATCTGGGTGAAGTCGGCGAAGTTCGTCGTGCCCATCGACATGTCGAAGGCGTACACGTTCCAGCTTCCGGAGGGATTGCGGGTCTGGCTCAAATTGAGCGGGCCGCCGTCATGGGGGTCGTGACGGACGGGCCGCCGCAATCGTGCCACGAGTCGGATGATTCGGACATGAAAGAAAGCCCCCGGCGGGCCTACCGATTTCGGTTTCACCACTCAACAAGCTTCCAGATCTCGGGCTGCAGATCGCCGGGAGGTCCACCGATCTCAGCGAACAGGGCGACCGCCCGCTTGAGATGACCCATCGCCTCGTCGCCACGACCTTCCTCGTGAAGCAGGTCGGCGAGGTTGTTTTCGAGAGCCGCCTGGCGATGGCGATCGCCCTGACGTTCGCAGCGGATGAGAGCGTCACGGGTGAGCTCGATCGCCCGGGCGCGGTCCCCCGCATCGGCAGCCACAAGGGCGAGCGTATTCAGCGCGGCGATCTTTACGCTTGGATCGATCCCGACGGGCGCGCCCTCCCGCTGGCCCTCGTCGGCGAGATCCGCGGCGGCGATTGCGCCTTCGAGGTACTCGCGGGCGGCAGCCAGATCGCCACGACTCCTGGATTGGATGCCCAGCAGATCCTTGGACCTCGCGACTGATGTCGGGTCCCCTGCGATCTCCGCAAGGCTTAGCGCCTCGAGGGCGAACTGGGTAGCTTGTTCCGAGTCGCCATCGAGGTGCGCATTCGCGCCGCGATCGACGAGGATCAGCGCCCGGGCCACGGGATTGCCTTCAGGACCCAGGGCGTCCAGTGCCGCAACGAGAAAGCGATCAGCCCGAACGCGATCGCCCCGCCGGCCAAGGACCATGGCCAGTCGATGGTCGAGCGTCGCTTGGCGCTCATCGCCAGCGATTCCGAGTGCCGTTTCAAGATGGCCGATGGCCCCGTCGTAGTCGCCTTGGAGGGTCAGAAGTTCGCCGAGCGCTTCGTGAATTTCGGCCACCGCTGGGTGTCCCAGTGCGAGGGCCGCCTCGAGGTGTTGCCGCCCCTCGGCGTTGGCGAATACGGACCGGGCGGCCTCGCCCGCCTCGCGATGGGCCTCGGCCGCTCGACTGGCTCGACCCGCGAGCCCCTCGTGGTAGGCGATGAGCGACCACCGGCCGAGGCTGGCCGGGCCGGCCGGGCCGGCCGCCCCGCGAGCGAGAGCATCCGCCACCCGGCCATGCAGAAGCCTCCGACGGGCCAGGCTCAACTGGTCGTAGGCCACGTCGCGGATTCGACCATGGGTGAAATCGAAGCTCACGTCCCCGTAGCCATCTGGGGCGCCCTCGCGGATCAGGCGCCGCTGCACGAGCTCGTCGAGGCCGTCGACGGTCTCGCTGTCGGTCCGGCCGCTCGCGGCGCGCACGATTTCAAAATCGAATGAGCGACCGATGACGGCCGCCGCGGCCAGGATCTGCCGGGCGATCACACTGGCCGCGTCGAACCTGCCAGCGAGCAGTGCGACAACGCCCGCTGGCACCAGGGCCTCCGATCCGGTTGGCGCGACGAGCGCCTCGGCAACGTACAGGGGTAGGCCTTCGGATCGCTCGAACAAGGAATCGGCGAGAGATGCCTCCAGGGAGCGACCCAGGGTCGCCCGTGCCAACGCGGCTACTTGAGCCCGATCGAAGCGGCCGAGCTCGACGTGTGCGCCGAGCCCTTCGCGCTCGGCCGCGACGAGGATCTGGTCTCGGATGCCGGGCGCGAGATCCTCGGGCCGCCAGGTGATCAGGATGGCCATAGGTCGGGTCCGGAGTCGTCGTGCGAGGTAGCCCATCAGCTCGATCGTCGAGCGATCGGCGCGCTGCAGGTCGTCCACCCACACGAGACCCTGCGGCGGTCCTCCGGCGAGCGCGATCAGAACCTCGGCGAGGGCCGCGAACAGGCGGGCCCGGCCGAAGGGATCGCCTGCCGCTGCCGGAGGGGGGTCCAAGGTCGGCTGCAGCGCTGGAACAAGGCGCGCCGCTTCGCGCAGAAGCTCGGGAGAGACCGACAGGAGCCGAGAAGGGCCGTCCAGCTGACCCATACCAACCCGGATGAGCTCGATGACCGGCGCGAACGCGATACCCGTTTCGCCGCTGTAGGCCTGGGTCGCGAGGACGGTGCCGCCCTGGGCCCGGACCCGATCCGCCAAGGCCGCGCCCAGGCGGGTCTTGCCGATCCCCGCCTCGCCCTCGATGGCCAGGAGCCGTCCGTGCGGCCCCACGGCCTGATACGCGCCGATGAGCGTCGCGAGCTCGTCCTCGCGCCCGACAAAGGGGCTCACAACTGCCGGGCGCGCCAATGCTGGGACCGGATGGACCCCCGGCGCAGACATGTCGGATGCCTGATCGGCTCGCGACTGGAACGCGAATCGGCCGTCGCGGATCGCCTCCGCCAGTGCTGTCGTCTCGGATAGAGGCGCAACCCCGAGCTCCCGGTCCAACGTCCGCACGACATCGCGATATTGACGAAGCGCGGCCGCGGGCTCACCCCCGGCCGCGCGTGCGGTGATCAGCAGGCGCTGGGCCGGCTCATGGAGGCCGTCGAGCTCAACCCATCGTCGCGCCGCACTGATGGCCGGCTCCCAGTTGCCATCGGCGGCTCGGCCACGAGCGAGCCGTTCAAGCGCTCCAGTCAGGTCGCGGCGGTACGCCTCAGCTTCGACCGACTGCCAGTCGTCGAAAACCTCGCTCGAGCGGATGGCTAATCCGGCCATGAACTCGCCCCGGTCGAGCGCCACCGCTCCCTCGAGCAGACTCAGGCAGGCTCGACAACTGCTTTCGTGGGCATGATCGTGACCGCGGACCTGGGCAAGCGCGGCCCTGAAGCGCCACATGTCTACGTCGAGCTCGTGGGGACGGAGTGCCATCGATCTGCGATCGATGGCCAGTCCAACGCCGCCGAGGGCAGCCTTGAGGACCGACAAGGTTCGTCGGAGCGCCCCGTGTGCTCCGGTTTCGCCCGACTCCGGCCAGAGCAATGCAGCCACGGTCTCCCGGCTTGCCGGCCGATCGGTCACGGCCAGGAATGCGAGAAGGGCGATCGCTTTGCGGGTGTCCACAACGAGCGGCGTCCCGTCGAGCTCGACCCGTACTGGCCCGAGGATCTCGATGTGCAGAAGAGGCGCCATGGCGAGCACGGTACGCCGGATCGGCTCGTCGTAACGATTTCTGCATGTGCGCCGATCCGTAACGATTTCCGGACGCCCAATCGGTAGAAAGGGGTCATGGCATTACTCAGATCACGCTGGCGGTCTCGCCAGCTCGACAAATCGAGTCCGGCTGCGAGGGTTGCCGCTGATCCCGCGAAAGCGGACCGACCGATGACGATCGGTGCACCGGTGGAGATTGGCGCCAGCGACCCGCTGCTGGCGTACCTCCAATCCGCACCGGGACCGGTCGATCTCGCCAGCCTCGAGCTCGATTCCGCCGCGGTGCGCGAGCTTCGGACGGCTGGGGTTGCCCTGATCGTGCCCCTGATCAGCCAGGGCGAACTGATCGGAACCCTCAATCTCGGCCCACGACTGTCTGAGCAGGAGTACTCCACCGACGACCGACGCCTCCTCGCCAGCCTGGCCACCCAGGCGGCCCCCGCCATGCGGGTGGCGGAGCTTGTCCTGGAGCGAGCCGGTGAGATCCAGGCCCGCGAGCGTCTCGAGCAGGCGATGCGGGTAGCGACCCTCATTCAGCAGCAATTCCTGCCCCACGAGCTGCCGAAGCTGCCTGACTGGCAGGTCGCGGCGTACTACGGGCCGGCCCGAGCCGTGGGCGGCGACTTCTACGACTTCATCGAGCTGCCGGACGGGCGGATCGGCATCGTCGTCGGAGACGTGACCGACAAGGGCGTCCCGGCCGCCCTGATCATGGCCCGCACGCAGTCGGTGCTGCGGAGTGAGGCACCCCGAAGCCCCTCACCGGGCGAGGTTCTCCGGCGGGCCAACGAGATCCTCCTGCCGGAGATGCCCACCCGGATGTTCGTGACCTGCTTGTACTTGATCCTCGAGCCGGCCTCGGGTCGGGTTTGGTACGCGAACGCCGGCCATCTGCCGCCCTACGTCAGAACGACCGACGGCGTCCTGGAGTTGCGCGCCACCGGCATGCCTCTGGGGTTGCTGCCGGACATGATCTATGACGAGAGGGAGGGGGTCATCGACGCCCGCCAGAGCGTCCTGCTGTACAGCGATGGCCTGGTCGAGGCCCACGGGCCCGGGGGCGACATGTTCGGGTTCCCGCGGTTGCGGGCGTTAATGGCCCGGGAGCGGCCTGGTACCGAGCTCATCAACCACCTCCTCGACGAGCTCCACGAGTTCACCGGCCGCGGTTGGGACCAGGAGGACGACATCACCCTGGTCGCGCTGCAGCGAACCGGGGGCGGCGAGTACGCGCTGCTGGATGCTGGGCCAGGCCCGGCCGAAGCTACCGAGACCGAACGGAAGGTCCTCCTGAGCCTCTCGCTCGCAGGTGAACCCGGCAACGAACGTGTCGCCATGGTTCGGGTCGCGGAGGCGATCGCGCCGCTGGGCCTGCCCGCCGCGCGCGTTGAGCGCCTGAAGACGGCAGTCAGCGAAGCGGCGATGAACGCCATCGAGTACGGCAGTCAGAACGACCCAGCGATCCCGATCGAGATCGAGGTCTGGCTGACGGACGACGACCTCCTGGTTAGCGTCTCCGACCGGGGGCTGAGCGGCCCGATCCCCGAGGCCGAGCAACCCGACCTCGAAGCCAAGCTGGCCGGCGAGCAGAAGCCGCGGGGCTGGGGGCTCTTCCTGATCAAGCACATGGTCGACGCGATGGAGGTGGCCACGGACGGCGCCGCGCAGATCGTGACGCTCACGCTGCACCTGAGAGGAGCCAATGATGCCGACCAGTCGCTTTGAGGCCGACGTTCGTATTGACCCGGATATCGCGCGGGTTGCCCTGCACGGCGACGTCGACCGCGAGGCCGAGGCCGGACTCGCGGCGGCCTACCTGGCCGCCGATAGTGCCGTGATCCTTCTCGACTTTACGCGGGTCGGCTACATCAACAGCACCGGGATCGCCCTGATCGTGCGCTTCCTGGCCGATGGGCGTCGCGATCGGCGTGAGATCCGGGCCTGCGGCCTGAGCGCCCACTACGCGGAGATCTTCCAGCTCACGCGGCTGTCCGACTACATGCGCATCTTCGATGACGCCGCCAGCGCGTCCTCGGTGGCCACCGGCGAGATGACAGGAGGCAAGGCATGACCAGCGGAACGACCACGATCGAGGTGCGCCACCAGTCGCCGACCACGGGGGTGATCGCCATCACCGGCGACATCACATCGGCGACTGAGGCCCTGCTGATGGATGCCTATGGCCGAGCCAGTGATGATGCGACTCGTTCGGTCGTGCTCGATTTCAGCGGGCTTGACTATATGAACAGCGGAGGCATCGGGCTGCTGGTGACCCTCCTCGTGCGCGTCCAGCGACAGGGCCAGCGACTCCTGGCATTCGGGCTGAGCGAGCACTACCGCCAGATCTTCGAGCTGACCCGCCTTGATGACGCGATCGGCATCCACGACAGCGAGGCGGCGGCCCTGGCCGCCGCGCTCTGACCAAGGCCACGAGGAGGCCCCCCGATGACGACCGGTACCGGCAAGTCAAGCAGCGAGCCTGCGGAATCTCCGCCGGCTGTCCCACTCCCGCAGACCCCGGAGGCATCGAATTGGGCGGCTCCCGTAGCGCACCTCGAAGTGGGCGCGATGCCGACGACTGCCCTCAACCTCAACGTGGCGGGGCGTCGGTTGGCCGGCCCGGTGCAGGGCTTCGGGCGGCTCTGGCAGAAGACATATCGGGTGCGCCTGACGGGCGCCGACGTGACGCCGGCCGCTGTGATTCGCACCTGGAAGGAGCGGTTCGGCGACTTCTGGCCGAAAGGCAACCATTTTTACGGGCCACTGACCAGCCTCCAGCCCGGTGAGGTCGCCCTGCTTAGCCTGGCCCTGCCCGGCAAGATGACTCTTTCGACCGGCGTCCTGGTCATCTTTGCCGACGACGAATCATTCGCGTTCATGACCCCGGAAGGTCATCAGTTCGCATCGTTCATCACCTTCTCGTCGTACGCTGATGACGGCGTCGCTGTGGTCCAGATCCAGGCGCTCCTGCGGGCCAGCGATCCGCTGTACGAACTGTCCATGCCCATCGTGGCGCAGCGAACCGAGGATCGATTTTGGAACGAGACGTTGCGGACCCTGGCGGCCCAGTTCGGGGTCGGCGACGCGGCCGTGGAGATGCAGCGAGTGTGTGTCGATCGGCGGCGCCAATGGCGCTACGCCGGCAACATCCGCCAGAATGCCGCGATCCGCACGACGCTCTACAAGCTGACCCACCCGCGAGCCTGGTTCGCCCACCACGGCGACTCTTAGGCATATGCGCCACGAGCTCCCCATCCCAACGCCAGGGATCCGATGAAGGCTGATCCGCCCGACGCGATCGTGGTGGGATCGGGCCCGAATGGCCTGGCAGCAGCGATCACTCTGGCCCGCGCTGGGCGATCAGTCGTTGTCTACGAGGGCGCCCCGACAGTCGGTGGTGGCATGCGCAGCGCCGAGCTGACCCTCCCCGGCTACGTCCACGACGTCTGTTCGACGGTCCAGGGCACCTCGGTCGCCTCGCCATTCTTCGCCGGGATCGATCTTGCCCGCCACGGCGTGGAGCTCGTCCAGCCGGGGGTCCCCCTGGCCCATCCCTTCGATGACGGTCGAGCAGCCTTGATCGAGCGGTCCGTCGAAGCGACCGCGGCTGGTTTGGGCACCGATGGTCCGGCCTACGCGCGACTGCTCGGTCCGCTCGCCCGCGACGCCGACCAGATCCTGCCCTTCATCCTCGGACCCAGCCTGCGCGTTCCGCGCCATCCGCTGGCCGTGACTCGGTTCGGGCTGCCGGCCCTGTGGTCGGGCACAACTCTTGCCCGGCGACGATTCCGCGCTGATCCTGCGCAGGCCTTGTTCGGCGGGCTGTGCACCCATTCGATGCTTGCCCTCGATCGTGTTGCATCGGCCTCGTTCGGACTGGTCCTGGCCCTGACAGCCCACGCCTTCGGCTGGCCGGTCGTTCGCGGCGGCACCCAACGCCTGGCCAGCGCCCTGGCGGCCGAGCTTCGGGAATTGGGCGGTGAGATCGTGACCGGTCGTCCGGTAACGAACCTCGACGACCTGCCGGCGGCACGGGCTATCCTCTTCGACACGACCCCAAGGGCGCTCGTGGCGATCACCGGGGCCCGCCTCAAAGGCCGCTATCGACGCCGCCTCATGGGGTTTCGCTACGGTCCCGGAGTGGTCAAGGTTGACTGGGCCCTCGACGGTCCCATCCCCTGGCGGGCGGTGGGAGCCAACCGCGCAGGGACGGTGCACGTTGGCGGCACGTTCGCAGAGATTGCTGCCGCCGAGGCCGAGGTGGCCCGTGGCGGTCACCCCGACCGGCCCTTCGTGATCGTCGTTCAGGCGAGCCGTTTCGACGCGAGCCGCGCGCCGGCAGGCAAGCACACCGGTTGGGCGTACTGTCACGTGCCCAGCGGCTCGACGCTTGACATGTCGGGCCGCATCGAGGCCCAGATCGAGCGCTTCGCGCCCGGCTTCCGTGACCTGATCCTGGCACGCTCCGTCCGCCTCCCCGCCGATCTTGAGCAGGAGAACCCGAATTACGTCGGGGGTGACATCAATGCGGGAATCGAGGATGTGCGCCAGCTGTTCACCCGTCCCGTCGCCAGCCTCGATCCCTATTCGACCCCAGCCCCCGGCATCTACTTGTGCTCGTCGTCCACCCCGCCCGGCGGCGGTGTCCACGGCATGTGTGGCGTGTGGGCCGCCAGGTCGGCGCTCCGTCGGGAGTTCGGGGGCCGAGGGTGAGGGGTCGTGGCCCCGGCTTCGGTCGAGCTGCGGACACCCGCGGTCGACCCTTGGGCTTGCCCGGGCGCGTCAGCGTGATTGTCCTTGTCACCCTGGCCCTGGCGGTCGGTCTGGCCAGCGGCACCGGGCTGTTCGAGGCCGCCCCGTATAGCCTGGTGGGTGGCTTCCTGGCGATCCGCCGGCCACGGAACCCGATTGGCTGGCTGCTCCTGCTCGGGGCGTGGTCGTTTGCCGTGTCGTCCCTCTATATACCTGCGAGCGTTGCCCAGCTCACGACTGGCGCAGTTTCGCCGTTGGTGCTAGCGCTCACCGTCGTAGAGGCCTGGAGCGGCAGCCCACTCGTCGTTGTGTTGTTCGTCGTCACTTTAACCTTCCCCGCCGGCCGGCTGCCAACCGGCCGCTGGGGTCAGCTCGCTCGATTCGCTCTGGCCGTGGTCATCATCCTCGCGGTGCTGTCCGCCTTCGCACCGACGATCTCGCTGAATGTCCCAGGCTCCTCATCGGGGGTGACCCTCGCCAACCCATTGGCCCTGGCCCCAGGGTGGCCAGGCTGGGTCGTCTTATCCGGTGGTCCAGCGATCACCTTGTTATTCACGGCTGCCGGGGTCGCGTCGATGTTCGTCCGCCTGCGTCGTGCGGCAGGCGTCGAGCGGGCGCAGCTGCGCTGGCTTGTCTGGAGCATGGCGTTTATCGTCGTCGGCTTCGTCGTCGGGCTTGTCGGTGACTCGGTCTTCGAAAATGGGCTCGGCGGTGTGGTCTGGCTGCCGGCCATCGTCGCCTTCTGCTTGCCGCCGGTGGCGATCGGGATCGCCATCCTGCGCTATCGGCTGTACGAGATCGACCGGATCATCAGCCGGACGATCAGCTACGGCGTCGTCACCCTCGTCCTTGCCTCGGTGTTCGTCGTGGTCGTTCTTGCGGCCCATGCGCTGCTCGGTCCACTGACCGGCTCGAGCACGATCGCCGTGGCCGGCTCGACGCTCCTGGTGGCGGCCCTGTTCCAGCCGATCCGCCGGCGCGTCCAGGGGCTGGTCGACCGGCGCTTCAATCGGACCCGCTACGACGCCGAGCGGACCGTGGCCGCCTTCGCCGATCGGTTGCGCGACGAGGTCGATCTGGCAGCGCTCCGAGCGGAGATTCTGGCGACCGTCAGCTCGGCGGTCGAGCCGAGTGCGGTTTCCCTGTGGCTGCGGGAATGACGTCAGCTGGTTCGCGCGCTCTGCGAAGTCGCCCCACCCCGTTCACGATCTGGGCAATGTTGGCGGCTGGCCTGGCTCTCGTTGCGATCGGCCTCGTCACGGCGCGGTCAGGCGGCCCATCCGAGCCTGCAAATGCTGTGCTCGAGGGTGGCGCGGCGTTCATGCTGGTGACCGTTGGCTCGATCCTGGCGAGCCGGCTCCCTGCCCACCTGGTTGGCTGGCTGCTCGCGCTTGGTGGCCTCGTCATCGCGATCTCGGTGAGTGCGGTCGGCGTGGCTGACCACGGACTCAATGTCGACCCTGGAAGTGTGCCAATGGCGATCTGGCTCGCGTGGCTGAGCCAGTGGGTCTGGGCTCCGGAGGTCGCCTGCCTGTTTATTCTGCTGCCACTCTTCTATCCGACCGGGCACTTGCCCTCCCCGCGATGGCGCGCGGTGGTGGTCATCGCCTGCGCCCTCGTCGTCGTGGGGAGCGTTGGGAGCGCGCTCAGCCCGTGGGCCCCCAATCCGTACCCGGTCGTGAATCCACTGGCGCCTGGCGGTCCGTTTACGGACCTGATGTCCTTCTGGAGCTCGGACGTCGGGACCGTGCTCGTCGTGGCCGGTGGCGCTCTCGCCGTTGCCTCCTTGATCGTCCGCTATCGGCGCGCAGCCGCGGTCGAGCGACAGCAGCTCAAGTGGTTCGCGGCCGTGGCCATGATCGCCGGCGTTGCCGGGACGATCAACATTGCCGCCTACATCGCGAGTGGCGCGGCCGCCCCGACCTCAACCCTCGGCCTGATCGCGACGGTGTCTGCGTTCTTCCTCTACGGCGGCGTCGCCCTCCTGCCAGCGGCGATCGGCCTGGCAATTCTCCGCTATCGCCTGTACGAGATCGATCGGCTCATCAGCCGAACGATCGGCTGGGCCGTGCTCACGGTCATGATCGTCGGCCTGTTCGTCGGCGTAATCCTCGCCCTTCAGGCCGTCCTGTCGCCCATAACCCAATCGAACGAACTCGCGGTCGCCGGGTCGACCCTTCTGGTTTTCACGCTGTTCCAGCCGCTCCGGCAACGGGTGCAGCGGTTGGTCGATCGGCGCTTCAACCGCGCAGGCTATGACGCCGAGCAGACGGTTGCGGCATTTGCGGCTCGATTGGCCGACGTGGTCGATCTCGAGCAATTGCAGGCTCAGATCATGAAGACGGTCGCCGAGACCGTTGAGCCCGCGTCTTTATCAATATGGCTCCGTGGTATGCCCCTTTTTTATCCGTGACGAGCGCGATCGCCCCTGGTCGGGCGTTCTTGCACCGCCCGACCCAAAGCAGTGCCCGTACGCATGAGCTCCCCATCCGCTGACGGAGTTGGCAACATCGGCAGCGTGCCAGCGCCGCCGTGTTACAGCTCCACGCTAGCACGACTGCCCATGACCTCGTCGCCGTTCGCCGTGCGCGGCGTGCGGGACGATGCCCGCTCGCTGGACCAGTCGCTATTCCGTCGTCCGTGCTCGAACGAGCGCCAGAAGCACCTCGAGGTCGGTTTCGCTGACCGACAGTTCAAGCCGCCATGGACGGACACGAAAGGGCATGGCCGGATGTCGCAAGAGAAACGCTCTCCGGCCAGTGCGGGGTTCGCCGCCTTGGCTGAGAGCGTTTCTCTCTGGCCGGGACGACCACGGTGATGTGCACCATCAGCACGGAGGCCACGGGAAGGGACGTACTCGGCGCCGACCCCCCTCAAGGGATCTCCGTCGCGGTCACGAGTTGGCCATCGACAGGACCAACCAGTTTGATTCAACGAGCCTGCGCCGTTCCGGACCGCTCGCGCCTGATTGGCAGGCGCATATTCCCCTCCCCGGAGCGGGTCGGCATCAGCCGCGCGCCGCCTCCGGCGTCCCCGGAAGGAGACCCGCCATGACCAAGATCGTCATCACCCACGCCGTCGAGGACCTAGAGCGTTGGCTGGGGTTCAAGGGCGAGCGGGCCGCGAGCATCGAGGGAATGGGCGGCTCGAACGTCGTGGACCACGTCGCGGCGGACGGCAGCAAGAACATCGCCGTGACCGCGGACGTCGCTGATGCCGATGCCTTCAAGTCGGCCCTCGCGTCGCCCCCGCCCGAGCTGGCAGAGGCCATGAGCCGGCATGGCGTCGTCCCTCCTGTGACCGCCCTGATCGAGCAGTAGTTCCGGTCGAACCACGGGCGATGGCCCGAAGGGACGCAGGCGGCGTGAGCGGGAGATCGCCGAGCTAGGCGCGAAAGAGGCGAAGCTCGTCCGGGAGCTCGAGAAGGTCCGGGCTCGTCTCATCGAGCTCGATCGTCGTTCTCTCCATTCCAGCGCGGCCAGCCAGGAGTCAGGTCCAGCACCGGTTGCCACCTTGAGCGCGGGCCCGCTTGGCTACTGTATGCGCGAGCGGCGGACAGTTCGGATCAGCGAACCGGTTCTCATCACCTACCCAAGTGGCCGGCTAGCCGCTCGCGGGACGTGCCCGACCTGTGGTGCTCGGGTTGTCGCCCTTGCCCGACCGGCACTCGCGGTCAAGTCCCAGCTCGTGGTGTAACAGGGCGTCATCGTCGCGCCTGATCGTTCAGCTCGCCATGAGCAAGGTCGGGCTCACCTCCTCGCGGTCAACGACGGCATCGATGAGCGCCATCGTCTCGGGCCGGAAGTAGCGCCGACCGTCCTGCCACTCGTCGTCCTGCTCGGCAAGAACCATCCCGACCAGGCGGATCAGGGCGGCCCGGTTGGGGAAGATCCCGACGACCGCCGTGCGCCGCTTGAAGCTCTCATGTCAAGCCCGCGCTTCGTCGAGCGTCGCGGAGCATGGTTCGGTAGATCGCATTGGAGATGTTGCGCTTGAGGACCCGCATGGCCTCTCGGCGCGTGTGGCCGTGCGCGCGGGCCTGGTCGTGGATCTGGCGGGCGCGCGGCTCGAAGCGGAGCTGGATCATTGCGATGCGGTAGATCGCGGCGTTGAGCCGCCGGTTGCCGCCGCGCGAGAGGCGGTGCCGGACGGGCGCGTCGCCACCTTCGCCCGAGCTGGCCGGGATCGGTGCGGTGCCGTTGAAGCGGGCGAAGCCGGCCTCGGTGAAGCGTCGGATGTCGCCGACCTCGACGAGGATCTCCGCCGCGGCGCGCGAGGCGATGCCGACGAGATCGGTGAGCGTGGAGTTCGCCTCGTCGACGAGGGCAGCGAGCTCAGCAGTGGCCGCCTTGTCCTGCTCGAGGACGTCGCGCAGCATGGCCACGCGGTGCTCGATCAACCGCAGGCGCAGGGCAACCGTCGGGTCGGTCACCCCGTCGGTGTCGAGGTGACCAAGCGAGTTCACCCGAGCGCTCACCGTCTTCGACGGCCGGAGCTGGACGCGCAGGTCCTCGGGCAGGTCGTGCACGAGGGCATCGAGCTCGCCGAGGAGCTGGACGCGGATCTTGGTGAGCGACGTGCGGGCGTTGTGCCACAGGGCCAGCCGGTCGCGGACCGGATCTGGCGCCGCCGGCAGGGCGTGCTTGAACGCTGGGGCCAGACGGGGGTTCGTCTGTGCCTCCGCGGCGACCCGACGGGAGTCGAGCCGGTCGCTCTTCCCCTCGTGACGTCCGCGCTGGCGGGCCGATGTCTTGTGCGGCGGCACGTCGCGCACGTCGCACCCGGCCTCGACGAGGAACTCGGCCAGGGGCCGGCCGAGCCCGCTCGCCCCCTCGATGCCCCAGCGGTCGGTCTCGCCGAACCCGGCCGCCCACGCCAACCCGGAGTCATGCCCCTCGCGGGTGTTGGGGAAATGGGCGTGCCCGAGTTCGCCGCCGCGCGAGTCGAGCACGGTCGCGGTGAATGTCATGCGGTGCGGATCAACGCCGATGGTGTTGTGTGCCGTCATGTGGCCGCCTCCAGGTCCGGGTGTGGTGGAGCGAACCGCGCGACAACATCCCAGTCGAGACGATCGACGCTCTCATCAGGTCAGCACGGTCCGCGGGTGGTCGTGCCAGGGTCGACACTTCAAGCGGAACGCAGTCACATGGTCGAGGTGGCTGCCCAGATCTCCTTCGAGTCAGGCCCCGGCACGGTCACCCACCGTACGGGCCGCCATCGCGGCTCGTCGGCCTCTGCAGTCAAACACCGGGATCTCCTTGTTGAGGCGCTCCTGGCCACCCCGGTGAGCTCGCAGACCTCGGCCTCCACGATCGCACGCCTTCGCGTGAGTTCGACGTCTCCATCATTGCTCGCCTTGCGCGGCATGCCGAGCACGGCCATCCCGTGCTCCGCGATCGATGACGCGATGGTCGACTCATTCGTCAGCCGGTCTGGCTGTTAGGCCACCCCGTTGACAACGCACATAATCTTAT
>JBBSFD010000066.1:0-15954 GCA_038239115.1 Candidatus Limnocylindrales bacterium | reverse complement strand
TCGCCCAGCAGCTCCTCGCGATCCTCGGACGGCGCGATCGGCACGGCCGGCGTGGCCCGGGCGTGATCGCGCAGCACGGCGGCGTGGCCGATTCCCAGGTCCGTCAGGGCCAGCATCAGGTCATCCCCGGCCGGATCGTCACCAACCTTGCCGACGAGCTCGACCCGCGCTCCGCCGTCGATGGCACCCCGGGCCACGTCAACCGAGCGGCCGGCCGCACCGGACGGTTGGCCGGGCTCGCCCAAGGCGACCGAGGGCGAGCCGATGACGATGATCATGCCTGCGAGGATACCCGGCGACCCGGCTAGTGGTCCGATGCCTCCGGCGTCTCGGTCGGGCGTGGGATCCGGCCCGGGGTCGGGGTCGGCTTGCCGCTGTTGTCCCCACCTCCGCCGCTGCCTCCGCCTCCGCCGCCGCTGCCTCCGCCTCCGCCGTGGTCATCTGACGCGGTCGGCGTTGGCGTGACCACGGGTGCTGTTGGTGGCTGGGCCGTCGGCGATGGCCCCGGCGAGATGCTGAGCTGCGGGCTGGCCGTCGCGGATGGCGACGGGCTGGGGACGGACGAGCTTGGTGCTGGGGCCGGGCTGATGACGGGACCGGTCGACGGCGGTCCCTCGAGGAGTCGAATCGCCCCAGCCGCGGCCAGGCTGGCCGCACCGCCGAGCGATACCGCAAGGATGGCCACGGCCAGCAGGATCCCCGCGGCGCGGGCCCGCACGAGGACCGGGCGGTCGGCTCGCTGGAGCGTATGCCAGGCGCTTCCGAGCGCGACCGCCAGCGAGCCTCGCCAGGTCCGGCGCGGGGTCGGCTCACCGGCCAGGGCGGCCATGACCCGGTCGCCGAACTCTGGCGACGGGTGGATGTCGTCGAGTCCGGTCGTCCCCTCGATGATCCGGGCGGTCCGGACCGCGTCGGCCAGCTCGGCAGGGTTGGCCGGATCGTGCGGCCCGCCAGCAAGCTCGCCAGAGCTGATCGGCTGATTCATGCGTCGCGTCCAAGCTGGCCGGCACTAGCCTGGCGCAAGCGGAGCAGGCCGCGTCGAAGGTGGGTCTTCACGGTCGCTACTGGGCGGTTCGTCGCGACCGCGATCTCGGCCAATGAGAGGTCGCCGAAGAAGCGCAGCAGGACGACCTCGCGATATGGCTCGTCGAGGGCGGTGACGGCTCGGCGGACCTCGACGGCCCGCTCGGCCGTGATCGACAGGTCGGCCGGGTCAGGCGACCTGTCCCTCGGGCCGGCCAGCGATCCGGCGAGCTGGCCATCCGGCGCCTCGGCCAGGATCGGGTCGAGGCGCACGTGCCGTCGGCGGCTGCCGGCTCGGCGCACGGCCACCCGGACCGCGATCCGGCGCAACCAGGCGCCAAAGGGACCACTGGCCTGCCACGTCGCGAGCGAGCGGTAGGCGATCACGAAGGACTCCTGCGCCGCGTCCTCGGCCTCGTGCAGGTCGCCCAGGATTCGATAGCAGGCGCGGATGACCCCGACCGACTCGCGATCGACGAGGACGCGAAAGGCGTCTCGATTCCCGGCCAGCACCGAGGCAACTGCCCGGGCAGCCTCGGCGTCGGCCAGCTGGCCCGGCGGTGAGTCCTGGTCGAGATCGATCCTTCGGCCTCCAATGCGTCGATGCGTGTAGGAGTCTTCGCCGCCCGGGTACCCGCTGGATTGGCCATCAGCCAGGCGGCAGGCTAATCGTTGCCCTGGTCGTCGCCGGGGCCGTCGTGGTTGCCGTCGTGGTCGCCGTCGTGGCCCGGTCCGCGATCAGGGCCGTCGTGGCCATGGTCATCGCCCGGCTCGGCGGTCTCGGTCGGCTCCGCCGTCCGCGTGGGCTCGGCGGTCTCCGTGGGCTCGGGCCGCTCGACCGGCTCGGCCGTTTCGGTCGGCTCGGCCGTTTCGGTTGGCTCGGCCGTCTCCGTGGGCTCGGCGGTTTCAGTCGGCTGGGCGGCTTCGTTCGTTGCCGTGGGGTTCGGCCCGGACGCGTGGCTGGACGCCGTCGTGGCCGGCAGGCTGCCCGCCGCGAGGGCCACGCTGGCACCGACGAACAGGGCGACGACGGCGGCTGCGGCCCCACGAACGAGGCGAGTCTGGGAGTGCATGGTGGACTGTCCTTCTCAGTGGTGCGACCGGATTCGGGCCGCTACTCCCAATGAGGCAGGAACCGCAGGAAAGGTTTCAGGGACCCGCCAGCCGGTGGTCCCGGCCGGTCAGGACTCGGCGGTCCGGCTAGCGATCGGCCTCGTCCGGATCGTCGCGGATGACCTCGAGCGGGCCAAGCGCGGCCGCCTCCAGCTCGGGCAGGATCCGGCCGGCGTCGCCGACCATCACGATCGCGACCTGATCCGGGTGGATCCGGGCCCGGGCCACGGCCTGGATGTCGGCCGCGCTGACCGCCTCGATCCGGCTGCGATACGTGGCCAGCTCGTCGTCGGGTAGGCCGTGGACGACGATCCCGCTGAGCGCGCCGACGACCGGCCCGGGCGTCTCGAATCGGAGCGGGAAGACGCCCACCAGGAAATCGCGCGCGGCGATGAGCTCCGCTGGGCTCACCGGCGCTTCGCCGATCTTGCGCAGCTCGGCCAGCAGATCGGTCAGGGCCGGTACGGTAACCTCGGTGTTGACCGCAACCCGGGCCGCGAACGGGCCCGCGGCCCGCCGGGGATCGAAGCCGGCCGAAGCGCCGTACGTGTAGCCCTTCTCCTCACGCAGCTTCATGTTCAGGCGCGAGTTGAACAGCCCACCCAGGATCGCGCTCATGACGCTGAGCGCGGCGTAGTCACTGATCCGCCGGGGCACGCCGACGTGGCCGACCCGGATCTCGGTCTGGACCGAGCCCGGCCGGTCGAGCAGCTTGATCCGCAGCCCACCTCCAGCCGGGCTGTCGGAGACGGAACCGCCGGCCGTTGCGCCGGGTCCGGCCGACCACTGGCCGAGGAGCCTGTCGGCAATCGTCTCGGGTCCGGCTCCGGCGCCGGCCAGGTCGCCCGCCAGGATCAGGGTCATCCGGGCCGGGTCGAAGCCCCGGGCCCAGGCCGCCGCGAGCCGCTCCCGGTCGAGCGTCTCAACCGTTTCACGCACACCGCCCGAGGGCCGCCGATAGGCCGAGGCCGGGCCGTAGATCGAGCCGATGAAGGCTTCCTCGACCCGCCGGCGCGGCTCGGCCCGGGCCTGCAAGAGGTCGTTCAGGCGCTCTTCCCGAATGCGCTCGACCTCGCGCTCCGGGAAGGTCGGATTCGCGGCGAGCTCGGCCAGCAGGGCCAGGGCCGGCTCGAGCCGTTCGACCGGCACCTCGACGCTGACGGTCGAGGCGTCCCAGCCGGCGTCCGCGTTGAGGGCGGCGCCCAGCCGCTCAGTCGCTTCGACCAGGGCCACGGCGTCGTACTGGCGGGTCCCCTCGGACAGCGCCCGGCTGGCCAGCACGAGGGCACCGCCGTCCGCGTCGGAGTCGTCGGCGGCCCCGTTCCGGATGACCAGCGAGGCGGTGACCAGCGGCCGGCCGGCCATCGGGGCAACGATCACCTCGAGGCCGTTGGCCAGCCTGGTCCGCTTGAATGCCGGGAACTCATACGGCCGCGGCTGGCCGGGCGTCGGCCGGGTCGCGATCACGGTCGACTCGCTCATGCCGCGGTCTCCTCGGCGCCGGTGGCGGCCGGCAGGTAGGTCATCACCAGCCGGTTGTCGGCCCGGAACACGTCGGCCGCGACGCCCCTGATGTCCTCGGCGCTGACGGCCAGGTAGCGCGGCAGCATCGTGTTGATCAGGTCGGGGTCGTCGAACAGGGTGGCATACATGGCCAGGCGGTCGGCCCGCTCCTCGACCCGGCTGAGGGCGCCCAGCTCCTCGGTCTCGATCAGCGCCTTGGCCCGGGCCAGCTCGTCGTCGGTGACCAGCTCTCGGGTAAGCCGGTCCAGCTCCTCCAGGTAGGTCGCCTCCACCCGCTCGAGCTCCACCCCGGGCCGGGCGGTGACCCAGCCCGAGGCCATCGAGCCGCCGCCCACGAAGCCGAGCACGAAGGCCACCACGTCCTGGGCGATCTGGTCGTCCCGGACCAGGCGTCGCTCGAGCCGGCTGCCTTTGCCGCCGGCCAGGATCTGCATGGCCACCTCGAGGGCGTCGAGCCGCCGATCGCCCATCGCCGGGGCCCGGAAGCCGAAGTACAGGCGCGGCAGCGGAACCTGGTCGATGACCGTCTCGCGAATCTCCGTACCGAGGGTCGGCGCCAGGCTCATGTCGGCCACCGGCGGGATGGCCGGGTTCGGCTGCAGGCCACCGAAATACTTCTGGGCAAGCTCCCGGACCTGGTCCGGCTGGACGTCGCCAACCACGGCCAGGACGGCGTTGTTGGGGGCGTAGTAGGTCCGGAAGAACTCGGACACGTCCTCGAGCGAGGCTGCGTCGAGGTCGGCCATCGAGCCGATCGTCGAATGGTGGTACGGGTGGCCCTCGGGATAGAGGTGGGCCTGGAGCTTCTCCGACCAGCTGCCGTAGGGCCGGTTGTCGTACGTGGACCGCTTCTCGTTCTTGACCACTTCGCGCTGGTTGTCGAGGTTCTCCTGGCTGAGCGCGTCGAGCAGGGTGCCCATCCGGTCCGCCTCGAGCCACAGCGCGAGCTCGAGCTGGTTCGACGGCAGGGTCTCGAAGTAGTTGGTCCGGTCGAGCCAGGTGGTGCCGTTGATCGTGCCGCCGGCCGCCTGGACCAGGGCGATGTGCTCGGCCTTCTTGACGTTGCGCGAGCCCTGGAACATGACGTGCTCGAACAGGTGGGCGAAGCCGGTCTTGCCCGGGACCTCGTTCTTCGAGCCGACCGCGTACCAGATGTTGACCGCCACGACCGGGGCCAGGTGATCCTCGGCGATGACCAGGCGGAGGCCGTTGGGCAGGCGCTGGTCGGTGAACGTAATCGTGGGATTGACCATGGCCCGAAGGGTACCGCAGGCAGGGCCCGACGCGCCGCTTGACAGGTGGCCCGTGCGTGTTAGATTACTGTCTAACATCAGTAAGAGAGTAGTGACACAAGACATGGCCCGGGTCGTCGAGCATCGCAGATCAGAATCCAGCCCGCCGGATTCGCATGGACCGGGCGTGCGCGTGCGCGGGTTCTCGGGTGGACCGCTCCGGGTGAGCGTCGAATTCGACGTCCGGACGCTGTACGACTTCCTGTTCAGCCTGTCCGAGGAAGCCGGCTCCACCGATGACATGCCCGCGGCAGATCGCGCCTGGCTGCGCCGGGCCCGGGCCGACCTGAACCTCGAGCTCGAAGGGCTCGGCGGGCTGCGCGCGGTGGAGGTCGCGGTCAGCGTGGCCGGCCTGGCCATCGACCGGCCGCAGGTCAGGACCGCGGCCGACCTGGTCGAGTTCGTGGCCGGCCTCGATGCCCATGAAGTCGTCCGGCTCGTCTTCGCCGATGCCATGACCGATCCGCGCATGCGTGAATGCCTCGAGAACGGCCTGGCCGGCTCGGCCGAGGCGCTGGAGGAGTTCGAAGGGGCGGTGCCCGACG
The DNA here is from genome assembly GCA_038239115.1 of Candidatus Limnocylindrales bacterium. Lineage (GTDB taxonomy): Bacteria > Chloroflexota > Limnocylindria > Limnocylindrales > CSP1-4 > Palsa-1033. The sequence continues at coordinate 10,457 of JBBSFD010000066.1, read as the reverse complement.
ACATCCGGGCGACGGCCGAGGCGGTCCTGCGCAACCCGGCCGGCCTGGTTGCCCAGATGGTCCGGATCCTGGAGGCCTGGCTGCCGCGCTTCCAGGAGATCGAGCCGCGGGTGCGGGCGATGATCGAGCGCGACGTGACCCTGCGGGCCACCGACCGGCGGCGGCTCGAACCGGCCGCCCTGATCGAGCGCACGACCGGCGGAATCCGCTGGCTGTCGGAGCCGGGCGTGCGCCGGGTGATCCTGGCCCCGTCCTACTTCAGCCGACCGTACAACGAAGTGCTCGGCGGCGACGGCTGGCGGCTGTTCGGCTACCCGATTGCCGATGCCGCGCTTGACGGGGTCGACCCGGCAGCACCACCGCTCGAGGTGGTCCGGCTGCATCGCGCACTGGGCGACGACACCCGCCTGCGGATCCTCCAGCTGCTGTCCCTGCGGGACTGGTACCTGACCGAGATCGCCCAGCAGCTCGAGCTGTCGAAGCCCACGATCAAGCACCACCTGGCGCTCATGCGCGCTGCCGGCCTGGTGACCCTGACCGAGGAGGGCGGGCTGTCCTACTACAGCCTGCGCCGGGACGCGATCAGCGCGGTCGGCGGCCACCTGCGCGAGTACCTCGGCATCCACTGAGGCCCGGCCCCGGCCGGTCCGACCCCAACAATGCATACCCAGATGAACTGAACGAAAGAGAGCGAGTTAGATGAACATCTTACAGAAGGAAGGATTCGTGATGACGAACAACCCCGAGATCGGGGCCTGCTTCGCGGCGCGCACGTCGGCCGTGCGGACCCACCAGGACGAGCTCCTGGCCGAGGCCGAGGCCTGGCGCCAGGCTCGGGCTGCGACTCGCCCGGACGAATCGAAGCCCGGGCTGCGGCGGAGCGTCGGCCGGACGGTCGGCCTGGCCCTGGTCCGGGTCGGTCGGTCGCTGGCCGACGACCCCAAGGCCAATCGGACCAATCCCAATCGGACCAACCCGGCTTGAGCCTATGAACCGGCGCCGACCAGGCTCCGGTTGGGCACCCATTCGCCCAGCGACCTGACCTCGGCCAGGCGGCTGGCGATCCGGGGATCGAGAGCCTCGGCGGCGGCCACCGCTGTCTCGATCGCGGTCAGGCACAGGATCCCTTCGGCCGTGGCCGCCAGCCGGATCTCGACCGCATCCCGCAGCGCGCCCGATTGGGGCGTCGGTGTGTTGACCACCAGGCGAACCTCGCCCGAGCCGATCAGCTCCAGGATCGGCAGGCCGTCGCCCACATCGGGCAGCGCCGTCGTGGCGGTCTTGGCCACCAGGCGGGCCGAGTAGCCCAGGGCGGCCAGGGCCTGGGCCGTCCCGTTCGTCGCGCTGAGCTCGAATCCGGCCCGGGTCAGGGCGGCCGCCAGGCGGCCGAGGAGCGGCTTGTCGCGGTCGGCGATCGAGAGCAGGGCCAGCGAGCCCCGGCCGGGCACCGGCCGGGGCGGCACGAGGGAGGCCGCGACGAGCGCCTTGGCCAGGGCCACGGCCGGATCGCGGTGGATCCCGATCACCTCCCCGGTCGACTGCATGCCCGGTCCCACCGATGGGTCGACGCCGCGCAGCTTGGCGGTCGAGAAGGCCGGCGCCTTGACCGCCACATGGTCGGGCGGATCGAGCAGCCCGTTCTTCCAGCCGAGCTCGGGCAGGCTCGCGCCCAGGGCGATCCGGACGGCCAGCTCGACCATCGGCACGCCGGTGACCTTGGACAGGAAGGGCACCGTCCGGGACGCTCGCGGGTTGACCTCGATCAGGTACACCCCGTCCTCGCGGACGATGAACTGGGCGTTGACCAGGCCGCGCACCCCGAGGGCCAGGACGACCCGCTCCATCGTGGCCACGATCAGGCCCTGGTCACCCTGGCTGACCGTCTGGGGCGGGAACACGCCGACAGAATCGCCGGAGTGGACGCCGGCCCGCTCGACGTGCTCGAGGAGGCCCGGGATGAGCACGTTGGTCCCGTCGCTGATCGCGTCGACGTCGACCTCGACACCTTCGAGGTACCGGTCGATCCGGACCGGCCGGTCGGGATCCACGATCGTGGCCGCAGCCAGCTGCCGGACCAGGTCCTCGGGCGAGTAGGCGAAGTCGATCGCCAGGCCGCCGATCACGAAGCTGGGCCGGACGATCACCGGATAGCCGATCCGTTCGGCCAGGGTGAGGGCCTCCTCGGGGCTGTGGGCCATCCCGCCTTCGGGCTGGGGAATGCCAAGGCGATCGAGCAGCGCCGCGAACCGGGTCCGGTCCTCGGACTGGTCGATGGCCTCGAGGTCCGCCCCCAGCAGGGTCACCCCGGCGGCCGCCAGCGGAGCCGCCAGGTTGAGCGGCGTCTGGCCACCGAACTGGACGAAGACCGGCAGGAGCGCCTCCCCCGGCGGCGTCTCCGCCTCGATCACGTTGCGCACCGATTCCGGGTCGAGCGGCTCGAAGTAGAGGCGACTGCTGGCGTCGAAGTCGGTCGACACCGTCTCCGGGTTCGAGTTCATCATCAGGGCCTTCCAGCCGCAGCGCCGGAGGGTATCGGCCGCCTGCACGGCGCAATAGTCGAACTCGATCCCCTGGCCGATCCGGACCGGCCCCGAGCCGATGACCAGGGCGGCGGGCCGCTCGACCGGCTGCGCCTCCGGCGGCGAGCCGGCGGCCGCGTAGGTCGAGTAGAAGTAGGGCGTCTCGGCGGCGAACTCGGCGGCGCAGGTATCGACCATGGCGTAGCCGGGCACGAGCCCGACCGCGCGCCGGGCCGTCCGGATCGCCTCGGGCTCGACGCCGGCCAGGGTGGCCAGCTCGCGGTCGCCGAAGCCGGCCCGCTTGACGGTCGCCAGCAAGCGCATCGCCTCGCCGTCGTTCGGATCGGCGATCCGTCCGCCGGCCGTCCCGACCGCCGCCTCGAGCGCGACCGCCCGACCGAACTCGGCGAGGAACCACGAGGCGATCCCGGTTGCGGCGCCGATCGTCGCCTCGGGCACGCCCCGCCGGAGCAGGGCGAGGACGCGCCACAGGCGGGTGTCCGATGGGGCGACGAATCGGCGCAGGACGATCGGCGCCGCGGCGCGCTCGGCGAAGCGGGTGGATTCGCAGGCCTGACCCTGGGCGTCGACCCAGCGGATCGGAGCGTCGTCTTCGGCCTCGGGGATCCCGCCCAGCGGGCGGTCGTCGTCGGGGCCCGCCGCGTAGACCGCGGCCAGGTAGGCCAGCGTCGGTGCCCAATCCGGATTCTCGGCGAGGGGGCCCACGCCGGCCTGCTCGAGGCCCCGGAGGGCCTTGTTGAGCGCCGCCCCGAAGGTCCGGTCGATGGCCATCACCTCGCCGGTCGCCTTCATCTGGCTGCCCAGGGTCCGATCGGCCAGGGGGAACTTGTCGAACGGGAAACGGGGCAGCTTGACGACCACGTAATCGAGGGCCGGCTCGAAGGCCGCCACGGTGGTGCCGGTGACCACGTTGGGGATCTCGGCCAGGCGCCGCCCGGCGGCAATCTGGGCAGCCACCCGGGCGATCGGATAGCCGGTGGCCTTGCTGGCCAGGGCCGAGGAGCGGCTGACCCGCGGATTGACCTCGATCACCGCGTAGTCGGCGTAGTCCGGGCTGAGCGCGAACTGGACGTTGCAGCCGCCTTCGACGCCGAGCGCCCGGATGATCTCGAGGGCCGCGCTCCGGAGGCGCTGGTGGACTGCGTCGGGCAAGGTCTGGACGGGCGCAACGACGATCGAATCACCGGTGTGCACGCCGAGCGGATCGACGTTCTCCATCGAGCACACCGCGATGCACGTGTCGTCGGCGTCGCGCATGACCTCGTATTCGATCTCGCCCCAGCCGACCAGGCAGCGCTCCACGATCACCTGCCCGATCGGGCTGGCCCGCAGCCCCGTCCGGATCCGCTCCCGGTAGGCCGGCTCGCTCTCGACGATGCCGCCACCGGTGCCACCCAGGGTGAAGGCCGGCCGGACGATCGCCGGCAGGCCGATTTCGAGCAGGGCCCGATCGGCGGCTTCCCGGCGCAGCTCATCGGTGGCCCCGTCGACGATCGCCGACGGGGCGTAGGGCTGACCGATCCGGTCGAGGAGCTGGCGGAAGAGCTGGCGATCCTCGGCCATCTCGATCGCCTCGAGGGGCGTGCCCACCAGGCGCACGTTGTAGCGCTCGAACACGCCGGCCTTGGCCAGCTCGACGGCCAGGTTCAGGGCGGTCTGGCCGCCCAAGCCAGCGAGCACGCCCTCGGGCCGCTCGCGGGCGATGACCGCCTCGACCGCCTCGACCGTGAGGGCCTCGAGGTAGACCACATCCGCCACCTGCGGGTCGGTCATGATCGTGGCCGGGTTGGAGTTGACCAGGATCGTCCGAACGCCTTCGCCGCGCAGGGCCCGGCAGGCCTGGGTCCCGGCGTAGTCGAACTCGGCGGCCTGGCCGATGACGACCGGGCCCGAGCCCAGGATGAGGACCGAAGCCGGCTTCATCGGCGCTCGGCAGCAGCGACGAAGCGATCGAACACGGCCAGCGCGTCGAGCGGCCCGGGCGCGCCCTCGGGGTGGTACTGGACCGTCTCGATCGGCAGATCGCGATGGCGCAGGCCCTCGACCGAGCCATCGTTGAGGTTCACCTGGCTGACCCGGAAACCACTCGCGGCGGGCACCGTCTCGGCCACCACCTGGACCTCGTGGTTCTGGGCAGTCACCTGGACCCGACCGGTCTCCACGTCCCGGACCGGGTGATTGGCGCCGTGGTGGCCGAAGCGCAGGCGACTGGTCTCGGCGCCGGCCGCCCGGCCCACGATCTGGTGTCCGAGGCAGATCCCCAGGACCGGCCGGCCGTCCTCGATGGCGGCCCGGGCCAGGGCGACCGGACCGGCCAGGCGGGCCGGGTCCCCGGGCCCTGGCGAGAAGACCAGCCCGTCGATATCGGCGGCCAGGGCAACCTCGATCGGGACCGTGTGGGGCAGCACCCGCACCCGGGCCCCGCGACGCCGCAGCGAACGCACGATATTGGCCTTCAGGCCGAGGTCCACGATCCCGATCAGCGGGCCCGCTTCGTCGGGGTCCCCGACGTCGGTGATCGCCGTGGGCGACACGAGGCCCACGAAATCCTCGTCCTCCCAGCGCGGCAGGGCTCGCACCGCGGCCAGGGCATCGGCGCCATTGACCTCGCCCGGGGCCGTCACGATGCCCGGGATCGAGCCGTGAGTGCGCAGGTGGCGGGCCAGCGCCCGGGTGTCGATCCCGGCGATCGCCGGGATGCCCGCCTCGCGCAGGAGCGTGGCCAGCTGGCGCGCGTCCTCGAGGACGGCGGCCGTGGCATTGGCCACGACCAGCGCCCGCAGCCAGGGCCGTTCGGACTGGTCATCGGAGCGCAGCCGGCCGTGGTTGCCGATCAGGGGATAGGTCATGACCACGACCTGGCCGGCGTACGACGGGTCCGTGCAGACCTCCTGGTAGCCGGTCTGGCTGGTGTTGACCACGAGGTCGCCGCCCGCCGCCAGCGGCGCGCCAAAGGCGATGCCGGGGAACACCGTGCCGTCGGCCAGGGCCAGCAGGGCCGGGCCGTGGTCACCGACCTTTGGGTCGACGATGGAGCTCGAGAATGGCCGGGGCAGTCCGACGGGAACGCGGACCTGCGCGGAGCTCCCGGCGCGGGGCATGGTCGATCGAGCCTCCCTTCCGGCCTCACGGGACCGGTACACCGGCCTCACGGGACCGGCTCCAAGGACTCCCCGAAGGGTACCACCGGGCCCGGCCCAAGGTGGCGACCCGGCTCGGTCGGGACGGGCCGGCCGACTCGCGCTACCGTGGCCCTGCCGGCTATCGCCAGAGGAGGACAGCGCATGGCTACCTGGGACAAATTCGCCGCAGCGGCGCCACGACTGGCCGCCGACGGGCGCCAGGCACTCGAGCGTTCGGGCCACGGACAGGGCTTGCTGGCCACTGTGCGCGGTGAGGCTCCGCCCCGGATCAACCCGATCGCCCTGGCCATCGTCGACGGCCACCTCCTGGCCTTCCTGATCGTCGGCTCGGCCAAGCTGGCCGACCTCGAGGCCGATGGGCGCTATGCCCTGCACGCCCACCAGGATCCGGCCCAGCCCCACGAGTTCCAGGTCCGCGGCCAGGCCGTCCCGGTCGACGACGCGTTCCGCCGGGGAGTGGCTGCCGCGTCCTGGCAGTTCGAGGTCGACGACGGCTATCGACTGTTCGAGTTCTCGGTCGAGCAGGCCGTCTACGGCGAGCGGGCCGACCCCAACGACTGGCCGCCGCGCTACACGTCCTGGCGGGCCTAGCGCTCGGCCGACCGTTGCGGCGAGGCTGAGTCGAACGGGATGAGCAGCTGGGCGGCCACCGCGGCGACCAGGCAAGCTCCGATCTCGATCGCGATCGGAGCGTCCAGGGAGTGGGCCGCAACCACCCCGGCCAGGCCCGTGCCGATCGGGAAGCCCAGGAAGTTGAATGACATCGAGACCGCGAAGGCCCGGCCCATCCAGGCCGGATCGGTTCGCCGCTGGCGGAGGGTGAACATCGCGATGTCGGTCGGCCCGTTGAGGATCCCGAACAGGATCAGCCCGAGGAGGACCGGGGCCAGCCCGGCATCGGGCAGGAGCAGGCACAGCAGGGCCGCCGAGCCGAGCATCGGGTAGACCAGCATCGAATGCTCGCGGCCGCGCGTGTCGATTCGGCCGAACAGCGCCGACGAGACCATCCCACCGATGCCCTGGGCTGCGAACAGCAGGCCAACCAGGACCGGTCCCCCGCCCAGCCGGTCGAAGACGAGCAAGGGGATGACGATCGCGTTGATCCCCCACACGAGATTCAGGATGCTGAACGAGATGCCCAGGCCACGCAGGGTCCGATTGCGCCAGGTATAGACGAGGCCGGCCCAGGCGGCGACGAGCAGGCCGCTCCGGACGTCCGAGGCCAGGTCCGGCTCCGGGATGCCGATCATCGAGACGGCCGCCACGACGAAGACGATGCCGATCACGGCGATTGCCTGGGACGGCCCGGCCAGGACCACGAGGAGGCCGGCCAGGGGCGGGCCGACCACGGTCGCCAGCACGTAGCCAACGGAATCGGCCGCGTTGGCTCGCTCCCACAGGGGCCGCGGGACCAGGATCGGAAACAGGCTGCGCAAGCCGGCCGTGCTCAGCGGCGACGTCAGCGATGACACGCCGGCGATCAGGACGAGCAGCCACGCCGGCAGGGTGCCGGCGCTCGCCAGGCCCGCGATCAGGCCCAGCGAGGCAGCCGCCACGAGGTAGTCGAGGGTCACCAGGCGCATCCGGCCATGCCGGTCCAGCAGGGCACCGGCGATCGGCGAGCAGACAATCCCGGGCAGGGTCAGGGCGACCCCGACCAGACCGGCCAGGGGCGCCGAGCCGTAGGTGCTCAGGGTGAACAGCACCGCCGCGACATTGACCATCGACTGGGCGATCCGGGCGACCTGCATGCCCAGCAGGACGCGTCCGATCGAAGGCACCGCGAGGAGGGCTCGATACGAGCGGTCGGGATCGGTTGGTGGCACGATTCCGACGATAGCAGCGCGAGGGCGGTCCGTTTCCGGCAGTGATTCGCGCGGTCGGCGACACTCTCCAGCCGACCCACTTCGATAAGGACCCTACCGATGGCCGCCAGCTCCCGTCCGCCCGTCGCCGCCTCGCCCTGGACGGTTCGAGTCGCCCGGTGGAGCGCGCGTCATCGCTGGCCCGTTTTTGGCCTCTGGTTTGTGCTCACGATCGGGGTCTTCGTGGCCAGCCTGAGCGCCGGTGGGATCCGGACCGTGGCCGCGACCGGCGGCGTGGGCGGCTCGAACACCGAGGCCCGCCAGGGTGCCCAGGCGATGAGCGCCGGCTCGGCGGCCAGCACGGTCGAGACGGTGACGGTCGTGATCACCAGCCCTGCCCAGAAGGCGACTGATCCGACGTTCAAGGCGACCGTGGCCGATGTGGTCCAGCGCCTGGCCTCGACCACAGCCGTGGTCGACGGGACCAGCGGACCAGCCCTGACCGGCGTGGTCGACCCGTACCAGGCCCCGCCCACGGCGGGGCTCGTCTCGCCCGACCTGGCCGGGGTCATCGTGAGCGCCAAGATGGCCGGCTCAACGGCCCAGCGCGAGACGCGCTCGCAGGCGGTGGCGGCCTCGGTTGGCGCCCTCCAGGCGGCTCACCCGGGCTTCGGGATCCATGCCGTGTCGAACACGCTGACCAACGACCAGATCGGCGACGTCGTGACGGCCGATCTCGATGGTTCGCTCAGGATCAGCCTGCCGGCCACGTTCATTATCCTGGTCATCGCCTTCGGCGCGGTCGTGGCCGCCTTCGTGCCGCTGGTCCTGGCGATCACGGCGCTGCTGGCCGCGTTCGGCCTGCTCGGCCTGTACAGCCAGGTCTTCAACCCGGTCAGCCCGTATGCCTCCGAGCTGGTCGTCCTGATCGGGCTGGCTGTCGCCGTCGACTACTCGCTGTTCATGATCACCCGCTTCCGCTCCGAGCGGCGGGCGGGCCGGCACAAGATGGCGGCGATCGAAACCGCCAGCGCGACGGCGGGGCGAGCAGTCTTCTTCTCGGGCCTGGCGGTGATGATCTCGCTGGCCGGCCTGTTCCTGCTGCCCGACGAGATCTTCCATTCGATGGCGTTGGGCACGATCGCGGTGATCATGGTCGCGATCCTGGGCAGCCTGACCTTCGTGCCCGCGGTGTTGGCGATCCTGGGCGACCGGATCGGCTGGCTGGCGGTGCCCTTCCTGGCCCGCGATCGCGGTGAGGGCCGGGGCTTCTGGGCGGCCCTGGCCGGCGCGGTCATGAGCCGGCCGTGGGTGAGCGCCATCGGGGCATCGGCCCTGCTCCTGGCCCTCGCCCTGCCGGTGCTCGACATGCACCTGGGCGAGAGCGACCTGACCACCTTTCCGGAGAGCGTCGACGGCGTCCAGGCGGTCGAGCAGCTCCAGGCCCACTGGCCCCAGGGCACCCTGCTGACCCTCGACATGGTGGTCACGAACGCGGCGGACCCGGCGACGAAGGCGGCCCTGGCCGGTCTCGAGTCAAAGCTGGTGGCCATTCCCGGGCTGAGCGGACCGGCTCGCACGGCCAGCTCCGGCGACGGCTCGGCAGCTTCGGTCTCGGTCGAGATGTCCGGCTCGATGAACGACCCGGCCAACTGGGCCATCGTCCGCCAGGTCCGGGCGACGATCGTGCCGGGCCTGGCGGCGACGCTGCCGGCCAGCCACATCTACGTCAGCGGCGACGCCGCGGAATCGATGGACAACACCCAGATCTACGTCGATGGCATGACCCGGGTCTTCCTGTTCGTGTTGAGCCTGTCGTTCCTGCTCCTGATGGTGGTCTTCCACTCGATCGTCATCCCGACCAAGGCGATCCTGCTCAACCTGCTCTCGACCGGGGCCGCCTATGGGGTGGTCGTGCTCGTCTTCCAGGACGGCTGGCTGGGCGGCCCGCTCGGGGTTCGACCGACCGACGCGATCCAGAACTGGATCCCGATCTTCATCTTCACCGTGCTCTTCGGGCTGTCGATGGACTACGAAGTGTTCATCCTGTCCCGGATCAAGGAGTTCGTGGACCACGGCCTCTCGACCCGGGATGCGGTCGCGCGCGGCTTGACCGTGACGGCCGGAACGGTGACCAGCGCGGCCGCGATCATGGTCGTGGTCTTCGCAGTGTTCATGACCCTGCGCCTGGTGATCATCCGCGAGCTCGGCCTGGGCCTGGCCGTGGCAGTCTTCCTCGACGCCACGGTCATCCGCTGCGTCCTGCTGCCTGCCTCGATGCGCCTGCTGGGCGAATGGAACTGGTATCTGCCGCCCTTCCTGCGCTGGCTTCCCCGGGTCAGGGTCGAAGTCGAGCCGGTCGCGCCGGGCAGTCCCGACCCGGCCTGAGCCGGGCGGAACCCGGAGCCGCCGTCAGCCCTTCGAACGGAGGTCCGAGCCCGGGATGCCGCGCCCGGCCAGGGCCGCGCCCAGGCCCTCCAGGTCGTCGACGGTCAGGTACAGGTCGGTGTTCTGGAGCCGGGCGGCCCGAACCGGGTTGCGGAAATGGAGACGCACGCCGCCGTGGGCGCTGCCGCCAAAGCTCAGGTCATGGGTGAAGGTCGTCCGGCGCACGCCGAACGCGCGCAGCGAGCTATACGGGCCGGTGATGTCCCAACGCTCGATGTTGGATAGGTCGGTCTGGGCGTGGAACCGGCCGAACGTCGCGGTCAGGCTGGTCCCGTCGATACGGACGAGGGCCTTTCCGTCGTCGTGGACGCCGAAGAGGAGCAGGAGCGGCTTGAGGTTGGGCTGGATCCGGATCGGGAACTCGAGGGCAGGTTCGACCATGGACCGAGGATAGCCCCGATCGCACCGGCAGGCCGGCGCGGGCTGGACGACGGGCGAATCGACTAGGATCGACCGGCCAGCCTTGCGCCCAGAGAGCCCATGATCACCGAAGTCCTCCTCGGCTTCTTCATCCTCACGCC
>JBBSFD010000065.1:0-16052 GCA_038239115.1 Candidatus Limnocylindrales bacterium | reverse complement strand
GGGCTCGTTCTCGTCGAAGAGGCGATCACGTTGCTTGAGCGGCATGGACCCGGGGTCGACCCGGACCTGCTTGCGAATGCTCTGCTGCTCCGAGCCGTCGCCGAGCTCGCGCTCGTCCGACCGCTGCGCCAGGCGGACATCGATCGCGGCATTCGCCTGATCACGCGGAACGGGAGATCCTGGGAGCGGGAGGGCGCCGATGGCAGCGCGTTCGGCCTGGCCCGCCTCATGGACGACCTCGACGGAGCGATCCAGTCGACCCGCGACCTGATCGCCGCGAAGTCCGGACCGGGCGGCGAAGACCCCTTCAATCTTGTCCAACTGTCCGGCCTGCTCCTGTTCCGCGGCGAGTGGCGCGAGGCTCGGACTGTGGCCGAAGCCGCGCTCGAGGGCTACGAGCGCGAGGGGACCGATCTCCACCCAGCGTGGGGCCTCCGGGGCATGGCGCTCATCGAGGCCCACGAGGGCCGACTGGATGATGCCAGGCGACACGCGGAGCAGGGACTCCACTTGGCGACCGAACGTGGCGACGTCGTCATCGCGGCATTCCACCGGCACATCCTCGGGTTCGTCGCGGTCTCGTTCGGCGACTGGCCCGAGGCAGACCGGCAGCTCTCAGAAGCCGCGGCACTCGCGGAGAGCGTCTCGGTCCGTCACCCCGGCCGCTTCAAGTTCGCCGGCGACCAAGTGGTGGCCGCACTCGCCCTCGGGGACGTGGACCGCGCGGCGACGGTCGTCGCGAGGCTAGACGAGGCCGCGCGGGTCGCTCCGACGCCGTGGGTCGTCGCTGTCGGCGCGCGTTCGTCCGCCCTCCTCCTTGCCGCCCGGGGCGACCTCGAGGCCGCGGCGGAGAGGTTCGATGGGGCGCTGAAGGCGCAAGATGGCCTGTGGATGCCGTTCGAGCGGGCCCGGACGCTCCTCGTGAAGGGGCAGCTCCATCGCCGTCGGAAGGAGAAGCGCCTCGCCGATGAGACGATCCGAGCCGCCCTGACGATCTTCGAAGAGCTCGGCGCAGCCGTCTGGGCGGACCATGCGCGGATGGAGCTCGGTCGTGTCGGATTGCGTCCGCGGGCACCGGACGAGTTGACAGACTCCGAGCGACGCGTCGCGGAGCTCGCGGCCACGGGGTTGAGCAGCCGGCAGATCGCAGAGCAGGCGTTCATGGCTCCCAAGACCGTCGCAAACGTCCTCGGCAGGGTGTACGAAAAGCTCGGGATCCACTCCCGCGCGGAGCTTGGGGCGGTGATGACGCGCCAGACCTCTGTGCCAGCCGCCGTCGAGGAGCACGACTCGCCGTCGGCGGGGCTAATCGGGTCAACGCGGCGACACCGATCGGGGTAGCGTCCCGGCCATGGACCGACCGCTCGAGACCTTCGCGTAGATGCCAACTCCAACAAAATTCCGATAGCCACGGGCGGTCCCCACGAAGAAATCGTCACCGTCCCAATAACTCCGAGCACGGCGCAATCCAATCAGTGATGCCACCGTGCCCGGTCGGATCGTTAGCGTCTCTGGGTTGGCATCGGCGCAGCGGGGCCTTGCCGGCGACGTTATCGAGGCTCGTGAAAGGACCGGGACCCGGGTCGAAGCTGCGGAAGCCGGAAGGGTGCTCGCAGGCAGAGGGGCTCGACGCTTATGGCAAGTGGCCGAGCATCGTCTGCGCCTCCGTCTGCAGTGTCGCTGCGTTCGGCGTCGCGCTACCAAACGCGAGGTCGCTGAAGCCGTAGAAGACCGTGCCCTTCAGGCCGTAGATCGCGCTCCCGTTGACCGTGTGGCCCTCGAACGTGATACCGCCGACGTAGTACGCCGCTCCGTCGCCGAGGGTCGGCACCTCGACGAACTTGAGCCCCTTCGTCGCCACCTTGGCGATGTCGGCCTCGGCGGCGGCCTTGCCGGCCTGGGCCGTCTGGACATCGGGTGCCTGGCCGACGATGACCATGAACACGTTCAGTGTCTGGGCGCCATACGTGCAGATCTTGCCGCCCCCGGGGGTCGTGTGCTCGACCCCTGGCCCGAAGGTCGTTCCGGCGAGGGTCGAGGCCTCCGAGGCCGGGATCAGCTGGCACGGATCGAGCGATGTCGGCACTGCCGTCGGCAGCTCGCTTGGGGTGGTGCTCGCCGCGCTCGAGGGCGCTACGGAAGCGGTTGCGGGCGCGACTATCGGGACAGCCGACGGCACCGCGGATGCGGGCGCGAGCGGAGCGCTCGACGGGCTCAACGTAGCGGAACTGGTGCAGGCAGCAAGGAGCACGAGGCTCAGCCCGGTAACCAGGGCCAACGAGCCGCGACGATCCCGCTGTCGGGCTTCATTTCGGCCTTCGCTTCGGCCTGCGTCGTTCAACATCGCTGTGTCCCCTCCGGATATGCGGCTGGATGACGATCGTTCCCAGTTCGAAAGTAGCGACGCGCTCCGCTCGGACGAAAGAGGCAAGTACCCCTATCTGTCTCCATCCCTTGTCAGGTTCGACGCGAGGCAGGAGAACCGCGGATGCCCTGGGACGTGATCGGCCGTACGGGAGAGCTCGCGGCGATCGACCGCTTCCTCGCACGGATCGGTGGCGGCCTCGCGTGCCTCGCCGCCGAGGCGCGCGCATTGGCAAGACGACAGCCTGGCTGGCGGCGCTCAAAGCGGCCGAGGATCGCGGCCTCACGGTCCTTCGGACTTTGGCCCTACCGCTCGGAAGAAACTGCTCGCCCTGGTGGCTTGGGAGATCTCCCAGGGGACGTCTCCTGTGACGCAATGAGCGGTCTGCCCGACTCACACCGGCTCGCCCTCGATGTCGCGCTTCTGCGGCAGGGCCGTTCGGTCCGCCCGCGGATCAGCGCGCCCTCTCAGTCGCGACGGCGAACCTGCTGGCCCACCTGGCCGAGGCTCTGGGTCCGGTCCCCATCGCGGTCGATGACGCTCGATGGCTCGACCCGAGTTCCGTGGCGATCCTCGCCTTCGCGATCTGTCGCCTCGAAACGCGTCGGATCAGGGTCCTCCTGGCAGTGCGGGAACCGAGCGCGGGCTCCCGCCGCTCGCTCGGCGAACCGCTATTCCGCCCGAGCGGGTCGAGACTTTGCAGCTTGGCCGGCTGCCCCTCCCGCTCGGCACCGAATGTTCCTCGAGGACCTCGCACTGTCGTTTTCCCGTCTGATCCTCGTGCGGATCCAGGAGGTCTCGGGGGGTAACCCGTTCTGCGCGCTCGGGATCGGCCGGGGCGCCGATCCGTACCACCGCCCTCAATCGTCGGGGGTCGTCCCGCTGCCGGTCCCGGAGACCCTCGCGGCGCTCGACGGCGCGCGACCCGCGGCGCTGTCACGTTTTCCACAGATAGGGGTAATCGCCCCTTTCGTTTGCGACTGCCCGGACTCACGTTTCCCGGATGGATGAACCCGACTTTCCCTCCCCGACGACCTTCCTCGTCGAGCGCTACTGGCCCGGCATCGACGAGTCTCGCCTCCGGGAACTGCTGCCGCGGCTGGACCGTGAGGCGCGTTCGATGACCGCCGAGGGTACGCCGGTCGATCACCTCGGCTCGATCCTCATGCCCCTGGACCAGGTCGTCTTCTCACTCATCAGCGCGGAGACCGAGGCGGTCGTCCGGCGGCTCAACGAGCGGGCCGACATGCCGCTCGACCGGATCGCCCGAGCCGTCTCCCTTCTGCCAGGGGACACTGGAGCACGGGTGCGATGACCCGAAGCGCCCGACGGTCATCGCGTCTCGGCCGTCTGTCGATCCTGTGCCTCGTCGGCCTGATCGCAGGATGCCAAACGGCTCCGGTTCCCTCGTCGAGTCCGCAAGCTTCTGCCCTCCCGACGCCCACCGTCTCGAGCGGCACGGTCACGCAACCCTCGGTCCTCGCGGCCTGCGATCCGGCCGGGCTCACTCCCTGTGACCAACGGGCATCGTTCCTGTCGATCCCGATCGCCGACACGAACCTGGCCCTGACCTGGTCGAGCCAGTGGTCTCCACGGCGAAGTGACCACCCGGATTGGAACGCGGACACGCTCGGCCTAGGCGGCTGGTCAATCGACGTCCTGCAGCGATACGACGCTGCCAGCAAGGTCCTGATCGGTGGCGATGGTTCGTGGCGCGTCGCGGACGCGGTCGTGCTGCCCTCCGGGGGGTCGGCGGTGCCGAGCTATGACGGTTCCGTGGCCTATGTGTTCGATGCCGCTGGACGCGAGGTGAAGACCGTCGATGGGCGACTCGGGACGACCATCTTGAGCTTCGGTTATGACTCGTCGGGTCGGCTTGCATCGATCGACGGGATCTCGCATGGTGGACCGGCCCATCTCACCGTCAAACGGGCGAGTGATGGGACGCCGATGGCGCTCGTCGGCACCGACGGTGGGTCGACTCCACTCAGCCTCGACTCATCGGGTCGGCTGGTCGAAATCCGCGACCCGGCCGGCGGCTCGACGACTCTGGCCTGGGCCGCAGGGGACCTGGTCAGCTCCGAGGCGGATCCGATGGGCGCCACGACCCGGTTCGTCTATGACCAGTCGGGTTGGCTCAGCGGCGAAACCGACCCGGACAGTGTGGCCCGGCAGTGGACCGGCACGGCCTCGCCGACGCTCGACGAAGTCAAGGTGACGACCACCCTCGGCCGCGTCTCTATGTATCGGATCGAGTCGGTTGACGGCGGCGTCCACCGGACCTACATCGGTCCTGACGGTTCGACCACGACCGAGACGACGACGTCCAAGGGCGCTCGGTCGCTCGTGCTCGGCGATGGAACGAAGCGCACGATCGGCATTGCGACGAGCTCTGCCTGGGGCCTTGCTGCGCCCGTCCTCACCCCGGATGTCACGACCCGGCCAGATGGCGTCGTCGCGACTGCGACGGTTGCCGAGGACCTCCAGCCCGTGAACGGACTGCCCTATACGTTGTCCGGCACGCTCACCACGACGCTCAACGGCGCCGCAACCGTCAGGACATTCGATCCCGGGACGGTCACGGTGACGACCGCCGATCCCGTCGGGCGCAAGTCGATCTCGACCTACGATCCTAACGGCCATCTGCTTTCTTTCTCGGCCCCGGGCAGCGCCCCGACGACGTACACGTACGACGCCCAGGGCCGGATGACAAGCCAGACTGTCGGAACCGGATCTCTGGCCCAGAGCACCCGCTGGGGCTACGACGCGTCCAAAGGTTCGATCACCGTGGCCCGGCCGGATGGCAAGGTCGCAATGATCACCGTCGATGCGAATGGCCGGGCCACGGCAACCGCCGCCCCTGACGGTTCAACGACGATCGTCGCCTATGACGCGGATGGTCGGCCGGTCCAGGTCCAACCACCCGGCGGCCTGGGCTTCACCCTCGGCAGCAGCGCCGCCGGTCGGCCAACAGGGTTTCTGCCTCCGCAGGTCGGATCGGACGGATCGATCGAGGCGACGACCTACGACGGCGACGGCCAGCCCGCGACGATCGCAGGGCTTGGGCCGCGCTTGGTCAAGTACGCCTACGACAGCGCCGGACGGGTGGTCGGGACGACATTCGAGCTGGGAACGGCATCGAGGGCCTACGACCCGGCGACCGGCCTCCTGACTCAGACGGTCGATCCGAGCGGCGTGACGACGGTCTATGGCTACGCCGGGAGCACGCCCGACAAGCTGACCTGGTCGGGGCCGCTGAATGGGTCCGTCCTGGTCAGCCTCGATCTGAACGGGCGGGCGGTGACGCAGGCGATCGATGGCGGCCCGAGCCTGGGGCTGTCCTACGACCGGTCCGGTGAACTGACGGGTGTCGGTGGTCTGACCCTCACCCGAGATCCGGCCAGCGGGCTGACCAGAGGGTCGTCGGTCGGCGCGGTTCAGACTTCCGATGAGTACGACGCGAACGAGCACCTCGTCCGGGCAACAACGACCGTCGCCGGCAAGGTCGTCGACGAGGTTCGCTACGCCCTCGATTCCGAGGGCCGGATCACGATCGTCGCAGAAACCGGACCAGAGGGAACCACTACTACGACGGCCTACGCCTACGACGGCTCGGACCGTCTGGCCACGGTTGCCGTTAATGGCAAGATCACCGAGACCGATACCTACGACGCGGCTGGCAACCGTACGACAGTCGCCAGCCCGTCGGGCACGATGCAAGCAACGTATGACGCGCGTGACCGCCTCGTCACCTTTGGTCCTGCGACAGACACATGGTCGCCCCAGGGTGCCCTGACCCAGCGCGGCGATACCAGCGGGAAGACAGCGTTCACCTTCGATGACTTCGGCTCCCTGCGCGGGGTCACGCTGGCTGATGGGCGCGCTATCACCTACCTCGTGGATGCCGAAGGGCGCCGCATTGGACGAGAGGTCGCCGGCAAGCTTGTCACCGGGTACCTCTATGACCCCGCCGGCCGGGTCGTGGCCGAGACCGACGGGACGGGCAACGTCACTGCCCAGTTCGGCTACGACGACCTCGGGCACGTGGCGCTCGTCCAGCGCGGCGGTGTCGCGGACCGCGTCATGACCGACCTGAACGGCAGCCCTCGCCTCGTGATCGACGCACAGTCCGGCTCAATCGTCGACGCGATCGCGTACGACGCCTGGGGCCGAATCACCCACGAGACGGCGCCGGGCACGATCCCCTTCGGCATGGCCGGCGGATTGGCCGATCCGGACACGGGTCTCGTCCATTTCGGTGCCCGCGACTACGATCCGACGACCGGTCGGTGGACGAGCTCGGATCCGATCCAGTTCGCGGGAGGCGATCCGAACCTCTATCAATACGCCGGCGGGGACCCGGTCAACCAGACGGATCCCACTGGTCTGATTATCCCAGGAGGGGTCCTGATCGCTCCTGCGATCCACGCCATTGGTATCTACGGGTGGTACCTCGTACTGTCGGGGCAGCCACCTTGGTCCAAACCGCCTGCATCCCAGAGTGGGCCTGGCGAATTCCACTGCTCGGGGCTGGCTTGCGCCGGCCCGAACGGGGTGGGATGCATTAATGGTCATTGCGAGAGTGGCCCGAACGGGTTCACCTGCGTGGCAGAATCGTGCAACGGACCCGGCAAAACGGCATGCGTTGGAACAGCGGGCAATCCCTGCTCCATGGGGGATCCGCACGTCTGGACGAGCGACCGGGTCCACGTCGACTTCCAGGCTGCCGGGGAATTCCTCGCCGCGGCTTCAGCCGATCGAACGCTCGTCATCCAGGCCCGCCAGGAGGCCCTCTTCAGCGGGACCGCGGTGGCCTTCAACACGGCCGTGGCCGCCAATGTCGACGGTGATCGGATTGGCGTTTACGCGAAAGAAGCGTCGTTCCTGCTCGTCAACGGCAAAGCCGTGACGGCTCCCGACATCGCCGAGCAGCTGCCGCACGGTGGCACGCTCGAGCGGCACGGCGGCTCCGTGGCGGTCGACTGGCCAGATGGCAGCCGGCTCACGATCTTCCGGGTCGCGAACACCCTGAACTACGGCTTCGTCCCGAGCAACGCGACCGGTCCGCGCATGCGCGGCCTCCTCGGCAACGTCGACGGCAATCCGGCCAACGACCTGACCGGCCGCGACGGGGTCGTCCTGAGCACATCGGATCCTGCCTTCGAGACCAAGCTGTACAGCCAATTCGGCAACAGCTGGCGGATCAGCCAATCGCAATCGCTCTTCGACTATCAGCCCGGCTAGAGCACGGCATCGTTCACCAACCTGAGCATCCCAACGGGGGTCCTGACGGCCTCGTCGTTGCCGGCCTCCGTGCAGGCCGGCGCGAGGGCGGTTTGCGAGGCGGTGGGGGTTCGGTTCCAGCCCGTGCTCGACGACTGCATTCTCGACGTCGGCGAGACTGGGGATCCGGCCTTGGCGGCGGCCGACGCTGCGGTTGCGGCCGCGGGACCGGCACTAGCATCGAGCCTCGCCACGCCGGCCCCCGCTCCAAGCTCGTCGCCGACCGCCGGTGGGCCGCTGACTCTCGGCCAGACGATCTCCGGGACGATCGCGACCACGAGTCAGCACGACGACTACACCTTCGCAGCCAGGGCCGGCGAGATCGTCTACGTCCAGGGCCATGGCGCCTGCATCACCGGGGTCGGCTGGAGCCTGCTCCGGCCGGATGGCAGCGACCAGGACCTCGGCATTGCCTGCGACGATCTCGGCCGCCAGGCGCTGCTGATCGCCGGGACGTACACCGTGCGAGTCTCGTCGGATGGGTCGGCCACCGGGGCCTATTCGTTCACGTTGCTGCCGGTCGTCGCGAAGACGACCAACGAGGTGAGTCTCGGTGAGTCGATCACCGGCTCGGTGTCCACGGTCGGCGCGTGGCACGACTACACCTTCGCGGCGATCGCTGGCGAGGTCGTCGACCTGAAGGCTCACGGCTCGTGCGTGACCGGGCTCGACTGGCAGCTGATCGGTCCCGACGGCTCGCTCCAGGACTTCGATCTCGCCTGTCACGACATCGGGCGCCGGGTCCTCGTGAGCCCAGGGATCTGGACCGTCAGGATCCTGGGCGAAGGCACGGCGACGGGTGCCTACGGCTTCGAGGTCGGCCCGGCCAACTGATGACGACCCTGGTCGGCACGGATGGGGCCTCAACGTCGACCGCCGTGGATGGTTATGCCTGAGTCCGAGGTGCGGCACCCATGAACCAGATCGGCCACGCTCGGTGGGCGTCTTCGCGTCCTCGACCGCATCAGTGGCTGTTGGCGACCCCATTGATCCTGGCTGCTCTCTCACTCGCTGCCTGCACCGGCGCGACGGGCTCGCCCCAGCCGACGGTCGGGCCGAGCTCGACGCCCTCAACCCAGCCGACGTCCTCGCCGACTGCCGGACCGACAGCGAGTCCAACGTTGAGCCCGACCTTGAGTCCAACCGACTCCCTGTCGCCGAGCCCGGCGGTTGCCGTCGAGCCGTGCCCGACGGCTGGAGTGGTCGGAGCGATCTGTCTCGGTACCGATCCGGCGACCCTGGTCCGGAGGGCCCTGAAGGGGAGGACACTCGAGCTCAGCCTGACGATGACCAACTCGAGTTCGACGGCCTCACCGCCGATGACCCTTGTCGTCTTCCAGTTCGAGCCGGGACCGTGGCCGTTCGGTTCGGCGAGTTGTGCCGACTGCAGCCACGTGGCGAAGTCGCCCTTCCTCTCGTTCGAATGGCCCGCCCTGGCTCCAGGCGAGACGCGAGGGCTCACCGCCCGGATCGCGCTGACCGGGAAGCCGGGGGCGTCCATCTGGTTCGCCAACCTCTACGCTCAGTCCTTGGCCGATGTGCAGGCCGCGATCAACAACGCGGGCATCACCGACGGCATGGCCGGCTGGAAAGCCGCGTTGACGATAAGCGGGTGATCGCGACGATCCAAGTCGAGTGCATCAACGGGACGCTCATCATGTCGCCCGTCCTGCTGGCGGCTGTCTTGTCCTCCCGATCGCCTGACGCTCGGCTCTGCTCAATATACGTCGGGCAAGCCAGCGTGCGGTTTGCCTCCGGCGCGTTATGGATGAGCGTTCAATTTCTTCGGACCAGGTCATCGTGCAGGGAGAAGGTATCCATGATTCCCGCGACTCACCATACGCCCTCGTCTCGTATCCGCTGGGGCCTTGCTGCCACAGCGGCGCTCGCTGTGATCGCCGGCTGCAACGCCTCCACGGCATCGATCGGGCCCTCCACTGTCGCACGCCCCGTGACCTCGAGGCCCACGCCGTCTCCTGAGCCGACCTCGCCAAGCACGACAGGAGCCCCTGCTACCGTCGCAACCACCGCGGTGCCGACCGCACTCGATCCGTGCGAGCTCGTGCCCAGCGCCGAGGCGTCGAGCCTTGGAGGGACGATCTTCGGTGCGGGCCAGGCGTCGACCACGCCCGGCGGAGCTAAGCTGTGCAGCTACGGTCAGGAGGGCATCGCGATCGAGGTGATCGTGGCGCAGGCGCCCGATGCCGGAACTGCGCAGGCCGCGAAGCTGGCCGCCGAGGCGGAACTCAAGAAGAACGCCGCTGGAGTCACCATGAAGGTGACGGAGTTGCCCGGCTTCGCGCCAGGGGTCGATGCGACGCTCCTCGAGGCGAGCGCAACGGTCGCCGGTCAGACGTATTCCGCGACCGCGATCTACCTGCTGAAGGGTCCCGTCTTCGTGGGGCTCAGTGGCCTCGGGACCCTAGGTGCAAAGGCCCCAACGAGCGCCGCGATCCAGGATGAG
This sequence comes from Candidatus Limnocylindrales bacterium, assembly GCA_038239115.1. Classification (GTDB taxonomy): domain Bacteria; phylum Chloroflexota; class Limnocylindria; order Limnocylindrales; family CSP1-4; genus Palsa-1033. The sequence goes on along the minus strand of JBBSFD010000065.1, from coordinate 5,940 downwards.
GCCAAGGTGGTCGTCGGACGCCTACCTTGACGCGGACTACCAGAGGTAGAGCCCCTGCCGACGAAGCGCGCTGGGGGCGCCGGGGTGGCAGCACTCACTGGGCGTTCGCACTCGTCAGTGGTGCCAGCGGCCCATAAGAGGTCGGCTCCGCGGCGGCCAGTGGGCTTCGCGAACGACAAGCCCGCGAGTTGCGGGCGAATCTGAAAGGGATGGTGCAGGCCAATGGATGAAAACATACGACTTCGCGAGGCGATCCGGAACCTGAGCGAGGCACACCTTGGGTTGGAACCGTTCATCACTCCGATGGCTCCGCAGATAATCGATGGTGGCGCGTGGCAGGCCGCGGTCGATCGTGTCGATGAGGCTCAGCGCGTGTACAAAGAGGCTTGGGACGAGTTTCGCTTCAAGCGACCGGAGGACCTGACGATTGACTGAACCGCCGGAGACGTTCAGCGATGGGTGGAGACCAGCGGGCGAGATGGTCGACGAGTTCCACCTGTTCATGGAAAAGCACGCACCCGGCGCGGACTGGGATATCAAACTGAGTTTCGGCAGGGACTCGATGTGGGCCGGCACGGTGCGGCTCACCCGACACCCGAACGCGCCAGACCACCGGCCAGACCGGAGCATCGTGTTCTTTTCCGCTGCCGGGTCAGAGCCCGAGGAGGTTCTCTTCCGAGCCCTCGCGGGCGCACGAGCGGAGGTTGAGTCGTGGTAGGCAGCGGAACGACAACGACCCACTACGTGAGGCCTTGGGAACTTAGAGGCTGCGGCTGAGCGCTGGGCAGGCTCGCCAGCCGCGAGCTTGGTGACAACCCCGATCCAGCCGAACTCTCCGAGGCCTGGGACAGCCTCAACGAGGCCGAGCGCGAGGTCGATGCAGGCTGGGCGGAGTTTCGCCCTGATCGACGCACGGTCAACGATGTGGTGCTCGCATTCGAGCCAGATCCCGGACGATCCAGAGCCGCCCAGGATAGAACGCCTGTACTAGACCTCACGAGGCCCCGACAACCCGGTGGCAGTCCCGGGCTCTCGCGTTCGTCCTGGGGAGTTCTAGGCGGGCGGAGTGTCCGAACCCGGAACGATCCCTCGGCGGAGACTTCGTCGTGACGCGCATCCTGGCCGACCCAGAGCTCGCAATCGATACCTTCGTTGCCGAGGAGGTCGGCCTCTCCGCAGCGACGATGGGATCGCCCGTGTCCGCGGCGGCTGGCTCGCTCGGCGCGTTCTCGATGGGCGCCCTCGTCCCACTACTGCCGTTCTTGCTGTTGCCGACCGCGGCTGCCTTGCCTCTCGCTGTGGCAGCCTCGCTCCTGGCGTTGTTTGCGATCGAGGCCGGAGTGAGCCGCCAGACCCACCGACCCGCCTCGCGGACCGGCCTGCGCCAGATGGCGCTCGGGGCCTTGGCGGCGGCGGCGACGTATGGGATCGGCGCACTGCTAGGGGCCGCGGTCCACGAGGCGACCAAGAGCGAAGGGTCGCTTTGACCAGCGGACCAGTGTGACCCGCGACTCAGCTGTGGCACAGCCGTCGATTCGCTAGTCACCGTTGCAATGTGCGGCGGCGTTGCTCGGCTTCGACGACGACGATCAGCCGATCGTCGCCTTCGATCGGATACGGTTCCGTCGCGGCAGCCGCCGCGGATTCCCATACGACCGAGACTGGACCTCCGGCATCCGTGCCCTCCTCTGCGGGCACGGTATCGAGTCTCATCTCCACCGGGGAACTTCACTAAGGGTGTTGAGCACGAGCCACGGATCGTGGCTCACGGAGAGCCCCTGAGAGGAACGCACCACGCCCCAGTGGCGAACCGCGCCGCCCCACCGAGCACGGAAGGCACGAGACCGTATCCGTGGATAAGGCTTCGTGCGATTGGACCGCAGCCCTGCCTCTATGGCTGCTCGGACGCGGAGCAGCAGCCTATGGCATAGCTCTGCAATCCCCCAGCCCAGCCTGAGGGGTGGACGGAATTGATGGCCGGCTAGCCTCCGAGCGTCAACCCACTCATCAGGAGCTGGCCCAATGCCCACCGTCCAGGTCACGAACTGGGGAGACTCGATCTTCCTGGCCTTATCGAATGCCCTCAACGCGCTCCTGACAGCCATCCCCAACATCATCGGGGCGCTCGTGATCATCCTGATCGGCTGGGTCATCGCCGGCGTGCTGGCCCGAATCGTGACGGGTCTGCTCCAGCGGGCTGGGGCCGACCGGCTGTTCGCGAAACATGGCGCGGCCGTCTATGGCTCCCAGAGCACGAGCATCAGGCCGAGTCTCGTCGGGGGCGAGCTCGTCAAGTGGTTGATCCGGATCTTCTTTCTCGTCGCAGCGGCCAACCTGCTCGGCCTGACCCAGGTCAGCCAGCTGCTCAACGACGTGCTCCTGTGGATCCCCAACCTGATCGTGGCCGCCATCATCCTGCTGATCGCGCCGGTGCTTGCCCGCTTCGTGCGCGGGGCGATCGAGGTCGGCGCCGGCGAGATGGGCTTTACCAATGGCCGGCTCCTGGGCCAGATCGCCGAGGTCGCGATCATCGCCTTTGCCGTGATCATCGCGGTCAACCAGGTCGGGATCGCCGCGAACCTCGTCAACATCCTGTTCATCGGCTTGGTCGGGGCCTTGGCCCTCGCCTTTGGACTGGCCTTTGGCCTGGGCGGCCGCGACGTGGCGGCCCGGATCACCCAGGACCTGTACGAGCAGAGCCAATCCACGGCGGCCCGGGTCCAGACCCAGCAGGCCGCCGATGGCCAGCCTGCGCCCGCCAAGCGATCGGACCCGCCATCGCCTCGGCCGGCTTCCTAGAGGAACTTTTAGAAACCAGAAGTTGGAAGGAGAACCCAGTGGCTACCAAGAAGCGAGAGCTCGTCGACACCAAGAGCGACAAACGGTTCATCCGTCGCGACGACGAAGGTCAGTTCAGCAAGGACCAGGTCGACGTCGGCCGGTCCCTGGCAGCGGACCAAAAGCACAAGGCCAAGACGGTGACGAAGCCTGGCCAGGGCGACCGGGGCGACCGACCCACGAAGTAGCCCGCCTCGAGCACCAACTCCGGGACGACCTTGAAGGACCCGCCTGGGAGACTTGCGGCACCGCACGGGATCGGCGTCCGTGGGGTAGGGGACGCGAGGTGCCCAATGGGTAAGGATCATCGATCGGAGGCGCCGACGCCAGGATGGGCAATCTACAGGCTACCGGCTTGCTCCGCGGCGCCTTGGGCGGCATCGTCGCGACCGGCGCAATGAGTGCCGTGATGGTCGCCGGCGACCGACTCGGGCTGATGGGCGAGCAGCCACCCACGAAGATCACTGCCGCCGCGCTCCAGAAGGCCGGCGTCGATGACCCGTCCGGAGTCGCCGCAGTGATTGCGCCTCTTGCTCACCTTGGATTTGGGGCGGCGGTGGGGGCTACCTATGGCCTTCTGCGCAGGATCGTGCCAAGTGTCCCGTCGGTGCCGCTCGGGATCGGCTTCGGACTCGCGGTCTATGTGACCAGCTACAAGGGTTGGATCCCGGCCCTCGGGATCATGCCCCCACCCGAACGCGACCGGCCGGGCCGGCCAGCCATCATGCTGGCCGCCCATGTGGTCTACGGTGTGGTGCTTGGGTGCCTGCCTCCTTCGAGCACGCGACTCAATGGGTCACCGAGAAGGACCTCGCCCTGAAAGGAGGTTGACGATGAATCTCGAGCGCCTGTCACCGACGGGTGCGGACGGTCAGCTCCTGGCGGTGATCGAGTCACCGCAAGAGAAAAACGAAACAAGCTGGCCTACGATCCCGTCGAAGGATCCGGGTGACGATGAGCCTGCGGCGGGATGAACTTCCCGTTCGACTACGGGTTTATTCCCGGGACCCGCTGCGCCGACGGCGATCGGATCGACGTGCTCGTCCTGATGGATGCGCCTCGGGTGCTCGACGCCGAGCAAGGGAAAGGGATGGGCAGCACGAACGAAACGGTCGCTTAGTCGCGCTTCGAAACCTACCACCGTCTAGACGACAAGAGGTTCAAACCGCTCGCGCGGAGAGGGCCGGGGCCGCCAAACGATTGCTAGAAAAGGCTCGACAGATGTGAGCCCCGATCGCATGACCTGCGAGTGAAGCTCCTCTGAGTGGTCGCTGCGGAAAATCGGCAGGTGGTCTGCGGCCTTTGCCGGCCGATCGAGACCCCGGATTGGGAGAATACGATGGGCAAGGAACCTTCCGACGAGGGCGAAGTCGACGAGGCCGGCAACATTTCGGGGACCAACGACGGCCGGTCGGTCACGCAGCGTGGACCGGATGTCCGGTCCGACAAGATTGCGCCGCGCCACGGAGAGCATCCAGAGCGTTCGAAGCCGAAGCCAGGTGAAGAGCCACCGCGTGTGACTCCACCGGTGGGGTAGTGGCTAGCGCTCGGGTGAGGCTTTCGCGAGCTAAAAGAGGCCACGAAGGAGCACTTGACTCTCTGACGCTGCGAGCATCGAGACGATCCCTGCGCCGCCCTCCGCGCAAGCCTGCCCGGCCCTTGCCGCTTGCACTTGCCCACTGGGCCAGGCGAGCGCATGCTGCCCTCCCGGCCAGCGGGCCGTTCGGCCGACCCAAGTGTGGCCGTAAGCACTGGGGCTTCCATGACCACTCACGACTCCATCATCTCTCGCCCAGCCAATCGAACCGACCCGCTCATTGTCTATGCGGCCAATCGCGACGCCCTCGCAGATCGGCTGACTCGGGAGACGAAGATTCGCCCCGAGAGCATCGAGTGGTTCCTCAACGCGTGGGAGTCAGAGGCGGCTTCTCGCGGTCTAGACCGCTTTACGCGGGCGTGGTGGGAGCCCGCCTGGGAGTGGATCGTCAACCACGGCTGGATCAAGAGCCGGAAGTCCAGCCTGAGCTAAGCCGACACGTAGTCGCTACGGGCGCGGGCCGAGGTCGTCCACCCGCTCGACTTCGGGCGAGTCGCCTTCCGCGCCAGGAAAGCGCTCGGCGTCGGCGGTCGGCCTAGGGCGGTTGTGGCCGATCTCCTCTTACTGCACCCAGCTGTCAACGGGCCGCATCTCGCCATCGTCGACCCTCGCGTCGGGCTGGGACCAGAAGGTCGAGTAGCGCACCTCGAACTATTCTGGGGTCTGTGCATGCCCAGGTGGTTGGCGTGCCCGCGACCGGGGGTACCAGAGGGACCGGGACTTCCGTCCTAGTCCGTCGGTCGGAGGGGTCTGGGACACTCGTACGCGACACAAATGTGCACCCGTGTCGCGGTTCGGAGGACCGATCCAATCCGCAAACTCATCCTCGGCCGCCAGCGCCTTTCGGTCGCCCTCGGCCTCATCCTCGCCATCGCCCTCGCGGGCGGGGCCTTCGCCTATTGGACCCAGGGCGGCTCCGGCACGGGCTCCGCGACCACGGGCACCACGGTCGCCATCACCGTCAATCAGACGTCGCCCATCACCGGCCTCTATCCGGGCGGACCCACCCAGAAGCTCTCAGGCAACTTCGACAACCCCAATGCCGGAAACGTGTACGTGACCTCCGTGACGGCGGTCATTCCGGTGCTCTGGACTGCCCAGGCCAATGGGAGCCTGCCGGCCTGCACGGCCGCTGACTTCACGATCGGTGGCAGCGCGCCCGTCGGCGCTGAGATCAACCCCGGCATCGCCCAGGGCAGCTGGTCCGGCCTGACCATTGCCATGAACGACCTCGGCACGAACCAGGACAACTGCAAGAAGGTCAGCCCCCCGATCAACTACACGGCCAACTAGGCGTACCGATCCTCCGCCTTGGCTAGGGAGGAGCGAAACGGGTCGCTTTCCCCACCTCCTGGTGTGCACCGCGTCCCGGCCGGGCCGGGACGAAAGAGGATCGCAGGACGTGCTGTGAAGGATCTCGCTCTGGGCATCGTAGACCGGCTCGCAAGGGCGGCCCTGATGGTCGGCGTGTCCGTCGCCATCGTCGCCGGCACGTTGCTCCTCGG